>CALRKB020000006.1:0-149387 GCA_943367755.1 Rhizobium sp. Q54 | reverse complement strand
TATCGAAACGTTACGAAATGAAACCGCTGCTTGGTCAACCGATGTCAACACTACCCAACGTGGAGTTGATTGGCAAATGAAAATCGATGATGCTCGATGCAAGTTGACTTCCATCTACCCTAAAATTAAACTGTGACGCTCCACTAGGTATTATACGGAAACTTTCCGTATATCTACCCAACATAGGGTGATTATACCGAAAGTTTCTAGATAACATACCCAATTTGGTGTAATACCCCGAAACTTTCTGGATAACATCCCCTAGCAGCGTACTATGCAGAAAGATTTAAGGAGTCAATTCAAAAAAACAATGTCAGGACAATTCCCGCCGGAAGCGGTTGACGCTGATGCCCACGATCGCGATCGCCGTTTTCTAGTTTCCTGAGCGATCGAGATATTTCAGATGTCCAGTAGTCCAACAGTCATGCCTCCGACCCGCGCGATCGTGCCGATCGTCCTTGCCATGCTTGCCTTTACTGGCAACTCCCTGCTCTGCCGCACGGCACTCAAACACACCAGTATCGATAATGCAATTATTTCTTCGACCCCGTACTAACCGCAAGTCGTGCTAATACATTCTCTACCCCCCTTTGCGCGTATTTCAGATGAATGGGGTCTTCCGTCATGACAAAAAGGAAATTTGCCGCCGAAAGCATCGCCTCGATTTCAAAAACCGCCTGATCGACTTCTGCATTGATATCTATCTCTCCCAGTGCCTGTCCATCAAGAATGCACTGCCTCAATAATGAAAGCCACTTATCTAGCGCCTCAGCGACTAGATCGCGCGCGGGACCAGGGTTTGTGTCGAGTTCCGCAGCGACTGCGGCAAAAAAACACCCCCCCGGAAAAACTTTGCGTTCGAGATGGGAAAGAAATGAATTAGCCACTGCCTTAAGTCGCTCAGTTCCTGCTTTTGCTTGCATCGCAGGCTGAAGCACTTCACTATCAAAAATCACGGCTGCCGTTTCAATCGTCGCTAACGCCAGTTCTTCTTTGTCCTTAAAGTGTGCGTAGAGTCCACTCTTGCTCATCCCAACCTCAGCAGCTAGAGTCCCAAGCGATAAGCCATTCAGCCCCTTGATTGTTGCCAGCTTCGCCGCAGTAAGCAGAATCGTGTCGCGACTAGTTTGACCTTTCGAGCGTCTAGGCTCGCTACCTTCCGAACTAGTTTTTAATGACGAAATGTTACTCATAACTTGACAATAGCACGACCGTTCGTGATAATCAAGGTAACACATAAAAGCACGAACAGTCGTTATTTTTATGTGCCGCTCTTTATGCCAAAGATTCTTTCCTGTTTGGCGATGCCAATAGCATGAGAAATCCGGGATTAGGCAAAATCAGGCCAATTTAAACCAATTTAAAATAGTAGAGAGAAATATCATGACAACATTGCTGAATGAGAACATTGGGAAGCTGAAGACCAGTGTGAAGGGGCAGGTGGTGCTTCCTGACGATCCGAGTTATGAAGAAGTTCGCCAGATATGGAATGCGACAATTGATCGCAGACCTGCTGTTATCGTGCAGTGTGCAGAAGCATCGGACGTTCCCCACGCGATCGCCTTTGCGCGAGAGAACGGACTGGAAATATCAATCAGGGGCGGTGGGCATAACATCGCAGGGAACGCTTTGTGCGATCGCGGCGTGACGATCGATCTTTCACCCATGAAGAACGTTCGCATTGATGCTCAGAAGAGGCATGCCTATGTCGAACCAGGTGCCACACTTGCCGATTTCGATCGAGCAGCACAGGTACATGGGTTAGCGACTCCCGTGGGAATTAATTCAACCACTGGTATCGCAGGTCTTACCCTGGGTGGCGGCTTCGGTTGGTTGACTCGCAAGTACGGCATGACGATCGACAATCTTGTCTCTGCGGAAGTCATCACAGCAGATGGGAATAAGATCAGAACGAGCGAAACCGAAAATGTCGATCTTTTCTGGGCGATTCGCGGCGGCGGCGGTAACTTTGGTGTCGTCACTGAGTTCGAATTCGCTCTCCATCCTGTAGGTCCTGAAATATTGGCTGGATTGATCGTTTTTCCGTTTAGCCATGCCAAACAGGTGCTGACACAGTATCGAGAATTTGCGCGATCGGCACCCGAAGAACTCAATGTGTGGGTGGTACTTCGCAAAGCTCCACCACTGCCTTTTCTGCCGGAGAACGTGCATGGCACAGAGGTGATCGTGCTGGCTGTCTTTTATGCAGGCGATATTGCAGAGGGTGAGAAACTAATCGAACCTCTACGCAGTTTTGGCGATGTCTGTGGCGAACACATCGGTGCTCAGCCCTACGTAGCATGGCAGCAAGCATTCGATCCCTTACTGACAAAGGGTGCCAGGAACTACTGGAAATCTCATAATTTCACAGAGTTACACGATGGCGCACTGGATGCGATCGTGGAATCCGTAGGCAAACTGCCTTCGCCCCAGTGCGAAATCTTCATAGGCTTCATTGCAGGGGCATCCAACCGCGTCTCGGCAGATGCTATGGCCTATTATCATCGAGATGCGAAGTTTGTGATTAACGTGCATGGACGATGGGATGATGTAGCGCAAGATGAGATGGGCATTGCGTGGGCACGTGAGTTTTTCCAAGCTTCTGCTCCCTATGCATCGGCTGGTGCCTACGTGAACTTTATGACCGCAGAGGAGGGCGATCGCGTCGCAGCGGCTTACGGCTCTAACTACGATCGCTTGGTACAGATTAAGAATCAGTACGATCCTGAGAACGTTTTCCATCTAAACCAGAACATTAGACCCTAAACTAGCTGTGCTTTTATGGGTCTTTGACATGCATAACATCATTGGAGCGGATGAATTGACAAGCTTGGGCTTTGTTTCAATCTTATCTGCCGACGGTGATGCTAGCTGTTGTAGAGCATGTAAAATTAAATTTTAACAGTTTAGGATTTTAAGCAGGAAACTACTGCCAAAACTCATTTAATAATTGCTATTTACCCAGGAGAGCCATTTTGAGAACTGCGATCGCTATCTTTGCTACTGTCTTTTCACTCGCCGCTTTGCCTGCTCGTGCAGACAATAATGTTGCCATTACTAAGGCTCAGACTGCGGCTAAGGCATGGCTTACACTAACTGATACAGGCAAGTATGGACTGAGTTGGGATACAGCTGCCGCCTTGCTGCAAGCTTCGATTACCAAGTCCGATTTTGAGAAAGCGTTGCGAACTGCCCGTTCTCCTCTGGGTGCGCTCAAATCTCGTACTGTCAAGTCAACAACATTTACCCGTACACTCCCTGGCGCTCCCGATGGCGAATATGTCGTCATTCAGTACACCACTCAGTTTGCCAATAAGTCTTCAGCCATAGAAACCATTACCCCTATGCACGAAAAAGACGGCTCGTGGAGAGTTTCTGGCTACTATATCAATTGACACTCCCCATAGCTACACAAACCTCGCTTCGCTGGGTTTGTTAAAGCTAGGGGATTCTTGGTTCAACGAAACCACTTAAACTAAGTACCTTGCAGTGCCTAGCCCAGAGGTGGGATTCTCCCCAAGCGTTAATTCGGGTATGCCCTACCCTATTCGCATTACTGCGAGTCCTTTTTGAAATTGAAACAAAATATGTCTCAAATACTGTTCGTCTAGCTCCTCTGAATCTTTTATCTACTGCGAGGTGGAGTCTAGAAAAATGCAGTAGAACCGCATAGATTCAATTTTCAAGGTTCAGCGTTACGCCTTTCGGCAACTCGGTTTTTAAACAGGTTGATTACCGTTCCTGTTCCTTGCAGTATATCATTTGTAGGCGACTAAAGTCGCAAATCGCTTTCATCCCTATAGCTAAAGCTAGGGGCATTAGCTCGTTTTTCGGGTAACTATGCCGATCTCTGCGTTCGATATCTAAGTCTTCTCTTCCCATACCTTCAGTTGCAGGTAAACCAGCACTAACACGATCGCCAACAGCACCATTGCTGCTGCTGCTGCATAGCCAAAATCAAATAAGCCAAAGGCTTGTTCGTAGACGTAATAGACAAGAATATTGGTGGCATTGAGTGGACCTCCACCTGTGACCACATATACCTGCTCAAAGCCACGGAACGTGAAAATTATCGTGGAGATAATCACAAATACTGTAGTGGGGCGCAACCCTGGCAAGGTAATGTGCCAAAACTTTTGCCAGGCATTTGCCCCATCGAGTTCGGCGGCTTCGTAGCGGCTTTGAGGGATAGCCTGCAAGCCAGCTAGAAATACCACCATGTTGAAACCCAACTGCTTCCAAATGCTCAGTAAAATCAAGACCAGCATGGCTAAGGTTGGATTGTTAAACCAGGCAGGCGAAGGATTCCAGCCAAGTAGACTATCAACTGCGCCATCGGGCTGAAATAACCAGCGCCAACCCAACCCCGCTGCCACAATCGATACCACCGATGGCAAGAAATACAGCGATCGCAAGATACCCCTACCCACAAAGCTGCGATCGAGCAGGTTCGCCAAACCTAAAGGCAAAATCACGCTAGGAATCACCGTTGCCAGTGTAAAATAGGCGGTATTTCCAAGTATTTGCCAAAATTCGGGGTTTAGTAGCAGTCTAATATAGTTATTTAACCCTACCCATCTGACGCCAGCCAGGGTCAGATGACCACCAGTAATACTCAGGTAGCCCAAGTACAACATCGGGTAGAGCACAAATATACCCAGTAATAGCAGGGCTGGAGCCATAAATAGCCAGGCAGATACGGTGGCGTTATCGAGCCAGTTACCTATAGGTGCTAATTTGAATGATTTAGTCTGTGGTTGCATTTACTCTCTCAGTTTCTCTCTCACTTTACGCCCTCTCAATGCGAAAAATATCGCCGCTAGAGTAGTCTGCTAGATACAGGTTACCCGCTTCATCCTCTCCAAACGTAGAGATGCCATAGGGAGTGTCCAGTAGGAGTTTGTTTTTCCATGTCGAGCCATTGAGTGTTAGTCCCCAGAGGCGTCCGTCCACAAAATCTCCGTAGAAATAGATCCCATCCATGTTCTCATCTGGCCCGCGATAGACAAATCCACTAGTTATGGAAGCGCTTGCCGTCTCATGTTCGTATTCTGCAATTGGAAACATCAAATTTGTGGCATCTCCATTCGAGCGATTGGAGAAATGTCTAGAACCTTCAAAGATCGGCCAGCCGTAATTTTCGCCACCATTACTGACAAATGACTGAAAGTTAATTTCCTCTGAAGTATTCTGGCCTACATCGCCAATATAGAGATCTCCGGTGAGGCGATCGAAGGAGAAACGCCAGGGATTGCGTAGACCGCTCGCCCAAATCTCATCGCGATTGAGATTATTAGGGTCGTTCGCACTCAAGAAGGGATTACTGCTAGGAATAGCGTAGGGGGAAACTCCCGATTCCACATCGATTCTGAGCAGTTTTCCCAATAACGAGTTGGAATTTTGCGCCGAGTCGAAGGGATCGTTAGCACCGCCCCCATCTCCCATACCAATGTAAAGGTAGCCATCTGGACCAAAAGCCAGTTGCCCGCCATTGTGATTATCAAAAGGTTGTTCAATTTTTAAGATTACCTCTTCGCTATTGCGATCAGCCAGATTGCGGTCACCACTAAGGCGATAGCGGGCTACTACGGTGTCGCCGTTAATATCGGTGTAGTCCACATAGAAATAGCCTTTATTAGCGTAGTTGGGTGGGAAAGCTATACTGAGCAAGCCTTGCTCGCCACCAGAACCGATCCGATCTGAAATATTGAGGAACGGGGTTGGCAAGACTTCCCCATTTTGAATAACCCTAATGCTTCCCCCCTGCTCCACCACAAACAGGCGGTTGCTACCATCGTCAGCATTGGTAATGTGGACTGGATTTGTCAAGCCAGAAGCTTGGGGAGATAAGTTGACACGCAGAGCAGATAACTCAGTAGCCATTGTGATGTTAGGCAAGCTTACATATTCTATAATCTGCGACTCAATCAGAAATCATCAAAATCCATATCTTAAGAAATGTTACTAAACCGAAAATCTCTCACCAGGATTGGGTTCTATGACTTTAGTTGTAAGCTGTTTGGCAGCTAAAGATGCGCGCAAATCGTCCGCACTACCTGAGGCTTTTAATAGAGAAAGCAATACACCTTTAAATTCGATATCACCTCCAGCGGCGGTAGGCACGATCGCTCCAGGTTTTAGCCATTGCGCTAGCTGTAACGCCGTTTTCTGTCCCTGAATGACTGGCCCTAGTAAGGGAATGCGAAGATCGACGATCGGTGTAATTGCCACATCCACTGGTGCGAACTTTTGCAGGTCGGGACTGTGAAATCCGTGGGGTTCGTAATACATGGTCTTCCCGTCAGTTAGCTGTTTGAGCAGATAAGCATTCTCCACCAGCATGGGTCCAATCGGCGAACCAGGAAGGGCGCGAATTTCGAGGCGATCGCTAAGTGTAAACGTTTCACCATGAGCTAAAGCTGTGACTTGCGTATATCCTAACTGGCTCACCACTTTTGCGGCATTAGGTGATGCCACTACCGGGATGTGGCGATCGAGTTGCTGGAGCGTAGCCGGATGAGCGTGATCTTCTAAACCTTGGGATAATAGGATCAAGTCAATATTGGCTGGGATGTCTCTGGGTTTGCGGCGTTCCCCTTGAAAGAGCCAGGTCATATTGCCAAATACTAAAGTTCCCACTAGCCATGGATCGAGAAGGATATTGTACCCTCCCATTTCAATTAACCAGGAATTGCTGTCTAACCAAGTCAGGTACATAGCCGTAAAATAACTTAACATTACTATTGTAGTGAATTCCCACTCACCTACGACCATACACAGTGTTCTGAATTTGTTGCCACTGTCCCTTGGCGATCGCTGTCCCCCTTGGCAAGGGCAACTACAGGGGTTCTTTATTGATTATTGATTATCAACAGGTTTGTAACACTACCAAAGAATTAGCCCGTAGTTCTACAGGCTAATTCTGATCTAGAGAATGAGCTAAAGTGAATTGCTACTGGGTTATGCCGATGCAGCCTCAGCCTCAACCTCTGTATCATCATCGGCAACAGCTTCTACTATTTCCTCTGGCTGCACGACCAAAGTCATATAACGAATTACTTCATCACTCAGACGCATGGAGCGTTCCATTAATTCGATTGTGCCAGGTTTGGCATTGTAGTTCATTTGCACGTAGACACCGTCACGGTGCTTTTTGATTTCATAGGCAAGGCGGCGCTTGCCACGGTGTTGGATTTGGATCGACTCAGCTCCCTGGTCTTGCAGAAAAGTCTGGTATTTCGCGATCGCGCTTTCGATCTCCGTATCACCTAGATCGGCACGGAGGATGTACATTGTTTCGTATGAACGCATTGATGGAATTTCCTTATGGACATAAAGGCTCCTAGCTCAGCTAGAAGCAAGGCTTAAAGATTATAGCTTATGGTGTGATTTCAGTTACAACATCACTGCCTGTGATCTGGACGGTTTGCTCAGCTATATTCGCAACAGCGCGATCGCCGGTGACGTTAACATTCTTCTGGGTTTGGCGGTAGTTAACATTGCCCTGAACTGTTATGGTCTGCGCCGGAATTTTCCATTCCACCGAATCCGCTGTCAGAATTGCCTGATTCTCCTTAGAACTAGCTTCGATTTTGCCATCGAGATTAATCTGCTGTTTGCCTAGATCGACCTTACCTTGATTAGCATTCAACTCTACACCACGGGTAATACTCACTACACGCAGTGTGGTAGGCAGATTCACTATTTGCTTGCTAATATCCCAAACCAAAGCAGGCGCAATTATATCCAGATCGCGGTCGAAAGCTCTACCTTTAACATTTCCGGCTAGGGTTACTAAGTTCTCTTTGATGCTCCACTCACCTTTATCAGCCCTAATCCTGACTTTCTCTTTCAAATGCACCACACGGAAAGGAACATCAGAAATCACTTTATTCAAATTGGCATCCCAAATCATGAGTGCGCTTTCCAACCTCAATGGGGGCTTGGCGACGGTAGCTACCACCTCCTTTTCAATTTTGAAGCGGTTAGTACTAGGGTAAGCTGTGAGTTTTTTACCCACGATCGCGATCTTATCCGCAGGTTTTTCCGCCTTCACATTACCGGTGGCGGTTAACAAGTCCCCATCAGCAAGCCATACCAGGCGGTCTACTGTTAGCGTAATCTTATCTTTGAGCGCGATCGCCTTGACTTTGCCCTCAATCGTAATCTCACGCTTGGCTTGATCTACGGTGCCCCGTTCTCCCACTGCTTCAATTGTGGGTTTACCGTTACGAAAAAACTTACCTTTGACTTTGTACACCGTGGCCATGTGGCGATCCTGATTGTATTCAGCTCGACCAGCTTGAATTTCCCATAGCGGTTTACCATCCTTATCTACCTCAGATAAGGTAATGTTCGACAGACTCGATCCCGCAGTGGTCGAAGGAATAGAAGTATTATTTGTCGATGTTTTTGGCGAACTAATCCACCAAGCTGTGTAGGTTCCGGCTCCCAGCAACATTGCAACCAGCAACCATACAAAATTGCGCTTGGTCGAATCTAAGTTTTTCATGAGTTGTGGGTTAGTTGCTAGATCAAAGTGACGATATCACAGAATATTGCGACTAGATTGGCACTGGCATGAGTAAATCTGCTTCACTGGCCTCTAGCTCTTCTGCACGATTCTCTAGCTGAGCGATCGTGGCATCTAGCAACTCCAGCCCCTGTTGCAGGTTCTCAACTAAGCAAAGCTTGCCCCGCAAGGCTGATGCACCCGCAAAGCCTTTGGCATACCAGGTCATATGCTTGCGTGCCTGGCGAATACCGCGATCGCCTTTATACGCATATAGATCGACTAAATGGATGCGAGCTACCTGTAGTCGTTCGATCGCCGAAGGTTTGGGCTTGATCGATCCGGTTTTGAGGAAATAATCGATTTCGCCAACCAGGAAGGGATAACCCAGGGTACCACGCGAGCACATCACACCATCTGCTCCCGTAGTTTCTAAGCAAGCGATCGCGGCTTCCACCGAAAAGATATCCCCATTGGCGATCACCGGAATTGACATTACTTCTTTAACGCGGCGGATCCATTCCCACTTGGCAGGGCCATTGTAACCCTGAGCGCGGGTACGACCATGCACGGTAATCATCTGTGCGCCCGCTGCCTCCATGCGTCGAGCAAAGTCTAGGATATTAATCTCGCTTTCACTCCAACCGATGCGGGTTTTCACCGTGACGGGAACGTTAACGGCATTAACTACGGAGCGCACAATTGCCTCAGCTACCTCTGGCTGCCGTAATAAGGACGATCCCCCGCCATTTTTGGTGATTTTGTTAACTGGGCAACCCATATTAATATCAACTGTATCGGCTCCTTCGTTAACCGCCATGCGGGCGGCCTCTGCCAAAAAGTCAGGGCGACAGTCAAATAATTGAATGCTAATTGGCGTTTCGGCGCGATCTACCTCCATAATCTTGGGTAGTTCCTTCATATATTGCAGTCCGGTGGCATTCACCATCTCGGTATATAGCATCGACTGTGGAGCGTAGCGACGCACAAGACGACGAAACACCATATCCGTAACGCCAGACAAAGGTGACTGCAACACGCGACTATTAATCTCAAAGTCACCTATTTTAAGTGGTTCAGCTAGCTTTCTTTGTAGATCGGGCGACAAAACAGGCATATATTTGCAGGTCAAAATAATCAAACAGTAGCTTTGCTTTAACTAAGTCTTGCAAAACTCCATGTTGATTTTAACCTTTGTTAACTAGCGTTATCTCTGGCATGACTGAATTCGCGATCGCCGAGATGGACAGACTAGAAGGTTTATAAGTTTTGATTCGTTTGCGGGAAGCAGAAATTTCGTTAAGCTCCAATCCATTTTGGCACTCGGCTCGTATACCAAACAGCAGAGCATAGGGGTGGAGTTATGAAAAGTATATTCTTATCCATTTTAGGTGTTGCCATTGCGATCGCAGAAGGCATGGACTACTTCATTGCGGGTATTCGCTGGGTTGCGTAAAATGATACTAGCTACCGATGGTGCAATGACTCTATCCAAACAAACTGATGCTGAGGTGTTCCAAGCCTTGCGTGATGGGGAGAGCTATGGCATGGCAATTCTCTACGATCGCTATGGCGAATTGGTATACCGCTTAGGACTGCGCATTCTCCGCAACCCTCAAGAAGCTGAAGACCTCACTCAGGAAGTTTTTATGTTGCTCAATCGCACTGTTGCTTACGATCCAAAACGGGGTTCAATGTCTACTTTTCTGCTCACAATTACGCGGACGAGAGCAATCGATCGCCTGCGCAAAGTGCGATCGCAACAGCAGTTTTTGCAAAAATGGAGCCGCATCGATCCGATTATTAGCCTTAGAACTCCAATGGAAAATGCTGCTTCGATGGAAGTCTCTAGTCGAGTTAAGGATGCGCTCTCAACACTACCAGATAACCAACGTCAGATTTTAGAGATGGCATACTACGATGGTCATAGTCAGTCAGAGATTTCTCAAAATTTGGATATTCCATTAGGTACGGTGAAAACGCGATCGCGCCAAGGATTATTGAAGCTTAGACACATTTTGAAGGACTTGGTGGAATAAATATGGAGGAACTTTTAGCAGGTTATGTTTTGGGCAATCTGACCCCAGAAGAAGTAGCTGAGGTTAACGAGCTATTGACATCCCATCCCGAATTATTAACTGAGGTGACTTCGCTTCAAGAAACTCTATCGTTATTGCCCTTGGCGTTGCCAGAAGCTTCACCATCTCCATCCCTCCGTTCCAGGCTTTTAGCACAAACCCAGGCGCAAGTGGAACATGTGAGTAGTGATGCGCTGCCCAAGGAGATACGTAGCGCCGCGACCGAAATTCCCCAACTGCGTCGGCAACCTTGGCCATATGCCAAGATTTGGCTAGCAATTCTAGGCAGTGTAGTGGCAATTGTTACGGTTGGACTGGGGTTAGACAGCTATCGTTTACGCCAGGAACTGGCAAGTGCGCGATCTGATTTAGCAAGATATCGCGATGCCGTAGCGCTTTTACGCCAACCGGATAATCGCTTACTGTCACTCAAGGGTATGGGTGCAACACCTACCGCTTCAGGCAGCATCACGATCGCACCCAGCAGCCAGACTGCCATGTTAGTAATTCAAAACCTGGCTCCCCTGCCCAAGGGAAAGGTTTATCGCCTATGGGCAATGTCAAATGGTCAAAAAATTGACTGCGCCGAGATCGTACCTGACGCTCAGGGGAAAGTATTTCTGCAAATTCCATTAGATCGATTTCTATCAGATATGGTTAAGGTCGCAATTACGATCGAACCCTCACAGAGAACGCAACAACCGACAGGTGAGATGGTAATGGTGGGCGGTGCATCAATTTAGAAATTGATATAATTAAATCTATGACTCAAAGACTCAAAAGATGGGAATCCCCTCGCTCTGAGGGAAGAAATGACAAAGGTAAAGGCGGATCGGCACGCCAACGCCAGCGCAAAAAACAACTACAACTGCTGCGCAAGAAACTTAAGGAAGGGAATACTTCCTGAATTTCAGGCGATCGGTTTAGGGCAGTCAAGGAGAAAACGCCACTACATTATGGGCAATTGCATATGGATTGCTTTTAGATTATGTACGGGCAGACACATAGATCTGCCCTATCTGTCTGCCCTGTCTGTATGGGATTACTATTCTTTGTGTGCGAAACGCTTGTGATTTTTGCTAAAGGAAACAACATCACCGATTTGACTATAGGTAGTTTCACCAAAGATAGCTGACTCCTGGCGATAGTATTTGAACTCTAAAATATTACCCGAGTAGTCAGCCAGGAAAAACGTACGGTGCTCTAGAGGAGTATCTGCAAACCGCACCTTGGGAGCCTGATAAAACTTGAGCCGCTTTTCCTGGACTTTGTCTAACAAGGCAATCCAGCTACTTTCACATTGAAACACCAGCCCAAAGTGGCGCGGATAGATGCCAGGCTGCTCGTCCAGTGGGCTATCCACCACATGGGCCACCAGTTGATGTCCATACAAACTCAAAATTATTGAGTTGTCTGACTCTCGCCCTGCTAGGCAACCTAGGGCATCCACATAAAAAGCCTTTGTACTGGGAATATCAGTAACAGGAAATGCCAAGTGAAACAGTATTTTAGTCATGGTGCTGTTTTTCAAGGATAAGTTTCGATTGCTTGAGCTTATCGGGAATGGGAATCGGGTAGTCTCCGTTAAAGCAAGCCGTACAGAAATGGTTGGGATCTGTATTTGTCGCTTTCAGCATGGCTTCCCGACTTAGATAAGCGAGCGAATCAACGCCAATAATTTCAGCGATCGCGCTGACAGATTTTGTGGCGGCGATTAAATGATCTTGGGAATCCGTATCTATACCATAGAAGCAAGGATGGGTTACCGGTGGAGAAGAAATACGCATATGTACTTCCTTCGCTCCTGCCTCGCGCAGTGCTTGTACCATTTTACGACTAGTGGTACCTCGCACGATCGAATCATCAATAACAATTACACGTTTATCTTGTAGCACATCGCGTAACGGATTTAACTTCATCCTGATGCCAGATTCACGCATTGCCTGCGTAGGCTGAATAAAAGTGCGCCCCACATAGCGATTTTTGATCAGCCCCTCAGCATAGGGTATGCCAGCAGTTTGCGAAAACCCGATCGCCGCAGGTATACCAGAATCCGGTACGCCAATTACTATATCGGCATCGACGGCTGATTCCTCTGCTAATAGGTGCCCCAAGCGTTTGCGGTAGCTGTAAAGACTATCGCTGTGCATAATACTATCGGGGCGGGCAAAGTAGATCATCTCAAATATACAGAGCTTGGGTGAAGTCTGAGCTAGCCACTGATGCGAACTCAAGCCGGAAGCATCGATCCAAACTAATTCGCCTGGCTCTACATCGCGCAGGAAGTCAGCACCAATAATATCCAAGCCGCAGGTTTCAGATGCTAAAACGTAGCTACCACTATCCGGCATCTGGCCAATTACCAGTGGGCGCAGCCCAGAAGCATCTCGTGCCCCAGCAATACCTTCGGGTGTACCCATCACCAAGCTGAATGCCCCCTGACAACGGTGCAGTGCCGCTATCATGCCCTCGATCCAGTCCTTACCTTGGTTTACTGCTTCAACTACAGCAAAGGCAATGCCTTCAGAGTCAGTTGTCGATATCAGCGTATGACCCTGTGCCAGTAGCTCAGCTCGCAGCTCTGTGGCGTTAACCAAGTTGCCATTGTGCGCCAGTGCAAAGTCTCCCAAGCGCGTTGGAATTACAATCGGCTGTGCATTATTAATTTTGCTCGAACCTGTGGTGGAATAGCGCGTATGTCCAATCGCTATTTCCCCAGGTAACTCCTCCAGAATTTTTTCGTGAAAAACCTGTGATACCAACCCCATATCCTTGTAGGTATGGGAGCGACGATCGCCTGGAGTAAAAGTGGTAATACCAGCAGATTCTTGGCCGCGATGTTGTAAAGCATAGAGACCAAAGTAAGTTTGCCTGGCAACATTCTCATTCGGGGCAAACACACCGAACACACCCCATGCCTCCTCGGGAGAATCAGGTAAATCATCAACACCCAGGCGCGATTCTAGAGGCATAGTTTTATTCTTAATTTGATCTTAATTGTAAATATACTTAAAAAGAGTTGCGATCTTGATGCTTAATTCGGCAATTAGCTTAATAATTACTCACTGCTATGGCTATCATAGCTGTTTCTCAAAGAAGCGAAAATATTGCGAAAGTCTTGCGCAAAGCCAAAGGGGACTCATTGCATCCGCGCGCTTAAGTATTACTCGATCAAAACTTAACATTTCTTGCCACCTGCGAAATCACCCTTAGGGGTAGTCTCGCTTGTAAACTAAAGAGTGCTGAGGTTGTGCCGTCACAGCCATAGGCAATCAAAAATACTAGATAAGACCGATCAGAAAAGAGGACGCTACGCATGGACAATACAATCAGCCTTGAGATTATCGAGGTCGTAGAGCAAGCAGCGATCGCATCAGCGCGCTGGATGGGTAAAGGAGAGAAAAATATTGCCGATCAAGTGGCAGTAGAAGCGATGCGTGAGCGCATGAACAAAATTCACATGCGTGGCAGAATTGTGATTGGCGAGGGGGAGCGCGATGATGCACCTATGCTATACATCGGCGAAGAGGTAGGTATCTGCACTCAACCCAATGCATCTGACCTGTGCACAATTGACGAACTACAAGAAATCGATATTGCTGTCGACCCATGTGAAGGCACAAACCTGGTGGCCTACGGCCAAAATGGTTCGATGGCAGTGCTAGCAATTTCTGAAAAAGGTGGTTTATTTGCCGCACCCGACTTTTATATGAATAAGCTGGCGGCTCCCCCAGCAGCGGCTGGCCATGTTGATATTCGCAAATCTGCCACCGAGAACCTCAAAATCCTGTCTGATTGTCTAGATCGGGCAATTGAAGAGTTGGTAGTAGTGGTGATGGATCGCGATCGCCACAAGGAATTGATCGCCGAAATTCGTGCCGCTGGAGCCAGAGTCAGGCTCATTAGCGATGGTGATGTTTCCGCTGCGATTTCCTGCGCATTTGGTGGCACAAATATTCATGCTCTGATGGGGATTGGGGCAGCACCAGAGGGTGTGATTTCGGCAGCAGCCTTGCGCTGCATGGGCGGACACTTCCAAGGACAGCTGATCTACGATCCGGCGGTGGTTAAGACTGGTTTGATTGGCGAAAGCAGAGAAGGTAATATCGATCGCTTGAAGTCAATGGGGATTACAGATCCTGATAAAGTCTATGCTGCCAATGAGCTAGCATCTGGTAAAGAGGTTTTATTCGCAGCTAGCGGTATCACCACTGGTACTTTGATGGAGGGAGTGCGTTTCTTTAATGGTGGCGCGCGTACTGAATCTTTAGTCATTTCTAGCCAATCTAAAACAGCCAGATTTGTTGACACAATTCACATGACTGGCGATAAACCCCGCACGGTTAATCTATATTAATTTTTTGCTGGATGGGTCATCGGTCATTTGCAATTTAGATGTAATCAGAAATTACAGAGATTACAGATGGCCGGCGATCGATCGCAAAGTTCCTACCCCCTATAAAAACAACTTTATTTAAACCAAGTATGAATATTGCTGTTGTCGGCTTGAGTCACAAAACGGCGACTGTGGAAGTGAGAGAAAAACTTAGCATCCCAGAAGCTAGAGTAGAAGCGGCGATTGCTCAATTGACCAGCTATCCCAGCATTGATGAAGCGGCGATTTTAAGTACGTGCAACCGTATGGAGCTTTACGTTGTCACCCGTGAGGCTGAAAGTGGTATTAGGGAAATCCTGCAATTTTTATCAGAATTTAGTCAATTACCTTTACAGTTCCTCCGTCGCTATTTGTTCATTTTGCTGCGTCAAGATGCGGTCACTCACCTGATGCGCGTATCAGCAGGTCTTGATAGCCTAGTATTAGGTGAAGGCCAAATTTTAGCTCAAGTTAAAAATACCCATCGCTTAGCACAACAATACAACGGTGCTGGCCGTGTCTTAAATCAGCTATTTAAGGAAGCGCTCAAAGCTGGGAAGGACGTGCGTACCAAAACTGACATTGGTACTGGCGCAGTTTCGATCAGTTCCGCCGCCGTAGAACTAGCTCAGCTAAAGCTGCAAAATTTAGCCGATCGACGCGTGTCGATTTTGGGCGCAGGTAAGATGTCTCGCCTATTGGTAAAGCATCTTTTATCCAAAGGCGCAACTAAGATTTCCATTATTAATCGCTCTGTGGATCGAGCTGAAAGCTTGATCGGTGAGTTTAGTGCCAATGCTGAAGGAGTAGATTTTCAGATCCATCCGTTCGACAACTTTTACTCCTGTGTAGAAGTATCCGACCTGGTATTTACCAGTACGGCTTCAACCGAGATATTACTTTCACGTACTCACCTAGAGCCATTTGCCCACCAGCATCCTGGCCTTATGCTGGTAGATATATCCGTACCGCGCAATGTGCATTCTGATGTGAACGAGCTAGCCACCGTGAAAGCCTATAACGTTGACGATCTGCAAGCTGTAGTTGCCAACAACCAGGAGAGTCGCCGCCAGATGGCTTTGCAAGCAGAGATTCTGCTTGAAGACTCGGTGATGGATTTTGAGTTGTGGTGGCGATCGCTGGAGACCGTACCGACGATCAGTAAATTGCGGCAGAAAATGGAAGTGATCCGCGAACAGGAGATGGAGAAAGCCCTATCGAGATTGGGGAGTGAGTTTGCCGAGCGGCATCAAGAAGTAATCGAGAACCTAACCCGTGGGATTATCAACAAGATCCTGCACGACCCGATGGTACAACTGCGAGCGCAGCAGGACATCGAAACCCGTCGTCGCGCTATGCAAACCCTACAAATGTTGTTCGATCTTGATTCTCCTGGTAAAGCTACAGAAACTGGTGGTTTTGGTAGCTAGCTACACTTAATCACACTGGATCGCAAACAACATTAAAGTGGGGCATAGCATTACTATGCCCCATTTTGATTTCTTGAGAAATTCTACATAAATCCCATAAATCCTATGTCTAGCGATCTACTGCCAACTGAAATTAATCAGTTAACAGAGCCAGCATCAATATCCCTCGCGGCACAGATTGAGCATGTGCTAATCGCTACTCCCCTGAGCAATCGCCCAATCGCCACATCCTATGTTAAGCAGGGGCAGGTAGATCGGGCTAATGCAAAAGCTGACAATGGCAATCGCCCCCCCTTACTACTTTTGCATGGCTTCGATAGCTCAGTACTGGAATTTCGCCGCCTGATTCCCCTGTTAGCAGAAACTCATGAGGTTTGGGCGATCGATTTGCTAGGCTTTGGCTTTACTGAGCGGTTACCAGGCGTGCCCTATAGTCCTGACGCAATTAAAGCCCATCTCTATAGCTTTTGGCAGCAATTAATTCAGCGCCCCGTAATTCTGGTGGGAGCTTCTATGGGTGGAGCCGCCGCTATTGACTTGACGCTAACTTACCCCACAGTTGTCAGCAAACTAGTGCTTCTGGATACGGCTGGCTACCAAGCTACCGCCGCGATCGGTAAATTTTTGTTTCCTCCCTTTGACCAACTAGCGGTAGATTTTTTGCGCCGCCCCCAAGTCAGGCAGCAAATCAGTCGATCTGCCTACTACAACAAAGGTTTTGCGACTGCCGATGCTAATCTCTGTGCTTCACTACATCTAAATTTACCTGGTTGGCATAACGCGCTCAAAACATTCACTAAAAGCGGTGGCTATGGTTCCTTTAGGGATCAGCTAGCACAGATCCAGCAACCAACATTGATCTTGTGGGGCGATCACGATCGCATCTTAGGTACTGAGGTCGCCCATAAATTTCAACAGTTGATTGCCAATTCGCAACTGATCTGGATTGAGGAATGTGGACACGTTCCGCATTTAGAGAAACCACAAACTACATCGGACTGCATTGCTATATTTATTTGAGCCAGGATCGGGAAAATTGTTTACTTTAGTTACTCTTACTTACCCTATCTACCCAACAGGGGACAAACTACGGTAAGGTTAATCACAGCCAGACTGGGTAAATCGAGTGAAATAAGCGGCGGCACGCATCCCAAAGGGAATCGCCCCAGTAAACAGCAAGATTAACTGAAATTGGCAAATGGGGCTGGCTTAATTGCCGATCGCCTCAGGTAGTTGATTTGGTAAAGACTATGGTAGTTGCAATCAGCGAGGCACTGTTTAAACAGATTCAGACATACCTGGATAGCCTGAGCGATCGGGGCGATCGCCAAGCTCAGGAATTATTGGTGCAGATCCAACAGGAAGTCGACAATGACGAATCTGAGGTGTTGTCGCCAGCAACCACGACGCATGCCACCTCACTCAGTCTTACCAAAGTCCAATTCGCCCAAAAGCTATTCGATAACTGGCAGGAAATCGCTCAGGAAGAAATAGGTGAAAACTTTTGGAGTTACCCAGTTCTGATTCGCGATATTGCTGATGCAATGGAGATGGAACCTGAAACATTAGCTCATTACCTAGCTATCTTCGATGTAGATCGCATCCAACTAATTCAAACTCGCGGGCACAACTATACAATCGGTAAGCAGAAAGCCGCTTCTCTGACATTCCATCCCGTTACGCGCTCCAACGAACGCCTCCACGAACGTCCCGATCGGCGTCAAGAAAGATTATCACACCCACCTAAAAGTGAGAATGGCATCCTAATTGAGGACGAAACGGCATTTAAAATCGGCGATCGCGTGCGCGTCAACAGTCTCAGGCCACAATACGCTAATCTCTGCGGTACTGTTTCACAGGTGATCAGTGTTAGCTGTCGCGTACAGCTAGATAATGGATGGTCAGCATTTCTACCCAATCATTGCTTAGATCGAATCTAAGTAGTTATTCTAGCGCCTTAGGCATAGGGTCAAGGCCATATCCATCCTCTGCCTTGATTTCCCCAATTTTTTCGGGATCTGTGTTGATGCATCCAGTCTTCTTAGCATACTGGCAGACACGAGCAAATAGTCTCGCATGCGAACCAGAAGAACCATTTGAGAAGCGTACAACTAAGCCAGAGACTGTAACACCACAAACAGGACAGGTTTGAATATTATTCATAGAACTCACCACACATTAAGCTACATCACCGAATAGACTTGAGTAAAAATACCTATTTACAATTGGATGTTATCTAAAACTACATTCCAGTTTAATGGCAAAAGGTTCGTGGCGAACTTTGATGCGGGAAATTTGGCAACTTGCCCAGATTGCAAGTATGGTGAAAAAGGCTTAAAGGCTATTAGTCGAGTCTCAGCAAAAGCAACTGGAGTATACGTTAAGTGCAGCAACATCAGCATGTCCATCATGACCACTGTGGCCACTCCCACCACAATTATCATGACCTATTACCTGTTGAAGGCGATGAAGGCGATGAAGGCGATCGCGCAAATCATAAAGTCAGGCGGTTGACCTATGTGTTCTTGCTGGTTGCGAGTTTTTCTGCGATCGAACTAGCAATCAGTTCGTACAGTCATAGTATGGCTTTGCTGGCCGATGCTGGACACTTATTTGCTGACTGCTTGGCGCTGCTGCTAGCGCTGCTGGGGGCATGGATTGTGCAACGTAGTAAGAGTAACGATCGACGAGTTGAAACGGCAATTGCTTTATTTAATGGCCTGAGCCTGCTTGTAATCGGGGGTGGGATTGCTATAGAAGCAATTGTGCAACTGCAAACACCAGCAACGGAGATCCTGAGCCTACCCATGCTGATTGTGGCGGTGATCGGCCTAGCGGTCAATAGCGTCAATATATTACTGCTACACGATCATAGTCATGACGATCTAAATCTCAAAGGGGCATTTTTGCATATCATCGCTGATGCGCTGAGCTCGGTTGGAGTATTACTGGCAGCTTTAGCAGTGTGGCAAATGCATTGGCTGTGGGCAGATGGCGCGATCGGTCTATTGATTGCACTATTGATTGTAGTGAGTGCTTTACCTTTGGTAGGACAAAGCTGCAAACTACTTATGGGGGATAGACTACTTTCTGAGTGATAGGGGTATCATCAATAAATATGGCCATTTGGATCGCCAATATCAACGCACTCCTTACCGATTAAGAAAAAGAAAAGGATAAATGGGGGCATCATTTGTGGAGGATAGTCAGGTATCGATACTCGTGGTTGATGATGAGCCAACTAACTTCGATGCGATCGCAATCTTGCTCGCCCAGACAAACTATCATTTAATCTATGTTGATAATGGCTATAAAGCCTTAAGTTATCTAGCAGGACATCAACCTGATGCTCTCTTGTTAGATGTGATGATGCCAGGCTTGGATGGGCTGGAAGTATGTCGTCAAATCAAGGCAAATCCTAGTTGGCAGCACATTCCTGTGATTATGGTGACTGCCCTCAATACCAAAGAAGATCTCTCCGAATGTTTGGAAGCAGGGGCAGATGATTTTATTGGCAAACCAGTCAATGGTATTGAGCTACGCTCTAGAATTCGTTCTATGTTGAGGTTAGAGAAGCAGTATAAGGATATCCAATCCTTAAATCAGCAACTCCAGGGGGCAAATCAGGAACTAGCAGAACTTAACAGTATTCTAGAGGACCGCGTACAGCAACGGACTGCACAATTGGAACGCATGCTCCTCTATGATAATCTTACACAATTACCCAGCCGGATGTTTCTGCTACGCGAGATTGAGAAAGCTTTGCAGCGCAGTCGCAACCAACCTGATTATCAATTTGCCTTGCTATATTTGGACTGCGATCGCTTCGATTTGATTAATGGTTCGCTTGGATATGAGGTTGGCGATAAACTCTTAATCGCCATTAGCGATCGCTTGTCCCAATACTTCTGGCCGGGTAGTCACCTAGCCCGTTTGGGAGAAGATGATTTCTGCTACTTTCTCGATGAAATTAATCATCTAGATGAGGCCAGCCAAATTGCCCAACAGATTCTCCAAGCATTTAGTACACATTTCACAATTGAGGGATGCGATCTGTTTCTGACTGCCAGTATTGGCATAGTGTTGGGGAGTTCATATTATCAAAATTCATCAGATCCCTTACAGGATGCAAATATGGCAGCCTGTAAAGCTAAATCCCAGGGACAGGGTAGCTTACAAGTCTTTGACCGCGCGATGCATAGGGCTGCTGTAGAAAGGTTGCAGCTAGAAAACGATTTACATCGAGCCGTGGAGCAGCAGGAGTTCCTCCTGCATTACCAACCAATTGTCAATCTAACCACAGGTAGGATTAGTGGTTTTGAGGCCTTGATTCGTTGGCAGCATTCCAGTAAGGGCATGGTTTCTCCTGCGAAATTTATCTCTTGTGTCGAGGAAACTGGCCTCATAGTGCCGATTGGCTTACTGGTGCTAAGGCAGGCCTGCGAGCAACTTCAGGCTTGGCAACAGATGGGGGTGAAGGATCTAATCATGAGCGTTAATCTCTCTGTACGACAATTTGCACACCCGCTCTTATTAGATGAGCTAGATCGAGTGCTAATCGAAACAGGAATTTTACCTCAGCAATTGAAATTAGAGATTACTGAGAGTGCGATTATGGATAATGCCCAGACCGCGATCGCGATCGCTAATCAACTTCAACTCCGTCAGATTCATTTGAGTATTGATGACTTTGGTACTGGCTATTCTTCCCTTAGCTATTTGCACCATTTTCCCGTGCAAAGCTTAAAAATTGACCGCTCTTTTATCCATTCAATTGGTATAGACCAAAAGACTACAGAAATCGTGCAAGCAATTTTAAATTTAGGGCATGCCCTGGATATGACTGTTGTAGCTGAAGGAGTTGAAACTGCCGATCAACTCACCTGTTTGCATAGCCTGGGCTGTGATTACGGCCAGGGTTACTTTTTTGCCGAGCCACTGAGTAGTCAGCAAGCTACAGATTTAATCTTAAATTCGCGATCGCTAGATCAGCAAAAATTGCATACCTAAAGTTGCTAGACTGACAAGTGCAATTGCTGATTTGGTTCTGGTGGGGAACAGCCACTAGAAGTAATGGGGAAAGCATGCCTGCGGCACGCCGTAGGCGAACGGTGCAAATCCGACACTGTCCCGCAACTGTAAAAGTCAGAATGCCCGCCAAGTTGATTGCAAATTAAGAAAATACATATCTGCGAGGTACAGATAGTTTCCGTATGTCAAATCAACATTCTCTATTGGTCTGTACGAGCTGCGCTAGCATTTGGAAGTCAGGTCAGCGCATCGGCAAAAGCGGCGGTCAGGCTATGCTGGAGCAGCTATCACAACTGCATCAAGACTGGGATCTATGCCATGAATTTCCAGTACGTTCTGTAGAATGCATGAGTGCTTGTAGTCATGCCTGTGCTGTGGCATTCGCTGGTGAAGGCAAACATACTTACCTATTTGGCGATCTATCTTTCGAGCCAGACACTTTTATAACAACGGCGATCGCGATCCTGGACTGTGCCCGTAAGTATTATCACGCCGATGATGGTTTGTTGCCCTGGGCCGAACGCCCCGAACCATTGAAAAAAGGTGTATTAGCCCGCATTCCTCCTCTCAGCGCGATCGGGAACAGCTAGGTCTGCCCTGTCTGCCCTAGCTGTCTGCCCTAGCTGTCTGCCCGTACAGGTGGTGGACAACGGCAAAAATCAGCCTGTATACAAGTGAACCCCGCGATAGTTATTTATTAATCAAAATTTCCCATGCATAAGATTCCCGTTACGATCGTTACTGGCTTTTTGGGCGCAGGTAAAACCACTCTGGTGCGCCACATGTTGCAAAATAATCAGGGCAGACGCATTGCTGTAGTTGTGAATGAATTTGGTGAGATCGGTATAGATGGCGAACTGCTGCGCTCCTGCCAAGTTTGCGATGATGATGATGTCGAAGATGCCAGCAATATCACCAATAACATAATTGAGCTGAATAACGGCTGTCTGTGCTGCACAGTACAGGAAGAATTTCTCCCCACAATGCAGGAGTTACTGAAGCGGCGCGATCGCCTCGATTGCATTCTAATTGAAACATCTGGGCTGGCATTACCCAAACCACTGATCCAAGCATTTCGCTGGCCTGCGGTGCGCTCTGGCGCAACGGTAGATGGTGTCGTGACAGTCGTGGATTGCGAAGCGGTAGCTAACGGGCAATTTGCTACTAATTTGGATGCTCTAGAAGCACAACGGCAGTCCGATCCCAATTTGGAACACGAGACGCCAATTGAAGAGCTATTTGAAGATCAGCTAGCCTGTGCCGATCTAGTCTTGTTAACGAAAGTCGATCGCGTCGATCTCGCTACCCAGTCAAAGGTGCAAAATTGGCTCAAACAAGAGCTGAACGCATCCGTAAAAATCATCTCTTGTCGGGATGGAGAAGTCAGTCCCGATCTGCTACTGGGATTCAATGCAGCAGTTGAGGATAATCTAGAGAGCCGTCCTAGTCATCATGATACGGAAGCAGAGCATGAGCACGACGATGGGATTAATTCTATCCATCTCGATTTAGAGCAAGAGTTTGAGCCATCTGCATTGGTTGCAAAGCTGGAGCAATTAGTTGCCGAGCAGGAAATCTATCGTATCAAAGGGTTTGTGGCTGTACCGCATAAATCCATGCGATTAGTCTTGCAAGGCGTGGGCTCACGCTTTGACTATTTCTACGATCGCCCTTGGCAAGACTCGGAAGTACGCCAAACTCGTCTAGTATTGATCGGTCAGGATCTAGACCATGCCGAGGTGACAAAAGCAGTAATTGCCAAGTAGCCTACATTCAGCAGGTTATTTAGGACAAAAAATAATATTTATGAGAGGAGGTACCAAGAAACTGCAAAATCAGAAACGGAACATGCTCAGAATTAATCAAACCAACCAATATTCTTATCGCTAACCTTGCTCAGTGCCCTATTAGAGCCGACAGGGCGACGCAGGATGCGCGTCAGATGCGCCGCTTTTTCTTGGGCAGCAGTCAATTTAGGTCCTGCTTCTTGATTGGTATTTTGATTAGCAGGTTTAATATCTAGCGGAGCACGACTCTGGGAACTCGGCGCGATCGCACTAGCTTCTTTTACTGCTTCAGTCAGCTTGATATTAGCTTCCGCGAGTTGTAGATTATCTTTTTTGACGCGATCGAGTTCGGCTTTGAGCTTATTTACTTGATCTAGATATTCCTTTAACTGTTCGCTCTGACCTTGACTGAGTTGCAATTCAGCCTGAAGGTCGGTTACTTGTTGTTGGAGATCTGCTTCGCGATCGCGGGATTCCTCTAAAGCAATCTTCAACTCATTTACTAAAGCCTCCAAACCTGGTGATGAATCTGTAGCGGTTGGAGCAACGGTAGATACCTTAGTTGTGGCAGCCTTAGCTTGATCGGGCATTGTTTTTTTTGTAGCCGCTGCTTTAGTTTCAGTTGATTTAGCCGTGTTTGTTTCTGCCTTGGTTTCGGTTTCAGTTGCGGCTTTTTGTGTTTCCGCGCGCAACATATCAGTCAAACTTCTTTTAGTCATTTTTTTACGTCCAGTCTCGTTGTAATTCATCTGCAACGCGCCGATAATCTGCTTCTGCTTCGCGGGCATTTTTACCCCGCCATTGCAAAATTGTTTTACCCTCAAGAGCGGCGCGTTCGTGTGCTTTGTAAGCACGGACAAAGGCATGACACGCAGGAATACCCACTTCCATCAGGGTATTTTGAGCTTCTAGAGCTTCATTTAAACTGCGTGGATCTACCCTTGTCAGCAGTACCCGATGTGCTACGGATGCAGGTACGACATCCTTAACCGTCTCGATCAGAGCTGCTAGATCTAGTGGTGCTGGTGGCGTCGGTAAAACTAAATAGTCAGCGATCGCTACCACAGCGGCTAAAGCTTTAGAGCGCAGAGCTGGCGGTGTATCGACGACGATCAGGTCATAGCCATCCACCTGAGATAACTTAGCTAGTAGTTTTGGATCGTTTTCTTGAGCTATATCAAAGCCGATGCCATTAGAGCTACGCTTAACCCACCAGGATGCTGAGCCCTGGGGGTCAGCATCAACCAAAAGTACTTTGTTCTGTTGTGCAAATGCTGCAGCCAGATTAACCGACGTAGTAGTCTTACCAACTCCGCCTTTACCGTTGATTACTGCCAGAACTCTGATATTGGAAGAAAGTGCTTGCACAAATGCTTATGATGCTGAATCGAGACTTAAAAGCTTACTCATATCGCAATTCTTGGATAGTTAGAGTGAATCTGAAGCTATTGGACTTCCGATCTTATAACGCTTCCAAAAACCTAGTAGCTAACCACTGCAAAAGTAAGCCATCGCCTTGAGTATAACTCTTTTAGGGTAATGGTATCTGTTGAACAATTCAGATTTGCTACCGTCACCAAGTATTTTTGGCATGATTGCCAGCCGTAACGACTTCACGAACCTTGAGGTCGCAACTTTGCCAAATCTTATCATCAAGAGCCGTTTGCTCGATCAGACTAGCCAGACGCAAGGTCTGTAAAGCCTGGATCCCACCTACAGACGGCTGCTGCCCGCCACGCACGCACGCCACAAAATGTTCTAACTCAGCATTGAGCGGCTCGATATTGCTGGTATAGACTTTCTCGATTAGGCCATCTTGACGGTAGAGCACCTGACCATATTCCGTCATATAGTCAGCTGTGGTTTGGCGGTGAATCAAGATTTCATTGTTGAGAAAGTCAGACTCAGTCAATGAGTTTTTGCAGTGAGCTACTATGCGTCTCTGCTTGCGATGAGTTACTTTACTGGCTGTCAACGTGGCAATCACACCACTATCAAAGCCAACCGTTGCTGTGACGTAGTCCAAATAGCCAGAGTCTGAGACTTGATTACCGTGGGCACTGAGGCGAACCACCTGGCCTGGCACTAGTTCTAGTAACAAATCAATATCATGAATCATCAGGTCAAACACGACGGACACGTCATTCGCGCGTTGCGAGTAGGGGCTGAGGCGATCGGCTTCGATCGCCAGCAACTGCTCGTGCTTGAGTACCTTACTTAATTCTTGGAAAGCTGGGTTAAATCGCTCGATGTGTCCGACTTGCAAAATTCGGTTGCACTCAGCCGCAGTATTAACCAGTGATTCGGCTTCCGCGATCGTGGCAGCGATCGGTTTTTCAATCAATACATGCACGCCAGCGCGCAAACAGGTAATGCCAACGTCGTAATGCAGTCGTGTAGGTACGGCAATACAAACCGCATCAACTAGCGGTAAAAGCTCGTGATAATCTTCAAAAAATCTGATGCGGAGTTTGCTGGCTGTATCAAGGCCGCGATCAACATTGAGATCCGCAACTCCAACCAGATCTACATCCTTAAGCAGACTCAGAACCCTGGCATGATGTTGTCCCATGTTACCAACACCAACCACTCCCACCCGGATGGGGTCAAGCTGACTACGATAGGGGTTCATATTCCTCACACGCTCAATCCTCCCTGAATCGTAGCATAATTGCCAGCGGACATAAGTTATTAATTCTAGTTATAGCGGTTTTTGCTTGAGGTTGGAGCAGGGCAGCTCTGCCCTTGCAGAATGCTCAAACTAGCCAGTATTCCGCATGCCGGCGGCAATGCCATTAACGGTTAGCAATGCCCCACGCAGCAATTCTCCTCTAGAGTAGCGATAGCGTAAATTGATCGAGTCGTTATCATACTGACGCAAGCGCTTCACTAAGGAAGCTTGAATAAAACCTAACGGCACAATCGAGCCATTGCGCAACTGTACGGAGCGCTGTAGGTCTAGATCTCCATCCAGTAAGTGATGGTGACTGGTTATTTGAAGTACAACTCTACAGGTACGATAATATTCATCCGCGATCTGATCGAAAAGTTGGTTGGAGGTTTCAGTAAATGAAGGCTCAGTTAGCTCCCTCACGTAGTGATGCGCAATTTGCAGGTCAGTTTTTGCTAGCGTCATCTCTACCCTGGATATAGCCGTTCTGAAAAAAGGCCACTTTGCGTAGAGATATTGCAGCAGCGTCAGATGCCCTTCGGGATTTTCCTGCAAGAAGCCATCAAGGGCAGCACCTACTCCATACCAGGAAGGCAAGAGGAATCGGCTTTGAGTCCAACCAAATACCCACGGAATCGCTCTTAAGCTACCTAAATCGCGCTTGCCTCCCCGTCGTGCTGGTCGGGAGCTAATTTGGAGTTTACTAATTTCTTCGATCGGTGTTACTTGATGGAAGAAGTCAGCAAATTGTGGCTGCTCGTAGATCAGTTGGCGGTAGACCTGACGCGATCGCACTGATAGATCTTCGATCGCTTCCACCCAACAGTCAACTGTATCGGCACTATTGGGTAAAAGACCAGACTGAATTACCGCTGTAGTGATCGTTTCCAGGTTATACAGGGCGATCTCTGGCAAAGAGTATTTGGAGGCTAGCACCTCACCCTGCTCAGTAATCTTGATGCGACCATTGATACTACGTCCTGGTTGAGCTAAAATCGCTTCGTAGGTGGGGCCACCACCCCGCCCCACCGATCCGCCACGCCCATGGAAGATTCTGAGTTCAAGTTCATATTTCTCGGCGGT
This sequence comes from Rhizobium sp. Q54, assembly GCA_943367755.1. Classification (GTDB taxonomy): domain Bacteria; phylum Cyanobacteriota; class Cyanobacteriia; order Pseudanabaenales; family Pseudanabaenaceae; genus PCC-6802. The sequence goes on along the minus strand of CALRKB020000006.1, from coordinate 122,420 downwards.
GGCCTGTAGCGCCTGCTGGGCTTTGTAAATTTCCCAATTACTACTCAAAAAGCCCGAATCTTTATTGCTATCCGAGTAGCCCAACATGACTTCCTGCAAATTGTTGTGGCAGTTTAAGTAACGTCGATATAGGGGCAATTCTGCTAGTTCCTCTAGGACGCTAGGCGCTCGCCTGAGGTCTTCGACGGTCTCAAATAAGGGAACGACAAATAGTGTGCCCATACCCGTAATCGGATCGTATAAGCCCGCTTCTTTGGCTAGTAGTAGCACTTCCAGCATGTCACTGACGCTATGGTTCATGCTGATGATGTAGGTCTGGCAGATGTCAGGAGAAAACTCCATCTGTAACTTAGCCAGCATACGGAAGGTTTCTATGGTTTCATTAGTCTTGTCCGAGAAGGGTAAGTGCATCGGTACGATCGGGCGGCGAGTTTGCAACTCTCGGGCTAGCCACTGCACGCGCGCCTCTTCTGACATGTCGTTGTAGGAGGCTGGCAACAGTTTGAGATATTCGGCAATCTCGGCGATCGCACTGCTATGCTGGCCACTTTCTTGGCGGATATCAAGATGGGCTAAATGAAACCCATATACCTCAACCTGACGAATCAGATCGCGCATGGTTTTGCAATTAAGATGAGTGCTGAGCAGGCTATTTTCAATCAGCTTTAATTCTGCTAAAAACTCCGCAGGCGATCGATAAAAAGAAACATGCTCCCAGTTAAATTGAGGTACAGATGCAGCATGTTCTGCGATCTTCCAGCTTGTAGAACGCAATTGACCGTTACGTTCGAGCGTATTTTGCAAGCGCTGGCGAATATAGGCTAGCTTGAGACGATAGGGTTCTTGGCGAAACTTCACTGAGTGAGTCTCATAAAGCTCTGGCATTTCTGCTTGATCGCGACCGAGGGAATTTAGCAAGTCCTGGGAGACATCTGTTAAACTTTGTGATAAAGAAAGCAACCTGCTCAGTTTGGAGACTGAGTTAATGTACTTCTCCAAAACTAACTTGCGTTGATAGCAGGCAGTTTGCCAAGTTACATCTGGTGTAACCGATGGATTGCCATCGCGATCTGAACCTACCCAAGAACCAAAGCGACAAAAGTTGGGGCGTGGAGGGTTCAGGCTGGGAAATGACGCTTTTAGTGCCTGTTCGAGTCTGTCGTACAGCATGGGGATGGCGTCGAACAGTACTTCTTGGAAATAGTGCAGTGTATAGTCTGCCTCATCCAGAACCGTTGGCTTAGACTGGTTAAGCTCGTCGGTATACCACCATAGCCGTAGTTCTTCTTGCAATTGTCGTTGCAGTGCCTCTGCTTCCCATCTGTTAATCGAACTAAATGTTATTTCTGCTTCATCAGATGCCGAGGGATCTGCTAATCGATCTAGCTGTCCGAGTAGTTGCGCCAGGTTGCGTTGCTTATCGCGGATTGTATGCCGCACAATTTCGGTGGGGTGGGCGGTAAATACTAACTGGATATCGAGGTTGTCAATTAGCCTTTGGACGTAACGGGGCGGCACATTTTGCTGCTTTAGTTCTGGAAATAACCAACGAAATGTCCCCACTGGGTATTTAGCTTCACCATTAACCGTGTCGACGCGGTGCTGTTGCTTTTCTTCTTGTTCGTGATGCTGCTCGACAATATTGATCAATTGGAAATATAGAGCAAAGGCGCGCGCCGCTGTAATTGCTTCGGGCAGGTCGAGACTTTCTACGACTTTTAGGACTTCTTGGGCGGGATATTCTGGAGCCTGCCCCTCGGGCGAACACATCGATCGCAGTTGGCGTAGTAGATCCACTAGCTCCTGACCGCATTCCTCTAGTAGAACCGATTCCAGCAAGTCTTCTACGAGTTTGCGTCGAAACTGCAAGCGCGAATTAGCGACGCGGAGATCGCTCGCTTTGCTGACAATCTCCATCAGTGAATCTGAAAGTGAAGAAGCTGGGGAACTCATCAAGAATTTTCTCCAAATTTTATGTGGCAAATTACGCCCAGTTATGGATCTAAGCCTATTGTTTCTATACCATACAAGACTAGGTAATAGCCATTTCTCAACCTATAGCTTAACCTTTGTGCCAATATGCGCCAATAAGAGCAAGCGATCGCTTATAGCGATCGCGCAGATGTGTAAATCAAACTAAACAGCTTCTATACTCAAGGGTGAAAACGAGGTTGTTTTGGTATATGAAACTTTCACAACTAGCTACCCACCTGAACGATTGTCAGCTAGACACACACGACAGCGATCCTGAAATTATGGGTGTAGCATCGATCGATCGCGCCCAGACCGGAGAACTAACTTTTTTAAGCTCCACCAAATACTTGTCTCTACTCCAGTCCACTCAAGCTAGCGCTGCGATCTTAGATTTGCAAACACCTTGTCATTTGCCTTGCCTGCGCACCAGTAATCCACGCTTAGCTTTTGCCAAAGCGATCGCCCTCTTTTACCAGCCACCCCAAATACCTGTAGGCATTCATCCCACAGCCATTATCGGTCAGGATGTCCAAATCGGTAAGGACGTAGCGATCGCTCCTGGTGTCGTTATAGGCGATCGCGTTTGTTTGGGCGATCGCGTGGCGATTTACCCCAACACGACCATCTACACTGATGTTAAGGTTGGCAGCGATACCACAATTCATGCTAACTGCGCGATCCGCGAAGGTAGCCAGATCGGGAATAACTGCATCATTCATGCTAGTACGGTGATTGGTGGCGATGGTTTTGGTTACGAGATCCAACCCGATAGTACATGGTACAAAATTCCTCAGTCAGGTTATGTTGCGATCGCTGACAATGTGGAAATCGGTTGTCTGAGCGCTATAGACCGTCCCTCCGTTGGCACGACAGAAATTGCAGTTGGCACTAAGATCGACAATCTCGTGCAAATTGGACATGGTTCAAAGATCGGCCCCCATTGCATTTTAGTATCTCAGGTCGGTTTGGCTGGAGGTGTGAATTTAGGCCATCATGTGGTGTTAGCAGGTCAGGTGGGCATTGCCGATCATGCTGATATCGGTGATGGTGCAGTTTTGGGTGCCAAGTCGGGCGTTGTTAGCTATGTTGAGCCAGGTGCGCGCATGATGGGTTATCCAGTCGTACCAGAAAAAGACTGGAAGCGCATTGTGGTAGCTGAGCGCCAGCTTCCTGAGATGCTACATAGGCTGCGCAAGCTAGAAAAGCGGATTGCTGAGCTAGAAGGTCAAGAGGGGAAAATAATGAAGAGGGAAGAATAGCGCAAGAGTAGTTGACGATCGAAATCCTTACAGATGCTCATTTGTTCCCATATGTCTTGCATCGCGATCGCATGCAGTGTGAGATCTGTGTCACATCAGTCACCGATCGAAACCAGTATAAATGTTGGTATAGCAAGATTTTGTTAACTAAATTTTGCTATACATCCACATCTTACATTTCAAGTGTGGGCAACTGGACGGCATAGCCAGAGCGTTCAAGTTCCACAACGGAGTTATTTATACTGGGAAAATCAAGCCATGAAATTCAAACATTTAGCATCAATTGCATTTGTACTCTTGCTCGCTAGCTGTTCGCCCTCAACTTTAAATAGAAGATCTACTAGTAGTTCTCGTACTCTCGCTCAAGTTAATAAGACAGAAGCAGTAAAGTCAAACATCTTCGGATCTAATTTGGCTGTTGTTTACATGGGTAAGAAGGTAACACCGTTTGCACCTTCGCTACCCATGCCAGAAATGATGATGTCGTCCAGGATGCGATGAGACGACCGCCATACATTGCAGATTGAGTAATTAAGTATTGGTAGTATCTGTAGTCGTTGGAGTCGCTTCGGTATTAGCCTTAGCTGGCACAGGTTTGCGGATTTCTGTGCAAAACGAAGTCACGTTGGACATGCCAATAGTTAAACCCGCACGCAAGCACAAATTAGGACGGGGGAACCAGAATTTTTCCTCGGAGTAAACAGTGCCATACTCAGTAATCAGGCTAAGAACATCGTCCGAACTCATGACGTAGCGCCCAACTACTGGAGCTTTTTCGGCATATCCTTGATGGCGGAGAAGCTTGCCCCGTGACATATCATCACCATCAGCGATCGGTACAAAAATAGTAAAACCTTGGTGGGGGTTGTCCGTAGTATCATCTTTCTTATCCCACTCCATTGAACCATCCCAGGTAACTTTGGCTGCACATAATGCCAGATCGGAGCTAAAGCCGTGCTGTTCGCATAGCTCTACTACCTGTAGATCGCTTACTGGTAACATCTCAAGGTGAATCTCGGATGTGCCGCTTTCTGCCTTTTTAATAATCAAATGATGGCTTGTACGCGTCGAAGTCCATGTGCCAGCTCTGTGCTGGAAAAATTCCACTATATTCATAACTTTTATTAGCTTCTAGCAGTTAGCGCTCAGCAGACAGATCTTAAATTATTAGCCGATCGCTGATAGCTGATAGCTGATAGCCGATTATTCTTAGCTAAACTGTTCTTTCTGATTGTACGGCAACTGTTGCAGTAGCATTTTACTAAGCTGCTCTGTTTGCTCGAGCATACCCATATGCCCGCAATTCGGGATTTCAAATACGTTATCACCCGCATCGTTGAAGGAGTAATGAAAGCTAGCCAGATGGCGCACGTACTGGGGTTCCATAATTCGATCGTCCGCACCTGCAAAGAAATATACTGGCTGTGCTAACTTTGCTACCAACTGGGGCAGCATGTGCACTTCAACTTCACTGGTAGAGTCCAGTAAAGTTCCTTGGGCGGCTTCGTATTTGGCTGTGACAAAGTCAATCGCCCGCTGCTTACCCCAATGCCTAGCCAGTGGAAACTTCACGCTATCTCTAGCAAATTGTTGCGCGATCGTGGGTAGATAAGGTAGCCAGTGCGGTCGTAACCGCAAGAGTATGCTGCCCGCTTTACGGAATTTTTCAAATTCTTCCTTGAGGTAGATTCCCCCACCTGCATTAAGGCACGTTACTCCCAACACCCGATCGCTAAGTATACTAGCTGCCCACAGAGCGATCGCTCCGCCCAACGAGTGTCCTACTAACCAGACCTTACGAATATCCAGCAAGTCTAGGATCTCTTTGAGGTCATGCGCATAGCTGAGGGGATTGTACTGGCGGCGATCGCCTAACTGCGACTGACCAAATCCGCGCAGGTCATAGGCAAGGCATTGAAACTGAGATCTGAGATGGTCGATCAGGGGTTGCCAGTACGCTTGACTGAGCAACCAACCGTGCAGAAATACAATTGTAAACGGCGCATCAGTTACGGGCGTTAGTCGATAAATATGTTCCGCACCCTGAATTTTTACTATCGCCATAGAATCCGTTGAGCCTGACTCACACAAAAGCTGGTGTTATGTGTAAATTGTAAGTTGTAGAGCAATTGTTGATAGTGCCAAATTATTAGATCTTTGCAGGGTTGGGTCAGGGCGATATTAAAACTTGGGCAATCGCCATCTACTAAAGATGCAAACACCTAAAATTTTCAGTCTGAATTCTGTACGCATAATAGCTGTTTTGGGGAGGCACTGAAGTCATAGCCATAGCCTCCAAAGCCCCCGAGAAATTGATTCTATATAGCAAGCCGAAGTGAGATATAAACGAAAGAAGAGATTGAGATGCTTCCGGCAAGCTCATTATTAAAGACTATTTTTGTTTAGAAGCTGCTACTTGCTTCTCTACATAAATAATAGTTAGGTGAAAGCAAAATAGGCACTTTAGATTTATGAAATGGTTAATTCGATATCTGTATGAGATTAAATTAGATAAAGCGATTCTCTGGTGCTATTTGATTTGGTACATTTTAGTAGTTTATTTCTATTTTGATTCTTCATCTAAGATATGGATTAATTCAGTTGGTATAAGTGTAGTAATCGGTACAGGACTGATATTAAGTGTTGCTTCTAGCAATATCGGGGAAACAGATCATTGGCAGACATTCAGGCTATATCTCATGCCGTTTTGTGTATCAAGCTTCTCTGCTCTGATTAAAGATCAGGGATTCATCGTGGTTGTTTCACCAAAAATCCAAGAAACTATTGTGTCAGTATTTTGCTGTGTCTTGTTTCTGTCAATTATTTTAGTAATAAAATTAATTAGGAAAAATGCTTAACAAAATGCAGCTAGCTATCGCTTAATGCAGTTGAGTCTATTTTGACCATGCTAGCTGCTTAAATTTCTGCAACCTTCAAGCCGCAAACTTTCTGAAAACTAATGTAACGTTATGTCCACCAAAGCCAAAAGAATTGGAGGTCGCGACATCGATCTGCATGGGACGTGATGTATGCGGCACGTAATCCAGGTCGCAGGCAGGATCTGGATTTACCAGGTTGATGGTTGGCAGAGCGCGATCGCGCACCACGGCTAAGACAGTTGCTACGGCTTCAATGCCACCGGAACCACCCAGTAGGTGACCAGTCATAGACTTAGTGGAACTAACTGCCAGTTTGTAAGCATGTTCGCCAAACACCTGTTTGATCGCTTTGGTTTCCGTGGAGTCATTCGCAGAAGTACTGGTGCCGTGGGCATTGATATAATTCACCAGATCCGGTGTAATGCCGCCATCTTTGAGCGCTAGGGACATCGCGCGCACCGCTCCCTCACCATCCGGTGAGGGTGAAGTCATATGATAAGCGTCACAGGTGCAACCGTAGCCGACTATTTCCGCCAGGATATTGGCTCCGCGCGTTTGTGCGTGTTCCAGGGATTCAATAATTAAAACGCCAGCACCTTCACCCATCACAAACCCATCGCGATCGCGATCAAAAGGGCGTGAGGCATGGGCAGGATCGTCATTGCGGGTGGACATAGCGCGGGCCGCCGTAAAGCCAGCAAAGCTGAGTGGCGTAATTGCCGCCTCGGTGCCACCACAGATCATGGCTTGGGCATAGCCGCGCTGCACTAGCCGAAATGCATCGCCGATCGCATTAGAGCCAGCCGCACAAGCAGTGACAGTACAGGAATTGGGTCCTTTTGCCCCCGTGCGAATTGCGGTTAGACCCGATGCCATGTTGGCAATCATCATGGGAATCATGAACGGGCTACAGCGATCGGGGCCTTTATTCATCAAGATCAAAGCTTGATCTTCTAAAACTTGTAAACCACCAATTCCCGTCCCAATCAGGACGCCAATCTGATCGGCATTTAGGGGACTAATCTCTAGTTTGGCATTTTCTAGTGCCTGGAGACTTGCCGCAACCGCAAACTGAGCAAAGCGATCCATGCGCTTGGCTTCCTTGCGTTCCAGGTAGGTATGCGGGTCGAAACCTCTCACCTCTCCAGCGATCCGACATTCGTGCCTGGATGCATCAAATAAGGTGACATTGCTAATGCCATTTTTGCCTGCAACTAAGCCTTGCCAATATTCTTCAACGGTATTGCCAAGGGGCGTAATGGCACCTAAGCCCGTAATAACTACGCGGGAGAGTGATTCAGAGGTTTGCATTGTGATTATTTGCGATCGATGGTTGATTGTGAGTCTTTGAGTCAGCCAGACAGCTAGCTGCAAGCAAACAAAAACTACAAGCTCATAGCTTATTATGCAACAGCCTTCTTATCGATATAGTCAACGGCGTTTTGGACTGTGGCAATTCCTTCCGCATCTTCATCGGGAATTTCGATACCGAATTCTTCTTCGAGTGCCATGACTAGCTCTACGGTATCAAGGGAGTCAGCACCTAGATCGTTGGCAAAACTAGCTTCTGGCTTAACTTCTGAAACATCTACGCCAAGTTGCGATGCCACTATGTCCTGAACTTTAGCAAGGGTGTCGCTCATTTAACTATTCTCTAAATTTACAATGAAAGTTTAGCGCTAATAATTTTAGCGAATAATGGTAGTCTAAACTGCAAAAACCTCAAGATGTATTTTGCATATGCCACTTACATATCTGGCTATGTAGCCGCAGAAGATTGCAGGACTCCAACTTCAACCTGTCCCAAACTCTGACCTGGCAACAATATCATCAGTTGTTTTTTGCTAACTCATACCCATTCATCTAATGCTAGGCGTATCGAATCGGCAGCAGAATTAAGCAATCTAGCTCGACGATCTCCAAATTTACTCGACATATAGCATATCTAGTAGTGGGTTCGGGAGGCAATCAGACCCGCTAGAAGGGTATACATGAACATCCTACGCTCATTGATTCCCCTCGACAGGGCTGAACTAAGGCGTATAGTATATCTATGAATAACAGTGGTAGCTTATTGTACTAAAAGCCTTTTGGGGCTTTGTTCACTTGCAGATATCTCATTATACTTTATCTACTATTGTTGAGTTAATGAGATGATCTCCTCAAAGCAGAAGTTGTTTGCCAAATGAGTCAAAGAGTTCGCTAGCTGGGCATTAGCCTGAGGAATTTGTGCGATCAGTTTGAGGATTTGTTTTGCATGCACTCGCTTGGCAGCCTGGTGTAATTCTTCCACCCAATCAAGCGGCATCGCCGCCAAAGCTTCTCTTAGTGCAGTTGGCGGCATTAGAAGTTGGGGTTCTGGTGGATTGTCAATGCTGTTGCTTCCCAAATGCCAAGAACCATAAAGGTAGCGAGCCCCCAAATATTCGGTTATCTTTTCAAAGATCGTCTCAGTCCGAAATGGCTTACGCACAAAGTCATCACAGCCCGCAGCTAAAGCAGCGAAGCGATCCTTCTCGAAAGCACTTCCAGTTAATGCAATCACTACAGTTTGACTAACATTAGATTCGCCGATTGCTGCTTTGATTTGCCTAGTTGCTTCATATCCATTCATCACAGGCATTTGCATGTCCATCCAAATCAGGTGAGGAGCCCAGTCTTTCCAAAGAGATAGAGCTTCTTTCCCATTACTAGCTTCTCGCACTTCAAATCCAACTGGTGTGAGTATCTCAACTAGTAACTGACGATTTTCCAACTTGTCTTCTGCAACCAGAATGCGATATTGCGGTTGTTCGGTTTCCAGGCCAATGACTTGCCGATGCGGTTCCTGAGTTTGCATTTGAGCTGCTTCAATCTGACCAATTTGGATGTCAAACCTAAAAATAGTGCCTTCTCCCAATCTGCTTTCAACCTCTATTTCCCCTCCCATTAAACGGATAAATTCTCTACTAATAGGTAGGCCAAGTCCCGTACCCTCGCGGGAGCTAATTCCTATTTCTGTCTGAACAAATGGCTCAAAGAGATTATCTAGTTCAGTAGAAGCAATTCCAGGGCCGCTATCTTCAATTTCAAAATGGAGGGTGAGGGGATGAGAAGGGTATGCACGTAGAATTACGCTTCCAATCTGGGTGAATTTGATGGCATTACTGAGCAAGTTCATCAAAATCTGGCTTAGTTTGCTTTCATCAGCACGAATATAACGAGGCAAGTCGGGAGCAAGATCGAAGATGAGTTGTAGTCCTTTAGACTCAGCCTTGAGCCGTAACATCTCTTGTAGCCAATCTAGTAGGGCATGGAGATCGAAACTGTCTTCGTGGAGAGTGATTCTACCTGCTTCAATCTTAGAGATTTCTAGTACATCATTAATCAATTTTAATAGATGCTCACCACTGCGAATAATTGTATCTAAATATCCCTGTTGTTTTGGGGTGAGCGAACTGCTTCGCGCTAGTAACTGAGTAAATCCCAGGATGACGTTGAGGGGAGTTCGTAGTTCATGGCTCATATTGGAGAGAAATTGGCTTTTAGCCTGGTTTGCTACTTCTGCAGCCTGCATAGCATTTTTGAGGGCAGTCTCTGTTTGTCTGCGATCTGTAATGTCACGCACGATGCAAACTACTTCATCTATTCCACTTTTCACAATCCGTGCTTCATAGTAGTGAGTTCCATCTGAACGCATCAGTTCGTGTTCATAGGTTTGTAGTTCACCGCTATTAACTGCTAGTTGAAACCGCTCTAATAGACCTTGGACAGTAGCTTCAGGAATTGCCAAATCGCTTAGCTTACCGCCAATCAAAACCTCTCTTGGAAAATGCAGATCCTCAGGCTTTGCCTTGAAATCTAAATATGTGCCGTCTATGCGATGACGAAACATCCGATCGGGAATGGCATCCAGGAGTGCCCGCATTTGCTTTTCGCTCTGTTGTAATTCTTCCTCTAGTCGTTTGCGATCGCTAATATTTCGAGCTGCCCAGAGCACTGTATTTTCTGACAAAGGAGAAACACTAGCTGAGAAACATGTTTTTTGCCCGTGAATAGGTATGCTGTATTCAACACTAACACTGTGTTGTTCGGAAGCAGGTTGAGAAGAGATTTCTGCGAGAATATCCTCGGGATTGCTTGTTTGCGATCGCAGCAGCAGTGCTTGTCGAATTGCGTTAATAAATAGTTCAGCAAGCTCTTTGGGTAAGACTTCATGCACTGTTTTACCAATGGGATTAACTCCCGGTCTATAGTCAAGTCTTGACAGTTGGGTTCCAATCGACTTTAAGTAACGCCCCTCAGTATCAAAAATAATCACGATATCGGTCATAGCAGCAAATAACAATCGTAATTCCGCTTCAGAATCTTGTAGAGCTATTTCTGCCTGTTTGCGAGCTGAAATATCAGTGACCGATCCCTCGTAGTAGAGTAATGTGCCATTGCGATCGCTTACTGAGCGAGCATTCTCCGAAATCCAGATGATTGAGCCATCTTGACGGTAAACCTGAGACTCAAAATCTACCACCACTCCCTTTTCTTGCATCAGATCGATGAACTCCCGACGTCGCTCAGGCAAAACATAGAGTTGATGTTGGATATTAGTTAAATTTTGGATTAGTTCTACACTAGACTCATAACCGTATATTACTGCTAGCATGGGATTTACACTGAGATATGTGCCAGTGGGTGTAGTCTGGAATATTCCTGCAATGGAGTTCTCAAAAATATTGCGGTATTTTTCCTCTGCTTCTTGTGCGGTTAACGCATAGGCTCTCAGCCTGCGAATAATTGCGACTGCAATACCAAGCAACAAAATAATGGATAGCAAATAAAGATAGAGTCGATAGGTATGGGTACGATCGAGGGCTTTTTGGTAAGAATGATAGTAAGCTTTAGCAAGGTTATCACCCTGTCTGGCCGTGGGCATTGTCACGATAGTCTTGACCAGGTCATTGACTTCGGGGCTTCTATTCAGGATGATTCTGGCATGGGCGATCGCCATCTCTAGATTTTTGCGATCGATAACTGAGTACTTTGCTGCCAAAAGTTGCTGAATTTTATGATTAATCTGAGGAACAATCTCTGTCTCGTGTGTAAGGTTAAACAGCAAAATATGCCGTAGCAGTTCATTCAAATTGTTAGCTAGGGTCGGTTCATTTGTCTCATGACCAGCCAGGTTCGCGATCGCAACTGGGAAGTAGACCAGAGAATTTCTCAGAACCCCATTTTGGGATTGAAACCTTTGAATACTACGTTCCTTGTCCTGCCAGAGTTGGATGTAGGATTGCAGCAACTGGTCTAGCTCCTCACGACCCACCCGATCGACAAAGCTAGGAATTAGCTTTAGATCGGCTTGTAACATTTTTAGCTCCGCTAGATCGTTGACAATTGGATCGTAGTAGGTCAAGATGCCATCCTGTGCCTGCAAGATATTCAGGTTAATGCGGGCATCCATCTCTTGAATTCGACGCAGATTAGCGGCATAACGATTGTGTCGGTCAAAATCAATTGCTTTGGCCTGTAACCACAGAAAAATTGATAATACTAGTGCACCTGCAACGATCACGTAGCCACCAAACTTTGAGAATCCCTTAGGGATCTGATGTGCGGCGAGAATCTTCTTGTAGAAAGCCGATTTCATAGTGCCTGCCCTTGATATTCTCCGGTGAGGGTGCGTAAGAATTGCGCGATCGCGCTTGTTTCCTTTTGAGCAAGAGAACGACCGAGTTGATATTTGCCCATGATGGCGATCGCCTCCTCTAACGATTTAGCCGTCCCATCATGAAAATAGGGTGGGGTCAGTGCCACATTACGTAGACTAGGCACTCGAAAGATGAACTGATCGAGGCGATCGTGAGTAACATTGAAGAGTCCAAGATCGGCTTTAGTGACATTGCCACGATCAGCAAAATAGTCACCCAATGCACCAAAGCGTGAAAACATATTGCCACCTACATTAACTCCCTGATGGCAGCTTATGCATCCGTAAGCTTTGAAAAGACGGTATCCCTCCTGTTCTGAAGCTGTCAGAGCCTGTTTGTTGCCGCGCAAAAATTGATCGAAGCGAGCATTAGGTGTGTAAAGAGATTTCTGATAGGTAGCGATCGCATCCTTGATATTGGTCTGTGTTATTCCATCTGAGTACAGCTTTGTAAATTCTCGTACGTAATCTGGAACCATTTGCAACTCGGGAATCAATACTTCCCACTTCATGTCCATCACCTTAGGATTCAGTAATAGTGCATCGAGGTGATCCGACAAATTTTCATACTTGCCATTCCAATTCAGACGAAAGTTGAAACGTACATTCAATACAGTGGGAGTATTGACTTCTCCGCGCGATCCGTTCACCCCCATGGAATAGGTGAGGCGATCTACCCCACCCGTACTGAGGTTATGACAACTAGAGCAGGAAATCTGTTTGTTACGCGAGAGGCGTACATCTTGAAATAGTTTTTCTCCCAGGAGAACCTTATTTCTATCCACTGCGATCTGAAATGGGATGGGTTGAATCGGTTCTTTGACTCGATCTACTTCTACCTGCTCTAGAGAAAGTTGATCAAGGGTTTGTGGAGTCTGGAGCCGTTGCCAAAAAATTGCCACTAGAAATGTCAGAGTAATTAAGACAATCATGATAAGCCATCTTCGGATCTTTCGATTACTAGAAAGTAGGTTCATAACTAGCTCCAGTCCTTTGGTTATAGCTAGGAAAAGCAAGCTCAGAAGCTGCGATCAATATCATCATGACAAATGTAATGGTAAGGACATGACATTTGTGCGATGCGATCGCTTGCTCATTTTCGATAATTTTAGTCTAGCAGATGACAGAGGATGCAAGCGGAGGTCAAGGAAATGAAAGTTTACTGGAAAGTTCTGATTCTAAAGCTTGCTAGTTGGATAGTTGCCGAGATCACCCTAAACCTTGTGGGGCTGGACAACCTGGCAAACTACAGTGAATTCCTCTCTCAAGCACACTTACAAGCTGACAGATGGGATATGACCATCACCAGAGCTTTAGCAGGAAGAATCAAGGTGGGCATTGACTCATTTTTCTAGCTTCTTTGAGTAGGAGTGTGCATGCCAATTTGAAACCATTTATTTTACAAAGGAGAATATGATGTCCGATCCAAAACAAGCCGCAAAAGGTATCAACGCTGCCAACAAGGCGCAATCATCCCAGGCTCTGATCATTCAAACTTATGCCAATAGCATTAATGAGCAACCAACCGTCGATTTTTCGGGTGAGTCACATCTAACAGCGTATCAAACAGAGATCAACACTGGGCTAGCAACCGCTCAGACCCATGCAAATAATTACCTGAATGTCATTCAACCTAATATCATTCAGAACATCGCTAACATTGGTAATTACTACGCTCTTAATAATGCGGTTGCAACAACACTTCCTGAAGGATCGACCGAGGCACAATGGATCGAGAGTTTGACGGCGCTTCAAGTCCAGTCTGTCAGCTATAAAACCGCTGCCAATGCTGTGGTAACTTCGTTGCGAAACCTACATGGGAATCTGACTACAGATACAGGCTCATTTGCGAAAACTGTCGGCGATCTCAACAACGCCGTCAATGGAGACAATGGTGTTCTTGCATCAGATGACAAAGAGTTGGGTTCCATCCAGGGGAAAATCGATGGTGCGATCGCGGGTATAGTTACAAGCGGACTTTCTATCATCGGTGGTAGTTTCCTGATTGCTGTTGGTGCTATTGCCGATTTCGTCACGGCGGGAACCACAACCCCGGCGGTGGTAGGCGGCATTGGTATTGTTGCTGCTGGCATTGGGGGTGAGGTGGCTTCATCCATCACACTGGCAAACCTCAACAACCAAAAAGCTAAACTTCTTACCGAAGAAGCCACGCTCACAGCCGAAGTCAAACTGGCGACATCGATCAGCAGCGGTTACCAAAGTCTTTTGAATCAGGTCAAAAGCGCGGTTGATGCTGCCACTGAAATGGAAAATGCCTGGGAATTTTTAAGTAGCGATCTTGGAAGCATGATCAACGACTTGCAAAACGGCATCCTGAATGCAGGACAAATCCGCACGATCTTCTTGACCGCCGCCAATACGGAGGTGCAAACCGTGATTACGGATATCAACACGATCAAGGGCCAGATGGCTGGCGTAACAGTTGTTGTGGCAAAGCCAGGACAGACCGTGGGTGAAGCACTCATCGCGGCAGTTCAACAAAGCGTGGCAGTTAAACAAAGCGTAGCAGTTTAGGTGTCTTAGCAAGCAGCCACGAAGAGCTATCAGGTTCTTCGTGGCTTATTTCCCACAAAAATTTTGGAGGTATGATAAATGAGTGGTTTTTTATCTCAAGCTGTAGCAAATCTGGTAGCTGCTGAGCAGCAAATCACGGCTCTTTCTGGTCTACCACCCACAGCCCGGACAATCCAGGCAGAGTCATCGGCTGTTATTTCACCGACGATATCGCAAATTCAGACAATGCAAAAAGCCGTCAGTAGCTTTGTGCAGATTGCAATTCCACAGTTGAATACTATCGAAACGATGGTGTCGGGCAATCAACCATTACCGACGATTGAGGAGGCGATCGCAAACATCCAGAACGAAGCGATCGCTTTAAAATCTAGCGTGGATGGAATATCGGGGCAAATCAATGCAACCTCATCGCAGGTGTTCGGTTATTTCGATCAACTGGCTGCGATCGAATCTGGTTTAAACGCACAGATGGCAGCGCTGAAAGGTCTGTTAGGCAATGCTCAAAGTGAAGAAGAAGCCGCCAAGAAAAAATACTATTATTTAATCGCATTGGGTCCCCTTGGACTGATTGGGCTGGCGGTGGCCTTGGGGCTATATTTGAAATGGCAATCTGATGTGAATGATTATGAGAGACAGATTAGCTCCTTGAATGCTCAAATCAATTCATTCAACGCAATGAAATCGGCTTGTCAACAAATGGGAAGTGATTTTCAAGGGGTGGTCACAAAAATTGCTGGGGTTAGAAATTCGGTTGATTTTCTTGCCAGCGATATATTGACGATCCGCTCTGATTTAGATTCAGGGAGTACTTTGACTGTTATCGGCATCATGGTAAAAGCGGCTATTACCGAAGTCCAAACGCTGGGTGTTGACGCTTCCTAATTCCAATCAACCTGTCTCAACAGGTTTAAGCATTGAGCCTGCAATTGATTGCAAGGCTCTTTTATGCAGAAAGTTTCAAAGCTTGGTCGAGGATGGGGCGCTCTTCGCTGGGTAGGTTGAGCCAGAGGCGCTGGCGTTTGCTGGGGTCTTTTTTGTATGCGATCGCTGTCCCCATTAACCGCAGGGGTAATTCCATGGCTGGCTCGCTGCCGAGGCTGCTGGTGCGCCATAGTTCTAACCATTGGGCGGCGGTGTGGTCGCTGATGGTTGGGGCAACGATTAGATGGAGGGTGTTGACGAGGGCGGCTCCGAGTTCGGTGATGACTTCAGCTTCTCTATAAATTTCCAAGAGAGGGACAAGGAGGGTTTGTTGGATGGGGGGCTGGGTGAATCGTGGAATTAGTGCTTCGATGAATTCTTGGATTAGTCCTGAGATGTCATAGTGTCGTGACACTTCTGGATTGTTGATAAGAAGGTTAAAGGCTTGTTGCCAAGTAGCAAGGGCGGCTTGATAGTCGCTGGTAAAGAACTGTACAAATCCTTTGTCATGCCAAGAATTGTATTGGTCTGGTTTGATAGCGATCGCTCGATCGTAGCAATTAATCGATTCAGGATATCTGCCCAACTTGAAATAGCCCCAACCTTTATTATGAGGATATTGAGGCTCATCTGGCTTAATATCAATAGCTTTATCATAACTATCAAATGCTTCTTCATATCTACCTAAGATAGCCAGAGCATTTCCCCGATTAAACCAAGCTTCATGTTTATCTAGCTTGATGTCTACAGCCCTTTCATAGGATGCGATCGCCTCTTCATATCTGCCTAAGAAGGCCAGAGCATTTCCCCGATTATTCCAAGCTTCATGTTTATCAGGCTTGATTTCCAAAGCCCGGTCATAGGATGCGATCGCCTCCTCATATCTACCCAATCTATGTAGAGAAATCCCCCGATTAACCCAAGCTTCATGTTTATCAGGCTTGATTTCCAAAGCCCGGTCATAGGATGCGATCGCCTCCAACCAGTTTTCTTCCATCTGATGCAGAAGTCCTTCTACAAATATCTCAAAATATGATACTGGCTGCTGATCTTGATTCTTGTTAGACTTCGATCTTTCTAACAATTTCAGAACCTTAGCATACTCTTCTTTCCTAACTAAGGTCACAAATTCTTTGTATTCTTTGTCTGTAATGATGCCAAGAGCCTGTAGTTCTTCCGCTACCTGCAAAACAGTTGTGCGATTTTGCTCTTTCAGCGATCTTTCAAACTCCCTGACACAAATATCACCGACAAGATCGTCATTACTCAAAAAAGCTCGTTCCAAATCATGACGAGCTATCAACTTACTATCACTAAATTTTTCTAACATTCCCTGCCGCTGCTCGGGTCGATACCAAATCTTCAAAAAATCTACAATCAACTCCACCCATCGCCCCCGAAACTTCTTCACCTCCAGACAAAACCGCATCAACACTTCACTTAACTCATATAGTGACTCCCGCCCCACCTCACTAGACACCACATAACCCTTCTTCTTCAACTCCCGCAACTGACTCGCTACCGCCCGTTGCTCGATAAAACAAGCATCGCCAATATCCTTTACCATCACCGCCTGTCGGCGATCGACCAACAATTCCATAATCTTGCGCTGCTGATTCGACAAATCCTTCATCCGCGATTGATAATAGGGAGTTAGATCGTCCAACATCTTCATAAAAGCATCCACCAATTCATCCAACGACTCCCGCGTCATAAACTGCGCGAACAAAGTATATACACGCGGATTCCCCCCCGCCAAATGATGCACCGCCCGCACCCGCGCCCGTCCCTGCGCGCTCTGCAAAAAAATCGCCAAATCGTGCCGATCTTCCCGCACCGTATTTAAACTGGCAATCTGCCCCAACATCTTCACCGCCTCATTCACCTCGATCGCCTCCAAATAGGAGTTATGGAAAAAACCAAAGAAAGGCTCTTTGCGACTAGATACACCACTAAACATCGCCGGAGTCGTCGCCAATACCGTACAACAACGATACTCCTGCAAAAATGCCCGAAACTCTTGCTGACCAGTTTCCTTCAAACCCTGAAACAGATCGTCCATATTTTCGATAATCAACAGCAAAGTCCTTTTACCAATCAAATCTCGCAAAAACTGCGTTGCCGATCCCTTGGCGCGCTCGAAGCCACCTTTGCGTAAGCGATCAAGCAAATCCTGCGCCACTCCACTATCTGCCGAGCTACGATCTTCCGCGATCGCCCGCAAAATTCTCATCACCAAATCCAACCAAGAATCCACTCCCCATTCCTCCTCTCGCAGCCAAGCAATCAAGAGCTTATCTTGCAGTTCTGGCATCGATTTCACCCGATAATAAACCAACGACACCAGATGAGTCTTGCCCATTCCCCGCATTCCAATCAGCAGCGAATGTTCCTTGCCCTTGCCCTTGGTACTATTCACTATCCGCTTGACCAAATCCTGCGCTAGCGGTTCTCGCTGCACAAAGATATGCTCTAAATCTTCCGCAGACATCAAACTGGGAGTAAATACGGATACTAGAGAATGTTGCATAGTTCTAACCACAACGTTGGATTTGCCAGTATTTTTTGATTAGCTGAAAACGGAAATAGTAGCCGCCGCCAACCTCGCGGACAATATAGTGATCTTGCTCCAGTAGCTTCAGCACTTTGCGAAAAACTTCTTTATCAGCAATAGGAATCTCAAGTTTAACCAAATTCAGTAGATCCCCGAAAGATAGCGATCGCTCTGCAAATGCCAATGTATCTAGAGCCTGTAGTGCCAAGTTGTAGTTGCCCTCAAGATAATATTTTTGGATACGCTCTTCATAGTCGCCCAAATCCCAAACATTAACCTGCTCCAGACTCTTCGAGATTACCACCATCACATCAGTGACTTCTACGGGTCGAGATTTCCCCTTGAGGCGATCAACCACATGATGAATATAGAAAGGGATTCCATTCACTGCTTTCACAATTTCGGCGCTAACTTCGTTTAAACTGGCAGTCACAATATTTTCACCGATCAGTAGCTGTTGAACTAAATCCAGAGCATCCCTATCTTCCAAAGGGGGCAGATTGAGCTGGTACATATCGTTAATCGGGGCATTGTTGTAGCCTGCATCTCTCAACTTAGCGATCGCATGATGCAGACCAATCGAGCCAGTGTAAACCATCCGAATATTGCGATAGGTTTGACGAATCGCTCGGAAATTGTCCAGTACTGACATCGCTGCGGATTCTCCACATTCTCGCCGAATATTCTCCACAGCTAAAGGCAACTCATCCCAAAAGAAAACCCACACTTCTTCTGGATCTAACTGGGCTGATAGATCCTTCATAATTATCTGTAAATTTTGTTGCCAGCTTATTTTAGGCTGTGGCAAACCAACCGACAAAAACTTTTCACCTCCCCAATCCCTAAGCAAATTTTGCAGTTTTTGCTTAAATTGCTGCTGAGTACTCAACACATCGCAGATCTTGTTGTAAATATGTCTGACTAAGTCATCCGGTGAACTAATCTGCTCCAGATCTTGGTAATCGCCGATAAATCCAGGTGGTTGCTGGGCATTCATCTTTTGAATAACGCTGGTCTTGCCCATCCGTCGCTCGGCAGTAATAACTACACTGCCCTGTTTCAACCTCTGCCATAGTTCCGTAATGACTGCATCACGCCCAATAACTTCGTCGGGATTAGGATTTCCACTCAATCTGACTTGCATACATTACATCCTGTAAAACATACAACAAAAATAACATACATTAATTTCATTGTACATATATTTTTTAAGGCAAATACAAGCTAATGACAAATGTAACGACTGCGACATGACATTTGTTAGATGCGCACAGCCATCTATTCCCAATATCTTAAGGATATCGAAGCGAGGGAAACCTCAAAACGCAATAACTCAATAGTTCATCCATAAAACATTCATGCTCTCAAGAAGAAAAAATGCAACTTATTTATCGCGGTAATACATACGATTACGATCCTTCTATGTTCACAGATCGACCATTCCAAATGGTACGTAACCCTGGGCCAGCGTATGACCTGATTTATCGCGGAGTTACCTATCGGGTCGATCCCAGTGCGAAGCTTAATGAAGTTCCCAAGTCTGTAGAATCCCACAAATTAATCTATCGGGGATTAGTCTACTTCACAAACAGAACCACCCAGGTTGAAGCAGCGCCTAAACTTGCGATCGCAGTTTGACTAATGTATCGTCTAATCCCGCTTCACCAAAACCACCGCTGTCTGCTGCGACAGGAATTACTAATCAAACCTAACTGAAGAACCGAAAATAAATGGATGGCGATAGAAAGATAGCTACGGTCACATCCATTGGTATGAATACGACTCATGGACGGGTAAATCGGTTTCTTTCGATTTTGAAGCAGAAATGCGTTGCTGGATTAAGAGGCGTTATAGGCGTTAGTGAAGACTTCCTCTCTTTCTCATATTTTGTCATTTTACATGCTTCCCAAGATGGGCGAAGCAATTAAAAATTCTTAAGCGGTAGGAGAGCCAAGTGACTATTACCAACTTCTTTTTCTTCTGTGGCGCTAATTTTGTTTCTGTAGCATCTCCTGGCCCTGGTAGCTTAGTATTGGTTGCCCGCGTTTTATCACAAGGATCGAAAGGAATATCATCTTTTATAGCCGGTTTCGTTATGGGCGACCTAGTTTGGTTTGCATTTGCGGCAACCGGATTAGCCCTCATCGCTCAAACATCTTATGGTGTCTTTTTAGCAATCAAATACGCAGGTGCAGTCTATCTGTTATATCTTGCCTATCGGTTTTGGAATGCACCAACCCATCAGAGTGAAATTTCTGCATTCAAAATGGATGAAAGCTCTCTACAACGATTTCTGAGTGGATTTGCGATTACCCTAGGAAACCCTATCGTCATGGGTTTCTATTTAGCACTGTTACCAACTGTAGTCAACCTTGAAAAGCTCAATGTATTTGAATGTCTCCAAATTGCGATTGCGATTGCAAGCATTCGCTCAGTAGTGTTTGTTACTTATGCACTGACAGCCGATCGTGCGAGGCAACTGTTCGCTAGCCCTTATGTGATTCGTTTTCTCAATCGTGGGTCGGGAACTGCAATGATAGGAACTGCGGTAGCGATAGCAACCCGTTAACAGGCATTACACAGATGAAAATTATGCTCATCTGGGTTAATAGGTGAAGTGAGTTAGAGGGCTTGACCAAGATCCTTTGAGTTGCAAGGTACGACTTTTTCATAAGGTCAAGTTTCACCTGCTTGCCGATATGAGCGTACCGCGCATATGTTTACCCGATCAGTCCTTGCTTTAGCTTTATTCTACCAAGCTGCGATTGTAGGATAAGATCTGCAACTAACACTCATAGCTGCACTTGTTTTCGCTATTTAGAAGCTAGGTTTATGCTTAAAAAATTCCAGTGGACTCCCTACCTTTTCCTGCTCCCTGCGATCGCTTTATTAGGAATAACCACCTTTTTCCCAGTATTACAAGCGTTTTACCTCAGCTTCACGAACTATGATTTTATTAGCAGTCCTAACTTTATTGGCTGGAAAAACTATACTGACCTGTGGGGCGATCGCGTATTTTGGAAGGTTCTCTATAATACGCTGATTTATTTGGTTGTAGCGACACCTTGCCTGGTTGTAATGCCACTAATTATTGCGATTCTGGTCAATCAGAAACTGAAGGGTATTCAAACATTCCGCGTTATTTATTATTTTCCGGTAATTGTTTCAGTGGTAATTGCGGGTATTGCCTGGAAATGGATCTACGCTGAAAATGGCCTGCTGAATTATTTCGTTTCACTTGTAGCATTCCAACCTGTCAAAATTCCCTGGCTGACTGAGCCGAGTATCGCCATATTTGCGATCGCGGCGGTAGTAATTTGGCGAGGTTTAGGCTATTACATGGTGATTTATTTAGCTGGATTGCAGGCAATCCCTCAGGATTTGTATGAAGCGGCAGCCATTGATGGCTCTGACGGCTGGCGCAGACATGTCGATATTACAATTCCGTTAATGCGGCCCTATATACTTCTAGTCGCCGTGATTTCCGCAATTTCGGCGATGAAAATCTTTGAAGAAATCTATGTGATGGCACGCGGCGATCACACTAATAGTACAAAAACGCTTGTCTATTATTTATACGATAAAGGTATAGGCAGTTTGGAAATGGGCTATGCTTCGGCAATTGGTGTAGTTTTATTTGTCGTCGTATTTGTGATTTCGATTGCGACAGTTAAACTCACGAATCCGACGGCAAGTAGTGATGCAGGAGCAAAAAGATGGCAGTAAATCGTCAGGCCTCCAGGCTAGTAATGCCTAAATATCTATTGCGATATGTAGTTTTAATCGCGATCGCGATCGTATCGGTTGGGCCCCTCCTTTGGCTGGTCAGTACCGCCTTCAAATCACAGAGCGAAAATATCTTTCGGTTCCCACCACAGTTCTTTCCGGCACAACCAACGTTTGATAACTTCATCAAAGTCTGGCGAGAAAACCCTTTTCACATTTATCTCTTTAATAGTTTTCTGGTTTCCAGTATCACAGTAGTGCTCAATCTTCTGTTCTGTTCGCTAGCTGCTTTCCCTTTGGCACGGTATGAATTTAAGGGGAAATCCCTCTTCTTTTGGTCAATTATTGGCACCAGTATGATTCCATTCCAAATTACAATTGTGCCGCTCTATATTTTAGCTGTGAAGCTAAATCTCTATAACACCTACGCTGGATTAATTTTTCCTTATGTAGTTTCGGCGTTTGGCATCTTTTTGATGCGTCAGGCATTCTTAGGTGTCCCAAAGGAATTGGAGGAAGCAGCTCGGATGGATGGTTGTTCGACCTTAGGGATCTGGTGGCACGTCATGTTGCCTTCAACCCGTCCGGCTCTGACGACGTTGGCGGTATTTACATTTGTGGCAATGTGGGGAGATTATCTATGGCCGCTGATTGTTGTGAGCGATAGTAACCCTGCCCTGTTTACTTTGCCGTTGGGGGTAGCCAAATTAGCTAGTGCCTTTGATGAAAACTGGCGATTAATCGCGGCAGGCTCTGTGATCTCGATCTTACCTATTCTGATCTTCTTCTTATTCCTCCAGCGCTACGTTATTCCTAGTGATGTTGGTGCAGGGGTTAAAGGTTAGTTAGCAGAGAGGCAGAAGGGCAAAAGTAGAGGGGCAGACACATAGGTCTGCCCGTACGGCTAGAATCAATCCATGTTTATATCCAATCATTATTCCAATTAATCATGATTTCAAAACGCACCTTGTTCAAAACACTATTTATCCTCTGCATAGGATTTTTTCTGTCAGCGATCGCCACCTTCAACTTCACGCCACCAGCCTACGCCCTAGGAGGCCAGTTACCTGAACTTAATCAACCAGCTCCTACGTTTACTCTCCCCACAAATACCGGAACTGGAAAAGTTTCACTTGGAGATCTGCGCGGTAAGTGGGTTGTAGTGTATTTTTATCCCAAGGATTTTACTTCGGGATGCACTCTAGAAGCGCGTCGATTCCAACAGGACTTACCGAAATATTTGGCTAAGAATACGCAAATACTAGGCATAAGTGCTGATTCTGTGGACTCTCACGCTGAGTTTTGTGATTCCGAGGGACTCAAGTTTCCTCTATTAGCCGATGTAGATGGGGATGTCAGCAAAGCTTATGGCTCTTGGATGGGGTTTATTTCCCTGCGTCATACCTTTATCATCAATCCAGATGGGATACTGCGCGATCGCTTTGTCAAAGTTAACCCATCGGTTCACAGTTCGGAGGTGATCGCTCGACTGGATGAGTTGCAAGCTAGTACTAAATAGCGATCGCTAAAGGAATAAACTGGAATCGACGTGAAAAAAACTTCCTAAAACCTTAGCTTGCTCTTGGCTAATTTCTCTATGACCATCTACTAATTCAGAAGCTATTTCTATAGAGTTAAGAGCTTCTCCTAAACCTGTCTTAGTTATCCCGCGCTGTTCTAGCAAAAACAATAAAAGAGAATGAGGAGTTGAAGTTCCGGGTGAATAGTACGCTTGTTCAAATCTCTCAATCAGAAAAATCAGTAATTCATAGAGTTCACTTTCTTCAGGACTCCGATGCTCACGGTGCATTAACTCTTCGACCAGAGCAAGAGCTTTCTCATTTTCCTCCTCGGTTCTAATCAGTTTAGGCTGATACTGAAGGAGTAATTCTTTATACTTATCTTGATTAAAAGTAAGGGTCATTTTTCCACTGCTCCTTGTCATATTCAGCATGGGTCAGAACATACTTAACGTAAATAAGCTGCCTCTCATAATCGATACTTACGATGAGGCGATATCTATTGCCTTTAATATTAAAAATAGTAAAATTGCTTACCGCTTCAGCTTTAGGGAAGACTGTTTGAACCTCGATTAAATTAGACCAAGTTGCCTGGTTAGCAATTTTATACCAGTTATCTAAAGCTTCAAGGCAATCAGCGTGTTTCAAGCTAAACTCTCGTAATTGTCGATAGCTGATGACATGCATCTAGAACTATGTATGTTTGAGTTAATAGGCGAGCGTATCATCAAACTAACACAACTAAAGGCACTTTTGGAGTGCATTATACTTAGTCATAGTGATCGTTAAATCTTGTAAATATTCTGTTACCATCTCTGCTAAAAAGGGTGCAATAGAGAGTATTAGGGTAATTAGCTCAGCGCCAAGGCAAGAGTTCTATCGATGGGAGGACTATAAGGTATGGCAATTGCTTCGATTAACCCGGCTACTGGGGAAACGTTAAAGAGTTTTACACCTCTCACTGATGCGGAAATTAACGCAAAATTGGATGATGCCGATCGCGCTTTTCACACGTATAAGCTAACTAGTTTTGCCCAGCGATCGCAATGGCTGTCTCGTGCCGCTGATATCTTAGAGGCGAATAAGCATAAGTATGCTGAAACCATGACACTAGAAATGGGTAAGCCCATCACTGGTGCGATCGCGGAGGTGGAGAAATGCGCTGTAGTCTGTCGTTATTATGCTGAGCATGCTGAGCAATTTCTGGCGGATTTGTCAGTGCCAACTGATGCTAGCCGTAGTTTTATCCGCTATCAGCCTCTAGGTATCATCCTGACCGTAATGCCATGGAACTTCCCATTTTGGCAGGTATTTAGGTTTGCAGCTCCTGCTTTGATGGTGGGTAATGTTGGTTTGCTCAAACATGCCTCTAACGTACCGCAATCAGCTTTGGCAATTGAAGAGGTTTTGCTCGAAGCCGGGTTTCCGCCAGCGGTATTTCAGACTTTGCTAGTAGGTGCCGATCGCGTTGCTAAGATCGTACAAGATGATCGTGTTAAAGCGGCGACGCTCACAGGTAGTGAGGCGGCGGGGCAAAGCCTGGCAGCGACAGCGGGGCATGCCTTAAAAAAGGTAGTTTTGGAATTAGGCGGTAGCGATCCGTTCATCGTACTCAAAAGCGCTGATGTTGAAACTGCGGCGGCTACAGCCGTGACAGCGCGGATGCTCAATAATGGGCAGTCCTGTATCGCGGCCAAGCGGTTCATTGTGGAAGAAGCGATCGCCGATGAATTTACGCAGCGGCTAGTGCAAAAATTCCAAGCTCTGAAGGTGGGAGATCCCATGCAACCTGAGACCCAAATTGGGCCATTGGCAACACCACAAATTTTGGCGGAGTTGCATAAACAAGTGCAGTTGTCCGTTGGGCAAGGGGCTAAGTTGCTGCTAGGCGGTGAACCAGTTGCAGATTATGCGGGTAACTTTTATCCGCCGACAATCTTGACTGAGATTCCCATGCATAGTCCTGCCTATGCCGATGAGTTGTTTGGACCTGTGGCGGCATTGTTCCGCGTATCGGATCTGGATATGGCAATAAAAATCGCGAATGATACGGTATTCGGTCTCGGTGCGAGCGCCTGGACTAACGACTTGCAAGAGCAAGATCGTTTGATTGCGGAACTAGATGCGGGAGCTGTCTTCATTAATGGCATGGTCAAATCCGATCCTAGGATGCCATTTGGCGGGATTAAGCGCTCAGGTTACGGTCGTGAATTAGGGCTTTATGGTATTCAAGAATTCGTCAATATCAAAACGGTGTGGGTCAAATGAACACAGCAGAATTATTGGTGCATTGTTTAGAGAATGAAGGCGTAGAGTATATATTCGGCCTACCTGGCGAGGAGAATATGGAGGTGCTTCGAGCCCTAGCAAAATCTTCGATTCGCTTTATCACTACCCGCCACGAACAGGGTGCGGCGTTTATGGCAGACGTTTACGGACGGCTGACTGGTAAACCTGGAGTGTGTCTATCAACATTGGGGCCAGGTGCAACAAATTTAATCACAGGTGTGGCGGATGCTGACCTTGATTGCGCCCCTTTAATTGCAATTACTGGTCAGGTCGGCACAGACAGAATGCACATCGAATCGCATCAGTACCTCGATCTGGTCAAGATGTTTGAGCCAATCACGAAATGGAACGCCCAAATTGTGCGACCTAGCATCACGCCAGAAATTGTGCGCAAAGCTTTTAAAATATCGCAATCTGAGAAACCTGGCGCTGTACACATCGATCTGCCAGAAAATATTGCAGCGATGGAAGTTGACGGGGCACCGCTCTGTACGAATGATACCGGTAAAATTTATGCGTCTTACCGCAGTTTGAGCGAAGCCGCCGTTTTAGTTTCCAAAGCCAAGAATCCGCTGATTTTAGCAGGTAACGGTACAATTCGTTCCCAAGCGAGCGAATCGCTCACTGAGTTTGCCACGCGGTTAAATATCCCTGTCGTCAATACTTTTATGGGTAAGGGAGTGATCCCCTATACTCATCCCCTCGCCATGTGGACGATGGGATTGCAGCAACGCGACTTTATTACCTGCGCCTTTGAGGAAACCGATCTGGTGATTGCGATCGGCTATGACCTGATTGAGTTCTCTCCGAAAAAATGGAACTTTACGGGTAAGGTGCCGATTATTCATATTGGGGAAACGCCAGCGGAAGTAGATAGTAGCTACATTCCGACCGTTGAGGTGGTGGGTGATATCGCTGATGCGCTTGTGGAAATTTTGCACCGCGCCGATCGCTCGAATAAACCCGCTCCTCACGCCCTAGAGGTGCGCGCTAGTATCCGCGCTGATTACGAGCAGTATGCTCATGATGAAGGGTTCCCGGTTAAACCTCAGAAAATCGTCTACGATCTGCGTCAGGTGATGGGGCCAGACGATATCGTCATTTCTGATGTGGGCGCACACAAGATGTGGATGGCACGCCATTACCACTGCGATCGCCCCAATACCTGCATTATTTCTAATGGATTTGCGGCAATGGGCATTGCGATTCCGGGGGCGATCGCCGCCAAGCTAGTTTATCCTAATCGCAAGATCGTCGCGGTGACGGGTGATGGTGGGTTCATGATGAATATGCAGGAATTAGAAACTGCTGTGCGGATTGGCACGCCATTTGTGACGCTGATCTTTAACGATGGCGGCTACGGCCTGATCGAGTGGAAGCAGCAGGTACATTATGGCGCGTCGGCATTTATTAAGTTTGGCAATCCTGATTTTGTCAAATTAGCCGAAAGTATGGGTCTAAAGGGCTATCGCATTGAAGCCGCGATCGACCTGATTCCCACACTTAAGGAGGCGCTAGACCAAAAAGTACCCACGATTATTGACTGTCCCGTGGACTATCGTGAAAATATGCTATTCACACGCAAATCAACCGATCAGTCATGCCCAATCTAACTCTCTGTCAAGGATATCATGCAAGGTTTCTACGCAATCGATGGAAACTGGAGTAGCTAAGGTTGAGGCTAAAGTGGGAGAAGTCAAGTCCCATGTTTGCAACTCACAATTAAGTGTCAACTAGTGGTTAAATTGAGAGCCAATCGCTAAATCTTGGCTATCGACAACCACTTTTTAAATTTAAACCACACTTGACGCAGCTGCCAGAACTTACTGGTTTCCATACCCTCAATTGTTGCCCTCAGTTGCATAACCTCAGATGCGATCGCCTGCAAATCCTCCTTGGTTTTCTGTTGGCGATCGCGAGTTTGCTCCAGTTCTAACTGCGTTTTCTGCAATTCTAAGCGTAAGCGATCTAGCTCAAGCATTCTCTCAAACGCCACAAATTCCTTATCTGCAATTACATCAGCGAGTCTGGGCGTATATAAACCAATATGCTTGGAGCAGATATAATTTACCAGACGTTTTTGATTAATTGGTTGCTTGCAAGTCTGCACCATAGAGTCAGAGCGCGTGCGATAGTCAAACATCACTTCAGGGATGTGCCAGAACTGCCACCCCTTCTCTACCGCACTCAGCCAAAAATCCCAATCTTCATAGCCTAATTTGTCGGGCATATTGAGATCGTATCCACCGCATTCCTGCCACACCTGTTTGCGAAATACCGCACAGGCATCGATATAATTACCGATCATTAGCCGATATAGATCGAAATCTGGTAACGACCAAATGCCAGTAGTTTCACCAAAAAATTCGACATCACCGTAG
This sequence comes from Rhizobium sp. Q54, assembly GCA_943367755.1. Taxonomy (GTDB): domain Bacteria; phylum Cyanobacteriota; class Cyanobacteriia; order Pseudanabaenales; family Pseudanabaenaceae; genus PCC-6802. The sequence continues at coordinate 94,699 of CALRKB020000006.1, read as the reverse complement.
ACAATGCCAATTTCGGGAGATGCATCCAATATAGCTATCCCTTTACGCATGTAATCGGGACGAATTTTATTATCAGAATCTAACGGTAAGATATAGCGACCGATCGCGCTCGTAATGCCATGATTGCGAGCATTTGCTAAGCCTTGATTCTCTAGATCGACCACATTATAACCGCGATCGCGCAATTCATTTAGAACGTTAAGCGTATAAGCATCGGTCGAACCATCATTGATAACGATCAGTTCATAGTTGACTTCATAGGAGGCTTCTACACTGGCGATCGCATCGAGAATATATTCACCGTGATTGAAACATGGAATCACCACAGAGATATCTACGGTATTGCTGCTTTCATTAAATTGCATATTGATATACGGGCTGTGCAGGCTGTACGGGCAGATCTATGTGTCTACTCTCTTCTCTACCCTCTTCCTCTTATCCTTCATCCCAACGCGCCGCCGCAGTTTTCACAGCCGCATCTGTGTTTTTCTGATTTAACATGGCAAGTTGCATTTCTTCATAGATGATTTTGCGCAGCTTATCTAAATCTTTCGCAGGTGGAATCAATACTTCAGATTGAGCCAGTTGCGACGCACTGATCGTGCGGGCTTTATCTGAAGTTGAGGCTCCACTACTGAGATAGGTGAAATAAGGATCTGTAGCTGATTTGATCGTGGAAGGTAGTGAGTTCTCAACTTTCGAGAAATTTAACTGATTCTGATTATTGGTTAAAAATATCGCGAACTTAATTCCTAAGTCGATATTCTTTGCAGCAGAGGGCACTACCACATTCATCACCGCTGCACTCTTTTTGCCAGTAGAGCCAGTGATTTGGGCTGCCACATCTGAGACTTTGGCAATATCGGGGGCATTTTGAGCTACTACCTTCAGAAACTGAGGCCCTGTGAGTAAAACCGCCAACTCACCCGCCTGATACAGTTCGATCGCTTTGCGATGACCTTCATTCAAAATCTCACGTGGAATCAACTGCTTTTGGAAGAGGTTCACCCAGTAGGTAAAGGCAGCTTTCCCCTCTGGATTGTTGAAGCCCGATTTACCGTCACTGGTCAGTAGTTGCATACCCATCTGCACCATCGATTCCAGTACCTGACTGCCATCCATAGTCAGCATAAAAGCGTACTTGCCAGTTTTAGCTTTAATCTTTTCGGCGGCGATCGCCAGATCGGCGTAGGTTTTGGGTGGACGTTCAGGATCGAGTCCCGCCTTTTGGAACAGATCGCGGTTGTAAATTGTCACATCGGTGGCTACATACCAGGGTAGCCCAAAGGTCACACCGTTCAGTTGATTTGCTTTCCAGATATTAGGGAAATACTGGGCGATCTCTTCTGGGGTGAGCCTTACCTGCATATCCACAAGGGCATTTTTTTGAGCTAGCTTCGAGGCAAATTGCGGATTAAGATTAACTACATCTGGAATGTTGTTAGCTGCGATCGTACTGAGGATCTTGCTTTCCATGTCGCCCCATGGTACATCTACCCACTCTACTTGAGTGCCGGGGTTTTGTTTCACAAAGGCAGCGATCGCCTCGGTCATGTAAGCATCAAACGTTGGCTTTAGTTGCATTGTCCAGAAAGTAATTTTATTGCTCGACCCCTGGGAACCGGTGGTCTGAGCACCACAGGCGCCCAGCAGGAACAGGGCAGAGGTTTGCAGGAACTTTCTTCGGGGGAAATGCATAGCGTCGCTTCGTCTTAGTAATCAGGTATCAGTAGTTATCTTACTCGACCGGAAGCCCCCTACAGCACTAATCCCTATTAGCATCAATCACTGCCATAGCTCCTTAACGGCAGAATCGAGCTAACAATAGCGTTTATCGCCGTTCCGCCGTATAACAACTGCAATGGCAAAACCCGACGCTTTAGCTATGACCCACACGGCCGATCTGACTTTTCCTGTTAAGTACCTCTAGCAAGGTGCCAGCCTTCACGAAGCTCTTGTGCGCGAGACGCAGTTGTAGGGAGAAAACAATCATTAGAGCTGACAGCAGCTGAAGTGCCACCTTCTGGATCTGCGAAGAATCCGCATAGGCTTATGTATCTACCACCACTTTTGCAACAACTATCAAAGACTGTACAAAAGCTGCATATCCATTCGGGCAAGAAGTTTTGATGATAGCTAAATCGATTTGAGAAGCTAAATCCCATCGAACTTGAAGTGGACGTTGATTGTTACTTCCTGTAGCAGAATATGTTGATTTTTCAATCGCACTCTCCAAAATTTCCTTAGTATCGTTTAAGTCTTCCAGATTATCAAGTTGTTTGAGTTCCATATCTAAAAACCTTGAAACGGTCTGAGTATCTGCCAGTAACCATGTCTCAAAATTTTTAATCGCTAAACCACCTGCGCTGCGATCGCTGATTGATTTTTCATCGGTATCTAAATGGTTATCGCGGATTGTAGTCAATGCAGCTTCCAAGTCATGCTTTCTTTTCTCCATGCTATCATCCGCATCAACCACAATTAAGATCATATCAACCTCTTCTGGTTTCCAGATACTAACAACCTGTGCTAGGTATTTTCGATCTAGGATTGAATGTCCGGTGCGTAACTTAATCCCTCTTTCTTTAATTGATGGATGGCGATGAACGAAACTACAATCTGGTAACCCACAATTGGTAAGTTCTCTACGAATTAAGGTATGAAGCGCTCCTTCCTTTTCACGTTCAATAATTTTCCCACCCTCTTCAGGTTTGATGTAGGGAACACTCGATCCTAGTTCTGCTTCCCCTTCCGCAATTAGCCCAATACGAATCGGGCGATTCATACCGGATTACCTCCAAACACATTGGTAAACCAGAGTTCGCCTAGTGCTCCATCGTAAGCCTCTAAGGCTTTTTGGAAACGCGCAGAATCAGTTGGCAAAGTATGAACTTGAGTTTTGCCTTCCCTATCTAGTTCAACAGCACGAACTTGATGCGGTTCGACATAATTTAGCAATACTGGTGAATGGGTTGTGATTAAAACTTGAACGGGTTTACCATTAATTCCTTCGGTTGAAACAATTTTCAACAGCTCCATCATTTTATGGATTAGCCAGGGATGAACCCCATTCTCTATCTCTTCAAAACAAATAATACTTGGCGTGTTTTCTTGATATAGAGCAGTTAGAAAAGCTAGAATTCTTAATGTGCCATCTGATATATCAGAAGCAGGGATATGATGTTCTGAATATTTATCTATTAACTCCAGAGAAAAGGTTTGGTTTGGTGTACGGGGCAATACGATTTTTTGAATGTTAGGAACTAGTCGTGTTAGACGCTCCTCCAATTCATCAAAACCTTTTCGATTTGCGAGTAAAATATCAACTAGAGAATAAGCTATTCCCTGCCCGGTTCTATCCATATTATTAGCTGATGGAGCGCTATTGCTAGATAAAGCAGTTGGGGAAAAGTCGTAAATACTGACTCGCTTTAATGAACTGGCAAGGGGGGAATCAGGATATTTGTACGAAACTAGAGATGTTCCGAAAATAGGTGTGGGGCTTTGTTCATTAACTTGTAATCTTCCGTCGGAATTCCTTAGTGTACCTCTCTGTTGAGGATAATCAAGATAAATCGAGAGATCTAGAATGGCATCGTCTTTTGGAGAAGGGTAATTGTAAACTGATATGGTATCGTCTTTCGGAGAAGGATGATTTTTCGTTCTAGGAGTGGTTCTGATATCAAAGGAAAGAAAATCTAATTTCCCATGCCAAAATTTGGATTCTATATTCTGTGGATTCTTACTTACAGCTCGTAAAGATTCTGCAAAAAAATCTGTAATATTGCCTGCACTAGCACCAATATCAATAAGCCTCTTTAGAAAATCAGATAATACAACTAAAGACTCGCAAATATTTGACTTTCCAGAACCATTTGGCCCAATAAAGACCGTGAGTGGTTCCAAGTCAACTTCGGTATCAAAGAGACTTTTATAGTGCTGAACCCTTAGTTTAGATAACATTTCGTCCAGTGTAAGCAGACTCAGCTATTTTATATCAATCACAAACGATCGGTGCAATTCAAGCCATAGACTGCACAACAGCCGATCGCGCTAAGGCAGATTGCCCAGACAGTTTTTTCTAATCAATAAATTCAGTGGCATAACGATCAATTATCACAACAAGCAGCAACCTAGGTGTACGGAAGCACTTGAAATTCGACAGTATTTTTCCTAATTAACGATCGCACTAGATAGATAAAACACCCCTAGCGATCGCAAAAATGTAAACCCCACTCAAACAACCGCAGAAATCAATATCTCCAAACGGGGCATGCCCGTCACAATTATTACGGGCTTTCTGGGTAGTGGTAAAGCTGCTTTGTTGAATCATAATAGTAGTGTGGCAAAGAAAGACTACAATTTGGGAGTTACCCCAAATTGTCAAGCTCAATTTCACACAGATTAACTGCCATGCTTACTACAGAAAAAATAGATAGCCAAGCCCGCGAACTATTCCGCGCCGCCTATGAAAACCGCTATACCTGGGACGATCACTTTCCTGGAATGACGACAGATGTCACAGCTAGCATCGATGGCGAAACTCGCACCGGGAAGGCCAACATCAATGCCGATCTATCTGTGGTAGTTACCATGGATGAACCCAAACTGGTCGAGCGCACTACACGCACACCTGCTGGCGAGGAGAAAACCGTCATGGTAGATGAAGGTCTGGAATGGCTGACCAATCAATTAAGAGATGTAGTCACGCACCGTAAGCGCAAATCCTTCGAGGACGCCCACGGTAAGTCAGGATTTTCCATGGGCGAAGCTGACGAAACTGGGGCGGTAGAAATCCTGGTTTCTGGTGACACGATGGGATCTAACTATAAGGTGCGCAATAACGAAATTTCCATGGTTAGCCGCGTTATGGGGCGGATTGGCTTTGTCATTAACCACTTAGCCCACCTCGATACAGGCGAAGGCTATATCTCTAGTGCCTATACCGCTGTCTTCCGCAACCCGCAAACTAATGAGGTTACCCGTCAAGCTAAGTTTGAAGATACCTACGAGAAAGTAGGCAACTACTATGTCATGACCAAACAGGTCGTGCATTCCAACGAGCAGGGTCAGCAGAAAACCTATGAAATTGATTTTACTAATATCCAATTGCTAGGTTAATAGATAGGGGCGAACAGCCGTCAATGGTGTCAACATAAGCGCGATCGTTCGCCCCAACTAAGTAGAGCATAAGTCTCACGTTCACACTGCCACTTGCTTAGATTCCGCTTATCGAACAAGCGAGCGTAAAGGTTTACAATATTTTAGGAAAGTAACGTCTTTTCCCTATATTTAACCTTGTAGGAGCATAAAAATTGAATTTCTTTAAATATTTACACTTTAAGAATGTAGATGTAACCTGGCGCAGGGTTTCTCTATTTTTTCTGACTTTGTTTGCTGTTGTCAGTTTACAGCATTTCATTTCTGAGCCTATCCTATCTGCTTCTAGTTCGATATCTAATGCGATCGCACCATCTTCACTAACTTCATTAATTACACAAAACAACAAGCAAATCATTGCTCAAGACAGCACACCTGACGTAGACAGCCCTAGCAGCACAACTACCCCACTAACTGAAGAGCAAAAAGCCCTCGCTGACAAAATTCTCATATTTGGCGGATTATTCGGTCTTTTTGCTTATATTTTCACCAGTTACTGTCTCATGAAAATTGCTGATAAACTCAGCATTCCCAATAGTTGGCTGGCATGGGTACCGATCGCCCAAGTTTGGGTAATGATTCGCGCTGCAGGAAAACCAGGATGGTGGCTGCTCTTATTATTTATTCCACTTGTTAATATTGTAGTTGGCTTTATTGTCTTGTTTTCAACGCCGACAAACCTTGGGAAATCATCTCTCTATGGACTATTGGTTTTCATACCTATAGTTGGCATATTTCTATACTGGGGATTGCTTGCCTTCACCTAATATAGAGATCGCCAAACTAATTAGGTTACTCGTCAAACTTAGCTTGACGACACCTACGAAAGAGTGGGCTATTACTATGTCATGATTAAACAAGTCGTGCATTGCAACGAGCAAGGTCGGCAAAAGAACTATGAAATTGATTTTGCCAACATCCAATTGTTAAAAGAGCTAGATATCCAAGAAAATACCTGTGACTTATTTTGGTCTTAGAAGATATCTAGCTCATTATTTGTCCATCCGAATACAGTTGTTAAGGAATGGTACGAACGATGAAAAAAACGAAAAAGCTCAGCAAACAGTTGAGTGAAATAAGACTGATTTTAGGGTTTGTGATCGCACAGCTTTTGCCAGAGTGGGAGCTAGAACATCTTGCCAAACTAGCCGATCCCGAGCTGCCATTTGAGTATGACGCGACCAAAGGTAACCTCAGAGGTGAGTTGGAGCATCTGAGCAAGTTAGGTTTAGTCAGCGGGTATGAAGCGAGTATTGCGGAACTACCAGATCGAGGTGACAATCTAAAACAGTGGATTAAGCTAACAAAGCTGGGTAAGCATTATATTTCGGTGATCAAAGATTCATGCGAAAAAGCCGAAGAAGAAACTGAGACATCCTTTAGTTAACAAGATTTGGTGCGTGGTCGATCTGACAGTAGGGACGACTGTAGCTGAGTGGCATTTCTAGAGCGTGGCTGAGCAAAAAGTCGCGATCGCTCAGTACGCGTTCGGTCTGGCCGTCATAGGTAACTTGCCCCTTACTTAACACGATCGTGCGATCGCAAATTTCCAAGGCTAAGTCCAGATCGTGGGTAGCAATTAGTTGTGTTTCCGGTAGGCTTTGCAATAACTGAATTAACTGGCGGCGCGATCGCGGATCGAGTTGTGCGGACGGTTCATCGAATACCAATACCTGTGGCTGCATCGCCATTACTCCCGCGATCGCTACGCGCTTCTTTTCTCCACCAGATAAATTACTAGCCTGACGCTTGGCATAGCTGTGCGGATCTAGTCCCACGGAGAGCATAGCCTGGGCTACGCGTTGCTGCAACTCTGTACCTCGCCAACCCTGGTTCATCGGGCCAAATGCCACGTCTTCCCAAACCGTAGGCATAAATAGCTGATCGTCAGGGTTTTGGAATACCAAACCCACAAAGTTCCGAATCGATTGGAGATTTTTGTGGGTAACCAGATTTTCGCCCACAATCACCTCACCTTGTTGCGGCATGATCACGCCATTCAGGTGCAGGAGCAAAGTAGACTTACCCGATCCATTTGCCCCAACCAGAGCTACTCGTTCCGTGGCACGAATCGATAAATTAATGCCGCTCAACGCCTGTGTGCCGTCGGGATAGGTGTAGCTAAGATGCTCGATAAAGACAGGATTGTGATGCATACAGAGCTAGCATACAGCGGATCTGGGGAATCCTGCATCCCACAGAAAACGCCCCAAGAAATCTTGAGGCGTTGAAGAGGATTCGTAAGTGTGTAAACACAGTTTATGTGGCACTACGTCCTTAGCACATCGCCTCTCCGCACAATCGGAAGCATGAAATTTTGGTAGTCCGATTGGGTGATAGATTCTAAGTAGCTATACTTACCTCGGATCGAGGATAATAATATAGCTCGTTCGAGGTTGAGGAAGTATGAACCCAGAGACATTGGCAAAATTACGCGGTTTCTGCCGAGATGAAGCTGCATTTGCCCAACTCCAACAAACCCTGACCCAGGAATTTCAACCTTTACAGCAAGAAATCGAGCAGGCTCAGTTTCAAGTCGAGCAACAGCAAGCCCTTTTTCGGGTAATTGCGCGCCTGCGAGAATCCATAGATCTAGAGACGATTTTTCAAGCCACGGCGAGTGAAGTGCGTCAGCTCCTAGGTGCAGATCGCGTTGGTATGTTTCGGTTCTATCCAGATTCGGGCTGGGACGATGGCGAATTTGTGTCTGAGGATGTGGACCCAGAATTTCCCTCCGCGATCGCCGAAAAAGTGCACGATCATTGCTTTGGCGATCAGTTTGCCGTGCATTACCAGCAGGGGCGGATGCAGGTAGTTGCCGATATTTACAATGCGGGCTTGAGCGACTGTCACATCAAGGTGCTGGCTCACTTTCACATAAAGGCTAACCTGGCAGTGCCGCTCCTGCAAGGTCAAAAACTCTGGGGCTTGCTCTGCATTAATCAATGCCGTGCCCCGCGTCAGTGGCAGAGCATGGAGATTGAGTTTGTCAGCCAGATTGCTAACCACCTGGGGGTTGCGCTCCAGCATGCAGAACTTTTAGCAGACTTGCGATCGGAGATCCTGGAACGCCAACTTGCCGAGCAACAAGTGCTGGACTTAAACCACGGATTACGACAGGCGATTATCGAACTAAAGGCAGTGAACAAGGAGTTGGAAGCCTTCAGCTACTCTGTCTCCCACGATCTGCGTGCCCCTCTACGCAGTATTGACGGCTTTAGCCAAGCGCTGTTAGAAGATTACCAGGATCGATTAGATACATCTGGACAGGACTACCTGCAAAGAATCCGCTCTGCTACCCAACGAATGGGACGGTTGATCGACGATATGCTTACCCTCGCACGGGTGACGCGCAGCGACATGCACCCAGCATCTGTGGATCTGAGTCGGATTGCCGATCGCATCTGCACTGATTTACAGCAAAGTCAACCGGAGCGGCAGGTAGAGTTTACGATCCAAGCTGGTTTGCTTGCCCAAGGGGATGCCCATCTGTTACAAGTGTTGTTAGAGAACCTATTGAATAATGCCTGGAAATTTACCTCCAAACATCCCCATGCCAAGATTGAGTTTGGTGCGATCGCACAGTCAAACCAGTCAAATAGCTCTCTGACAAGCAATGCTCCGATCTACTTTGTACGAGATGATGGGGCAGGTTTTGATATGGCTTATATCAACAAGTTGTTTGGCCCATTCCAGCGATTGCACAGTATGCTGGACTTTCCTGGCAATGGTATTGGTTTAGCCACCGTGCAACGGATCGTGCATCGACACGGGGGCACGGTGTGGGCAGAAGGAGGTGTAGAACAGGGCGCAACGTTTTACTTCACGTTAACTGAAGAGGAGATTGAGGTATGAGTGGTGTGAGCAATAAGTCTATTCTTCTCGTAGAAGATAATCCCGATGATGAAGCCCTGGCAATTCGTGCGCTCAAGCGTCATCACATTAGCAACGAGATCGTTGTTGCCCATGATGGGGTCGAAGCCCTGGATTACCTGTTTGGGACGGGACAGTATACAGGACGAGATCTGAGTAACAAGCCAACTGTGGTTTTGCTGGATCTGAAGTTACCCCGTATCGATGGACTGGAAGTTTTGCGTCGCTTGCGTGAAGATGAGCGCACGAAACTATTGCCTGTAGTGATCTTGACCACATCTAACGAAGAACAAGATATGCTCGATAGTTACAGCTTGGGGTGCAATAGTTATATCCGCAAACCAGTAGATTTCGTCCAGTTTTCCGAGGCAATTCGGCAACTGGGGATGTACTGGTTGTTGATGAACGAGCCACCCCCCCTTTAGGAAAAAGATGGTTGCAGTAAAAAATCCATTGTCGTAGGGGCAGTTTTTGTACGAGCGCTACTAATGACAAACAAAAATTTCTAGCTAAACCTACCAGTACATAATAGCCCATCAATATAAATTTACAGTTGGAAAGATTTGAAAGGTAGATTTGCCAAATAGCACAATGACCCATCACCTGCACGTTCTGATTGTAGAAGACTCGGAAGATGATATGCTCCTGATCCTGCGGGAGCTACGTCACGGTGGCTACACCTTGGATTATCTGCGGGTGGATACTGCAACGGCCATGCAAGCTGCCTTAGATCGGCAGCCGTGGGATATCGTGATTGCTGATTACAGCCTGCCAGCTTTTAGCGGTCCAGACGCGCTGAAACTGCTGCAAAGTCAGGGATTAGATTTACCTTTTATCATCGTCTCTGGCACAATTGGGGAGGAAACGGCGGTTGCTGCGATGAAAGCCGGAGCCCACGATTTTCTGAGCAAAGGAAAACTCGCTCGTCTATTGCCTGCGGTGGAGCGGGAGCTGCGGGATGCCGAGGAACGACGGAAACGACGCAGCGCTGAACTTGCACTCCAAGAAGCAACTGCTGAGAAACAACAATTGGAAGCACAATTCCTCCGCGTCCAACGCTTAGAAAGCCTGGGTACTTTGGCAAGTGGCATCGCTCACGACTTCAATAATATTCTTACTCCCATTCTTGCTGCCGCTCAAATCATACCTTTGAGAACACCCAATCTCGATCAAAAGAATCTCGAACTTCTGAAATTGCTTGAAGACAGTGCTAAACGCGGAGCCGACCTGGTGAAGCAAATTTTGGCATTTGCGCGGGGCGTAGAAGGCAAACGCACACCTTTGCAAGTCAGACACCTGCTGTCAGAGGTGATAAAAGTTGCCCGGCAAACTTTCCCAAAAAGCATTACAATCGCCACTGATATCCCAACTACGAATTTATGGACAGTTTCTGCTGATGCCACTCAACTGCATCAAGTATTCATGAATCTCTGTGTGAATGCTCGTGATGCCATGCCTGATGGTGGTAAACTCAGCTTGGCGATCGCCAATCAATTTGTGGATGAAGCCTACACTCGCATGAATTTGGAGGCACGCATCGGTTTCTACGTGACAATTACAGTTACAGATACGGGCATCGGAATTCCCACCAACCTAATAGATTTGATTTTTGACCCCTTTTTTACAACTAAAGAGCAAGGCAAAGGGACGGGCCTGGGGCTATCCACGGTGCTAGGCATTGTTAAAAGCCACGGTGGTTTTGTCCAGGTCTACAGTGAAGTCGGAAGTGGTTCTCAATTTAAGGTGTATTTACCCGCGATCGCTGATACAGAAACCCCACAGGAGGAAGAACAAGCTCTATCTTCTGGAAACCAGGAATTGATTTTGATTGTGGATGATGAACCATTGATCAGGCAGGTGGCACAAACCATCTTAGAAAATCACAATTACAGAACCCTCCTGGCTAGCGATGGGATTGAAGCGATCGCTGTGTATGCCCAGCACAAAAGTGAAATTAGTGCAGTATTGATGGATATGATGATGCCGTCGATGGATGGGTTAACTGCGATCCGCACCCTGCAAAAGCTGAACCCGAAAGTTAGGGTGATTGCTACCAGTGGGCTGGCCTCTAATTTTCAGCTTAGTGAAGAATCTAGGATTGATGTGAAAGCATTTTTGGCAAAGCCCTATACAGCCAAAGAATTATTGGATGCTTTGCAGAAAGTCGTGCGTAAGGATAATTCTTAAAGGAAGAATAAAGACAAGAAGTATAGAATAGTGAATTGCATAAATCCCCTTTAAAAACAGAAGTATTTAGAACTATGGAAATCCACGACACAGCTACGCCGATTGAGCATCAAAACGTGCCACAGGCGCATCAAGGTCTACATGGGTTCCTCTACAGTTCTGACGACGAACATGCTGTTGTAGATACCACCACCCCTGCGATTGAAAACGATGGCATGGCAGTCGTGGCTGTTAATATTTGGTGCGATGGTGCGGCTAATACCAAATTAGCAGGAGTTTATGCCGTTTTAGATTGCGATCGCCATGTGCAATATGTCGGCATCTCGCGTAACGTGATGCTTTCCCTCAATAGTCATGTGGCACAGTTAGGTCGCGATATCTGTGCGTTTGTGCGGGTCAAAACCTTTAAATTTCCTAAGCGCAGCGAAATGGAAGCTCTACGAGATGCCTGGTTAGCTGAACTCGATCGTATGCCACCTGGTAATAGCGATCGAAGTCATCTGTGGGCAGGCACAGTCGCTGAGGCTGCGACAGTGGCTATGTCAGATGCCGAGCGCAATGCCTATGAAGAGAAAAAGCTCAAAATGCGCAAGGCAATGGCAGACAGCAATTTATCTAAGGAACTAGCAGCAAACATCCCCTCCTCCGATCTAGCTGAGGTCGAACGCCGCAAAAATTTGGAAGCAGCAGTTCAAAACGATGATTGGAGTGCGGTAATTAACGCGCAAAAGCAGAGTATATAAATACCCTGCTTTCACCAGAAAAGTCGTACGGACAAACCTATGTGTCTTCCCTGTCCGTACTGGTATGTCTACTTTTTAATCCCCTTGGCCATATTGCGGAACATTTCCATGCTCGTATCTTGACGACGGCGATCGCTAGTTTCGCGGCTGGGTATAATTTCTGGAGTCACTGATTTAGGTGCTTGGGGTATAGATCCTGCACTGCCTTCTACCTTGTCCAGAGAAGAAGTAATCTCTACTATTTCGGCACCTTCTTTAGCACCTAAAACTTTAGGGAAAGTTTTTCTGACGGCTTTAGCCGTACGCATGTAGTCGATATTACCGAAGGTCTTAGCTGAGTCTGCATCCAAAAAGAATGAATTAGCATCTTCTTGGGGGGCTACATATCTCCTTGGCTCAGGGGCTGGCGCTTTTGGAGGGGGTGCAGCTTTTTCTTCTGACTTAACTGGTTTAGCCGCTGCTGCTGGCTTCTCAGATTCAGATGGTTTCGCTGCTGCTGGCTTCTCAGATTCAGGTGGTTTCGCTGCTACTGGCTTCTCAGATTCAGGTGGTTTCGCTGCTGCTGCGGGTTTCTCAGGTTCAGTAGCAACCACTTTCTTCTTTTTATTGAAGAGTCCTTTGAGTAAATCTGCCATATTTTTTATTTAATATTTTGAATTATGTATTAATACACATTAAATTTTATTAAATGATGAGGCACTTTAGCATCTTTTGGCAAACAAACTTTTGGTTAACCCTAGTCCCAACCACGCGATCTCTCTTCATAGGATTGATAAGCACAGGTTAGAGGGGAATTCCAGGCTATGGTAGATCTGCTGTGTAGCCTCTACATATTCACCGATCGCTGCAGAACAGGGCTGTTGTTTCGTATTAGGATGCCTTTCAATTAATGGGAAAGCAGCACTGGCGATCGCCACACCTAATCGGTGCCCTGCTAAAAAGCAATGGCAGGTGGGACGCAATCTAATCGAGTACTTAACTATCGCATCTGGCTCTACCCATACTGGCTCAGTCCAACTATGGTGATATTTAGCACGCAGCACTCCCATAGATATCAATATCTGCTTCCCATCGGGGTAGATATCCATTAGCTTGATCGCCCAATCAGTATCAGGGGCAGTGGTAGCAGCATAGAGGGAAAATTCTGGTGTGCCCGCAATGCTTAAATCTTTAGCGAGTAAATCGCTCTGATAGACTAATACATCCCATCGCTGGTGAATAGCACGCTGATCGTAAGGGCCATAGGTAGTACTAGGATTAGGAAGGCGAGGATCGTAGACATAAATATCGGGAGGATATTCCTCTATGGGCGCATTTGTCTTAAGTCGATTCTGGGGATGCAGATAGAAGTTTAACAGAGAGGAGTCGCTAGTATTTTCTGTTTTTGCCGGACTCAATAAACGATCTGATAAGTCAATCCAATGATTTTTACCCATGAGAAAAACTTGTGTGGATGAATGGGTAATGCCATTATCAATACCCTTGAGCCAGTAATTGAACCAGTCCACTTGCAAAGAATCGATTTGGGATATAGCGGCATCACCAAAATTTACTTCCCCCACCTGTGGCAACCAGGGCATATGCTGCCAGGGACCGACAACCAGTTTTTGGAGTTGCTTCGTCTGCTGCTTTGCTTGGATAAAGGTATTAATCGTTCCTTCAATAAATAAATCTGCCCATCCCGCTACATGCAAAGCTGGTAGATCGTAGTTGGCAAATCGGTTGAGTGGATTTAGTTCTTGCCAGTATGGACTATCAATTTGATTATTACTAATCCAATCAAAAAAGAATTGCCCTAAAGGTTCTTGCTTTAATATTTCTAAGCGATCGAGTGGAGCCGTTTCCAGTAATTCCGTCAGTCGTTTTTGTGCCTGGAATAGCTGCGTTGCCTGCGGCTCTAATTTCAGGAATTGCGCCCGATTTTGTGTCAGTTGCAATGCCCACCCCAACACAAAATCCAGACAGAGCGCCCCACCAAAATAGAACCAACCATTGTAAAAATCTGCCGAAGCCATCGCCGGACAAATCGTCACTAGACCTGGTGGCTGCATTACCGCCGCTTGAAACTGCGTCACACCTTGATAGGAAAACCCATACATACCAACTTTGCCATTCGTACCCACTAATTCCTCGGCGCACCAGCACACCGTATCGTAGCCATCTTCATATTCATGGCGAAATGGATAGAACTCTCCCTCAGAAGTGCCGCAGCCCCTCACATCCTGGATCGCAACGATATATCCCTGCATCGCGTACCAACTGGGATGGGCATAGGTAACTGTCGAAGCGATCGCTCTGCCATAGGGCAAACGCATTAACAAAACTGGGAGAGGAGTATCTACACCCTTGGGACGATAGATGTCTGCTGTGAGCTTCATCCCATCCCGCATGGCGATCGGCACCTGACGTTCAACCGTGACTTTGGCATGGAAAGCTTTGCGAGCAGTAGGCATATGAGTTCAGAAACAAATAAAAAGACAGTTATGCCAGTCTAGACACAGATTAGAGTCTTGACTGGGATATTTATTGCAGGACATGGTATTCCTGGCATTTCGATTAATCCTCACAGAGAGATTCTGCTTCAGAAACACCTAGAGATTGCAACTGATGCAACAGCAACTCCACCTTCCTTTGGGCTGCATCTGCCCGTTGCCGTTCTGCTTCGATCTGTTCTTGTGCTGCGTCTGCCTTTTCCTCTGCGGTCAGATATCGCTCTCCCCGAGAATCGAACCAACTCAAAATCTCTCTGCCCAATGGATCGGATGGTAATACACAGCGTCCAACGCCTAAACCAACCTCTGGCATCCAGAACGGTTCACCCAACTGCAACTCGTAAACTCCATGCCCTAATTTGTATACTTCTAGGGGTAAATGCCCATCTCGCCGCCAAAACTTGGGATTAAAAATTACGTAATACTGCACCCCAAGTTTGGCGTAAATCGCCATTTTCTCGTCATACTCTCCCCCTGGTGTTTGTGATACCACCTCCAGTGTGAGTATGGGGACTACATTCTGCTCTTCCCAAACCACATAACTCTTGCGCGTTCCACTGCTTTTGAGGCGCTCTACGCCCAAACTTAAGAAACCATCTGGCACCACAGGTACCTTTGGATTCAAGCCCGTTGTATGGTACACCCCCATATCTACGGCAAAGAACCAGTCGTCTCGATTTTTCCACCAATATTCCAGCAAAAACAGCAGGATATTCGGCACAAAATTCTGGTCTTCATTATCCACAGGTGTATCGTCAGAACCAAGTAATTCTTCGCTGGTGGGGAGGTGTTTTAGATCGATTTGAAGCATGAAGCAACCTCAAAAGCATCCCGACTATCTGACCTGTATTATAGGCGATCGCCAAAACTTACGTCATTTCTGCCGATCGGCACATTTCCAGAAACCTGTCCCTATGCAATCGCCGCAATACTCTCTCTCCCCCCTTTAACCTCCTTCTGCGCCCTCCAGATTTATCAACATTCGCTGCAAGACTTGCTGCAAAACTTCTACTTCATCGTCATTAATTTGACTGGCAAAATATTCCACAATCCCTTCCGCATAGATCGGCCAGATCTGTTGTTGCATTGCCAATCCTGCTTCGGTTAGCACTGCAAAGGTTCCACGCCGATCGCTTGGGCAAGACTGCCGTTGCAATAGACCCGCCGTTTCCAGGCGATCGACTAAACGAGTCAGATTACTGCGCGTTAATAGCACTTTCTCAGCTAGTTCGCTCAAGCGCAGGCGCTGCTCTGGGGATTCTTTGAGTGTATATAGCACGTCATACCACTCCAATGATGGCAGGCCAGCTCGATCGAGTTTTACCTCAATGCGATCGCGCAGCTTGACTTGCGCCGTCAGAAATAGCCGCCAGAGAGAACTACGCAGGTTATCTAGTTTGGGATGGGTGCTCATATAACTATTATCCCGAAGAGTAGTTGCAATTTCAACTAATTAGGATTATCTTGTATTTAGTTGTAAATGCAATCATTGCAAATACAATAAAAGCTCTAAGAGGTTAGTAATATGGTTAACAGAATTACTCGCGATCAATTAAAAGCTAAGCTTGATGGTGGTGAGAAGATCTATCTGGTGGAGGCATTGCCCGAAAAGTACTTCCTGGAAAAACACCTGCCAGGTGCGATCGACTTGCCGCACGATCGCGTCGCCGAGCTCGCTCCCGAACTCCTAAGCGATCGCGCTGCCGAGATCGTCGTTTACTGCGCCAGCACTACTTGTCAGAACTCAACGATCGCTGCTGAAAAACTGATGGCTCTTGGGTACACCAATGTCAGAGATTACAAAGAAGGAAAGCAGGATTGGGTGGATGCTGGTTTGCCGACTGAAACCAGTCAAAGCCTAACCATGGCTTAACATTAATACGTTAATGTTGAAAGGATCTTGGCGATTGTCAGTTCCCTCGATCCCAAAGTTTGCTCAACCGTATCAGCACGATTTGAATTTTGGAGAAATCAACCATGAGTATCGATCTGAAAACTGCATTTGAGGACATCAAAACCCTGGTTCTATCTGGCAAAGCTATGGAGGCGTTTGAGAAATACTATGGCGAAGATGTGGTGATGCAAGAAAACGAAACCCCTCCCACGGTAGGAAAAGATGCCAATCGCCAGCGAGAATTAGACTTTTTTGCCAAGCTCGTTGAGTTTAGAACTCTGGAATTAAAATGCGTGGCGTTTGGTGAAGATGCGATCATTGCCGAATGGTTTGTGGACTATACCCATCAGGAATGGGGCAAACAAACCCACGATCAAGTTTCTGTGCAGAGATGGAAGGATGGTAAAGTCGTCCACGAACGTTTCTATTACACTGCTTAACGCGATCGCGCCTATCAAGCGTCTAGAGCTATTCACGCCGTATGGGGTGAATAGCTCCGAGGTTGCTCTTACCAAGGCGATCGCATAAGTAATGCGATATAAAATAAAAAAAGACGCAAGTAAGGTTTACTAATGCTAGTCCAAACGAAACGGTTCACGATCGCAGAATATCATCATCTTGAGGAAATGGAATTTTTCCAAGGCGATCGGACTGAATTGATCAATGGAGAAATCGTATCAATGGCAGCTAAGGGGACTAAACATACAGTTTGTTGCAGTAATTTAATTGCGCAACTGTCAGTCTTAGTTAATGGGCAGGCAATATTGCGTTGCCAAGATCCGATTTTTTTGCCACCCAATAGCGAACCCGAACCAGATTTTGCGATCGTGCGCGATCGCGAGGATAATTATCTAACTGGGCATCCCACACCTGAAGATATTTTGTTAGTAATTGAAATTGCCGATTCTTCCCTCGACTATGATCGGGAGATTAAAGGAACAATCTATGCAGAAGCTGGGATCGAGCATTATTGGTTATTCAATTTAATCGACAATCATTTAGAATCTTATCGCGACCCTTATCGCGATGCCCAGGGCAAGGGAAAATATGCCCAAAGAAGTTATGTTCTACCGCATCAAGCAATCGCCTTACCAAACCTTGCTGATGTAAGCATCGAACTTAGCAAGATTTTACCAGGAATTACATAGTAGCAACGGCTCTAGAAATTTGTACGAGCGATCGCGAAACATCGCAAGCGCCTCACTAAACCCGCCCCTAAAAGATCCCAATTTTTGAAATGCGATCGCGCACTCTACCAGTCATCCGATCGCTCTGCCGCTTTGGGGCTAGCATAACCAGACTCGCCACCATACGCGATACCTAGTTGTCTGGATGGTGGCATCACTTTTAGCGGTTCTTTTGATAGTTGGCGATCTCCATGTCTTCGTTCCGAGGTGCGTTCTTCGCTGGTATTTTCGGCGATCACTTCATAGAGAATAGCCTGCTTATTCAAATCGGAACCGCGTCGCAAGATGCGCCCGAGCCTTTGAATATATTCGCGCGCCGAGCCCGTACCAGATAGCAAAATCGCAATACCTGCATCAGGTACATCAACGCCTTCGTTCAAGACATGGGATGTGACCAAGGTTTTATATTCCCCAGAGCGAAAGCGAGTCAAGATCGCATGGCGCTCTTTGACTGGGGTTTGATGCGTAATCGCCGGAATCAGAAAATCCTGCGAGATGCGATAGACCGTAGCGTTATCGTTAGTAAAAATCAAAATTCGCTCTGGATAATGCTGTGCCAATAGATCCGCCATTACGCGCAACTTGCCATCGTTACCGAGCGAGATTTCCTTAGCTTGGCGGTGCGCGATCATTGCTCGCCTGCCTGCCTGCGATCGCGCACTTGCCTGCACAAAATTCTGCCACCCCTGCATGCTGCCCAGGGAAATATGCGATTCGCGCAGAAATTGATTGCGTGTCTGGGTTAGTTGGTCGTAACGCGAGCGCTCTTGAGTCGAGAGCTTCACCTTAATTTGCACGATTTCATGCTCAGCTAGTGCCTTTCCCGCCAGATCCTCTGCTGTTTTGCGATAAACCTCGCTCCCAATCAGTAAATCTAAATCAGTATGCCTACCATCGGTGCGATCTGGTGTGGCTGTTAATCCCAACCGATAGGGGGCGATCGCATATTCCGCAATTACGCGATAAAAGTCGGTGGGCAAATGGTGGCACTCATCAAAAACCAGCAACCCGTACTGATTTCCCAAAGTCTCAGCCTGAATGGCAGCACTATCGTAAGTTGCAACTAGCAATGGCGTGAGATCGCGCGATCCACCTCCCAATAATCCCACTTCCACATCAGGGAAAGCTGCTACAAGATGGGCATACCATTGGTGCATCAGATCCAAAGTTGGTACGACAATCAGCGTACTGCGCCCTGTAATCTGCATGGCTAATTGGGCTAGATAGGTTTTGCCTGCCGCCGTGGGTAATACTACTACGCCCTGCTTCCCAGCCCGCCGCCATCCCTCCAATGCCTCACTTTGATGGCGGTATGGCTGCATTTCTAAACTTGGTAAGAGCTTTACCTCAGTAAAGGCTTTAGCATTATCGGTAAAATTCTCACAGGACGATCGCAGCTCGGTAACTATTTTCCGATACTTGCAGGCAGGGGCACGAAACCTTTCGATGCGATCGTCCCATTCAAAACAATCTACCCAAGCTTTGCCCTTGGGTGGGGGATGCAGAATTAATGTGCCGCGATCGTACGTCAGTGTTGGAGTTCGAGCCATGCAAACAATATTTGCATAGATTGCTGCGAGCTTGCTATGCGAAGTTGTCAGGTTTTGACACCAAATAAAAGTCAAATAAAAATAGAGGCAATAAATTACTGCCTCTACATGTCTAATTTATAGATTTAGAGATTTGAGTTGAACTAGATTTAGATGTTTAGTAGCGAGCCAGGGTTGGCTTGTGTACGATAAACATTGCTACTTGGCACTGTTTGATGTTGTCAAAACCAACAACGCGGATAAAGCAATTGCCATAGGATGAGCGACAAGCTTGCACTTCACTCAATACTTCCTGAGCACTTCTGGCATTGAACATGGGGAGTTTCCACATCGTCCAGTAGTATTCAGTCGGATCGGAGACTTCATTGAACTCGATGCAAGGAAAGAAACCTTGATTGAGAATGTACTCGATTTGCTTAGCAATTTGAGCATCGCTCAAAGGTGGCAAATAGGAAAGGGTTTCGTAACGTCTTTCTTTAGGTAAAGTTTGCATGATTTTCTAGACCAAAATATTCGGAGTTTACGGTTTAGCGATTAGAACCTGAAACCTAAAGATCGCGATCTCTAGACTCTTCTACAGGTTCCTCTACGCCAGGTTCATCAATATGCTCGATGCTTGTAGCCTCAGCCGAAGCTTCAACCTCTAAGCGATCTGGAGCAGGTTCTGAGAAATTGACAATACGCTCTAGATGCTGGCACTTCAGTCGCATATTCGATTCTTGAATGCCAGTACGAGTCATTTCGGGCAAGAAATCCACAATTTCTTCGGCTAAATGCTGCCGCACCGTCATAATGCGGAAAGCTAGCTCCTGATTTGCCTGTAATAGAGCTTGGAGATACACTTCTCCGTCTTGAAGCTTACCGCTGGGGGGAAACCCAGCTAGCCAGTGCGCCAAAGGTGGATTAGTCTCGATCAGCTGATTAACCACTGTTCGCATTGCCTCATAGGTGAGGTAACTAATTAGGGTTTTAGCCGTGGCCTTGGCGACTTGCTTAAGATCCATAGACAAAGTTGGAGATAGGGGTAGGAATTTAAGTAAATATTACTAGCCCCTAACCCAACTTTCTAGATTAGTGTCTAGAACTTTACAGAGTATCTACTGTGTCAAATTCAAACTTGATTTCCTTCCAGGTTTCGAGGGCGATCGCTAGTTCAGGCGACCATCTGCCAGCATCACGCAGAATATCAGCGCCTTCGCGAGCGAGGTTGCGGCCTTCGTTACGAGCTTGGACGCAGGCTTCTAGAGCAACGCGGTTAGCAGTTGCACCAGGTGCATTACCCCATGGGTGACCCAAAGTACCACCACCAAACTGGAGTACAGAGTCATCACCAAAGATTTCTACCAGAGCAGGCATGTGCCATACGTGAATACCACCAGAAGCAACAGCCATTACGCCAGCCATCGATGCCCAGTCTTGGGTGAAGTAAATACCGCGAGACTTGTCTTGCTCGATATAGTTTTCGCGCAGTAGGTCTACAAAACCAAGAGTAGAAGCGCGATCGCCTTCCAACTTACCAACTACAGTACCAGTGTGAATGTGGTCGCCACCAGACATACGCAAACACTTGGCAAGCACGCGGAAGTGCATACCATGATTTTTCTGACGGTCGATCACAGCGTGCATAGCGCGGTGGATGTGTAGAAGTAGACCGTTATCACGGCACCAGTGGGCAAGGGTAGTGTTAGCAGTAAAACCAGCCGTGAGGAAGTCATGCATGATGATGGGCATCTTCAATTCTTTCGCGAATTCAGCCCGCTTCAGCATTTCTTCACAGGTAGCGGCGGTAACGTTGAGGTAGTGTCCCTTAATTTCACCGGTTTCAGCCTGTGCTTTGTGAATAGCATCAGCTACGAACAAGAAGCGATCGCGCCAGCGTTGGAAAGGCTGTGAGTTGATGTTTTCATCATCTTTGGTAAAGTCCAAACCACCACGCAGAATTTCATAAACAGCGCGGCCGTAGTTCTTCGCAGACAGACCTAGTTTGGGCTTGACAGTGCAACCAAGAAGAGGACGACCATACTTATTGATCTTGTCACGTTCGACCACAATACCGTGGGGAGGACCTTGGAAGGTCTTGAGATAAGCAACAGGAATTCGCAAATCTTCCAAACGCAGAGCACGCAGCGCTTTAAAACCAAATACATTACCTACAATTGAGGTAAGCATGTTGGTAACTGAACCCTCTTCAAATAGATCGAGAGGATAGGCTACATAGGCGATGTACTGGTTGTCTTCACCGGGAACTGGCTCGATGTCATAGCAACGACCCTTGTAGCGATCGAGGTCGGTCAGCAAGTCCGTCCACACGGTTGTCCATGTACCAGTAGAAGATTCAGCAGCAACCGCAGCGCCGCACTCTTCGGGTGGTACCCCAGGTTGAGGGGTCATGCGGAAAGCGGCCAGAATATCTGTATCTTTCGGTGTGTAGTCCGGTGTGTAATATGTGAGCTTGTAATCTTTAACGCCAGCTTTAAAGCCTGCCGTTGACTTGGTTTGGGTTTGCGAATAAGACATTCTAATCTCCTTGTTGGTCAATTGACATTCTCACCGACCTAAAGGAACGGTGATTCCTAAGACTCACGACTTAGGTTCCTGCTTCATAGCAACTGCCTCCACTCTCAAAGGAGATTTGGTCTTATGTTCGCTCCACAGGCTGACACGGCAAGCCCTGCCGCCAAATTAATTGTTGTTGTCTTGACAGACTCTCAACATTGAACACTTGTTTTTGTGCTCTAGGTGAGTTGCTATCGCAGACGATCGCGCATTGATTAACGCAAATTAACTCTCAAGAACCTTTAGTTCTTAGGCCGCTAGAAATTTCTACAAAAGGCAAAAATCTAGCTACTCAGAATAACCTGAGCTATAAGCAACAGCGCTTGACATTAACGCGTGACTGCAAAAATACCTACTGGAAAATCAGTTGTTTCTCATAATCTATTACTGCTATTTTCGTTCGCCAAACAATCTAAGTTAATTAGATTTAATAGGAACAAATTACTAGCAGTTATACAGATAATAATTACGCTTGAGTTGATCTCTATCTGTGTAATCTGCGGTCTGCTGAACAGCTAAAACAATATTATCAGCAACAAGATCCATTGAAGTTTGCGAAATGTTTATATACGTATAGGCAAAACTTATGCATTTGCTTGTTGCTTATATTGTGGCTTTCCGACATGAAATTTTCAGATTTTTGCTAAAGATATTATTCCTTAACTGACATCAAGAATGCGTTTTAAGTACAACTTACAGTATAAAAATTTAGAGTATGAGTAATACTCCAACCAGTAATCCTACACTGCTGTGGTGCGCTTTAATAAATTTTTAATATTGCGAATTATTACGGCGACAATTCCGCTTCTGGTAGGGATTTTAACCTATTTACGAGCGTGATTAAGAACGCAGTACCGATTAGGGCAATCGCTGCCATCGTAATACTGGATGAGAGGGTAATTAATGCGGCGGGTTGTGGGAATATGACACTAAATAAGCTGGTGGACGCAGCAGCACCGCCATAGTACATGCCTACGCCTAAACCATTCCAGTCTTTTGGCGTCGCCGTCAAAGCTAGGGGAACAGTGCCGTTGATTGCTGCACTCAAACATGCCAATAACAGAGCGATCGAGATAATTGTGGCGATCGCGCCATGCACAGTAGCTAGCAATCCCAACAATAACGACGCACCCACACAACCAATTAGCATCACAAGCTGGGTGCCTATCCTAGTTGCGATCCTACCGGCAGGAATGGAAAAGATTGCTAAGGCGATCGTGACTATTCCCATCCACAATTCCAGCTTTGCGCCTGCGAGTTCTAACTGAATAAGTCTCGGTAAAGTCTCACCGATCGCTAAACGCAGACTCCAACCAATCAAAATACCTAATAAACCGAGCATTAGCAGTTGAGGAGTAATGGTTCTCAGTGACGGACGAATCCCTGCCCTTATAGTTAAAGTTTCTGCATCGGTCATGGTGGATTTGACAAAACGCAACAACGCAGCCGCTGCCAAAAATCCAAGCGAACTAATTGTAAACGCAACGCCGGCTCCAAAGCTGAGGATAAACTGATTTGCCAAAGGTTTCAGTGAGCTAACCAAACCTCCTGTTAAGGTAAGTACACTAAAGGCTTGGACTAAACTAGGTGCACTCGCACAACACTGGCTTAGTAAAGAGATCGCAGGGCTGTGAAAAGTAGCCATGGCGATTGCCCAGCAGATAATGATGGCGGGCAATAACCATCTCGCTATACTCTCAGGATTTCCCAAGATCGCAACTGCGGGAATGGCAATAAAAAGCGCTGAGGCGAGAATTACCCCTGCCACGATGAAGGGCATGCTGGTACCTAGACGTTGCTTGAGGCGATCGCTAAGCCCACCCGTCAGAGGTTCCATAAATGTAGCGATCAAATTCTCTACGATCAGTAATGTCAGTCCAAATGCTGGGTCAAGCCCAAATTGTTTGAGTAAATCTGGCAGATACACGTTGTAAACAACCCAGGCAAGGGAAATTGCTGCTTGAATAGCAACCAATCCTGAAAGCTGCTGCCATTTCACTCTTGATCCTACGAGAGCAACCCTACCTCGACTCATAATGATTCCACTGCTTGCAAGAATTTGTTTTTGCACCCTCAATTATTCCCTTAATGCATTAAGGGAATTCATTCATTTTTTATTAGAGGTAGTGGGGGCGATCGCTAACTGGGAAGTAAGCCCATTGGCTTGAGCTGTTCTATATTTTCTCGTACGGATTTGGCTGAGATATGCAAAGCTGATAACTCCCGATCGGACAGGTTAAGCTCGACTACCATATCCACGCCCTGTCGACCTATCTGTACTGGGACGCCCATAAATATATCCTGCAAGCCATACTCACCATTTAAATAGGCGGCAACGGGAATAATGCGGCGACGGTTTAGCAAGATGGAATCCACCATCACATAGGCAGCAGAAGCCGGCGCAAAGAAAGCACTCCCCGTTTGCATCAGCTTGACAATTTCTGCACCGCCATTGCGCGTACGATCCACCAGACGAGAGATCGCCTCTTCAGTCATTAACTCTGTTAATGGTACGCCACTCACAGTCGAATAGCGCGGTAAAGGCACCATCAAGTCCCCATGTCCACCCATCACCATTGCGGTAATGTCAGCGATCGAAATACCTAGCTCCATGGCAATAAATGCCTGAAAGCGTGAAGCATCAAGTACGCCCGCCATTCCCACTACCTTATAGCTGGGCAAGCCGCTAACTTTCCATGCCAAATATGTCATCACATCTAGGGGATTTGTCACTATTACTAGTACAGCATTAGGAGAGGCGGCTAGTGCTTGGGGTACTACCTCAGCCACGATCTCAGCATTCACCCGCAGCAGATCGTCACGGCTCATGCCAGCTTTGCGCGGCACCCCAGCGGTAACCACAATGACGTCGGAATTTGCAGTTTCGCTGTAATCATTGGTACCAATAATCATGCGATCGTGTTGCTCGATCGCTCTAGCCTGCATCAGATCGAGTGCCATACCCTGAGGTTTCCCTGGCGCAACGTCAATTAGCACGACATCTGCTAAATTCTTTTCTGCTAAGCGCTGCGCTAAGGTACCGCCAACGTTACCTGCCCCAATCACCGTGACACGGGTAGGGGAGAAATCCTGCATACGGGTCGGCTTGAACATGTTAAGAGTCATAGATCTCGTCCTTAACTATATATCTATATACCTATATATGGTAGTTGGAGTTCAGTTGAAAATCAGTTGAGAATTAAGTGTACTGACATTCCACATTAGCGGGCTCATTTGCCGAAATTCAAAATGAGATTCTCTAACAAATCAGTCCATTCAGTAAATATACTTATTGCAAAAAGGCGCAAAACCTAGTTTAGATAAGTTATTCACATTAAAAATATTTACCCATTTTAATGATTTCTTAATATTTATAATTCTAAGAACAAAAGGGCTTAAACCCTGATGAAATCTGGGAGAATAAATCTATGACACTACATTCCCTGCGTTGGGGATCGTTCTGTAAAGATGTGTTAAGCTATAAAAAACGTCCTTGCAAAAACAAGAGCCTCAAAGCTTTTTCAGTAGCGCAATGGAAGCTAATTGGAGCATTGCTTTATTTTAAGTTTGCTGCAGTTGGTTCAGACCTATTCTGATTCTTTTTAGGCTACACATCTTGCCTATCAAGTTGATACAAGCATTGATTCATAAGGCGCCATCTCTTGCGTCTTAGATCGAAGCTGGTAACAGTTGTAGGAATCAGCATGTAATGCTGTGAAAAGTATGAGGAATCAGCAATCAATAATTTTCATCCCAAATCAGATTTATAGGTTTAGAGGGTTTAATTTATGACCATAGCAATGGGACGGTCGCAGCAAGCCGAAAGAGGATGGTTTGACGTCCTTGATGACTGGCTGAAGCGCGATCGCTTTGTATTTGTTGGCTGGAGCGGTTTACTGCTTTTTCCAACCGCATTCTTAGCCGTTGGTGGCTGGATGACGGGCACCACGTTCGTTTCTTCCTGGTATACCCACGGACTAGCTTCTAGCTATCTTGAAGGTGCCAACTTCCTGACCGCAGCCGTATCAACACCCTCACTCAGCATGGGTCACTCCATTCTGTTCCTCTGGGGACCAGAAGCTCAAGGTGACTTCACCCGTTGGTGTCAAATCGGTGGTCTGTGGACGTTCGTTGCCCTGCACGGTGCTTTTGGTCTGATCGGCTTCATGCTGCGTCAGTTTGAAATTGCCCGTCTAGTTGGTATTCGTCCTTACAATGCGATCGCCTTCTCAGGCCCAATCGCCGTGTTTGTCTCAGTCTTCTTAATGTATCCTCTGGGGCAGTCTGGCTGGTTTTTTGCCCCTAGCTTTGGTGTGGCTGGTATTTTCCGCTTCATCCTATTCGTTCAAGGGTTCCACAACTTCACCCTCAACCCCTTCCACATGATGGGTGTTGCAGGTATTCTCGGTGCTGCTCTGCTTTGCGCTATCCATGGTGCAACCGTAGAAAATACCCTATTCCAAGATGGTGAGGGTTCAACTACCTTCAAAGCATTTAGCCCTTCTCAATCAGAAGAGACCTACTCCATGGTTACTGCTAACCGTTTTTGGAGCCAAATCTTCGGTATTGCTTTCTCCAACAAGCGCTGGCTGCACTTCTTCATGCTGTTCGTACCTGTGACGGGCTTGTGGATGGCTAGCATTGGTATTGTCGGTCTCGCCCTTAACCTGCGAGCCTATGACTTCGTATCTCAAGAAATCAGAGCCGCAGAAGATCCAGAGTTTGAGACTTTCTATACCAAGAACTTGATCTTGAATGAAGGTATTCGTGCCTGGATGGCTCCCCAAGATCAACCTGCCGAGAAGTTCATCTTCCCTGAAGAAGTTCTACCTCGTGGTAACGCTCTGTAAACTATATTTATGCGATCGGCAGTTAGCCGTCAGCTTTCCCAAAATTGCTGATGGCTAATAGTTGTTAAGCATTTAAGATTATTTGTAAGAATAAGCAATTTTTTTTAGGAGATATTCCCTAGTGACGACGACTATTAACTTCAATTCATTGGGGGTAGGCGGACGGACTCAAGATACATCTGGCTTTGCCTGGTGGTCTGGAAATTCTCGCCTGATTAACCTATCTGGCAAGCTGCTTGGCGCGCACGTCGCCCATGCTGGGTTGATCGTATTCTGGGCAGGTGCTATGTGCCTGTTTGAAGTGGCTCACTTCGTCCCAGAAAAACCCATGTACGAGCAAGGTTTGATCTTGCTACCTCACCTTGCTGCCCAAGGCTGGGGCGTTGGTCCTGGTGGTGAAGTAATTAATACTTTTCCATATTTCGTTGTGGGTGTTGTGCACCTAGTTTCCTCTGCTGTACTTGGTATCGGCGGCATCTATCATGCCATCCGTGGCCCTGAAGTCTTAGAAAACTACTCGTCATTTTTTGGTTATGACTGGAAAGACAAGAACAAGATGACCAATATTCTCGGGTTTCACCTGATTGTGTTGGGACTTGGCGCTTTCTTGTTGGTAATCAAAGCGATGGCTTTTGGTGGCTTGTATGATACCTGGGTACCAGGCGGTGGAGATGTTCGTGTTGTAACGAACCCAACTATCAACCCCATGGTAATCTTTGGCTATATTCTAAGCTCTCCTTTTGGTGGTGTAGGCAACATCGTTGGGGTTAATAACCTCGAAGACGTAGTTGGCGGACATATCTGGATCGGTATTATTTGCATTAGTGGTGGTATCTGGCACCTGCTTACTAAGCCATTCGGTTGGTCACGACGTGCTTCGATCTGGTCTGGTGAAGCTTACCTCTCTTACAGCTTGGGTGCTCTATCTTTGATGGCATTCATCGCTACCAACTTCGTCTGGTTTAATAACACTGTTTACCCCAGCGAGTTCTTCGGACCAACTGGTCCTGAAGCTTCTCAAGCACAAGCACTGACCTTCATTATCCGCGACCAAAAGCTAGGGGCTAACATTGGTACTTCTCAAGGTCCTACCGGTCTAGGTAAGTATTTAATGCGCTCCCCTTCCGGTGAAATTATCCTTGGTGGTGAAACCATGCGTTTCTGGGACTTCCGCGGACCGTGGTTGGAGCCTTTTCGAGGTCCAAATGGCTTGGAGATTGATAAACTTCAGAACGATATTCAGCCTTGGCAAGCTCGCCGCGCTGCTGAGTACATGACCCATGCTCCTTTGGGTTCGCTTAACTCTGTTGGTGGCGTTATCACCGAAATCAACGCTGTGAACTTTGTTTCGCCTCGTTCCTGGTTGGCTACTTCCCACTTCGTGCTGGCCTTTATGTTCCTTGTGGGTCACCTCTGGCATGCTGGTCGCGCTCGCGCAGCCGTAGCCGGATTTGAAAAAGGTATCAACCGCAAGACCGAGCCAGTTTTGGAAATGACTGCACTCGATAAATAATCCAAATTTCCGAACAAGTATATAGCTTGTTAACGTTTATAGAAGGCTCCTAGTATATCTAGGAGCTTTTTGCGATTAATAGCTCAATGGACTATCTCAATCCGGCATACTCACATTTAGTGCCCTTTGGTAGCATCGATCGCAAATCTTAAAATTTAGATGGATTAATCTACCTGCAACGCTACCTGATTGAGGAAATTTCATATGGGTTTGATCGATAGTGTTGAAATCAAATACCTCACTTCTATGAAAAGTGGGATGTCGGAGTTTTATACGCCGCAGAGCAGTCACGAAACGGTGTTGGTACAGGTGGCACCGTGGGCAAATGACGATCTATTTGTGCATCACTTTCAGACCGATCAACTACTTGTGGTACGAGGCAGTTTTGTTTTGGTCATTCTGCAAAACCGTAAATACAGTTACATTGGGATGAGTGAAAATCTACCGTCGGTAGTAAAAATCCCTCCGAATATTCCCCATGCCGCGATTAACTTTAGTCATGAGCCTTGCTTTGTTGTGAATGCGGTTTTACGACATGGAAAAGCTCACCAAAAGGACTATACTCCTTTGAAAAGACCCTTTCCCTACGATCTAGACGCAGCAAGAGCAGCTTTGGAGCGACAGGTCTATCCCCTCAGCGCCTAGGCCACTAAAGTGATTACAGTTACTTCAGGCGGACAGAACAGTCTCCCTGGCATATACGTGCCTAAGCCACGGTTAATATAAAGCAAATTGCTGCCAACTTTGTGCAATCCTTCTGACCATTCCCAGTGCTGCACGACCTTATGACACCTAGGGCTCAGGAATGGCAGTAAAGGTCTAGCTTGTTTGGGTATTCCGTGGCGCAGGGCTTCCATCTTAGCTACGATAGGCCCCACACCTGGAATGACAATTTGCCCACCGTGGGTATGACCCGAAAGCTGCAAATCTACCCTCCATTGCCGCAGATCCTCAGCACTATCAGGATTATGAGACAAGACAATGCGAGGAATATGTGCGGGTATACGATCCATGACTGCTGCTGGCTGGAATTGTTTAGACCAATAATCTGGTAGACCGACAAGTGCTAATTCCACCCCTAAAGGATATGCCACCTCATTCCACAGCACGCGAATACCGCCATCCGTGAGCGCGTTGGTTATAGCTTCTTTAGCACCACGTTGCTCTAAATCGTGATTACCCAATACAGCGTAAACACCAGCTCGACTTTTAAGGTGTTGCAGTTGTTGTGCTAGCTTGTAGATAGGTTGAGGATTGTCGGTAACATAGTCGCCAGTGAGTACAACCAGGTCGGGATTAGCTTGATTGGTTTGGGCGATCGCCTGTTGCAACAACCTTTCCGAGAGTCGCAGACCATCAAAGTGAAAGTCGGATAGTTGGACGATCTTGACTCCTTGCATAGCAGGAGCTAGTCCGTTAATAGAGATTGTAAGTTGTTCGGTACTGAGGGAGCCGGATAGATATTTTTGGATCACTTCTACACCACAGCTAAGTTACAGCTAAATCACGTCAGCCTCCTTCTCAGTCTAAAGAATTTTTCTAGAATCTGCTTTAAGGTTTGGTTATTAGCAAATTTTTGTTTGCTTAAGAGCAGTGCTGCTTTGCTATTAAGCTCAGACAAAGTGGGGTAAATATGAATACCAGTTAGAGCTGAGACTTTAAGCCCGTGGGACATTGCCAGTACAATCTCATGGATCAACTCGCCAGCTGCTTCACCTACCAAGTGCGCCCCAAGAATTTCCCCATTACTACGACAAATTAGCTTAGCAAACCCCTGGGTTGCACCCGATGCCCGCGCCCGATCTACGTCTGCGTAATCTTGTTTCAAGACAAAGATATCTTGGTAGTTTTGTCTTGCTTCGACTTCGCTCAGGCCGACTCTGGCAACTTCGGGATCGGTAAATGTTGCCCAGGGAATCACGCGGTAGTTGATGCTCGATAAGGGGAAAAACAAAGCATTTTTGGCAACGGTCACCGCTTCATAGCCAGCCACATGCGTAAACTGATATCTCCCGATCGCGTCACCGCAAGCATAGATGCGAGGATTAGTGGTTTGCAACTTAGCATTGACCTCAATCCCTTGATGGCTGAACTTAACGCCTGCTTTCTCCAGATTGAGGCGATCGGTATTGGCGATGCGCCCCGCTGCTAAGAGAATTTGCTCGCAGGCTATGTCCTCTCCACCTGCTCGCACGATCTTAGTTTTGCCCTGCAATTCTATGCGCTCAGCTCTAGCTTGCGTGAGAATGCGAATCCCTTCAGATTCTAGCTGTGTCATTACTACTGCAGCAACATCCGCATCTTCTTTAGGTAAAATGCGATCGCCACTGGCCAGGATCGTTACCTGCGCTCCCAGGCGAGATAGTGCTTGCCCCAGTTCGCAACCAATTGGACCAGCCCCGATCACAACTATAGAGGCGGGACAGGCAGTGAGTGAAAATACTTGTTCATTTGTGATAAAGCCCGCCTGCTCTAGTCCAGGTATCGATGGCACAGAGGGACGGGAACCAGTTGAGACTACAAATGCTCTAGCTTTTAGAGTCCGACCATTGACCTCAAATAGGTGTGAACCGATGAAAGTACCTTCGCCAGAAATAACTTCAACCCCCAAGTCCTGAAATCTTTCTGGGGAATCGTGGGGTTGAATGGAGGCAATTACTTGCTGCACATGGGCGATCGCCTTGGCAAAGTCAACTTCAATCTCGCCACAGGAAACTCCATAGCGACCAGCATGGCGCATTTTGTAGGCTAAGCGTGAAGCATGAATCAGAGATTTACTAGGCACGCAGCCAAACCACAGACAATCTCCGCCTAGGCGAGCGCGCTCCACTAGTGCTACTTTTGCCTTGAGCTGAGCAGCTATACTAGCTACCACTAAACCAGCAGAACCGCCACCAATAATCACCAGATCGTATTCGACTGCCATAGCGCTTACTTTCAGGTTAAACGAGGATTAATATTTGTAGGCGATCGTAGCATCTCTTTTTAACCACAACGTTTGAGTGCTGCCACTAGTTCTTCGATGGAGATTGGCTTGCTAATATAGTCATCCATGCCTGCGGCTAGACAAGTTTCGCGATCGCCGTGCATGGCATTAGCGGTCATGGCAATAATGCGCGGGCGCTTCTTACTCCCATTCACAAACGATTCCGATCCGATCCGATCCTGCTCGCTGAGGTTTGGCCAGTCCTGAATAATCTGTCGTGTTGCTTCTAAACCATCCATTTCAGGCATTTGTAAGTCCATCAATATCACATCATAATTCTGCCTTTGGATCGCTTCTAGAACTTCTAAGCCATTTGCCACAATATCGGCACGATAGCCCATGCGTTCGAGAATGCGGGTCGCCACTTTCTGATTAACGAGATTATCTTCAGCTAGGAGAATCCGCAAGGGTAGATTTTCTGCCAACCGATGATTTAACCTGGAGACGATTTTGGAGGCTGGTTTATCCTTGATGCTTTGTTTGTTCAGAACTCTGACCAAGGTATCGTACAACTGAGATTGTCTGACTGGTTTGTTCAGAAACCTGGCAAAGTTTTGTCCAACATCAACTACTTTGACCTTGCCGACTGATGTCAGCATAATTAGAGGTAAATTACGACAGTGAGGTATGCTCTGAATTTCAGTTGCGAGGGTCATCCCATTCATCTGCGGCATTTGCATATCAATAATCGCCAGATCGAACCTTTCGCCACTATGCAGCCATGCTAGAGCTTCTTTGCCCGAATTAGCAGCACGAGCTTCCATCCCCCAAGCTTTGGTTTGCAGAGTTAAGATCTTCCGATTAGTGTCGTTATCATCCACGATTAGCAGCTTGACTCCAATCAGGTGGGACTGCGCATAGCTGAGGGGATAAGCAGAAGCATTACTGGAAGTAGCACTAACAATTACAGAGAAATAGAAGTTAGAGCCTCTTTCTTGATGCCCCTCGTCCGGTCGCTCTATTTTCCAGTTAAAAGGTGGGGTTCCACCTACCTGTCCGCCACTCTCTACCCACATAGTGCCGTCCATCATTTCGCTCAGACGCCTACTAATTACTAGCCCTAAGCCCGTACCACCATACTGACGTGTCGTCGATGCATCAATTTGACTAAAAGGCTTAAATAGTCGCCCCATTTTATCTGCAACAATACCAATACCTGTATCTTTAACAGAAAACTGCAATTGATATTTTCGTTCTATATCTTCTATCTCTGCTTGAACTATCGGTAGTGGCACTGATTTCACAGAGACAATCACTTCGCCACGGTCTGTAAACTTAACACTATTACTGAGCAGGTTAACCAAAATCTGGCGTAGGCGGGTGATATCGCCTTTGATTGTTAGTGGGGTATCAGATGAGATGAAATACCCTAGCTCTAAACCTTTTTCTGCTGCTTTAGGAGCTAACAAATCCATGGCACCTTCAATACAGGAGCGTAAGTCGAAAGGATGTTCTTCGAGATCCATACGACCGGATTCAATTTTAGAGAAGTCGAGAATATCGTTGATAATAGTCAATAGTGCATCACTACTACTACGTACGGTCTCTACATACTCTTTCTGATGCTCTGACAGCTCCGTATCTAGCAGTAAGCCCGTCATTCCGATGACGCCATTCATGGGGGTGCGAATTTCATGACTCATCATTGCCAAAAATTCACTCTTGGAACGGTTAGCGGATTCGGCTTCGAGCTTAGCTTGCTCTAGAGCCAGATTCTTAACCGTGAGTTCTTGACGTTGCTTGCGTTCCTGCTCAAGCAGTTTGGCTTGAGAGATCGCAATACCCACTTGATCAGCAACGGCTTCAAGTAGCTCAATTTCATCAATAGTCCATTCGCGGAAGCGATCGCATTGATGCAGATAAATTACGCCATTTGGCTCACCCTGATAGGAAGTCCGCACGGCGACAACCGATTTTAGTCCCACCTGACGGTAGATCGGCTCAACATCTTGCAGTAGAGGGTCAGCATAAACATTGAGAGAGGAGACAGCAGCATCTTGTGATAGTACGCTTTGGGCAAAAAGATTGCCATAAATCTCAATATCAAAATCCCTTAGCGATTCGTAGTCGCCCTCTAGGTATTCTGCCATCAGCAGCAGTTCAGGTTCTGGCTCATGGATATAAGTAGAGATCAAGCAGCGATTAGAGCTAAATGCACGACCAATTTGACTGGCAGCGGTCTCAAAAATTTGTTTGGCATCCAGACTCTGGCGAATCTCTGTGGTGATTTGTTTGAGCAGGAGTGCACGATCAATCTGACGTTGTAGTGCTTCTTGGGCAAGCCGGCGATCGCTAATATCTTCTACTATTTTGACAAAATACTTTGGTTCCCCCGATAGCTCTCGCACCAATGACACGGTTAGGGTTGCCCAGATAATTGAACCATCACGCTTGATATAACGTTTCTCCATCTTGAACGTAGAGATATCCCCAGCCAGTACACTTTGGCAACCTTTGAGGTCTTCATCTAAATCGTCGGGATATGTCACGTCCATGAATGTTAGATGCAGGATCTCAGCTTGGGTATAACCTAAAATCTCACAATGTTTTTGATTGGAGCGCAGGAATCGGCCATCCAGAGCCACATGACAAATTCCCACTGTGGCCTGTTCGAAAGTACTGCGAAAGCGCTCTTCACTGTCGCGCAGAGCAGCTTCAGCTTCTTTATATACCGTGACATCCCGTCCCACTAAAATCACAGTTTCCTGCGAAAGAGGGGAGATGTTTTCTGCAAACCAGATTTCTACATCCCCAATCATGAGGCTATACTCACAGCTCACTGTTTGCTGGGTATTGAGGGCTTCCTGGATATAGCCCAGAATGCTATCAGCCTGCTGTACTGGCATCACATCATGGAGTGTCTTGCCAATCATCTGTGCCGTTGGCTTATAAAGATTTTTGGGATTGGTGGGGGCAATTTTGAGGCAACGTCCCTGTCGATCTCGCACAATTACGACATCGGTCATGGCGGCAAAAATAGTCCGCAGTTCGGCTTCGGAATCCCGTAATGCTTTCTCGACTAGCTTGCGATCGCTAATATCCCGACAAACGCAGATAAACTCATTACCTTCGATCATTGTGACCGATAGCTCAGCCGGAAATGTGCTGCCATCGCTACGCTTGGCAATCACCTCACCCTGCCATCGCCCTTGGCTTTGCAACCTTGGTAAAACTACGGCTTCTAATTGATTGTATTCGTGCACCTCTTCCCAGGTTTTACCAATTAGCTCATTCGCACCGATATAACCAAATTGCCTAACATAGGCACCATTGAGGTAAGTAAATGTTCGATGGAGATCGAGGATAGCAATACCATCCGTTGCCGCTTCGATCGCCATTAACTGTTGCCTGAGTCTTTTCTCTTCTAGCTTCCGTTCCGTGATATCGCTGACTCTGCCCAGGGTGCCCATGTATTGGCCTGCGCGATCAAACAGGGGGGTAGTCACCACGATCACATGAAGCTCTTCGCCATCCTTGCGTCTGAGTTGAAAGCTATACCTGTCTGGTCTTGATAACTGCTGGCTTTCCTCTGAATCACCACTTTCCTCAATATCCATAAACATAGATAGAGGTTGTCCTAGCATCTCATCAGCAGAACATGAGAGTAAATCCAATAGTTTTTGGTTAACAAAGGTAATGTTGAGATCTTCGTCTATTACCCAGATACCCTCTGAAATCGTATCTAAGATATATTCATAGGAGCGCTGTGAGGGATCCTCCGGGTAGGAGTTAGAGGCATTGCTCACTCCTGCAGTCTCTGCTTTACTTATTACCTCAAGATCGGCTATAGCTTGTAGCAAGCTAGTGTGGTGGATTACTCCAATTAGATGTCCAAGTTTGTTAACAATAGGCAGGCTAAGCAGTTGGTGTGTCAAGAAGAGATGCAATACTGCATTAAGATCGCTCACCTCAGTATTGAGTAGAGCGATCACATCTTTTTGCATCACCAAGTCAATGGCCATTCGATCATAATCACGACCGGATGCGATCAACTGCAGCGCAGCCTGCTCAGTAAAAACACCTACTAATCGTTGTGCTTCTACAACCAGTACCTGATTGACACCTACCTGGCACATGTACGCAATCACATCTTTTACTAGTCTGTCTGGCGTGACCGTAACTAGAGAGAAATCAATTACTCGATCTAGGGTTGATGTGAAAGAGTTAGCCATGGTATTGTCCTGGACTAAATGCCATTATATTGGCTTTCTCCTTAACTTTTTTATGGTTTAAAGTCAGATAGCCAACCCTTACGCCAGAAGTAGATCAGCAGCCCTGCCGCGATCGCAATCATGAACCCCAAGATCGTCGGGTAGCCATAGTACCATCCCAATTCCGGCATATTCCAGGGCGATGCGCTGCGATCGAAGTTCATGCCGTAGATACCAGCAAGAAATGTGAGGGGAATAAATATGGTGGAAATCACAGTTAAGGTTTGCATGACTTCGTTCATTCGGTTGCTGATTGAAGACAAATATATATCCATAAGATTAGATGCCAGTTCGCGGTAGGTTTCCACCATATCAATTACCTGGACTGTATGGTCATAGCAATCGCGCAGATAAATCCTAACTGGCGGGCTAATGAGTTGACAATCATCGCGAATGAGGGAATTGATCGCATCCCTTTGCGGCCAGATCGCACGGCGCAGAAGGAGCAACTCACGCTTAACCTTGTGAATTTTATTGAGGGTATGCTTTGTGGGCTTGGCGACCACTTCGTCCTGGAGATCTTCTAAACGCTCGCCATAATCCTCTAGTACTGGGAAAAAACCGTCAATTACAGCGTCAATGAGAGCATAGGCAAGGTAATCCGTTCCCTGTTGCCGAATAATGCCTTTATCATGATGAATTCTCCCTCTCACAGGTTCGAAGGCATCTTGTTCCGGTTCTTCTTGGATTGTTAACAGATAATTTTGACTAACGATTAAGCTAACTTGTTCGGACAAAAATCCCTCACCATCTGCTAGTTTTGTGACCATATGCGCCACGATCAAGAGCTGGTCTTGGTATTCTTCAACTTTGGGGCGTTGGGGAATATTGACCGCATCTTCGAGCACAAGTGGATGCAGAGTAAACACTTTACCTAGTCTTTGCAAAATATCCTCTGAGCCTAAACCTTGCACATCAACCCAGGATACTGACTCAGTATCTAAATAGGGAAGACACTCTTCAGGTGTTTTCAGAGTAACGCCGACAGCCTCTGTGGCATTATAGTCAATCAAAAAAATGTTGGGGATTTGTGAGTCAGCATCAATGATCAAAGTTCCTGGGGGGCTACCAGGCTCGTTGTAGGCATATGCCTCGAAGTTATCGTCGCTGTTTTCCTTCAGAACAATAGTTTGATTGGGATTGAATCTAGCAAAGTTTTGCAGCATGATAGTGGCGTTAATTTTGACGACAGGCGCAGATTGCCGCAAATCACAAGCGATGAAAAATATCTGGACTATCAATAACTATGTGCTAGTTTGGCACGTTTTCTACTTTTCAACAAATCGGGCAGACATATAAGCCTGCCCGCACTCCCTAATATTCCATAACAGAATATCAAGTCGAACCCCACACAGATGATCGTGTGCTTTGTTTAACTAGCCACCGGCGATCGCGGGAATAATACTGACCTCATCGCCGTCTTTTAGTTCTGTCCCTGCTCCTTCTAAAAAGCGAATATCTTCGCTGTTAACATAAAAGTTAACAAATCGACGCAGGTTACCTTGATCGTCGCAAATCCTAGCCTTAATGCCTGGACAGTTAGACTCTAGAGATTCGATCATCTCTGCAACATTGCTCCCTTCGCACTCTACGGTAGCCTGATTGCGGGTCAGTTGTTGTAAGGGAGTAGGGATTAAAACTTTAACAGCCATATTTTTTAACTTCACCAAATTCTTTTTCGATTCTGCCATAGTTACCAAGCAATTGGACAAGAAGCTTGCCTGCCTCCGACCGATCGGGGCAGAGAAACCTTGTTCAAAGTCACAACAAAAATAGCTATGACCGGATTTTGCCAGTGCATTACACCCTGGATTGCCAGACATAACTACTTTTAAGGTTGAGATTCGCTCTTGATTTAGCGATCGCAGGATAGAACTGGATATATCGCGGGGTTCACTAATATATGAGCTGCTTTAAGGGCAGATGCATAGGTCTACCCTTTCCGTACGTACCGATATGGAACCCGCGATAGGTACTAAGACATTGTGTAGTAGCCTTGCTGTCCAGATACTTTATCCCACATACCATTCACTTTGCCCTTAGACAAGCCTTTGGTGACCCGATCCTTTGCCACTTTATAGAGGCTGGGTTTTAAATCGCCATAGAGAGCTTGTACGACATCTTCGATACTGACAGAAGCGCCGCGCTGTTCGAGCAATACCTGGCCGATGGCATCAAGCATGGTTTTGCTTTGATACGCCTTCAAAAACCTGGGAGCGGAACCTCTTCGAGCAGGTGCTTCACGCTTGCTAGGAGTAGAGACTCTAGCAGGAGCAACTGGCTTGCTCTCTCGCTGGACTGGAGTTGGAGCCTTTGCCGTTAGGAGAGCTGCAGGAGCAACAACGCTGACTGGAGGCTTCGAGGATACTTGAGTAGATCGAGTAGAAGCTCGCAGAAGTGCTTCTACATGTTCAAGTTGAGCTCTTGCCTGTTTAGCATTGGTCTCGTAATCGGCAGCAATGGTTTGATAATAGAATTGTAAAGATTCTAATGACGGTTGTTCTGCATTCATGGGTTACAAATTATGGGTAGAGATTGTTCCAACTTTCTAGCTATTAAGCATAGCTAGATGAAGGATGAAAGAAATAGTGAGACAGAAACAATGGGACAGAAGGTAGCGATCGCTGAACTAACTATCCGAAGAAGTAGGAGTTGATGGCCTAGCTAACTTGCTTGCTGCCAGTCTCACATCTTTGAAAATGATATCAACTATTTTGCATTTCTGCGACAGTTTTCCAAAATTTTCTCAGCTTCATACTTTTTCCTTTTCATTAATATAATCTAACATAGAGTTTAGCTAGAATAACGAAGATAATTTTAGCGACATGGAATTTTAACCGCCAGGTATATATCTAGCTGACGCTTGGCTAACGAAGAGAACTCAAATTATCTTTATAATTGCTGATTTCTGTTAAGGATTGCCAATCATAGTTCTATAAAACCTGTCTAATCGGAACTTTTTCTGGAGTTCGGTGCTGTTTGTGCGCCGATCTGACTAACTGATAGAGTGTCTACGACAATTGGCTGAGATTGAAAGAGGCGATCGCTATGATTCTTTTCTTAGAGCTAGCAAAAACTCTCTTACTGATGAGTTTGGGCATGATATTACATCTTAAAAGACTACACTATAGATTCAGCTAGGACTTGGGCATGGATAAGCGCTCGATCCACCAGGGAATTAATCTGAGTAGAACTAAGTGGATCGCCATTGGCAAACTGTTCTAGCCATGCGCTTGAGATCGCACGCGGATCGTTGGGCAGCTCTTCTAGCTCCCATCCTGGGATGTCTAGATCTACCATCAGGCGTGAGACTTTGGGGTCATAGCTAATCGCACTACAGCGACATCCCTCAGCCGCCGCCATAATTAAGCCATGAAATCGCATGGCGATCGCCATTTCCACACCATGAAAAATCCCCTTCAGAATGCGTGGATTGGTCTGCACGATCACTTCGCTCTTTTCACCTAGGGCAGTATGAATTTGCTGTGCGATCGCCCCATCTTTAGTTGGCTGAAATGGTATGAGTAGCACATGAGTGTCTGTCGCTTTTTGTAACTCGCTCAAAGCTTGGATTAGACAAGCGAGCTTTGTATTGGTGAGTAAGGGATGCGATCGCAGCATGACGGCGATTCTGGGAGCATGTCGCGACCCTAGATTGGGCATTGGTTCAGATTTAAGTGCCCACACTGGATCGGGCGCTACGATGCAAGGAATTTGCCAGTCCGCCAGCAATTGGGCGGAGCCATGATCGCGCACGGTGATCAGATCGCAGGCGCTAAATGCCCGTTTGGTCACCCAGCGACTGAAATGGCGATGCAAAGGACCAATACCCTGTGCCCAGGCAATTGTTTTTAGACCCATACCACGGGCTAACCCCATTAGTCCACCGTAGTAGATAGGATTGCGGGCACTAGTGGCATCCTGCATGAGGCTACCACCACCCCAAATGAACACATCTGAGCGTTTGAGAGCTTTGAGCAGAGACCAGACCATATAGCGATCGCTGCTCTCTACCTGATGCATGGTTTCCGTAGCTTTAGGGTTAGCTGACAATACTAATGGTTGAACATGGGAGGGTAGCATCTGTAATAAAGATGCCAGTAGTGCTTCATCACCACCATTGCCCATACCATAATAGCCACATAAAACCGCTCGATGCATTGAATATCGCAACTAAATCTATCCGTACAATTATCAGTTGCTAGGTACTAATTATGATTTTTTCGTTTACACTACTTAATCATTTACAGTAGTGTGAAGAATTCTGAATCGATTTCGTAACCTAGCGATTGAGCCATGTGTTGTAGCTTATCTGTACTTGTGATACCGAGTTGTTTCAGCCATAGCGAAATTAGAAAAACTTTGTGCATCACAAAAATTTGCAACGCCTCAGAATTAAATTCGATGCCCTCAGTGCGGCTAAACTGATGCGGCACTAGCATCGCTGTATATCGAGTCAACTCACCATCGCGCCAGTTGAGCATGTAAGGTAGCCAGGGATAGTTAGCATCAAGTCGGATGAACCAGAGGCGAACTTCGGGAACTTCTGACAACTCGCGTGGATCGCCAGGTTCACGCGGGAACAGGATTTCAAACTGAATTTGCGGATCGCTCGCAGTAGAATCTTGGGTTAATCGCTCTAGTAGTTTATCTAATACTAGTCTGGCAGGCGTAATATCGATCTTTTCTATACAAGCCTGATTTAAATTAATTACAGTCGACATAAGCAAAATAAGACAGATAGGCAACAACAAAGAACAGTTAAGACATCGCGAGTTCCAGCCAATCCTTTAACTTGGGGAGTCCTGGATCGAGGGTGAGGTCATATTTTAAGGGTGTGATCGTGATGTAATTGTCTCGAATGGCTTGGATATCTGTGCCAGGTGCAGCGTCCTCTTCTATAACTTCGCCAGAGAGCCAGTAGTAGATTTTGCCTCTCGGATCGATCCGTTTTTCGAAGATATCGCGATAGCGTCTGATGCCCAGTTTAGTAACGACAACACCACAAATCGCATCGGCGGAAATAGCTGGCACATTAACATTAAATAAGACTGGTTCGGCAATGGGATGACGTGCGATCGCTGTCACTAAGCGGTTGGCAAACTGAGCTGCCGCACTAAACTCCATTGAAGTAAAACTGGTCAAACTAAATGCCACACTTGGCACTCCCTCTAATACTCCCTCCATCGCCGCTGAGACAGTCCCTGAATACAAAACATCCGTACCCAAGTTAGAGCCGCGATTAATACCGGATAGAACTAATTGCGGTTGCTCTGGCATCAGCGCATCTAAAGCCAACTTCACCGAATCCGATGGGGTTCCTGAACAAGCCCATGCTTTGACTGAGGGATGGTAGATATTCTGGATCTCATCGACGCGCAGGGGTTGGTGGATGGTAAGAGCGTGACCAGTGGCCGAACGTTCGCGATCGGGACAAACTACGGTGATTTCGTGCTCGCCATCACTGAGGGCATCGGCAAGAGCTTTAACACCGGGTGAATAGATACCATCATCATTACTAATAAGAATATTCATTAGTTAGTTGCAAGTTATTGTAGGGACAATTTTGGTGCGAGCATTTTTGCAATCTATAAATATAGCCGTTAAACTTCCCATACTAGCAATTCAATCTTCTTTCTTCATCCTTCACTCATTAATATGACAGCTTTCACGCCTGAACTGGAAAATCTCCGCGCAACACTTCGGACTGGACAGCAATTGATGGCTGACTGGAGGGGTGGTGAATTAGCGGTGTCAGCCGTACCGGGGGCAGGGAAGTCAACAGGCATGGCTGTGGCCACGGCGATCGTGATCGCCAAATATAAACTGCATCGCAATCAGCAGTTGGTCATCGTCACATTTACGCGCTCTGCGGCTAGCAATATTCGCAAACGCGTGCGCGACATCCTCCAAACGATGCGATTACCCCAAAGTGCATTTACAGTCAATACGCTACATGGCTTAGCATTTAGTATTGCTAGCTCTCAGCCCGCCCTATCTGGTTTGGGGAGTAGCGCCGTGCAAATTATTTCCGAACCGCAGAAGCAACGCCTGATTCGACAAGCCACAACACAGTGGCTCAAGGATAATCCCCAGCTATACGAACAATTGGTAATGGGGCGGGGTTTTGATGGCGAAGACACGGAAAGAATGCGGCGACAAACGGTGTTGCGGACAGATGTTCTGCCTAGTTTAGCTAAAGAAGCGATCGCAGCGGCAAAAAGTTCGAGCCTGATGCCTGACGATTTACTTTACAGCGATGCGGGTGAAATTCTAACCGTGGCCGCAGGTTTATATGCTGCCTACGATCGCCTGCTGCGCGCACAAGGTGCGATCGATTATGACGATATGATCCTAGGAGCACTACGAGTACTGGAGAACCCATCCGTGCGACGTTTTTGGCAAGAGCGCATCTTTGCTGTATTTGAAGATGAGGCACAGGATTCTTCCCCCTTACAAACCAAATTGTTGGAGATTTTGGCTGAGAATTCTACGGTATCAGAGCAAGATAGCCTGAATCACCCAATTACCACAGAAAGCCATAGTCCATCCTTAAGCGCTAATAACTTGATCCGAGTTGGCGATCCCAATCAGGCGATCAACTCCACCTTTACCACCGCCGATCCTAGATTTTTTAATGAATTTTGCGATCGCTGCCAGCTAAAGGGTCGTCTTGTCGAATTAGATCGAGCAGGACGCAGTACGATGCCAGCGATCGCGGCGGCGAATTTTGTCCTGGAGTGGGTGAATCAGTCACAGTATGCCAAGCAAGAAAAGCCGTTTCGCGACCAAAAAATTCATCCCGTCGATCCTGATGACCCCCAGCCCGATGCTAATCCCACACCACTCGGTCAAGGTGTAGAAATCCAGTTTCCGCATGACATTGAGCATACAGTGCAATTAATTGGGGAGAGAGCCAAGCAAGTATTCCAGTCGAACCCCCATTTCAGCATGGCAGTACTAGTACGCCAGCATAATCAGGGTAAATTTATCTGCGAATCCTTGCAGGAGTGGTCGAAAACGCATGAAATTCCCATCTATGACGTGGAACAGAGCGATCGCCGTTCCCGCGTACCGTCAGATATGTTATCAATCTTGCAGTTTATCGATCGCCCCCATTCTCCCGATTATCTCAAGTCAGCTTTGACGGTGCTGGCCGAGCGGCAAATTATTAAACCGCAGGATCTGAATTCTTTAGCCAGCGCACCGGAACAGTTCCTTTATCCCACCGTGCTCGATCCGGATCTGCCAACGATCGCCAAAGCGGCACAGGCCAAATGTATAGGATTGTTGCGTGCCAAGTTAGAGCTGCCTCTATATAATCTCATTCCATTCATGGCAATGACTTTGGACTACGACCAGGGGGAACTGGCAACGGCGGATAAACTTTGCGATCGCCTCAATCAGCAG
Organism: Rhizobium sp. Q54; assembly: GCA_943367755.1. Classification (GTDB taxonomy): domain Bacteria; phylum Cyanobacteriota; class Cyanobacteriia; order Pseudanabaenales; family Pseudanabaenaceae; genus PCC-6802. Next base: position 52,087 of record CALRKB020000006.1, on the reverse strand, counting down.
CTAGTGGGTAACTATACGATGGCAAGTGCGATCGAGGCTTTGCAGGAGATCGTGCTATCCGAAAATTTTGAAGCGGTGGAGGAAGAAAATTTAGAAGGACGGTATATGAAGCCTGGACAACTCACAGTGATTAGCCTGCACAAGGCCAAGGGATTAGACTGGGATGTTGTATTCATGCCGTTTTTGCACGAACGGATTATTCCGGGCAAGTTGTTTTTGCCGGAGTCAGTCAAGTTTCTGGGGGACTACACCTATCCCGAAGTTGCACGGGCTCAGATTCGCGCCCTTATTCACCAGGAACCGATCCCCGATCCAGCGATCGCGTGGGAACAGTGTCAAATGCTCAAACAAGCTGAGGAATTTCGCCTGTTGTATGTGGGTATGACCCGTGCCAAGCGTCTGCTAGCGCTATCTGCCTGTAGCAGTGTGCCATTTAATTGGAATAATCTCGATAGCAATATCGATAATGCGGCTGCTTGTCCTGCGATTTCCGCTCTAGTACAAAAATTCCCTCAGTTTGTCGTGCCAGTTTAATCCTCCAAACTAAGCATGACGATTAACCTCTGCTTGCAACCACTCATCTACAGGCTTTCCATCGCGGCGACGTAGTTCGATTCCCACTAGACTGGCAGCCTTAGAACCAGGTTCAGGCATTTTGGGAATCAGGATAATATCGTAATCCTTAGGATCGTGGCCGCGCTCCTTCAGCCAGTCCTGCACTTTAATCTCAGCAAACATGGGCTGCCCCTGTTCGACGAGACGGTTGACCTGGAGACGCAGAGTAAAAGGGTTGATTTGTGGCATGTATCGATCTTAGTCATTCAACTACAGGTAGTGTAAACCAGAAAGTTGCGCCCTGGTTAGGCTGGCTAATCGCGCCAATCTGACCACCATGAGCTACGACAATTTGGCGACAGAGATATAGGCCTAAACCTATGCCAGTAGAGTATTTAGCGTGACCTCCCTTGATGTACAGTTCGAATAAACGATCGCATTCCTCTATGCCAAGACCATTATCTTGTAAAGCGCAGCGGAGCATTTTGCCCTCCAGACTGGCACTGATTGTTAGTTGCAGTTCAGGTAGATTGTGCTTAATTGCATTCACAATCAAATTCTCAAACAGGCGACGAATCTGGATCGGATCGGCATTAACCTTGGGTAAGTCTGGGGATAGGAGGTTGATTACAGTAGCCTGATTCCTTTGGAAGATTGATTCGAGATCGGAGATTGTTGAGGTTAGGAGATCGTACAAGCTCAATGATTGGGGTTTTAGGTTCCCCCCCTGGGCCTCAGCCATGTGCGAATCGAGCAAGAGATTCAACATTTCCAACTGGCGATCGCTGCTCTGGATCATTCTCTCTAATACCGAACATGGTACTTCTACTGTAGCGTTGTCAGGATTAGTATTAGGGCGATTGTTGAGATTAAGACGGCAAGATTTGTCATGCTTAGCTCGATGGTGGACAGAGTGAACTGAATGCTTAACTGCTCGCTGTAAAAGATTCTTTAGTACCAGGAGCATACCCATAATTGGTGTGCGCAGGTCATGGGAAACAGCATGGAGGAAAAAGTCTTTTACCTTTGATAGTTCTTGCAGTTCCTCAATTTTGTGCTGTAGTTCCAGGGTGCGCTCCTGCACCTGGCGCTCTAGATTGGAGTTCAGTAACTGTACCTGTTCGTATAGTTGCGCTTGCTGGATGGCGATCGCCACCTGGGTCGCCAACTTTTCCAATAGATCGATCTCGTAATGTTCCCAGTGATGTGGATGGGAGCACTGATGGGCTACAAGGACGCCAAATAACATATCTCCTAAGAGAATGGGCACTATCAGCGCGGCTTGAATCTGATAGTGCTGAAATAGTTCGTGGCGTTTAGAACACGGATCGACTTCGGAGACGTTGTCAATCACAATTGCATTTTGCTGCTGTAATACTGCTTCTATTTCCCTGATATAGCTCTCATCTGCTACCAAACCCATGATGGAGGGATACTTATAGTCAACCGATTCCGCGACGATTTTTCCAATAGTATTCCTATCGCCCAGACCAATGAATACCCGATCTGCCTGGAGTAATTGCCGGATTTCGGTAACTGTGGTGTGTAAAATTTGATCGAGGTTCAAGGAGCGTCGAATGCGGAGTGCAATCTCACCCAACAGGCGATCGCGCTCTAGTGCCGCTTGGAGTTGAGCTTCTGTTTGTTTGCGATCGGTAATATCATTAGTCATAGCTAAAATACATGGCTCCCCCTCAAAGTCGATCAATTCAGCGGAAACCAACCCGACGCAAATTTTGCCAGACTTGCGACGAAAACAATATTCCTCATTTTTGACCATGCCCTGTTCCATTAAAAGCTGCCTTATTTTGACGCTATCAGATGGATCGATCCAAATTTGCAACTCAGATGCAGTAAGCCCAATTACTTCCTCCCGCGTATAGCCAGTCAACCGCAGAAACGTATCGTTAACTTCAAGATAACGACCTTCTTTGAAGCTAGAGATCGTCACAGAACCAGGACTGGACTGAAATGCTTTGGCAAACTTTTCCTCTGACAATCGCAGAGCTGCTTCAGCTTGCTTGCGCTCCGTCATATCCCTGACAATTGCGATAATTTGATCGTCTGAGATAGGCAATAGTCTTGCTTCAAAAATCATCTCTCCCTTCGGCCCAGGCAAGGTATATTCGACGCTCACCAATGACTTAGTTTTCATCACCTGGGTAATAGCAGCCTTAATCTGCACCGCCGCCCCCTCAGGCAGGATATCCTGTACTTTTTTGCCAAGAAACTGCTCTGGAGGAATATATAACTCAGTCGTACTGCCTGCATGGTAGTCAAGCACTGTGCCATCAGGATCGAGACGAAACTGTAAGTCAGGAAACGCTTCAAAAATCGCCTGCAAATTAGAAGTTGTCTGCCTTAGTTGCGCTTCCACTTGCTTGCGCTCAGCGATGTCATGGGTTTGCCGCGCCACAAGATCGTCTAGTATTTTTTTTAGTTTGGCAAAAGCGGCGGCATCAGGACAGCAATCCCGTAGGGCGTCTAGATAGATTGAGTCGTCGATGCTTGAGTCGTCGATCATAGTGGTTAAAGAAGCAATATTCAGAATGACACCACAGTCATAAAAAACCTATACATCTTTACAATATATATAGTGTTAGGCAATACAACATCCTGCTTTAGGTTTGCTTCGCGCAATGTGCGATCGTTTGTGAAGACTTCGGAGTATCATAACTTCTGCATGCAAACTACAAGGATTATGGAATTATCTCTGTGCCTACATTTATAGAATTAATGTGGGCAGTAACAGGACTTTTGCTCACCATTGGCAGTACGTTTTTACAACCCGCGATTTTGCTTCCGCCTGGGCTGGGCGCTGGAGATAGCGTAGCGATCCAGCCGATTGGTGCCACAATGCAAATTGGTGCTGTGTTACTAACGGGATGCTTGGGCGGTAAAAATGCGGGGCTATTGTCCCAGGTTGCTTATATATTCCTTGGTTTAAGTGGGTTTAACGTGTTTTACCATGGCGGCGGCATTGATTCGTTGCGATCGCCAGCATTCGGCTATTTATTAGGATTTATCCCTGGAGCTTGGTTGTGTGGTTCCCTTGCCTTTGCCCGTCCCCTAAGTTTGGAGCGGATGGCAATTAGCTGTTTATGTGGTTTAGCAGCAATCCATATTGTCGGTATTATCTATGTTTTAGTGATGGGTATGCCTAATTTTGCGCTAATTCAGCAATATTTGTGGCAGTACTCAATCCAGCTACTGCCTGGCCAGTTAGTGGTAATTTGTGGCACGGTGATCTTAGCTACTGCTACGCGCCGCCTGTTGTTTTACTAGCGTTCTGCATTGGGGGCGCGACATACCCACACGCAGTCTCTTGGTACGGTATGTGGATCTTTGAGGATAATTTCGTAGTTTAAATGCGTTAAGAACTTTTCCATGATGCTATCGGTCATCACCGAAAAGGCAGTGCCGCCTCTACGCCCCTGTAGGTTGTACTCCCACTCGGTTAGGAACTTTTGCCACCCTAAATCGCTCAGTGTATTGCTGTGGTGAAACAGGCAGAGGCGCTTGCCACGCATTAATCTTGGTATTTTGGTTAGGTAATTGAAGATGTCTCTGGGTTCAATATGTACCATCGTGTCGTAGCAAAAGCAAACATCTACAGAACCGGAAGCTACACCATCTAGGGTAAGGCCATCAAGCTTGACGTAGCTAACGCGTTCTTCGCCTAGGCGTTCTCGGGTTACTTTCAGCATATTGGCGGAAATATCGGCTGAAATCAGGCGATCGCAATGTTTTAGTAACAAGGCTCCGGTTTTACCACCGCCTACACCAATTTCCAGCACCGTATCTGTCGCGCTTATATGTGGCTGGATAAATTTTTGCTCGATTAAGGCTTCATATTCCGCCAAAGACTCCGCCGCACCCGCACCTTTACCAATCCATTCATCGCCAATATGTCCGAGACTAGGGTGCAACTGATCCCATTTACTGGCATAACTGTCCCATGCTTCCTCATAGTTAACTTTGGGTTTGCTCTCTGGGGTATTCTGCGCTTGATCTGTGGAATCCATAGTTTGATCGCTTTGGTTTGCTGGAGTAATATTCTTGCCTTGTTTGAGAAAGGGCAGTTTGGGTTTCTAGAATTGAGTGCCCCAGTCATTGTAAAATGTTTCGTCATCTTATCAGGTGTCCTCTTGATTTCCCTCGATCGCGTTCAGCAAATTTACAACCAACCGCTCACCTCTCTGGTGTTTGAAGCGCAGACCATCCATCGTCAGTACCACGAGAGAGATCGCGTCCAGCTATGTACTTTGGCAAACATCAAGTCTGGCCGATGCCCTGAAGATTGCAAGTACTGTGCTCAGAGTGCCCGCTACAAGACGGAAGTTGATACCTATGCGCTTTTACCCCTAGATGATGTGGTCGAGCAGGCCAAAGCCGCCAAAGCTAGTGGTTCCACACGATTCTGTATGGGGGCAGCCTGGCGACAGGTACCGGATGGAGAAGAATTTGAACGCATCCTGAAAATGGTAGAGGCAGTTGTCGATCTGGAAATGGAAGCCTGCGTCACGCTCGGCATGTTACGCCCCGATCAGGCACAGCGTCTGGCTCAAGCAGGTCTCACCGCCTATAACCATAACTTAGATACTTCTGCCAACTTTTACCCAGAGATTATTACTACTCGCACCTATAGCGATCGCCTGGAAACAATCAAAGCAGTGGCAGCAGCAGGAATTCAACTCTGTTGTGGTGGCATTGTCGGCTTGGGCGAAACTGATCGCGATCGCGTAGAATTACTGCACGTACTGGCCAACCTCGATCCGCAGCCCGAGTCAGTGCCAATTAATGCACTGGCCCCAATTGAAGGCACACCACTGGGTGATCGCCCCCCCATCGATCCTGTAGTGTTAGTGCGGACAATTGCCACAGCCAGAATTATTATGCCTAGAGCTGTAGTCCGCCTATCGGCGGGCCGAAGGTTACTGAGCATGGCCGAACAGGCGCTGTGTTTTCTCGCTGGGGCAAATTCGATTTTTACGGGTGAGCGGTTACTAACCAGCGCCAATCCCGGACTAGATGCCGATAGCCAGATGTTGGATCAACTGGGTATAACGCCCTTGGATCGAGTTATAGATCGCCAAGTTGTCGCCATTGAAAGCTAGAATATAAAGCTGCTAATGCGGATTAGATATGACGGATAAAATGTTCTGTGTTACTTTAAGCTGTGGTCTTTTAGGCTCAACGACTGATGCCGAGAAATAAGTATTATTCTTCATATTCATTGGGGCGCTCCCAACCAAGATCCTGGCTGCGTTCGGGCTTATTGGTTGTATTGGTTGGCATACCCTTAGGTTTATTGCTCCTAGAGCTTTTAGTACGTGGTGCTGTGTTTGTGACTGGCAACACTAACCAGCTAGAGAAGTCTTTGAGTGGATCTCCAGCATCAGCCTATGCGCTCAAGCTTGAGGATGCTAATGGCAAACCCTATCCTGGCTTAACTTCTTCTTCGGGAGAGTTACAGGTACGACGCAGCCCGCTCCTGGGTTACGAACTCGTACCCAATCAAAACCATAAGTTTTGGCAAATTGATCGCCATGGATTTCGTCAAGAGGGCGATCTACCACTGGCCAAACCTAAAGGCGAGTTTCGCATTTTTGTGATTGGTAATTCTACCGCTTTTGGCCAAATGGCCAGTAGCAATGAGGCAACTCTAGCGGCAAAGCTCCAGGTATTGCTGCAAGATCGTTTGAAGGCGCAAGCTCAGCGACCAGAAAAATTTAAACCAGCTGAAACTCCTTACTTTGCAGAACAGGTTCAAGCCATTCAAGCTTTACCCGATCGCCTGAAAGAGGGCAATTATCGCGTGATTACGGCGGCAACCCCTGGCTATACCTCCGGAAATGAGCTTGCTCTTTTAGTGCATCGGGTGATGGCATTTAGCCCCAACTGTGTAATTATTCTCAACGGTTACGAAGACCTGCGATCGCCCAGTACTGAGGTAGCCAGAGAGATTGTCAACTTCGATCGCATCTTGCAAAACCCATCTGAGCACTACAGTCGCTATATTTCACAGCAATTCGATCAATGGTTCAGTTCGCTCTACTTAGTTAAAGCCACCCGGCGCTGGATTTTCCCTGCTAGCGATCGCGGTAATCTTGCTTTTAAAGCCGATCAGTTTACAGCGGATGACCAGGAACTAAAAATGAGAATTGAGCGCTATCGTCACAACCTGAAGCAAGTTGCAAAACTGACATCAGGCGCCCAAACACTTGTGGCAATTCAGCCAGAGATCACGGGGAAAAAGGGTGCATTAACGGCAGATGAGTCGAAAATCCTCAAGGATTTAGGAACGGAATATCCCGCTCGGGCCGAAAATGCTTTCCAAGAGCTAGAAGCGGTCTTGCAACCCCAAGAGCCGAAAAAAGACTTTCCCAACGTCAAGATTGTGAATCTATATAGGCTCTACAAAGATTATAAAGAGCAAGCCTTTCTCAATCCCATCGACCTCAACAATGCGGCTAACGATCTACTAGCCAAGAAGCTATACGAACAATTACAAGTAATTTTCGCAGTCCAGCCTGCTCCATTCAGTAGCACAGGCTCTGGTAATTAGCTCCCTTAAGCGCTCAGAGGCGATCGAAAGCTTGTCAGAGGTTATTAGTCGATCTGCGGGTGTTTGCTCCCTCTGGTTGCCGGCGGTGTCAGAGCTGATGAGAAGTAAAACTATCATCAAAACACCCTAAAACCTACACCCCATAACCCCCTCATTCAGGTTAAGCTAGGATTAATCATCGCTTCTTTAGCCAAAACTATGCTGCGAATAATCACTCAGCGAACTGAAGCAGAAACCGAACTGAAGCGGATCTGCGATCGCATTCATGACGATCAGGTAATTCATAAAGAAGCCACGGTCAGTGAAGTAATTCAGGCAGTTCGGCGACAGGGAGACCTGGCTTTACTGCATTACACGGCTGAATTTGACCGTCAAAATCTCACTCAGGCCGATCTGCGGGTGAGTGGATCGGAACTTGATGCGGCATTTCAACAGGTGAAAGCGGAATTGCTTGCCGCAATTCATACTGCGCACCAGCGCATAGAAGCATTCCATCGCCAGCGAATTCCCAAAAGTTGGGTACAGTTTGGTGAGAAGGAAGTAGTATTAGGCAAACGCTACACTCCCATCGATACAGCCGGTATTTACGTACCTGGCGGAACGGCTTCATATCCAAGTACAGTCTTGATGAATGCTGTACCTGCCGTTGTCGCTGGAGTCAAGCGCATTGTCATGGTTACTCCACCCGGCACGAACAAGACGATCGCTCCAGCGATTCTAGTAGCAGCCCAAGTAGCGGGAGTGGATGAAATTTATCGGGTTGGGGGCGCGCAGGCGATCGCTGCTTTAGCCTATGGCACAGAAACCATTCCTCAGGTGGATATTATTACTGGCCCTGGCAACATCTACGTCACGCTTGCGAAAAAGCAGGTATTCGGTCGCGTTGGCATTGACTCTCTCGCAGGGCCATCGGAAGTACTGGTGATTGCCGACCATACAGCGAATCCGCTTTATGTGGCGACCGATCTACTCGCCCAGGCTGAACATGATTCCATGGCAGCGGCAGTTCTAATTACCACCGATACCCGTCTCGCCAGCCGCGTGGTTGAAGAAGTGGAACGACAGCTCGAAAACCACCCCCGCCGTCTGCTCACCGAAAAAGCGATCGCAAACTATGGCCTGATCGTAGTAGTAGATAGCCTGAAAGCTGCTGCTGACCTATCGAATTTATTCGCTCCCGAACATCTGGAGTTAGAAATTGAGGAACCTTGGGAATTGCTAGAACAAATTCGTCACGCTGGGGCTATTTTTATGGGACACTCTACACCTGAGGCAGTAGGTGATTATTTAGCTGGTCCCAACCACACATTACCAACTGCTGGTGCGGCTCGTTACGCCTCTGCTCTTGGTGTCGAAACTTTTATGAAGCACTCCAGTATTATTCAATACAGCCCCGAGGCCCTAGATGAGGTGTCAGGCGCGATTGCTGCGCTCACTGAGGCCGAAGGCTTACCTTCCCATGGTGATTCGGTTAGATTCCGCACCGATAAATCGTGAAGCTGCAACCATGAAGGTGCATCCTCTCACTTTGCAGTTTCCCAGCCAGCTTGAAGATGAATTTCTGGAGGATTATTTTCAGAAATCGATAGTCCATATTCGGATTGCTTTAATCATTGGGGTGATTGTGTATGGGGGAGTCGGGCTTATTGACCTCTGGCTGTTGCCGTCGGCGCGATCGCCCCTGTGGTTCCTGAGGTATGGCATTTGTCTAATGGCGATCGCCACATTGCGTAGTAGCTTCTCAGCGCAATTTCGACAGTACTCGCAACTACTACTGAGCTTGATGGTGGTGCTATCCGGTTTGGCGTTGCTAGCCTTAGGCATGGCCGCAGATCGTTCAATCCGCGATGAGTACCATGCGGGCTTGCTCCTCCTGCTTTCTTATTCACACACCCTGATCAAGCTGAGATTTATCTACGCCACGGTAGCTTCCTTACTAATGACACTTGCCAGTACCGTAACTGACCTCTGGATAGTTCACGTACCAATGCACATTCTGTTTAACAGTACTGGTTACTTACTGACCGCTAATATCATTGGCATGTTTGCTAGCTATTCCGCCGAGTCATACATGCGCAAAGACTTTATTCACGATCGCACTCTTAAGTGGGAGCGGGATCGATCGGATCGACTTTTACTAAATATCTTGCCCCATCCGATCGCCCAAAAATTAAAGCAAGCTGAGGCTGAGAACACCGACTATACAATCGCTGATAGCTTTACCAATGTCACCGTACTATTTGCCGATATTGAGGGCTTCACTAAACTATCGGAACAGGTGTCACCTGTAGATCTGGTCAATTGGTTAAATCAAATCTTCTCGCATTTCGATCGTCTGGCCGAAAAACACGGCCTGGAAAAAATCAAAACCATTGGTGATGCCTACATGGTAGTTGGTGGCCTGCCCTTGCCCCGCGCCGATCATGCTGAAGCGATCGCTGACATGGCGATCGAGATGCAGCAGGCTGTCGATCGCTTTACCACTGCTCAGAATGCACCGTTCAAAATTCGCATTGGGATTAATACAGGGCCTGTTGTGGCTGGCGTGATCGGCATCAAAAAATTTATCTACGATTTGTGGGGCGATACGGTAAACACAGCCAGTCGGATGGAGTCCCATTGTTTGTCAGGCTGCATCCAGGTGACCGCCGCTACCTATGAACTGCTGCAAGATAAATATTTATTTGAAGAACGCGGTGCTATTCATATCAAAGGCAAAGGCGAGATGATCGTCTACTTTCTGAAAGGCAGAAAGCTCCCCTCACTCTCAACTCATAAACCTCTCTAGAATACTTACTACAGTTGAAGTGCCTGCTCAACGATATCCACAACATTATTCCAGGTAATATCCTCACGCTTGAGGAGCTGCTGAAGCTCGAGTAGAGCCAGATCCTGCTCGTGCCTAAACTTGTCAAAGGGGAGGGATGGTATGGCTTGGTAAGGAGTTTGACCGACCTTCTTGAGACCATCACGCATAGTCGAGATAATCTGACTGGAGAGTTCGACTTTAGCCCTTGTATGCAATGCATCATAGCCGCGACTGCTGGTGGCATACATTGGCGGTAAGCGATTTAGCGTATAGGCAACTACCTCCTCAATGGGAATGCGTTCCGCCAATTCGGGACTGAGGCGTGCCATCTGACGTATGGCGATCGATGCCACTAACTTCTCCAGGATATTGCTATAACCAAAGGCAGCCCCAGCCATATAGGCAGCAAAATCCTTCGCTTCTAATTCCGACTCCTTGACATTAATGCCAGGACGACTGGTGCGAGCCTTGGAGCGTTGTAAGTATGCTTTAACGTCTACTGCTCCCAATCTGGCTGCCCCAATGCTCGAAGTTCCTGTCGATGGCTTAATTCGCACGTTGGACATCGCCGCTGCTAAGGCTTTTGGCACATCCTTCCATTTTAGATCTGGTTTATCTAGAATCTGCTGTAGACGTGCCAGCGATCGCGCTTGCCCTTCTAATTCCGATTCTGGTAAAGGTGCAGAAATGCGAAAAGGATCTGGTCGGACGCTGACAAGGGCATGGCTAACAACATTGCGGATCTGCGCACCTAACTCGCCACGAGCGCGTTTGAGTTGCTGCGTCCACCCAGTTTGGGTTGTCGCATACAAAGGAGGGAGACGGTTGAGGGAGTAGGCGATCGCCTCGCTCAAATTCACCTGCTTTCGCATACCGGGAGCGAGTTTAGCAACTTGAGCCCTAGCCTCTTCGATTACAAGTTCTTCGATGACATTCCTGCAGTATCCCATCTGTTTACTCGGAGTATTAGAACTTACTTATTACGTTTGGCTTAAAGTAGCATTTGAACTGCAAAGAGGGCAACTAAAATAATTACCCTCTATATACGATCTTATTGTTCCAGTATGAAACCAGTTTAAAAATTAATACTGGATCTACTTAGTTAGATAAACGTAAAGTCACCAGAGGCAAGACCGGCTGCACCATCTAGGAAGGCAATGTCAACTGCGGCAATGCTACCAATACCATCAGAATCGAACTTGAGTAACTTAGTAGTGGTATCAAACAGGAAGTTGGGGTTAGCACCTACCGAAGTTGGTGAGGCTCCTGATACAAATGTAAAACCACCAGTGTTAGCTATGCCATCTGAAATTGTGCTGCTAGAACTACCGCCAAACGCACTGGCCAGGATTCTAAATTCGTCCGTACCAGACACAAAGTCAGTAATTGTATCCAAGCCCTCAGTAGGAGCGCTATAGGCAAACACGGTTGCGCCAGTACCACCCGTAAGGGTGTCTGTACCCGTACCACCTACAAGTGTGTTATCGCCAGCTCCGCCATTCATGGAGTCATTGCCATCCAGTCCACTCAGGGAGTCATTACCATCACCACCCAGAATGGTATCAGTACCGGCTCCGCCATCAATGATGTCATTATCAGCACCGCCATCGGCAAAGTCGTTACCACCACCACCAGCAATGGAGTCATTACCAGTGCCCCCCACGATTGAGTCGTTACCGTCAAGGCCGCTAATCGTGTCGGCACCACCAGCGCCATTAATCGTATCAGCCGCGCTAGTGGCAATATTTGCAGGCAGACCTGTAACGGTAGCTGAGGATGTCGCACCAATAGTTTCAGGCAGCTCACCACCCAGGATATTATTTCCTACACCGCCACTACCACCACCGGTATCGTTGCCGAGACTGACAAAATCATCAGCCGTGAAATTAGCGGCAACACCACCAATTACTGTTGCCAATAGCGTTCCACCGCTAGAAATCGTGACGTTGCTGCCATCCTGGGCGATCGCCAGAGCGGCAAAGGTCAAACCATCTAAGCCCATTTTGTCCTGCCCATCTACGAAGTCGGCAATTGTGTCGGCACCCGTAGCAGTAGCGAGGACAAATACATCATTACCCTCACCACCAGTAAGCGTATCGTTGCCGACATCGCCATAGAGGGTGTCATTACCGACATCACCGAATACCTGGTCGTTGTCTTGTCCCCCGCGCACGATATCGTTGCCCTTGCCACCATAGACCGAATCGTTCCCAATGTTGCCGTTGACGATTACATCATCGCCATCATTCCCGTTAACAACATCGTTGCCCTGTCCACCATAGACCGAATCATTACCCTGTCCACCGTAGACCGAATCATCACCTGCATTGCCATTGGCAATGTCGTTATCCTGGTTACCGTTAACGACATCGTTACTTGCTAACCCGCGCAGGGTATCGCTACCTGCTAAACCGCGAATATTATCACTCGCACTAGCGCCGTCTAGAAAATTGTTACTGGCATCGCCAAGAATATCTGCCATATGTTTTGTTGGGAGCTTATTTACAACATTTGTCAAAGCACCTTAGCACTAGTTCGCAATTTCGTCAAAAAAAGCATCCCAAAAAGTGGCAAAAAAGAGTATAATTTCTAGGGCCTTTTCTGAAATCATAAGACTCATGTGCCCTTCTTCTAAAAAGGGCATGTGTCTTGCTGTCTTTTTGTAAAGCTGCTAGCTCAAACCATTAATCCGCAACGCTAACAAGTAAGCCAATTACGTTACTAGCCCAAATAATTGACACAACACCGCCAGCTATTGCCAGTGGTACTAAAAGCAAGAGACGCTCGGCACTAACCCCGATCGCGATCGAAGCCGCCCGAACTTGTGAAATGAGAAACCACAGCATCACTGCCAAGGCTAAGATACTGCCTAACTGACCACCCAAACTCAAAGCTGGGCCGATAAAAATCCAGGGTAGACTGCCAAAAGCAGTGAGCGTCAGTAATACCTTTAGATCGACAAGATCGTCAGATCGCTGAAATACTGTAGCAAGGCGCTGTATTAGCAGGGCAAATACCAACCAACCCACTAAAGCCACGGTTAGGGATAATGGTATTTGTAATGGCGATTGATTTGTGCGGACGCACTCTAAAATGTTTGGGATGGCGATCGCGCACAGGCCGGCAACGATCGATGGTTGCGATTTCAGACTGGTAAAAGTTTGGGTTGGTGTAAATAAGGCACCGTAAATATCTTCTAAAAACCGAGCGGCCAATCCTGTAGTTGAGTCTCTAGTTGGGAGTTGTGGCTCTAGGTTATCTATATTAGGGAGATCGCTTGGTTCGTTGCGATCGCTTTTCTCGTCATTAGGGGGTTGGATGTCATTCATGCACGATATTAGGAAAGCAACGACGTTGACCAGTTTATATGTTTAGGCCTGCTACAGGCAAATCGGCGGGATGCTCGACCACAAACTGATAGGCGATCTCTTGCTTAGCTTTTGGAGCTAATACAAGCGTCCATTCCATTAATCCCATTTCGCCTGGTTGAATTTGCGGACTACAAGCACTTAAGCGCACCTCAATCTTTTCGTGGCGGCTTTTGGGTAGCTGTTCGGTTAGTTGGAGGCTGATAGGTCGATCGCTAAGATTCTCTAGACGTAACCGATAAGCATAGGTAGTGCGGCGGCGATCGCTAATGAAACGCTTATCGACTTTACGCTCTGCCAGATCGCGTTCGATTTTTATACCTTCATCAATGCCAAGATTCAGCTTAAATTCCTGTCCTGGAGCAATATTTCCGATTCTGGCTACCCCAACGAACATCCCCTCGCGAAAGATATTGACTTTGCCAGCCAGCAGAGTAGCACCGTCGGTTGGGTTCGTAACGATCGCTTGCAAGTAGGCAAAGCTGACTAATTTGGGAATCGCAACATGGGCGATGCGACAGGGATACTCGGCATTGAGAATAGTATTTTTGTGCGGTGTGCCATCGCTAGGAATATCGCAGGGACGCTCAACTGTAAAAGTAACAATACCTCCCTCCTGTTTTACTTCTGCGATCGCAGCTTTAGCTTGATATATCGGTTCTTCTTCAAGTTCGCAGGCTACTGAAAGTTCAACAGATCGCGATCGCTCAACATAAGAAGCTGGAGCAGACATCATGGGCGCTGCCATTTTCATCGCAGCAGGATTGACTCTAATCGTATCAATGTACCAGGGTTCTAATTTTGGTGGCAGAGTTCCTAAACCAGGTTTTGCCGTGGAAAGAGTCAGTTTAATTCCTGTCCAATCCTCTCCAGTATTTTGCTGCACCTCTGCCAGATAGTCCAACGTAACGCTGCTGCTCTCTTTGCTTTGACTGACGCGCACATCATACAGAGGAGTCCAATTCGCATTGTTGACTACATACGTAACTTCCAGCTGAAACTCACCTTCGGATGATGCCGAGATCGCCACGACCAAGTTGTAGCTTTCATTCGCACGCGGTGTTTGGAGCAATCCCATTTGCTGCTGCAATACCTTAATTTGCTTATCTAGTTGCTGCAACTCAGTTTGGGTAGAGGCGATCGCATTGGCATAGTCAATGTATTGTTCTCCCAAAAAAATGAGTAATCCCCTCGCCTGTGTCAGATCGGTTTGTCCGCGCGCAAGGCTATTCGCGAAGCGATCGACGGATTTATCGCTAAGTCCCTGCACAAAATTGCGCTGCATCATAAGCGCATCCATGCGATCCTGCACGGCACCCTTTTGCAACCGCAGTGCCTCAATTTGCAGAGTCAGATGGGCTAAGCGTTCTTCTACAGGCTCAGTAGTAAAGTTATGGTCTACTCGCACTCCCAGCAACTGCACGGCGATCGCCCCACTACCGCTAACTCGCACCGAATCAGTTTGTAATGTTAGGGGTAGATCGGCGACGACTAACTCTTGGGTTTGGGCTGAGATGGCGATCGAGCCACGCCGGGTTACTAAGGCTCGATCTTGGTAAACAGTAACAGCAGAGATATGGGTTTCGACTGGCTGACTTTGAGGAGGTTCAAGCATGGCTAAAACTTTCTTTTGAAGATAGCATTATCACAATCAGTACATCCAGATTATGCTAACTTCGCGGGCAATGCGAGGAGGAGTAAAGGATATTAGAGCGACAGATGGCCATGTTTGTTACTTCTGGTCAAGTTATAACAGTTTTAATCCTTACTTGATTCTCTCTCAGACAACATTTGCTTAAACTGCTCAAACTGCTCAAACTGCTGTTGTTCTTCGTCTTTAGTCTGGGGCAACTTAAACCAAACTGCTTCTGAATCAGGAGTACGACGGCGGTAGAGTTCACACAATGGCTCTATTTCATCCCGATGAGTAAGAGCATAAGTTCTTAATTCTGCTTAATTGAGGATTTTACTGGCTGATGTAGTAGTCCCTTGTGCCTTTGGCTCCGATCGCTTCGCCAATCCGATTGAGGGCATGAACATAGGCAGCCGTCCGCATAGAAATTGACTTTTGTTCGGCGATCGCCCAAATGCGATTCGTCTCCTCTACCATCTTCTGTTTGAGGCGGCTATTTACCTCATCCAACGTCCAGTAGAGACCGCTACGATTCTGCACCCATTCAAAATAGCTGACCGTGACGCCGCCAGCATTAACCAAGATATCTGGAAATACCCAAATGCCTTTCTGCTCTAAGATGCGATCGGCCTCAGGCGTAATTGGGCCGTTGGCAACCTCAAACACATATTTCGCCCGCACGTTATCTGCGTTGTGTTCGGTAATTTGATTCTCTAAAGCCCCTGGAATCAAAATATCCACATCCAGAGCTAAAAGCTGTTCGTTAGTAATAATTTCGTGCTCGACGATATTACAAACTGTGCCTTCGCAATACACAGCGCGAAAATCGCGCGTGGAATTTTTAAACTGTCGGATACTAGGAATATCTAATCCCTGTTTGGCATAAATCCCACCCTTAGAATCGCTGACAGCAACTACCTTATAGCCAGCTTTACATAAAAGATCGGCAACGACGGCTCCCACATTGCCAAATCCCTGTACAGCAACAGTTGTATCTTCGCGGGGTAGCTTGAACTTAGGCATGAGGGTTTCGATCGCGAAATAAGCACCCATGCCCGTGGCCGTTTCGCGCCCGAGGCTACCTCCCATCGTTAAAGGCTTACCTGTAATTACCGCAGGTGTAATCTTGCGCTGGATGATGCTGTATTGATCCATCATCCAACCCATAATGATTTGGTTAGTCTGCACGTCGGGGGCAGGAATATCAACATCAGGGCCAATGAAATCGGCAATCGCATCGATATAACCGCGACTGAGCCGCTCTAGCTCAAACTTAGATAACAGCTTAGGATCGATGGTGATGCCGCCCTTGGCACCGCCGAATGGCAAATCCAATACTGCACATTTAAAGGTCATCCAAAATGCTAGCGATTTCACTTCGTCCATGCAGACGCTGGGGTGATAGCGGATGCCGCCCTTGGTTGGGCCACGGGTGTTGTCATAGCGGACGCGATAGCCCTGAAAAACCTTCAGAGAACCATTATCCATCCGCACGGGGATAGATACCTGTAAGCTGGCTTTAGGATACTTGAGCTGCTCGACCGCATCCTCAGATATTTCCACATGCAGTAATGCTAAATCTAGCCTTTGCCGCGCTTCTGCGAATAACGATTCCGACATTTTTCCCATCCCTGTATTTTTAAAGCCGATGGACTAGTGCTCGTCAATTAAAAATTGACAGACCACTAGCTTTAGCTTAATACGCAGAGCGCAGCCCACACAGGCAATGCAATATATCTATAAATGTGAATCCCACATTCTTTTACAAATTACCCGACAAAAACACTCTACTAATACTATCTAGCCCGAAAACTAGACTTATACTTTCTGCGTTTGTGCTTAGCTTCTGCCTTGCGCTTACTTTTTTGCAATGGTGTTTCAAAATACCGATGCTTCTTCATATCCGCAAAAATGTCAGCTTTGATGACTTGTCGTTTAAAGCGACGTAAAGCTGACTCAATCCCTTCATTTACCCCAAGAATTATCTGGGTCATCTGATTCCTCCTTAGTATAGTTATCGGAACAATTGCATCGATACTTAAAACAGAAATTTAGGCACGTAGTCTATCGGGAAAAGTATTTCGCTCCCTGCTGCTTCTATTAGAAAAGATTTAGGGGAATCTTCTATGAATTTTATGCTCATACTAGATCTCGCAAAAAGCTTCTCAGGAATAGAAGTTAAACAGAACCTAAAAATAAGAAAGTGCAGACTTACTGCCTGCACTCAAAATTAGTAAAGATAGTAAAGCTAGGTTCTTAGAAGCTAGGCTTAGTAGCGACGAGAAGTTCTGTTGCCACCGCCACGGTTGCCACCACCACCAGCGCCACCGGAAAATCCGCGATCTTCACGGGGCTTAGCTTTATTGACTTTGAGGTCACGACCCATCCATTCTGCTCCGTCTAGAGCTTCAATGGCTGCTGTTTCTTCTGCCTCAGTATCCATTTCCACAAAACCAAAACCGCGCATCCGCCCAGTTTCGCGATCTGTGGGCAGTTGGACGCGCTTGACGGTACCATATTCTGCAAATATGGTGCTGAGATCCTCCTGTGTCACATCATAGGACAAGTTGCCGACGTAAATTGACATTGATGACTGTCTCCAGAAATTAAATAATGTAGAGAGCTAGATTCGGAGATAGTCTGTAAATAGATAAAATTAACAAAGCAAACGACCGAATAAGTCTACTAAGCCTCATCCTAGCATAGGTAGACCGAATGCGTGTGTAATTTAATAGTTGAGATGCTGGGATCGCCAATCGCTTAACAAACCTTAATAAACCTTGGCAAGCTCTGACCAATAGGAGTCAATCTTGGAGGCGCATTCTTTGCAAAGCTGCATCTACAGCCTGCTGGCGATCGCGGTGCGAAATCCAACGCTGATAGGTGCGTGTATGGATGGAGATCGAATGCCCCATCATTTGGGCGGCGATCGCATCTGGCAAGCCATAATGAATGGTGCGGACAGCCCAAGCGTGGCGAAGATCGTAGGGGGAAAAGGGTAAGTCGTAGCGCTTAAACTGACGCGTTACCTGTTGGCCAATGCGCTGTAATGTGGTGCGCGTCAGATCGGTAGTGATGGGCGGTAGGATAGCTTTGCGCAGATGAAACAGATCGATCCACTCCGGTACAAATGGCCAGACTTCATGACTGCCGGTTTTGGTGTGTTCTAGTACCTTCACCGTCTGATTATTTTTTTGCAAATCGCTATAATCGCAAAAAAATACTTCGTGATTCCTTAAACCATAGGTTGCCATAATGCCGTAGACAAAGCGCCAGGCTGGGTTAGGAATCTGATAGTACCAGTTTGTAATCATTTCATCGTCAGGCAGATCGCGCGTTTTTAAGCTTTGTTGGTTGTAAGTACCCCAGAGCTTTTGCCAATCAAAGGGTAACTCTAAGTCAATAAATTCGCATAGGGCTTTTAACGCTGTGCAGCATACCTGGCGCGATCGAGATCGCGCGTCTGTATCGAGAATGGTTTGATAAATCTGCTCAGCCGCACTAAGGTGGGGCTTGGCTTCTGCAATGGTTGCGAGTTTGCGCAAATAAGGCTTGTAAGCAGTCTCCCAAGTGGTACGCATAGAAGCGCTCTTATCTCGCTCTAAGTGAAAGTGTTGCTCAAATCTGGCAATGCGATCGCTCCAGGCATCTTGGTTAGGATCGCGAGAGACATCTATCGATAAAAACTCATCATATCCCTGCCAATTAAAACTACCTTGAGCAATCTGTGCGGCAATTAACTTAGCTTGTTGTGCTGCGAGGGTAAGTGCTTCCAGGTTAGCTGGCAAAGTCAAACTAATGCGTTGTTGATGAGCTTGCAATCTGGAACGATTAGGTTTGGGTGGCAGGGTACCCCTGAGTACCAACTTGCCGCCGCGTTGCTCGATTTGCATACCTAAGCCCGTCGATTTGAAGCTGTGGTTGATCGATGCTAGCTTTTGCTCAAAACTCAACATTTGCCGCTAGTTACCTCTTCACTCTCAATACCTCTCGGTTAAGCCCCCCGACCCCCAATTCTGGGGGAGACGAATTTCTTAAAGCCCCCCAGAATTGGGAGATTTAGGGGGCCTCGCTGGTTGCTGGATCGGTATTATCTTCCCTCTTCTGCCTTCACTCTTTGTTGCTTTACTCCAATTTTTCACCACTCAGAATAAACATGGGATTCACCGCTGCAAAGGTTTGGCGATTGCCTCTGGTTTCCAAGCGGTTAACTGCGGATTGTACGACTTCGATGTTGCGCACATGCAGTTCAGCAAAACTTTCCGATATGCCGTATAAACCTTCTAAGGTTGAGGCTGTGGCGACAACTCTGCCACCTAGGGGCAAGCGCGTCCAAACATGTTGCAAAATTTCTTTAATCGATCTTCCGCCTTCAATACAGACGCGATCGGGAACTTGGTCGAGTTGTTTGAGGCACTCTGGGGCGCTACCTACAACAAGCTCGACATTTTTAACCCCAAATTTTTGACAATTCAACCTGATTAAGTCCACCACTTCCTCATCACGCTCGATCGCTACAATGCGACCATTAGGACATATCAGACCAGTTTCAACTGGAATGGTGCCTGTACCTGCGCCAATATCCCACAGCAGGGAGTTGGGTAGTAATCGGAGGTGAGCGATCATCAGTAGCCTGACTTCACACTTACTCATGGGGATGCCAGGTAATCGCTCAAATAAGTCATCAGGGATACCAGGAGTGACATAAGGCCAGATCGGCTCGCGCATTGACCGCTCCTTTTATTTTTTATGTGTAGAGATTGCTAAATTAAAATGGTATACACAAAGTTGCTTTAGCTACCAGGTCTTCGCTATGCCAGACTATTATACCGAGGAACAAGTACAGCAAATCTTACACACGGCGATCGCTCGTAAATCGCAGGGACAAGACCTTTCCCGAAACCAGGTACGGGAAATTGCTTCTGAGTTAGGGATTAGCGATGCTGATTTTGCAGTTGCAGAGCAGGATTGGCTGAACCAAAGCGTTCTGAATCGAGAGCGAGCAGTTTTTGATACCTACCTGAAAAAGAAATTTCGCGACCATTTGTTTATGTATGCTGCGGTCAACGCTTTTCTGATCGGTATCAACCTCTTGACCTCCAGCCATGTTTCCTGGGCAGTTTATCCCTTACTTGGTTGGGGATTAGCAGTTGCCCTCGATGCTTGGGCGACTTATCAAACCGATAGCCAGGAATACGAGAAGCAATTTCAACAGTGGAGTCGCCAGCAAAAGCGCAGTCAGATTGCCGCGCAAATCACTGACAAAGTAACAGCCAAACTTGAGGAATGGCTAAAGCCAGGTCAGTAGATCGTCTCGAATTTTGAGAATCGAGCTTTTCCTCGGCAGCGATCGCAACTATTGCTGGGTTCAATCTTGTAATAACAACCTTCTAGATTTCCCTTGTTCAGACTGAATTATAGAAGCCCCTTATATTTAATCAATTGGCTGCTCAAACTAATAAGCACCCACCCCACATTTGACCAAATCCGATCTGCTTTCGTCAGAATAACGATGCAATCTTAGCTGAGCAAAGACGAGGCGGGCAGCGTGCTTTTAGTCTATGCGGATCGGCGATCCGTTAGACAAATTGCGGAGTTGTAGGTCCAGGAGGAAAGTTCAGTGTAAATAGAGAAAGGCCAGGATCTGCAGTAGGATTATCGTTATTAGGCAGCGGCGCGTTGAAAGCATCTATAGATAGTGCATCCGCAGTGAGAGAGCCATGATTGGCGATCGAATAAGCAGTTCCATTAGGAATTTGCACGTACGTCAAAGCTGGAACATCGATCTCCTTACCATTGCCAAAGAGGATAGACATATTGCCATCCAGGGTATAGAACAGGTTATATCCATCTCTGGTATCTGTGTACAAAGGTGCGAAGTCGTGTCCTGGCTCTAAGGATATAAAGTCGTAACTAATCGTGCCACCAGGGTAGACAGGTACATTGGGATCGAGGAAGGGATCGGGAGAAAATGAAGGAACGAGACGATTATCAAGACTTTGAACGAACTTCTGCGTTCCTACTCCTTTCCAAGCAAACTGACCAGTAACGGCACCCACATCCTCAGGTGTCAGGAGAATGTGGCGCGTTTCTCCAAATGGTCCAGTGGTGATGGGGAGGTTTGGATCGTAGATACTGGCATTGTGGTGATCCGGCCAGTCTGGTCGAAATACGGGGACGGGACGACCGTCTATGGATTGGGTTGGATTGTTGGGATCGGGGAAGAAGAGCGCGTCGTTTCTTTGTTGCGCCCAGAAGGCAGTACGAGTAATTTCTTCTTCAGTAATCGGTGGTATGGGATCGTAGCGATTTGTAACTGGAGAGCCAGCATTAACGAAGAAACTATCCAAGCCAGCGGGTAAAGCAAAGGAGTAGATTCTTCCCGGTCCGGTTCCTGGGATGAGGCGGAAGCCGTGAACCCGCCCTTGCGGTCCGTATGCTAGAGTCCCTGCTGGTACTACCTCTTCCATGAGTCTGCCATCTTTCTCACCCGCTGTGAAGATAAAGTCGCCATCTACGGCAAAGAAGCACTCAAACTCATTGGTATGGGTATGTGGGATCGGCCCGACGCGGGTACCCTGGTTGGGTGATGAGGGTTGGAGAAAGTCAAACGAGACAAACCTCTGGTTGGTATCGCGCTGATTGGCGTAATCTGTATACAACGAAGACGAAAGGTAGTAGGACGGCTCTTTATCCATATTGAAGAAACCAACTACCCTGACCCCAGATGGTAGACCATTTAAGTCAATATTGGCACCACCGAAATCGCCAATTGGTACTGACGTGAAGCTGTTAGGCTCTAACCTCGAGACGTTTTGTACGACGACCAAGGGCTGTCCAGTGAGCTTATCAAAAATATGTAGGTCATTACCGATCGCGTGAATATCCAACTGGTCGAAGGTCAAACCACCACCCAGACCAATTTTGTCCTGTGTTATGTTGAAATTGACAATCGTTTCGCCTTCTGTGGAGCCACTACCGCCAGGTGCCCGTGCAATTACAAAAGTATCGCTCCCGTTACCACCCACTAACGTATCTAGACCGCGATCGCCTATCAAGACATTGCCACCACTACCTGCGGTTAGCAAATCGTTACCTAAACCACCGTCCAGAGTAGCGTTACCGCTACTTCCCTCTAGAGTATCGTTTCCTCTCCCCCCAAAGAGAGAATCGTTCCCCGAAGATCCGCGAATCAGATCGTCTTGAGGTGTGCCGATAAAAGGTGCGCTGTCAATTACGGCCATATAAAATTCTCCTCTTACTTTTGAAGTCTTTAAACTTTTACCTAGACTGCATACACACAAATATCAGCCTATAAGCACTTGACTATAGAAGGAATTTGTCGTGAATGAAGATTTCTTATCTAAAAATTAAGATTTTCCACCTTAATCTTCTCCTTATTGCAGGTTTCATTTGTATACGGACTTCTTTTAGCTGTATGGACAGACCTGTGTATCTGAACCTATCCGCATTGATATGGAACCCGCAAAAATTCTAGCTAGAAGGTGAATCCGACTGCACTCCTCGAATAATGCGCGAAAGTTCGCTCTTTTCGTCAATGGAGGTACGCGAGGGCGAGCCGCTGAGAATGCGCTCGAATCCTTGGAAAGAGTCTTTGATCTGGGCCCCTTGATCGGTAATGATGTATTCGCGGATTTTACTGTCGTGACGCGAGCCGCGCATCTTAAACACGTTAACCGCGCGGGACATTTGGCCGCGAATTTCAACGTATTGCAACAGAATGATCGTGTCGGTAATTGTGGAAATATGCGACTCGGTAATGGAATGAGAGCCCATGAACTGATCGGTAGTATTGGTAAATAATCCGGTAATCTCTTCCTGCTTGACAAAACCAGTTAAACCAATTACAAACTGGCGGAAATTATTATTACTCACACCGCGCGCTAAGGCAGATAGCGAATCGATCGCAATGCGAGATGGTTTAAACGAATCGATTTCCGACTTGATTGTTTGCAGGTGATCTTCCAGGCCAGTGGACTCAGGATAGGCACAAATAATCTTGAGTAGCCCCATACTTTCCAATTCCTCAAAGTTGGTGCCCCAAGAAGAAGCATTCCGAGATAGCTGCGCTCTAGACTCTTCGTAGGCAAATAGGATGGCGCGCTCGCCATTTTGACAACCGTTCTGCAAAAACTTGCTGACCATCAGGGTCTTACCCGTGCCAGTAGCACCAGTAATCAGGATGATCGAGTCCTTAAAGTAGCCCCCCCCACACATTTCATCCAGGGTTTCAACGCCAGATGATACTCGCACATTTGAAGATTTTTGGGTGAGGCGCATCGCTCCCAACGGGAAGATATTGATGCCGTTGCCAGTCATCGTAAAGGGAAATTCCCCTTTCATGTGCGTGGTACCGCGTAGCTTTAACAACTCCACCGTGCGATGCCGTCTTTCCCCTTCTAAAACATTGCGCACGATGATCACGTTATCGGAAACAAATTCTTCGACGCCAAACCTGGCAACGGGGCCATACTCATCCACGCGTTCTGTAGTCATGACAGTGGTAACGCCCAGGGATTTTAGCCGCGCCACCAGGCGGAAAATTTCGCGCCTTACTAATCCCACCGATTCATACTGCTGGAAAATTGCCGTAATTGAGTCGATCGCCACGCGCTTGGCTTTGTACTTAACAATGGCGTACTGAATCCGCTCAATTAGGGCTGACAGGTCAAAATCACCTACGATTTCCTGCACTTCCGGATCGGGAGAAGCATCAAGGATAAATAATTTGCCCTGATCGATCAGCTTTTGCAAGTCCCAGTTAAAGCTATAGGCATTCTTAATAATGTCGGACGGTGATTCTTCAAATGTGACGAATACGCCATGATCGTCAAGCCCCACAATTCCGTTATAAAGGAATTGCATGGCAAATAAGGTCTTCCCAGTGCCCGACGTGCCGCTAATAAGCGTCGATCTACCCATCGGTAATCCACCGTGGGTAATATCATCTAAACCTTCGATCATGGTGCGTAGTTTTTGTACGCCCAGATCTTGATTTTGCTGTGGCAAA
This sequence comes from Rhizobium sp. Q54, assembly GCA_943367755.1. Taxonomy (GTDB): domain Bacteria; phylum Cyanobacteriota; class Cyanobacteriia; order Pseudanabaenales; family Pseudanabaenaceae; genus PCC-6802. The sequence goes on along the minus strand of CALRKB020000006.1, from coordinate 28,123 downwards.
TTAGGCATCGTCCATTAATTCCTCGTAAAGTAAATCTAAGCCAATTAAAACTTTTTCGCGATCAGAAAGATCGCCAATAATCTTACGCACAGGTGGAGGTAAAATTTTGGACAATGTTGGAGTGGCGAGAATTTTGTCTTCCTCTGCTAGTTGCGGATTTTTTAATACATCAATTACCTTAAGCGTATAAACTCCTTGAAATTCCTTTTCCAGAATATCATTCAGTGTTTTCAAAGCGCGAACGGAGTTGGGAGTATTACCTGCCACGTATAGTTTAAGTACATAAGTTTTACGGTTAGAACTCATTGCTTTAGGTTTCTCTAGGAATTGATCTACGATATAGTTCGCACAGGTGGGCAATAACATCAATTAAAGTAATACGATAATCCAATAAAACCTCATCACTGCGACCTTCCAACTTAAGTTTCTGCGAAAATTCATCGATTAGAGTCATATGAATTTCTAACACTTGGGTGACAGAAATATCGCTAAAGAAAGCTAAGTTAACAAATTCATCTATTTGTTGATTTAGGTTGCTATTAGTCTCTTTAAAGTACTCCAAAATGACATTGCGATAAACATCTTTGAGGTGAGCACCAAGTAATTCCTGCTCAGCACTGGGTAGACGTCGAAAGAATTGTTTTGGATCGCGTTTATAGTACACTCCCAAGTACCCCAATCTTTCTTTGAGCTTTTCAGATAAGCGCTGCTGTTGTGCAGTGAGCGACAGCACAGCTGCTGAATCGGTTTTATTTAGGTGCGATTGCCATTGTTGCGTCGGAGACAGCTTTAGAAATGTGGCGATCGCTTGATCGATCGTATCTGGTAAGTCTATTAGTCGATCACAGGAGATCCCGAGAACGGCTGTAAGCATAATATGGGGATCTGGGTTGCCATGTTCCTGGGCGCTCTCATACTTTTTATTCGCCACAATTACTATTGGTAACAGCAGACCGAGATTGGCAATCCTATGCCTAACTTCATCGCGATCGTCACATACAACCAGACAGTCCTGGCTATTACCTTGTCTTTGCCACAGTTCGCCCAGTGCTTCAAGGCTTGTGACGATTGTAACGCTGTAGCGATCGGCTGGCAGAATTTCACAGATTTGCTCCTGCCAATTGCGATCTTGCGATCCTGAAAGCAAGCAACAAATTTGCAACGTTGGAGAAGAAGACACGGTTGGGCTAGCCGAAGAAGGTTTACATTTAGTACTTTTGATCGTGCAGTTGCTTATCTTAATCTTTATTTTCTCACTCAATTGGCTAAAGCGTGTGAGATTGTTTGGTATTGCAAGTTAAGCACTTAAAAATCTGCGGACTACCGTCAGGTAATCCTGCATATAAAGTTTTTTATCATGAAGTCTATCGCCTCCAATCATTCTCTAGAGCTATTTATCCAAACTAACGGGGTAACTTGTGGTTTGGACACATCGGTTGGTGAGGCGATCGCTTTACTCCAAAAAGGTCATGCCTATGCTGTTGTTCTAGGTCGCGATCGCATTCCTCAGGGCTTGTTTAACTCGCAGTGCTTGTTGGGGTGGCTAGATCTGCAAGACAATCTCACCATAGATCGTTTTACCCAGATGAATACACGCAAGCTTGCCGATGTAGATTTGCAACCACTGCCATCAATTGCAGCGGTAACTAGTATCAATGAATTTTTGGCACGGGTATCGCAGTACGAGCATTCTGCCAGCATCTGGGCATTAGTCGATCGCCATAACAGGTATGTTGGAGCACTGGAGGTATTGCCCCTAGTGAGGCAAATAGCTTGGCAAAATTTAACCGATACAGCTCAATCCTTGGAGCAACTACGCAGTTTAATCGAATATTTACCATTGCCATTAATGATTCACAATCTCGACGGCAGCATCCTGGGTGCCAATCAGCAGTGGCAGAGCTATCTCGATCCTTGCATTCAGAAGTTAGATCCGCAAACGAGCGAGCGTCCGCAAATCTATCATTGCCCTATTGCTAGCGGGGAAATACATACCTGGCAGGTGGTTAGCGTCGAATTATCGGGTAGGTTGCAGGGAATGTCGCTCGCGATCGCCCAAAATATTACGGATCGAGAGCAACTGGAAACGGAGTTATCGGGGCAAAATGCCGATTTAATCCGACTCAATCGAATGAAGGATGAGTTTCTGGCTTGCATTACCCACGAGCTCAAAACCCCTCTGACATCAGTAATTGGCATGGCAAGTCTGCTAGAGACCAAAACATTTGGCGATCTGACTGAACGGCAAAGCCGCTATGTGGGTTTGATCCATCGTAGCGGTCGTCATCTGATGGCGATCGTCGATAATATTGTTGACCTAGCCAAAGCTGAAACAGGTCAGTTAGAGCTAAATCCTGCCACTGTGTCGGTGAAACAGCTATGCTTGCAAAGCATTGGTCAGGCGCAAACGATCTTGCAGCACAAAAATACTTGGACTAATGAATCTCCAGTCTTAGACATTCAACTAGACATCGATCCGGCGATCGCCAATATTGTGGCCGATAGTGTGAAAGTACAGCAGATGCTGGTCAACCTCCTGTCTAACGCCTTCAAATTTAGTGAGGAGGCTAAACAACCAGAGGTGGGTATAACTGTGCGGCGCTGGGAAGGGTGGATTGCTTTTACTGTATGGGATCGCGGCATTGGCATTCCCGAAGACAAGCAACATCTGATCTTCCAAAAATTCCAACAACTAGAAAATACGCTAACGCGGAGGTTTGATGGTACTGGCTTAGGATTAGTGCTAACAAGACATCTGGCTCGACTGCATGGTGGTGACGTGACATTTGTGTCACAGGTGGGGTTAGGTAGTCAATTCACAATTTTATTACCACCTCTACCACCGCAACAATTCTCAGCTTCTAAGGTTACGGTGACATCGAGTCAGCTAGTTATGGTTGTAGATAATGTGGCTGAGGATATCGACAAATTGGCAACCATGCTCACGGGCAGAGGCTATCGGGTTGTGGTCGCCCGCACGGGTACCGAAGCACTTGAAAAAGCCAGACTCTTGCAACCATCACTAATTTTACTGAGTCCTGACTTACCTGTCCTCTCTGGATGGGATGTATTGGCGCTACTGAAGCAAGATTCTGCCACTAGTCATATCCGCGTCGCCATGATGGTTAGTGCTGGTGATCGCAGTCGCGATGCCCAACAGGCAGATGATATTCTAGTTAAACCAATTGAGTCAGATGACTTAAAGATATTCTTATCTCACAACTCTATTCATCGAGACCCGCTGACAATTATTTGTTTGGGTAAATGCCAGCATGATGAAATTGCTAACCATTTGCAAGAACTAGGACATCGCCTATTAGAAGCTGATGATGTCGAGCAGGGCGAGATCTTGACCCAAATCTGGCATCCCAATTTAGTTTTATTGGACTGCGACCCTAAAGAAATATTTGCGAAATTAGAACGTATCAGCAAATGTAATTTCTTACTGTCTTTACCAATTTTAATTGGAGTTGAAGGGATAGATCGACTGCAACTAGAATTTCCCAAACTCAACCTGTATAGCCTGGTTAGTAACCCATTGGGGCAGATTGCAGAAATGGAACTAAATCGAACTGTGAACCAGGCCGTTGGTTATTTGCATTTGCCCACGGTGTTAATCGCTGACTTTAGTAATGCGGGCATTCTGACTCAATCTTTGCAGCAGTATTTATTACTGGCAGGCTTCCACGTTCAGATATCTCACTCTCTGGACTTGATTTTGCAGCAACTCCAGTCTAGTAGCGTTGATGCCTTGCTGGTTACTTTCCATAATCAGGAGAAGTTATCTACTCAGGAGTTAACAGCCATAGAATGCCTTACTCATACAACTACGCACATTCCAATTGTGGTCGTCGATGGCAGAACAGATGTTGGAGCTAAGGATGAAGCTGCTCCACTCATGCAGATGGCGGCAGCGGTGCTACGACAGCCCGATGCGATCGCGCAGTTATTACCAACTTTGCGGCAGTGCTTACTATTGGGACAAATGGGGCAAATTAGCGATCGCGTCGAAACAGCAACACCATGAGAGCGACTAAACCAATCTGGAGGGCAAGGTTGCCCATATTAGTGACTGGCGAACCTTTACCCGCTAATAACGCCATCAGAAACACAAAACCACCGATGCCACCCCAGGCTCCTAAGGTGACATAAATAAATTTACGCAATCCTCGATAGGGTGCTTTGGCCTCAGCTCTCAAACGTGCATATTTTTCAGGATTATTACGCTTGAGTTTCTCTGCGATCGTGGGCTTGGCACTTTGCGCAGAAATTGGATCTTCTGTCATCTTGGCACTAGGGATTTACACTAAAGAGCTAGGTGGAACTGCCACCAGAGTAGTCCGTCCACACAAACAATAACAGGACTTAAGCAAAAGCCATGTAACAAATTGGAGGATAAGAGCTGAAATCTTCGCAATAGCTTGTTTTAAGGGATACTTTAGCCATTTTGATGGGATGTTACCCAGAAACTTTGAGAGTGTTCAGCTTTTTGTGTAAATCAGGTTCCAAAGTATATGTATTTGCGATGCTTCAGAGGTTCTAGACACAAAGTTCTGATCGGTCTCGGATTTTGTAACTACATCCAGTCTTCAGGTAGTTTTTCTTCGAAACTTGCGCGATTGGTGAACTCGCTGGGTGGGCGATCGCTACTCCATGCCCACCAGACGCGATCGCATTGACATAGATAAAACTCTTGCCACTTGCGGCGATAGTTGTCTGAATATACGGGCGATCGGCGATTAATCCATACAGCTTTAGCTTGATTGGGGGGAAGATTACAGCTAGGGCAGTAGAAATGTTGGGCATGGGTGGCTGAGTTTGTCCAGTTTGGAGGAGTTGGCTCGAAAGCATCCATAAAGTCGTGACCTGCGATAGTTGGACTTAAAATTTCCATACTTTTAAACCAAGCGGTTGCTCAGGCTTATCTTTAGTATTACCTAAGCTGAGATGAAGTGTTCTTAGTCTGGAATAAAACTAGGGTTGATGGCAAATCGATATTTGTTTTGGCATCCAGATTATCGAGAGGAATGCTAATATGTTATTCGCCTTAATTCATTTTTTTCAAGAGGATCCCTGTGGCAAACATTAAATCCGCCGCCAAACGCGCTGAAATTAGCGAGCGCAACAGATTGCGTAACAAAGCATATAAGTCAGCAGTCAAGACGCTGATGAAAAGTTACTTCGAGGCTGTAGCGGCATATGAGTCGACTCCCAATCCCGAAGCTATGCAAAACGTGCAAAACAAAATGTCTTTGGCTTATAGCAAAATCGACAGAGCTGTAAAACGGGGAATATTACATCGCAACACTGGTGCACGCCGTAAAGCTAGATTAGCCAAGGCAATCCAGACAGTGGGAGCCTAGACTCGGCTATTAATCTAGATCCACTAGTTCCACAATTAATGTAAGCCACTGCAATGCGCCGATAGCAATTCTATAGGCGTATTTTGTGCTGTTTTGCTAGAAAGGAACAATTTGTCCCTAAAATAATATAGTTGGATGCTGAAGCGATGTTGTTGCTGTCTTGGTGATTTCTTCGCCTATTCTGCGATCGCGTTATGAAAGAGTGTTCGGCTTTTAGTCAGTAAGGTTAAAGGCAAAGATTATGTCAGGTGCGATTGGGAACCCCAAAAACGAAATTAAAGGCAATACTAAGTTTTGGTTGTGGCGCGGCTATCGCATTAGTTATCAAGCTAGCGGCGATCTTACAGATCGCGATCTCCCAGCCGTAGTCCTGATTCACGGCTTTGGTGCTTCACTTGGACACTGGCGTAAAAACATACCCATCCTAGCCCCAATCAGCCGCGTATTCGCCATTGACTTGATTGGTTTTGGTGACACAGACAAACCAAAACCTGGTAAGGAAATTAGCTATACCTTTGAAACATGGGGTGCACAACTTGTCGATTTCTGTCGCGAGGTTGTTGGTGGTGCGGCCATGCTTGTGGGTAACTCAATTGGGGCGATTGTGGCGATGCAAGCCGCAATTCTTGCCCCAGAGCTTGTACGTAAGACAGTGCTGATTAATTGCTCGTTACGCTTATTGCAAGAGCAAAAGCAAATGACATTGCCCTGGTATAAACGCATGGGTGCAAAAGTCGCACAGCAAATTCTCGGTAATCGCGCGATCGCTCAGTTATTTTTCGATCAAGTACGCCAACCCCGCAACCTGCGTAATATTCTCAACCAAGCATACGTGCGCCCTGAAGCAGTCACCGACGAACTGGTAAACATACTACTAAAACCCGCCCTTGATGAAGGCGCGATTGATGTGTTTATGGCATTTGTGCGGTATTCCCAAGGGCCAACACCCGAAGAGCTTTTAGCAAAATTACCATGTGAAGCAATCTTGCTGTGGGGAAAAAACGATCCTTGGGAGGCGATTGCCTTGGGTCGAGAGTTGACCAAGTATGACTGCGTTAAAGCATTTATCGAGATTCCTAACGCTGGTCACTGCCCCCAGGACGAAGCACCGGAATTGGTTAATCCCATCCTGATCGAACAGATCAAATCGCTTAACTAACCTGTTTACTACAGACAGCGGTCAGTCGCGAGATATCTTTGTTGGTACCAATCACCACCATGGCGGTATCGCGATATAACTTTTGGGCTGGTTCGGGATTAATCTCAAACTTGTTGTCACGGCTGACGGCTAAAACGCTGACGCCATATTGTCTGCGCAGATTTAGTTCGAGAATCGTCTTACCATGAAAATCATTGGGCACCATGACTTCGACAATGCTGTTATCTGGATCGAGCTCGAAGCGATCTAAAATACCTGGCTGGGTAAGCGATCGCGCCAAAGCGCAACCAGTTTCTGCTTCTGGATAAACTACAAGGTCGGCACCTACTTTTTTCAGCAAAGTCCCATGTACCTCTGAAGAAGCCTTAGCCACCACATGCCTGACTCCTGCCTCTTTGACATTGAGCGTCGTGATAATACTTTCTTCTAGATAGTTACCGATCGCCACAACTACAGTATCGAGATCGAGTAGGCCTGCTTCGCGTAAAGCATGGGGATTGGTGGAGTCTAGTTTGACGCAGTGGGCTGCGAATCTCTCGGTGGTAATTTGCGCTACGCGTTCTTCATCGCTATCGGCACCAAACACCTCATAGCCCAAACCAGTCAGGGTCTTACAGACAGCGCGGCCAAATCGTCCCAACCCAATCACACCATACTGTTTATTATCGGGACGCAGGCTTCTAAAAAAGCTTAAGGATGATAGATTCACGGAAATGCACCTTGATTAAATTGTGAAATTAATTGCGAAAGCTATACAAAAGCTAGTGGTCACTAACCAACTAGCAGAGTTTCCTCAGGATACTCAATCAGACTTGGCTTGGGGGATCTGACCAGGGAAGCGATAAGCAAGAGCACGCCAACACGTCCACAGTACATCGTAGCAATTAACACCAATTGCCCCACCTGTGTGACGCTAGGTGTAATACCCGTTGATAGACCAACCGTACCAAATGCGGAAACCACCTCAAACAGGATCTGCATAAATGTAAAATTTCCATCCGTAATTGATAGTAGGGCGGTCGAAACAATTACGGTTACTAGGGAGCCCAAGGCTACTCCGACTGCCTTAAAAATTAACGTGCTGGGAACTTGGCGCTTGAATAGATAAATCGCATCTCGACCTTCCAGTGTTGCCTTTGTACACGCCCCCAGGATGCGTATGGTCGTGGTTTTAATGCCCCCACCCGTGCCGCCAGGTGAGGCCCCGATGAACATTAAAGCGATTGTTAAGAATAGGCCCGTAGCCGTCATTTTGCCGTTATCAATTGTGTTGAATCCAGCTGTCCGGCTCGTGACAGACTGAAACCAGGCCGCCAGGAATTTATCCGGCCACGACAATGCCTCAAAAGTGGGGGTTCTAAACTCTGTTAACAAAATGCCGAGAGTGCCTACTAGCAAAAGAACGATCGTGGTGCTCACGGCTACTTTGAAGTTAAGCGTAAATTGGATGCGATCGCTTTTCCTCCCGATCTTGGCACGCAACCACAAAAAGCCCTCCAAGATCGTCTGATAGCCAATCCCACCAAAAATAATTAACCCTGTAATTGTAAAATTTACCGCAGGTGAACTAACGTAGTCCATCAGGTTATTAGAGAACAGGCTAAAACCGGCATTATTAAAGGCACTAACGCTATGAAATACTGCCAGCCAAATACTCTCATCCCAGCCATATTTCTGTAGGAAGACAGGAATCAGGACAAACACTCCCATTAGCTCGAATATCAGGGTTGTCGCAATAATCGATTGCACTAGCTGCACGCTGCCTCGCAATCCCGGCAAATCTAGGGATTGTTGTAGTGTGATTTTTTCACGCAGGCTAAACCTTTTGCCGACTAATAGCAGCAGAAAGGTAGTAGCTGTCATATAACCCAGACCACCAATTTGGGTTAACAGTGTAATAAATCCTTGACCCAATGGTGTATAAAATTTACCAATATCAACAACTGCCAGTCCTGTGACGCACACTGCTGACGTGGAAATAAATAATCCCGTAATTGGGTTAGGCCATGTGCCACTAGTAACCGAGATCGGTAAGGTTAGTAATAAGGCTCCAACAGTAATTACCGCCAGAAAGCCCAAGCATATCGTTCTAGCAGGCGTCACATGTGCCTCCATAAAATACAGAGCATTCACAATTCTAGAGGAGATCTTAGAACTATTGCTTTCCAGTAAAAAAAATCCCTGTAGGGGCAGGTTTAGCCTGAATTCAATGGTTCTAGCCGTAGATCGACTACAAAACCTGCCCCTACCAAAGCTATGAATACAAGCTGTAGCTATCGGAAATATTCAGGCGTGACTGGGCAGCCAGGTTAAGTGCTGACACATCACCTCTGGCTAAATGCATCGCTCCGGCACAGCCGATCATGGCGGCATTATCCGTACAGAGTTTGAGGGGGGGAAAGATAATTCGCAGGTTTTCGGCCTCAGCCGCTGCCGTTAAGCGCGATCGCAGGGCACTGTTTGCCGCCACACCACCAACCGCCACTATAGTTTTTAGGTTATGTACCTTAGCGCAGTCGATCGTGCGACTGGTAAGGGCAATCGCCACCGTTTCTTGGAAGCTGGCAGCGATATCAGCAGTAGGTTGTGGAGTCACTCCGTCCCGTTCCAGTCTTTGCGTCAGGCGCAGGACGGCGGTTTTCAAACCGCTAAAGCTAGAGTCAAATGGGCGATCGGCGATTTTACCCTGCGGTAAGGTAAAGGCTTTGGGGTTACCAGTTGTAGCAAGGCGATCGATCGCGGGGCCACCAGGATAACCCAGCCCCAATAATCTGGAAACCTTATCAAATGCTTCGCCTGCCGCATCATCGCGGGTTTGCCCAACGATCTCATATTTGCCGTAGTCATGCATCAAAATCAGGCTGCTATGACCGCCCGAAACCAGCAAACAAAGTAAAGGCGGCTCCAGGCTGGGGTCTGCCAGGAAAGCCGAAAATATATGACCTTCTAGATGATGTACGCCTACTAGGGGTTTACGGTGCAACATTGCTAAGGTCTTGGCGACAGTCACACCCACCATGAGTGCGCCAATTAGCCCCGGTGCTGCTGTTACCGCGATGCCATCAATTTCTGCCCAGGTTTTGCCTGATTCCGCATAGGCTTGGGCGATTACCTGATTGATCGTCTCTACATGGCTGCGGGCGGCAAGTTCTGGTACCACGCCACCGTAAGCAGAATGCAATTGAATTTGTGACGATACTACGCTACTCAGACAGGTGCGATCGCTAACCACCGCCGCTGCCGTTTCATCACAGCTAGTTTCAATTGCTAAAACAGTAGACATTATTCAATACAAATTTAGTTTGCCAGAAAACGCTTGGAAAGCCTATGAATAGAGGCTATGGGGATGAACATGATCGGCGATTTTAGTCACCTAGAAATGATATACTCAGCCTAACAGGAAAGGGTAGTCAACCTGTCTAAACACCCAGTCGCGAGAGCGATGACACTGAACCTTGAAAACTAAATCTATGTGGTTCTACTTTATTTTTCCGATTTGCTCTCCATTGCGAGAGATCCCTGAAAGTGGGTAAAAGATTTGCGGGATCGGACGTATCAGTATTTAAACTCAAACAAATTTTGTAGTAATGCAACTAGGGTAGGGCATACCCAAAGTAACGCTTGAGGAGAGAACCACCTCTGGGCAAAGCACTGCAAGGTAATTTGTCTAAGTGGACTCGTTGAATCAAGAATTTCCTGGCTTCTTGCCATGGGAAGTGTCAAAGGATGTGAAGTTTGCTTTACCTAGGTACACATGCAAAGTTATCATTAACCACCATATTCTTAACAAGAATAACCAATTTAGCTTTACTTATCTTTACAGAAGCAAATCTATGCGAAGATTGTTTGCTCTTATTCTAGTAATTTGCTTGTGGTTCGGCGCTGGCCTTACCACAGCACCTGCTGCCCTAGCAGATTTTAATACGCTTACTCCCTGTGGTTCTTCTTCTGCCTTTAAGGACAGACAAGCAACTACAGTTAGCGGTCTCCAAGAGCGCTTGGCTAAATATCAAGCAGGTACGCCTCAGTATGCTGCTTTAGAAAGCAAAATTGCCCAAACCAACGCTCGTTTTGACAAGTATGGCAGCTCTTCTTTGCTCTGTGGCGAAGATGGTCTACCTCACTTGATTGCTGATGGTCGTTGGAGTCACGCCGGTGACTTTATGATTCCTGGTCTGATGTTCCTCTACATCACGGGCTGGATCGGTTGGGTAGGTCGCGATTATCTGCGTGCTGTGCGCAAAGATCCTGATACTGCTTGCGATAAGGAAATCATTATTGATGTACCTCTCGCAGTTAAGTTCATGCTGACTGGCTTTATTTGGCCATTGGCAGCACTGAAAGAGTATGGTACCGGCGAGTTACTCGCTCCTGATAAGGAAGTAACCGTATCTCCTCGCTAACCTAAGTTCTTATTTCTGGAGACATCTCTAATATGCAAAGGTTTTTATATTCAGCACCCATAGTGACCACAGTTTGGATGTTCATTACGGCTGGCGTTCTGATCGAAGCTAACCGCTTCTATCCCGACCTATTGATATTTCCCTTTTAGTTAGGGGCACTACCCAATTCGGTAGCGAACTAGTTTGTAATATTAAATGTGAAAGGAGTGCTAAATGCACTCCTTTTTCTGCGAATCTATGAATTTATGAATTTTGGAGGAATTTCTGTGCTGAAGTTTTACCACAATCCCCTATCACCAAACTCCCGTCGCGTTTGGATTACGCTGTTAGAAAAGGAACTCCCTTTTGAACTAATCCAGTTAGATCTGGATGGCGATCAGTTCAAACCTGAATTTATGGCGATTAGTCCCTTTCATCATATTCCAGCCCTTGTAGATGATGATTTCAGTATGGTGGAATCCCAGGCCATTCTGGATTATCTAGAAGCTAGATACCCGGATCGCGCCTTACTGCCCAACGATCCTAAAGCTCTGGGTATTGTGCAAATGGTGCGTATGACCACGATTAATGAATTAGCTCCAGCCATGAGTCCAATGGTAAGCCAGATGTTCGGTCTTGGCGCACCAGAAGCAGAGAAACTCGAACAGTCCAAACAAAAATTGGCAGTGGTGTTGCAATTCTTCGATCGCCTGCTAGATAACAATGCTTATTTTGGTGGTGAGCAATTATCGCTCGCCGATATTACCGCTGGTGTGTCAATCCCCTGGTTGCCAAAACTAGGTATGTCTATTGATGAATACCAAAACGTCAAGGCTTGGAGCGATCGCCTGCAAAGTCGTCCTAGTTGGCAAACAACCCAGGCAAAACCTGAGATGTTAGAGAAATTGAAGATACAGATGCAGGCGCGCATGGCCAAAGCGAAGCCTTAATCCTGAGTGCGATCGACGCTTGTTAGGTTACTGGCCCAGAGATCGCAATCTCCATCAAATAAACCTCTGAATCACCAGGGTGCAAACCAACACTTACAATAAAGCCAGTAACCCGTATTCCATAAATGATTAGTAATAGCGCAGACTCAGGCGATCGGCGAAGGCAGACTCAAGCCCAAATAGAGCGTACCAATCGCTCTATAAACGAGCTACACTTCCATCAGGTGCCTATCTGTGGCGGGACGCATCCTGAAGGGAATCACCCATTACCTATCCCAGATATCCCAGATGATGATGAGGTAATCCTGCGTGATAATGCTGAAGTGGTAAAGCGATTACTCGTACTGTATGCGGTTGTGCTCAAGGCTAAGGATGTCTCTCACCAGGAAATGCTGGGTTTAATGGCAGAAGCTCGTCTTTGGAGTGCAGCTAGCCCAATAGAAAAGAGGTTTCTCCATCAAGACTACCCCCCTCCAGAAGCATGTAGCAAAATGGAATGGCGCTTGGAATGTATCTGGGTACTACTATGGGCACTCGGTTACATTCAAGAATTAGACTGGCCATCAGGTATGTGCGATGTTCAGAAACTTATAAAAATCCTGAAGCCACATGAAGCAAACCCCTTGAAATTCATAGCTACGGCGAAACTGCGATCGAAGCAAGAGATTTTAGATGCCGCCGATCTGATCGCGAGAATCCATTGGGCAATTAGAGATGCCTATGCCAATAACAGTTCTATCCCTTGCAGCCTCGATTGGTCTAACAATGATGATATGTTACCAGTTACCCAATGTGTTGCTACAAGTGTGGTTAAAGAGCGACATCGCACGCTTAATTGGTTGATTCGCCTTGGCAATGCTGATTGGGATGATATTGATATTTCTAATTGAGAGAATTATCAACTTGCTTGTGGTGATAGACAATACCTGGTTGCCATTCCATCTGCGGATCGAAGACTTGCTCGTGACTGGTATTAATAGTTTGGGTGCTGGCCTCAGAACCAGATGGGGGGCTAGGTACAAAAAACTTGAATTCGCTCACTTCCGATAGTTGGGTTAATGCACTCAAAACTTGAGCGATCGCCTTGTGATAGGGATGCTCTGCCAGAGCGTACCAATCACCCAACAGCATATTGGCGCGATCAAAGCCCAGGTGCACGATTGTGAACTGAGGGGTGCTTAGGGTTGCTAAAGAAGAGTTAGAGAGATAAGTGACACCAAATCGTGCTGCTACTGCGAGCGAAACTTCTTCCTGCATAAGTAAATCGACGTTATTGGCAAGCGATCGCAATTTATCGCGCAGTCGATCTTGATAGTCAGGATTTGGTGCGCTATTTGATGCGATCGACCAGCGCACAAATAAAGTAATTAGCTTGGTTTGCAGTAATAAATGCCCTAGCTTTTCGGCTTTAGTTTCCAGGTAGCGCAGATTGTATTCGTTGGTTTCGATTAGTAAGGGTAAACGCCCCACCACCTCAATGCCAAATCCCTTCAAGCCAGCAATCTTGCGGGGATTATTAGTAATCAGTCGCATCTTGCGCACGCCCAGATCGTACAAAATCTGTCCACCCACGCCATAGGTACGCAAATCAGGGCCAAACCCAAGTCGCTCATTCGCCTCTACCGTATCCAAGCCCATATCCTGTAGCGAATAGGCTTTGAGTTTGTTAATGAGTCCAATTCCTCTTCCTTCTTGCCGCAGGTATACCACTACGCCTGCACCGGCATATTCAATCATTTTGAGGGCGCTTTGCAACTGACCGCGACAGTCACAGCGCAGGGAACCCAAAGCATCTCCAGTCAAACATTCCGAGTGTACCCGCACGATTACTTCCTGTTCGGGGAATTTGCTGGGATCGCCTTTGACAATCGCGACATGCTCGGTGTTATCCAGGCCGTTAAGGTAAGCATAAATGTTGAAATCACCAAATTGGGAGGGTAACTTGGCGATCGACTCGCGATGCACAAAGCGCTCGTGTTCCAGACGGTAGCCGATCAGGTCAGCGATGCTAATCAGCTTAAGATTGTGTTTTTTCGTGTATTCCACTAGCTCTGGTAGTCGTGCCATTGAGCCGTTATCGTTTTGGATTTCGCAAATTACACCGGCGGGATATAAACCTGCTAATCGCGCTAGATCCACGGCAGCTTCTGTATGTCCTGCCCGTTTAAGCACACCGCCGCTGCGACTCCGTAATGGAAAAATATGACCAGGGCGACGCAAATCATCGGGTTTTGTGGCTGGATGAATTGCTACTTGAATTGTGCGCGAACGATCTTCAGCAGAAATGCCTGTAGAAGTGCCGATTGTCGCATCAATGCTAACTGTAAAAGCAGTTTGATTGCTGTCAGTATTGCGATTGACCATGAGGGGTAAATCTAGCTGATCTAAGCGATCGCCCGTCATGGCGAGGCAAATCAAGCCCCTAGCATGGGTGGCCATGAAGTTGATGGCTTCTGGTGTGGAAAACTGAGCCGCCCCAATTAGGTCGCCTTCATTCTCGCGATTTTCATCGTCAACTACGACAATTAAGCGTCCTGACTGGAGATCGTGCAGGGCATCTGGGATTGAGTCAAACTGAAACTGTTGCAAGGCTAATTTTATGAAGGTTTGATGAAATTACCTGTTTCTATCATAGGCAATATAAATCCTAGATCGTTTGTGATTTTCGGGCTTTGTGAGCCCAAGTCCCTACAAAAATTTGTCTCATAATCCAAATAGGATTGCTATATTTCGTGTTGACGGCTAGCAATAGAAGCTATTATTGCTTAAGTCTAAAAGGAGAGTTATCACGAATGATGCGTTTACTGGCATTGGTTCCAGGCGGAATTGGCGATCAACTTTTATTTTTCCCCACTTTAGATAGCCTCAAGCAGCAATACCCGCAGGCAGATATTGATGTAATCGTTGAACCGCGTTCTGCTAGTGCTTACAGAGTTTGTCGCTCGGTAAATAAAGTCTGGAAATTTGACTTTAAGGATATGAATAGCTTGGCGGACTGGGGCAACCTGTTGGGGAATATTCGCGATCGCGAATATAATGCCGTAATTTCGTTAGGCAAAAGCTTCTCGGTAGATTTCTTTCTATGGTTGACTGGTATTCCTCAAAGAGTTTCCTATGCTGGGACAGGTAAACTATTTCTTTCGCAGTCTGTACCACTGAATCTGAATCAGTATGCCGCCGCCATGTATCACGATTTGTTGAAGGGGCTAGAAATTAATACTGCCTGCCCTCCGATTAAAATTCAAGTGCCTAAAGGCGATCTTGATTGGGCAACTAAAGAACAGCAACGGCTAGGCATTAAGGATAGCGGTTATATTCTCGTGCATGCTGGTTCCAGCGAGCTATCGAAATTAAAAGGAATCGATAAGATCTATCCTGCGGCAAGTTGGGTGACGGTTATGCAAGCGGTTCAAGCTAAGCTGCCCAATATTCCTCTGGTGCTGTTACAAGGACCAGACGATCGCCCTATCGTGGCTCAATTGGTTGCCAAACTACCGCAGATGCTAATTATCTCGCCGCCGGATATCGGCAAACTCGCCGCGACGATCGCAGCGGCAAATCTGCTCCTGTGTACGGATAGTAGTCCTATGCACCTGGCTGTAGCCGTAGGGACAAATTTAGTCGCCCTGTTTGGCCCCACAGAGCCTGCCCGTCTATTACCCGAAGATAAACGTTTTATCGCGATTCAGTCACCTGCTGGCAAGCCAATTAGCGCGATCGCACCCCAGGATGTGATTGACAAAATCTTTGCATCTGGCTAAAAGTATTGGATTGCCAATAGCTGCTAGAATTTGCCTGCTGAATGTTGCAAGTCGGATTTGATTTGGTTAAGCAGTTTCTGAATCTGTGGTGCTGGGAGAGATCGAAGCGATCGAAGTCTCTTGGTCATGTTTATTCGACTCTACTACGGTGGTTGTGGGGGCTTCTGTTGTCCATAACCCTATTGCTTGTCCCAATACATTTGGTGAAAGCCCAGCCAGTCCAAGATTCAGTTAAAGATCTACAGAACTATCAGCAACTAGTAGAGCAGCAGAGAGAGATTATTAAGAAGCAGCAAGCGCAAATTAAAAGTATTGCGAAACCAGCACAGGATCGCCTCAATGCTTTGCGCCAAAACGTTCAAATCACAGAAGCGCAATTGCAGCAGAATACGCTAAGGCTGGAAAAAGCGGAAGCTGCTCTCAAAAAATCTCAGGAAAATCTCCAGGAATTAGAGTATTCACTGACCCAAAAACGCCTTGCCACGACACTACGGCTACGCTTTTTGCAACGCCAGCAAAATGGTCGGTGGTGGATGTTACTGCTGGATAGTCGCGATCTAAATCAGTTTGCCGATCGCCGCCGCCAGTTAAGTCGAATTTACCAAAGCGATCGCACACTACTCGCCAGTCTAAAGGAAAGTACTGACCGAGTAGAGGGGCAATCAAACCGAATTGCGGCGCAGAAAAATGACATTGCCCTACTCAACCAAAAGTTAGCCTTTCAGAAAGCGAATTTTGAGGCGGAGGCCAATGCCCAGACCTATGTGGTAAATCGCCTCAAGAGCGATCGCCGTGCCTTAGAAGCCGCCGAAGAAAGATTGGCCCAAGATTCCCAAAAAGTTACCTCATTAATTCTGGCGAAGACTCAAACTACTCCAGGTCTGATCTTCCAGCCAGGTACGGGACAGATGATGTATCCTACGATTGGCCCAATTACTAGTCCGTTTGGTTGGCGGATGCATCCCATCCTGGGCTATGAGAAATTTCATTCGGGCATAGACTTTGGGGCTGACTATGGCAGCGTCATCTATGCTGCCGATCGCGGTACGGTGATCTTTGCTGGTTGGTACGGTGGCTATGGTAATGCCGTCATTATCGATCACGGCAAGGGGATTACGACGCTCTATGGTCATGCCAGTGAATTGTACGTTAGTGAAGGGCAAGCAGTGCAAAAGGGGACTGCGATCGCCGCTGTTGGTTCTTCGGGCTTCTCAACGGGGCCACACTTGCATTTTGAGGTGCGCGCTAATGGAGAGCCAACTGACCCCTCGCCATTCTTGTAAAGTGCATCCTTATCCTGATATTCAGCAATATGACCTTAGAGATGCGTGCAAGCTCTCGCTATGCTTGGTGCTGAGTTTTGTTGCTCTCTATATATTGGCGCAAAACATTGTTAATTAGAGTTTTATACTGTTCTCCTTGAGCCTGAAACCACTGCTTCACATCAGGATCAAGCTGAACTAGGTTATGAGCTTAATCTGCTGGAATACGTAAAGTCGCTCGTTCAAAAAATCATCTGTCAGCGGTGGAATATCTGAATATTGAACAAGAATGGGGCATCAATCGTTATTTGTAGATAATATATGGCAATTTCTGCTCTTTTTCTAGATTCATGAGGCTTCAATCATGACGCTCACCCTAGCTTCTGTGCAAAGCCTAGCCGATAGGCATAGGACTTCCCTAATCGCTTCAGACCTATCCAGGAGTACTGGTAAGCTTCATTAACCAGACCACCTTCGCGGCGGGAAGTAGTCCTTATTCCGTGGCGGTGGGGGACTTCAATGGCGATAGCCAAAAGGATGACACAAAGAGTCTTTAATTGTGATAAATGTAATGGGCATGTCATGACATTTGTAATGGTCTGGAAATGACATTTATTAGATGTGGGCAACAAGCTAACCCATTTATGATGAACTTCATCCCAAGCCCGCACGGATTGCCCCCACTTGAATCTAAACGCTAAAGACTTGAGCCATCAATAGAAATTAGCAAGTGTAGGCTTTCAAATAAAAGGGTTAATAACCCAGGACTTGGTATCAATCGTTATTTGTGAAAACATAGCGCTTGATGTTCCTTTGTCTAAATTAACCAGGTTTCAATCATGAACATCCCCCAAGCTGCTCGTCAAAACCAGATTGCCTCCCCCAAAGCAAATATGCTGGCGATCGCCGCCGATGTCGAAAACCCTCAGGTGCTAATTTCAGGAGTGCTGCCTGGGACTGAAGTAGTACTGCTGAATGACAGCGAAGACGGCATCGTTCAAATTAGCCGCATCTTGGCGGCAAAACCCGCCCAAACCCTGCATTTGGTTTGTCATGGTTCGTATCATCAGGGCAATGGGCAATTACATCTGGGCAATGTAGTTCTCAAGCAAAGCAACTTTAACCAGTATCAGGAGCAACTTCAAACTTGGGGAGTAAGCGAGCTTGTGCTCTATGCCTGTGAAGTGGGGCAAGACCGAGATTTTATCGCCCATTTGAGCGCACAAACTGGGGCAAGGGTAGCTGCTGCTACGGGCAAGGTGGGAAATGCTGCTCTGGGGGGCAACTGGCAGCTAGCGGATCGAGATGGCAGAATTTTAGAAACCCTTGCCTTTAGCGAACAGACCTGTCAGACCTATCCAGGAGTACTGGTAAGCTTCAGTAACCAGACCACCTTCGCAGCGGGCAGTAGTCCTAATTCCGTGGCAGTGGGGGACTTCAATGGCGATAGCCGCCCCGATCTGGCGGTGGCGAACCTCAACTCCAGTAATGTATCAGTGCTGTTGGGGAATGGCAGTGGTGGGTTCGGTGCTCAGACCACGTTCGCTGCGGGAATTGGTCCTGTTTCCGTGGCGGTGGGGGACTTCAATGGCGATAGCCGCCCCGATCTGGCGGCGGCGAACTTCAGGTCCAACAATGTATCAGTGCTACTGGGGAATGGCAGTGGCGGGTTCTCTGCCCAGACCACCTTCGCGGTGGGGGACAGGGCTCCTAATTCCGTGGCGGTGGGGGACTTCAATGGCGATAGCCGCCCCGATCTGGCGGTGGCGAACCACAATTCCAACACGGTATCAGTGCTACTAGGCAATGGCAGTGGCGGGTTCTCTGCCCCGACTACCTTCGTGGCGGGTAATAACCCTAATTCCGTGGTGGTGGGGGACTTCAATGGCGATAGCCGCCCCGATCTGGCGGTGGCGCTCTTCACCTTCAGTGGTGTTGTATCAGTGCTATTGGGGAATGGCAGTGGCGGGTTTTCTGCCCAGACCACCTTCGCAACGGGAAGTTTTTCTAGTTCCGTGGTGGTGGGGGACTTCAATAGCGATAGCCGCCCCGATTTAGCCGTGTCGAACGTTACTTCCAACAATGTATCGGTGCTATTGGGCACGGGCAGTGGTGGTTTCGCGGCCCAGACCACCTTCGCAACGGGAAGTTATTCTAATTCCGTGGTGGTGGGGGACTTCAACGGCGATCGCCGCCCCGATTTAGCCGTGTCGAACCGTGATTCCAACAATGTGTCGGTGCTGCTCAATACTACGACTCTGCCTGTTGTTACGATCGCCGCCACCGACCCTAACGCCGCCGAGGCAGGCAGCGACCCTGGCACGTTCAGGATTAGCCGCACGGGCGACACCACCACTCCGTTGGATGTTACATATACGATTGCGGGTTCTGCTACCAATGGCACCGACTACACCCCCACGCTCGCGGGTACAGCTACGATTCCTATTGGTTCCAGTTTCACTGATGTCACGATCGCGCCTGTTGACGACGCCATTTTTGAAGGTAGCGAAACTGCTATCCTCACGCTCGTCGATACTGCCATCTACGACCTTGGTGTGGCTGGTACCGAAACCGCTACCGTCACGATCGCTGACAACGATGCCCAGCCAACTGTCACGCTCGGTCTGAGCGGATCGCCATTTTCTGAGAATGGAGGCATAGCAACAGTGACAGCGACACTCTCCAATCCCTCCACGCAGGATATTACGGTAGATCTTGGTTTTACCGGCACTGCCATCAATGGCACCGACTACAATCCATCCGCCAGCACGATTGCGATCGCGGCTGGTAACACTACAGGTACGATATCACTCACTGGCATCAATGACACGGTATTTAGGGGTGATAGGACGGCGATTGTTGATATCATAGATGTAACAAATGGAACAGAAAGTGGCACGCAACAAGTAACCGCCACGCTTGCTGACGATGAGGCTCCTTCATTCTCAATTGCGCCCACAAATGCTAGCCAAACTGAGGGTAATACCGGCACCAAGGCTTTCACATTCACTATCTCCCGCACCAGCAATACCGCTGGTAGTAACAGCGTCAACTGGGCGGTGACGGGTAGCGGTATAAATCCCGCCAATGCGGCAGATTTCGGTACGGCTTTTCCCACAGGCACCGTGAGTTTTACCCCCGGTCAGACTAGCAAGGTGGTGACGGTCAATGTCAAGGGAGATGCGATCGCCGAACCAGACGAAGGATTTAGCGTTACTCTCTCTAATCCCACGAATAATGCTGTGATTGCTACTGGTAGTGCTACGGGGACAATTCTCAATGACGATACAAGTCTGGCGATCGCCGCCGATCCTAGCGCCGTGCAAGCAGAAGGCAATAGCGGTGGCACCGCCTTCACCTTTACAGTTACCCGCAGCGGCAACACCACGGGCAGCACCAATGTCAACTGGGCAGTAACAGGTGGCACCACTAATCCCACTAATGCAGCTGATTTCGTCGGTAATGCCTTGCCCAAAGGTATTGTTAGCTTTGCGGCAGGTGAGACAAGCAAGACGGTCGCAGTTAATGTCAATGGCGATACCACATTTGAACCAAATGAGAACTTCGACGTCACCCTATCTACTCCCACTGGAGGAGCCACAATTACCAATGCCAAAGCTACGGGAACGATTCAAAATGACGATTCGGTAAATCTTGCGATCGCTCCCACAAATGTCGTCCAAGCCGAAGGAAATACCGGTAACAAACCCTATACATTTACGGTGACGCGCAGCGGCGATACCACAGGCACCACTTCCGTCAAGTGGGCAGTTGCGGGTAGTGGAGCGAATCCCGCCAATGTCGCAGATTTTGGCACTACTTTGCCCAGTGGCACTTTGAACTTTACCGCCGGTCAAACTAGTCAAGTTATTACAGTGAATGTCAAAGGAGATATCTTGCTAGAGTCAGATGAGAACTTCACGGTCAATCTCTCAGCTCCGACTCCTGGAACTACGCTCGCTGCGGCTAGTGCAACGGGTACGATTCTCAATGATGATACCGTGCCTACATTTGCGATCGCAGCTACGAATGCCAATCAAACCGAAGGCAATTCTGGGAATAAGGCGTTCACATTTACAGTGACGCGTACAGGCGATACGACAGGCGCAAATAATGTGAACTGGACAGTAAGCGGTATAAGTGCCGACTCGACTGATTTTGGCGGTACGCTAGCCTCAGATATACTAAGCTTTACCGCAGGGCAGACCAGTAAAGTTATCACAGTTAATGTCAGCGGTGATGCGGTAGTAGAACCCAATGAGACCTTTTTGGTTACTCTCTCAAACGCGACCAATGGAGCAATTATTGGTACTAGCTCCGCAACAGGTACGATTATCAACGACGATATTAATGTCGGCTCCGCAGGCAACGATCCTCTCACTGGCAGTGCAGGCAATGACACGATGTCTGGCTTAGCAGGTCTGGATACGTTATCCGGTATAGCAGGAAATGATTCTATTGATGGCGGAGCGGGTAATGATTTTCTGACTGGAGGATTGGGTAACGATACTCTGCTGGGTGGCACTGAAAATGACACGCTGAATGGAGTCGATCCCACCAGTGGATTTGGACAAGGAGAAATCGATAGATTGACTGGTGGAACTGGCAGTGATCGCTTTATCCTGGGAGATTCAAATAGAACCTATTACCTGGGTGGTGGGATATCCGACTTTGCGCTCATTACTGATTTTGGAGCGGGCGATGTCATTCAAACCCATACGGGCGATGTCTTGACGATTGGAGGTGCTTTGCCCGCAGGCATCACTTCTGGCAGGGCTTTATATCTGGGCACCGACCTGGTCGCAGTGGTGCAGGGAACTATCCCAACTAATGCTTCTTTTGTAGCGGTATAACCGCGAACTGAAGACGATGAGCGATCGCTAATTCTTCTTGCTATTGATTGCCAATGGTCGGGTCATCTGCATCTACCTTGACGAGTTGCCCTCAGGGGCAATAGCAATTAGTTTGTCTGAATCGTGGTATTGGTTCAAGTAAGCTAGAACCAATACCACGATTTGTTCCGGAGGCTCAATGCTAGACAACCAGATTATCTATATCACTGGATTGCCACGCTCAGGTTCTACTTTGCTTTGCCAATTGCTGGCCCATCATCCTGACATCTATTGCCCTGGTTACAGTTCGCCGCTGTGTCAAACCTTGACCGGACTGCGCTATTCCCTCAGCGATAATGACTTTTTGCTAGCCCAAATGGACCCGGACTTCGATCGCACCTACAAGCGATTGTTCAATGCCTATCGAGGCTTCATCAACGGTTGGTTCGCCGAAACCGAGCAGCACTGGGTCATCGATAAGAATCGCGGCTGGTTGCAGCATCTAGAAATGGTCAACCACCTGGATCCCAACTTCAAAATGGCGATCTGCATCCGGGAATTAGGGCAGATCTATGGCTCAATCGAAGCACAGCACCAGAGAACCTTGCTGCTCGATTTTCCCGATCATTTAGCCAACCTCTCCCGCTATGGGCGAGCCGAAAGCCTGTTCGGCAGCAGCGGCGTCGTGGGGGCACCGCTGCGATCCATAGAATCCCTGCAGGACATCGACAGTCAGCTCCAACAACATCTGTTCTACATCATTTTTGAAGATCTGCTCAGCGAACCGCAGCGGGTGATGCAGTCTCTCATGCAGTGGCTAGGGCAGCCCTCGATCGAATGGGACTTTCAAAACTTGACAGTGCGTCCCCATGAGAGCGATAGCTATTACCGCTTTAAATATCCCCACCAGACCTATTCCACTCTACGCGAGCCCGAACAGCACCTGATTCCAGCCCGCATTCAAGCTGAGTTGCAGCGGCAGTTCTCCTGGTTTTACCAGATCTTCTATCCCGGTTTGCTGGAGGGCAACGCGTCATGACGGCTAGCGCTCAGGTGCTGAACCAAGGTCGATCGCTCTCCCTCCGGCGCACGATTCCCAACGATGCTCAGTTGCTGTTTGACAAGGCCTTCAGCCAGCCGGATTTCATGCGACTCTATAACCTGAACTATCAGCCTGCCAACGCCAGCGAGGTGCAGCGTCACTTGGTGCAGCGGCAGCACATTCCTCCCGACCAGGAGCACTACTTAGAGTTGGCGATCGTGCATCGCCAGCGGGGACCGATCGGTATCTGCAGCTTGGCGGAATACAGCACTTTTCATCGCCGAGCCGAATATTCGATCGGGCTATTTGACACCGAACATCGATCGGTGGGGCATGGTCTGGAAGCCAGTTTGCTGATGCTCGATCTGGCCTTTAACCGCTATCGGCTCCACAAGCTCTATGCCGTCACCTATCCGTACAATACCAATGCCCAGAGCGGGCTGATCAGCTTGGGGTTTCGGCTGGAAGGAGTTCGTAGAGAGCATTTTTTCGATCCGCTCAGCCAAAGTTTTGTGGATTTGCACGACTATGGCTTGATGGTGCATGAGTTTCGAGCCAATACCCGCCTGATCCCGCTTGCCCGACGTCTGCTAGGGCGAGAGATCGGCCAAGCTCCAGAGTCTACGGCTCCCAATCCACCATCCCAGCGCTTCACGCAGTCTGGAACGATTTTACTGGGTTCATCACCTCTTTAAGGTCATTTGCAGTTACAGCAGATGCTTTTCTTTGTCCTGGTTTGATTTATTATTTAAATTTGGACTAATGTCGCAGGTAGTGTTTTTGAGATCGATTAAATCGAAAAAGACTCTACAAGTAGTGTTGTTAGTGTTGTTTTTGATTTAGTCCAAAATCAAGTTACTAACTCAAGCGATCGAGAGAACACCCATGGCTACATTCAATAATGTTGACACCTTTGATGAACTGCGCGATGCCATTACCACCTCTAAAACCAACGGTCAAGCAGACACGATTAACATCACCGGCAACATTACCCTCAGTGCCGACCTGCCGACCATTGTAGCCGACAGCACGGGTCTGACGATCAATGGCGGCAACTTCACCATTAGCGGCAACAACGAACGCCGCATCCTCTTCGTTAAGAGCGGCACGATTAATCTGAACAACCTGAATTTCAGCAATGGTCGCGCCCAAGGGGGCTCTAGAAGTGCCGGCATGGGAGGAGCGCTGTTTATCTATGGCGGCAATGTCACGATTAGCAACGCCACGTTTGCCAATAACCAGGCCCTTGGCGGCAGCTCAAGTGCAACTTCAGATTTTTATGGTATTGGGTTGAGATACCTTGCTAACCCTGCCAATAATGGGGCTAGGGGGACGGATGGGACGATTACTGCCCCCAACGGTACTGATGGTGGACCAGGTGGCTATGGCGGGTTTGGTGGTAGTGGCGGGAGGGGTTTCGATGGTGACAGAGGCAGAGCTGGTGGCAACGGCGGCAACGGCGGCAACGGCGGCTTTGCTATGGACGGGGGAGGCGGTTATTTTGCGGGCGAAGGCGGTATCGGTTTCAACGTAGGCGGCGGCGGGCGGGGGGGCACTGGCGGTAATGGCGGGTTTGGTGCCGCTGGCGGCAAAGGCGGTCAAGGGGGCAATGGGGGCAATGTAGTCTTCCCCCGTCCATATGACAGTGACGCCCCTACTCCAGGGGGGGCTGGCGGCAATGGGGGGGCTGGCGGGTTTGGTGGTGGTGGTGGGGTCGGCGGCAAAGGGGGCAATGTCGGCAGGGACAACGGTTTCCCCGCTACACCCAAAGGGAATGGCGGCAACGGCGGTGGCGGTGGCTATGGCGGTGGCGGTGGCAAAGGTGGAACGCCCAACCCGGATGTTGACGTATTTGGCGCTGCGTTAGAACTCCAGGGGTTTACAGGCGCTGGTGGTCAGGGTGGCTTTGGCGGTGGAAATGCTTCGCCCAGCGAGCCGTACGACGGTGGTGGTAAAGAGGTGGTACCTGTATCAGGGGGTGGCGCGGGCATGGGTGGGGCGATCTTCATCCGCAGTGGCAGGCTCACCCTCAATACCGTCGACTTCAACAGCAACAGCACCACGGGTGGAACTGGCTATGAGAACGGCAAAGGCTACGGCGGTGCGATCTTTGCCATGAAGTCCACCACCAACACCAATGGCAACAACCAGGGCATGCCCACGGTCTTGCCGACCATCTCCCTAGCTCAGGTCAGCTTCTCGGGCAACAATGCGGGCGATGCGAACGGCAAAGTCACTACGGGCGCGATCGGTAGCGGCATCGACTACAACAACGACGATCTATATGGCAAAACCTTCAGCGAGAAGGCATTGGCGATCGCGGCGGATGCTAGCGCCACGGCCACGGAAGGCAACAGCGGTACAAAAGCTTTTACCTTTACGGTGACTCGTACGGGCGATACGACTGGTGTCGCTTCGGCCAATTGGGCCGTGACGGGTAGCGGTGCGAATCCCGCCAATGCGACTGACTTTGGCGGTACGCTTCCCAGCGGCACGGTTAACTTCGCGGCGAATGAGACTACCAAAACCATCACCGTTGCTGTCAACGGCGACACGACTGTGGAACCCAATGAGAACTTCACCGTGACGCTATCCAATCCATCGGGGGCTAGCATCACGACATCCACTGCTACGGGTACGATTCAAAATGATGACACGGCTCTAGCGATCGCGGCGGATGCCAGCGCCACGGCCACGGAAGGCAACAGCGGTACCAAAGCTTTCACGTTTACCGTAACTCGTACGGGGGTTACCAGCAGTACCTCTTCAGCGACTTGGGCAGTGACGGGTAGCGGGGGCAATCCCGCCGATGGGACTGACTTTGGCGGTACGCTTCCCAGCGGCACGGTAAACTTTGCTGCTAACGAAACCAGCAAAACGATAACGGTCAATGTCAGCGGCGATACGGTGGTGGAACCCAATGAGAACTTCACGGTGACGCTATCCAATCCATCGGGAGCTAGCATCACGACATCCACTACTACGGGTACGATTCAAAATGATGACACGGGGCTGGCGATCGCCGCTACCAATGCCAGCCAAACCGAAGGCAATAGCGGTACCAAACCATTTACTTTTACGGTCACGCGATCGGGCGATACTAGCGGTGCCACGACCGCCGATTGGGAAGTTACGGGTACAGGTGTCAATCCTGCCAATGCTGGCGATTTTGGTGGCACACTTCCCACTGGCACGGTAAACTTTGCTGCCAACGAAACCAGTAAGGTTATCACCATTAATGTCAGCGGCGACACAGTGATAGAACCAGATGAGAACTTCGCCGTCACGCTCTCCAATCCATCCAATGCGGCTACGATTACGACAGCTACTGCATCGGGCACGATTCAAAATGATGATATAGAGTTAGCGATCGCCGCTACAAATGCCAGCCAAACCGAAGGCAATAGCGGTACCAAACCATTCACCTTCACGGTCACGCGATCGGGCGACACAAGCGTTACAACTACGGCAAACTGGACGGTAACAGGTGGTGTCACCAATCCTGCCAACGCTGCCGATTTTGGCGGCACGCTTCCCACTGGCACAGTGAGCTTCGCTGCCAACGAAACCAACAAGGTCATCACCGTTAATGTCAGCGGCGACACAGTGATAGAACCAGATGAGAACTTCACAGTCACGCTCTCCAATCCATCCGGTTCAGCTGCCATCACAACCGCAACAGCTAATGGCACGATTCAAAACGATGATATAGAGTTAGCGATCGCCGCTACAAATGCCAGCCAAACTGAAGGCAATAGCGGCACAAAAGCCTTTACCTTCACCGTGACGCGATCGGGCGATACTAGCAGTGCCACTACCGCCGATTGGGAAGTTACGGGTACAGGTGCCAATCCTGCCAATGCTGGCGATTTTGGTGGCACACTTCCCACTGGTACGGTTAACTTTGCTGCTAACGAAACCAGTAAGGTCATCACCATTAATGTCAGCGGCGACACGGTGATAGAGCCAGATGAGAACTTCACCGTCACGCTCTCCAATCCATCCAATGCGGCTACGATTACTACAGCAACAGCTAATGGCACGATTCAAAATGATGATATAGAGTTAGCGATCACCGCTACAAATGCCATCCAAACTGAAGGCAATAGCGGCACAAAAGCCTTTACCTTCACCGTGACGCGATCGGGCGATACTAGCGGTGCCACTACCGCCGATTGGGAAGTTACGGGCACAGGTGCCAATCCCGCCAATGCTGGTGATTTTGGTGGGACACTTCCCACTGGCACGGTTAACTTTGCTGCCAACGAAACCAGTAAGGTTATCACCATTAATGTCAGCGGCGACACGGTGGTAGAACCGGATGAGAACTTCACCGTCACGCTCTCCAATCCATCCAATGCAGCTACGATTACTACAGCAACAGCAAATGGCACGATTCAAAACGATGATATAGAGTTAGCGATCGCCGCTACGAATGCCATCCAAACTGAAGGCAACAGCGGAACGAAAGCCTTTACTTTTACGGTCACGCGCACAGGCGATACTAGCGGTGCCACTACCGCCGATTGGGAAGTTACGGGTACAGGTGTCAATCCCGCCAATGCTGGCGATTTTGGTGGTACACTTCCCACTGGTACGGTTAACTTTGCTGCCAACGAAACCAGTAAGGTCATCACCGTTAATGTCAGCGGCGACACGGTTATAGAACCAGATGAGAACTTCACCGTCACGCTTTCCAATCCATCCGGTGCAGCTACCATCACAACCGCAACAGCTAATGGCACCATTCAAAACGATGATATAGAGTTAGCGATCGCCGCTACGAATGCCAGCCAAACCGAAGGCAATAGCGGCACTAAACCATTCACCTTCACGGTCACGCGCACAGGCGATACTAGCGGTGCCATTACCGCCGATTGGGAAGTTACGGGCACAGGTGCCAATCCCGCCAATGCTGGCGATTTTGGTGGCACACTTCCCACTGGTACGGTTAACTTTGCTGCTAACGAAACCAGTAAGGTCATCACCGTTAATGTCAGCGGTGACACGGTTATAGAACCGAATGAGAACTTCACCATCACGCTCTCCAATCCATCCAGTGCAGCTACCATCACAACCGCAACAGCTAATGGCACCATTCAAAACGATGATACAGAGTTAGCGATCGCCGCTACGAATGCCAGCCAAACCGAAGGCAATAGCGGCACTAAACCATTCACCTTCACGGTCACGAGATC
Source organism: Rhizobium sp. Q54 (assembly GCA_943367755.1). Taxonomy (GTDB): domain Bacteria; phylum Cyanobacteriota; class Cyanobacteriia; order Pseudanabaenales; family Pseudanabaenaceae; genus PCC-6802. The sequence goes on along the minus strand of CALRKB020000006.1, from coordinate 174 downwards.
GGGAGACACAAGCGTTACGACTACGGCAAACTGGGCGGTAACAGGTGGTGCCACCAATCCTGCCAACGCTGCCGATTTTGGCGGCACACTTCCCACAGGCATTGTTAGTTTCGGGATCGGAGAAACTACAAAAGCAATCGCAGTTAATGTCAGTGGTGATACCCTTGGCGAACT
>CALRKB020000005.1:0-158861 GCA_943367755.1 Rhizobium sp. Q54 | reverse complement strand
AAGCGATTCATTCGAGAGTTTTATTATTTGTGTCAGTCGTTCTCAACGGTGAAATGGCTATTTGAGTTGATCGCTCATCGTCGGATCTTTAATTTTCCAAAGGTCTTTATGTATGGCATGTTTTCATGAATCATTTAGGACTGCTATATCATACGAATACGAACTATTTCACCCTCCCAGAAATCACCGTTTTCATAGCCCTGGTGTAAGCGAATAGGAGCATCATGTCCTGTCTGTGTTCGATCCTGTACAGGGATGTCATTTACATTCTGTAAAATTTGTTCGAAGTCTTTTCTAAGAATAGGTGGTACTTCGACTCGGTAAAATTCCACCTTTATTTTTCTCTGCATGTAAGTTTAGCCTTGGACAAATTTAGACTTAAGCAATTCTCCCACAAGGTACAGCGAACCGCAAAGTACGACTAGATCGCGATGGCTATTACTAAAAGCCTCTGCTAAAGCAGATAGCAGGTCGGGATAACTGGTTGCTGGTTGCTTTAGGATCGCATTACCAATAGCAACTAATTCCTCTGGGTCGGTAGTTTGATGGGAAGGCACTGGTACGGTAAAGAGTAAATCGTCTTGACGCAACAACGCTTTGAGGATTCCCACGCTATCCTTAGTATCCAATATACCCACCACCCAACGTATCCGTTTCTGAGGGAAAGATTCATCCACAAATTGACGCAGATATTCAGCAGCGGCAACGTTATGCGCGCCATCGATTAGTATTTTGTCAGAGCGATTGCTGAGTTGATATTCTATCCATTGCAATCGACCTGCCCATTGTGTTTGCCTCATGCCTTGATCGATAGCTGCTGAGTCAATCTGCCATCCCTGTTTTTGTAAAGCTTGGATTGTCGCTAGAGCGATCGCTGAATTAATCAACTGATGTTTACCCAAAAGAGGTAATGGATATTGAATTCCTTCCCATTCAGCTCCATTGGTAGTTGGAATTGCAGGATTCACCCAAGTCACGGTCGCATTGCAGTCGCGGATCTTGGTGGTAATTACGGCTTTTGCTTCTGCTGGAACTTCTCCAATAATCGCAGCGCAGTATGGTTTGATAATGCCTGCTTTTTCAGAGGCGATCGCGCTTAGGGTATCACCCAAACGCTGCCAGTGATCCATACTAATCGATGTAATTACCGATGCGAGGGGGCGATCGCAAACATTGGTGGCATCCAATCTTCCTCCCAAACCAGTTTCAATTACGGCTACATCTACTTGTTGCTGCGCGAAATACCACCATGCTGCTGCTGTGATTACTTCAAACTGAGTTGGCATTTGCTCTGGAATAATCGCTCGATCTACCTGCAAGAGTGCTGCCAATAAGTCCTCATTCGTAATCCATTGGGAATTAATGCAAATACGCTCTTGCCAATCAATCAAGTGAGGTGAGATATAGCGTCCCACCCGATAGCCTGCGGCTTGCAAAATCGACGATAGATAAGCACATACCGAGCCCTTGCCATTAGTGCCTGCCACATGGATGACGGGGACTCGCTCTTGGGGGTTATCTAGATTGGATAATAGTTGTTGAATACGTTCTAAGCCCAAGTGAATGCCGAACTTACCAAAGCGATCGAGAAATTCATCTGGAGTGGTCATAGGCTATTTCCGATTTTGCAGGGAATTGATCGCCCAGCGGAGATAGCCCTGGCTGACAGCACATACAGGTATAGCGACAATTTCCGGTTCAGTATAGGGATGGAGTGATCGCAACCTTGCCTCCAGGTCATCATAGTTGTTGAATAAGGTTTTGATCATGAGCAAATGCTCTGACTCCGTACACAACTCCCCTTGCCAAAAATAAACTGATGTAATTCCAGGCAAAATCTGCACGCAGGCAGCATGATGTTCATCCACCAGAATACGAGCCAAGTGCTGTGCTGTAGCCTGATCTGGTAATGTGGTCATCACTATAACTAGATCGCTAGAATCTTGCATATTTTACCAAGCACCAAGGGATTAGTGTTCTGTCAAGGATTTTTGGATGGGTTGTCCCCCCCCAAAATATACCCTAAAAACTTCCTAGCTTCGTTCTACCCATTAACCAAGCGGTGACGGACTACTAGTTGGAACAAGCTAGGCTGACGTACTTTCTTGATTCTCGGGGTTTGATGAGCTTTCTGGATTCTCTACTTTTGGTTCTTCTGGTTTTGTTGCCAGCTTTTCGCGTTTCTTGCGCTCGGCTTCCACCAGGTCTGCCATCATCTGACGAGACTGTTCTACTTTGTCTAAAGCAGAACGATATAAATCGATATCCTTTAAAAGTCTATCCTCTCCTAGATTCAGAGTTGTGCCAACTTGCTTTAGCAGGTCTTGGCGTTGCTCGTTATTCGCAATTGCTTGTGAGTCAGCCGTCTCCAGTAGCGCAAATAACCCAATCGCAAACACCCGGCTGTACTTAAATTTAGGATTAGCAGCGATCGCGCGTACTTGCCCCATAAGTGGATCGAGATTGACCGATGACTCCAGCGTAGTGAGTAGGCTCTTGAGATCCGCTGGCGATCGCATCGCTAACTCGCTCAACTGTGCCGCATCTTGACGCAGGCGATCTCGATCTAGTAGCAAGGATTGACTCAAAGCCGCAAAAATCGATAGACGGTCTACTTCTGGCTGATAACCAACCGTAAACTTATCGAATGCTGTCGCTAATCCGAGCGCAAAGATTGGATCGTAGGCAAAGTTTTGATTCACGATCAGCAGATGGCACTCAACTAATAGTTCATCGATGGCGCGGCGATATACAGAATTAATTGGCTTCGGAAATGCCTGATAGAAATCACGCTTGGTATCGGAGACAGTACGGACAGTATTCACGATGATTATTCACAACCTGATAATAGGATTAGTCACTAAGCAATTTTGCTCAAAGACTTTTAAGAATTCTTGCACTTAACAAGTATACAAATCTTAGTATACGGTTTGACACACTTCTGGATATTCAGTTCTCAGTTCGTGGTGGCAGGCATCCGGATCGCATAGCGTTTCCGAAGGAATTAGGGAATCGCTGGCAGCAAGATCAGCTTGCGCTTTAGGAGCGATCGCACCAAATCTAAATTTATTTCTGAGCGATCTGACAAAATTTCTGCTACCGTCGCATCACCATTACAGGCTTGCATAAATTGCAATTCCAGTTCAGATAGCTTGACCACCTGGTAATCGGGATCGAACAGGCTTCCTCCTTCCCATCCATTCAGGCAAGGTTGGCGTTGGGGGATGACGTTGAGGATATTGTTATCTATGCTCCAATCTGGCTTGGGTAAAGGTGGACGGCTGAGGAAAAATTCGTAATGAGCAATATCTGTATCTAGCAGTTCAATCAGGCGATATTGCTGTCGCGCCGGTAAAGCTTGCGCCAGGGCTAATAATTCTGGATTATGCCCCAATAGTCTTTCAGGTTGCCAAGTTTGAGGATTGGAAAAACCCACAAACTCCAGATCCGCCGCATCGATCAACTCAAATAATGAATCTATTGTGTAATCAACCTCACGGGGATGCAGGTACATGTCAGCAAAGCATTCATCGCGAGTATTCTCCAACTGCCAGCGTGTTTTTTCGCGTTGCACAAGCCGATTAGATTCGGGTAATGTTGCAAATATGTCTCGCCCTAGTTTCACACCCTGCTTGAGATCCGATAGTTGGGTTTGAGCTTGTTGTTTTTGCAGGATGGCGATCGCCTCCTGCATCAGACTAATTTCCCAGCGACCAATGGCAGCATAGACAAAAATATGTAAAATGCCCCCCGGTGCTAGCTTGCTGGCTAATGCTTTGATGCCCCCGATCGGGTCGGACATATGATGCAGTACGCCCACACAGTTGATCGCGTCAAATTCACCCTCAATTTGGTCGAGGTCGTAAAGGCTCAACTGACGAAATTCAATACTTCTGTCTCCTGGTGGGCAACTGTGGCGAATTCTCTCCTGGGCTACCGCCAATGTGCCAGCACTAATATCAACCGCCACAATATTGGCCGTAGGATTCAGATGGGCTAAATACTCGGTACTAACGCCACTACCGCAGCCAGCATCGAGAATGCGCGGCGATGCTTTAGCGGGCAAAAGTCCATCCGTACAAAAACCGTAGGCAGCAGGCCAACTCCAACGCCAGTTATACCCTGGAGGAGCCTCATCTATAATCGGATCGGGAGGGAAGGGGTAAGTATCGTAAAGATTAGCGACGGCAGTGGTGACGGCTTGAGTATCTAGTGGGCGATCGGACATGATAGTGCGAATGATGCTAGTTGGCAGCTAGATCAGTTTAACCTCTATATCTTGCCATTCGCGAAATAAATTTAACCAATGGTGCTACTTGTTAGAGACTAAACTCAGCGATCGACAGAGGCAATTAACCAAATGCCTGGATTCTCAGCAATGTTTCTGAGGATTTTCGTAAATCATCATGAATTATGCAGGTTAAGTAGCGGAACTGTAATACTCAACATTCAATGTTGTGTTAGAGGGGAAAGCTGGTCCCAGTCTTGAATTAATGCTGCCACCTCGGATCTTCACATCCATTTGCTTGCCATTCCAGAACCAATCTACCTGACCGTTAGGCATTAACAATCCCTTCACACTTAAAGGATGTTTAAGCCATTCCACTGGAATTCCTGCTCCAATCACTAAGGTTGGCTTACTCTCCGAGTGATCGACGTAAGCTAGCATGTCCATCTGCAGTAACAACATTTCAGAAGCAGTCCAGTAGTGGGGTGTGACATTATCTGGAGAGTTTTCTCCACCTGCTCCTTCCCACCAGGTATAGAGTCCAGGAGATGCTTGATGATCCCAAAACCACTGCAATGTTGTCCACACCCGCTCTGGTTTGCCGAGAAATAGCCATTGATGTGCCTCGGCAATATCAAAATAGGTCCACAAAGGAGTTTGACGAAATCCTCCCAGATCTTCACGTAGCTCATTCCACCGTTTTTGTAGACCTTCAAGAAAGGCATTCTGGTGCGGAGCAGCTATCCAGCTCTGCCAAAGACCGCTTATATAAGTTCGTTCATTGTCCGACTCCGGAGGCTTAAATGCTTTTATCCAAGCTTTTTGGAGTTCAGCCGCTTTATCCCGCCAATGCTGGGCATCAATTGGTTGATTGACTCGCTCTGCTAAGGATGCAGCGTCTAGAAGCCCACGATAACTGACGGCATTAATAAATAATAGAGGCCGATGATGATCCATTCGACCTATAATCAAACCATCCCGAGCAGGATCGGTGACTAGCGTTAGTTCAGGATCTTTCTTCATGCCCGGCAGAATTGGAGCCGTCACGGGCAGATGAATAGGTTGATTGGTCGAAAGCATCCTGAGGATGAATTCGGCTTTTCTGCGAACGTGTGGCCACAGCCATTGGTCGTATTTTGGATCTTTTAACTGCACGGCTACTTCTTCTAATGCCCAAATTCCTAATCCTGGGGCATCAGCTTCCGGTCCAAAGCCACCGAAGAAATCTTTTTCCGCAAAATAAGTCGATAATTCTTTTGCTGTTTCCAACTGCCCAGCACGAGCTAGAGCAACCAGCGTATAAGCTCCATCCCGCTGCCAAGGCAAAGGATAGCTGATCGGTTCACCCGGACGAGTCTGCTTATTTACAAGGCTCATCATTAAATGGGCAACCTGAGCATTAAAACTGTCTGAGAATTTCTGGTTGGGTATATTTAGTTCTAGGGTAGGCTTGACGTGAGTAGCATTAAGCTCAGGTTTAGGTTGAGAGAGCGTATCCTCAATCGTCAAATTCCACTTCTCACCATCACCGAGTTCAAAGCGAGCATACCCCCAACCACTCTCACCTTTCCATACATTGGTAGACGACCGCTCACTAATCCAGCCCTGTTTTCCTTCTCCTCCTAAATACACTCCTAGGGGTTGTTGAGCAAGCTTCACAAACCAGCGCTCGTTAATTAACAATTGTTGACCATCCCACTTTAAAGATTGGATTGCCCCACCTGATGGACCGACACTGCGGATGACTATCATTGGTTTGCTATTTTTGCTACCTGATGTCTGAAGGTTTAGTTGCCAATGCCCCTGACTAGAGGAAGACCAAGAAGCCTGGTAGTCGTTGCTTTTAGTCAGAATTGCAGGTATCGCTTCGCCATCAGTATAAACAAACTGCTGCTGGATTTGGCTGAGGGGGATACTATCGCTAGTCGCTTGCAAATTACCTTGCGCGTCAACAAGCCAGATGGAAACCCCGAAGCTACCTACCATTGGGCTAAAGCTGCCACCCGGTTCATGGTAAGCTTTAGCCTCTTCAAGAGTACCTGGAGTTGCTAGAACTACGTGACCTGTGCCTCGCGGCCAAGGGTCAGATGGTCGTCGCAGCATTTGTGATTGAACTTGGCTACGTGGCGTGCCGTGATTTAAAAAGTACTCGGTAGCTTGATAAAATAGTTGGACATTGTTTATCCCTGCACTAATGATGAGCATTCCTGCCAAAATCAAGCCTACTAGGCGCGCCCGCGTCAGGGTACTAAAAGCAGCGAGTATTATTAGTAAAGGAGCAAAATGCAGTGAAAAAAGGAAAGTCTCCCCACCTCCATATACTAAATGAAGTAGTAGCTGTCCGAGCAGTGAAAACCCTAAAACAAGTCGCAATTTAGGATGCTTCTTGCTAGAAAAGCATCCCCACATGCCCAAACCTAAGAGTGCCATCCATAATCCGACTGCTATAAATCCCCAGATGCTTCCAGAACCAGGATCTGTGGCTTGGGGAGACATATATGGCCACTCCGGTTTTTTGATATTTTCTGTTAGCTGAATGGCTGGCATAACTATCGTATTAGAGACAAAAGATTTGATTACTGTCAGATACTCACCAGCCGATTTAAATACCTTTACATATTTCTTCTCTTCTCGGTCACCCAGAAAAAATACAGCACTAGGAAATATATACTTTTGCACTCCCCATAATAGTGTTACTACAGCGAAAGCATTGACAGTAATTTGTAAGGACTGCTTCCAGCGATGATTAACTGCGGTTACTAGAATTCCTACCATCCAGTTAGTTATCGTGATACTGAGCGTTAGCGCGCTAACAGCTACATACCACAACGAAGAAAACAGGTAATTTTCTGTAAGGACGACAAAGCAAAGTGCCAGTAAGATGCTTAACGAACCAAAAGAGTAGGTTTCTGGAACAGTAAACCAAAATATAGCTGCTGCACTGGTTGCCCCAAGCAGACTAAATAGCATTGCGTCAAATCGGCGACATCCGAGCAATCTCAGTGTGATAAACAGAGTACCAAGCCACAAAGCCGCGACTGCAGCAATAACTATCCTGACGGCTATAATAGGCTCCAAGTGTAAAGCTTTCTCTAGTACTGTGACTGGAGGGAATGCTATCAGTGAAAATAATGGATGCACTTTAAGACGGTAGTGATCGCTCCCACGAGAAGTCATGTTGTCGAAGACGCGGGGCATATCGCCACCAAACCAAGAGTTCCAGACTTTGACAATTATAGGGTCAATCAACTGCGCGCCTAAGTAAGATGCAACGCCACCTAAAATTACAAAGACAAAGGCAATTAAAATATCTATATAATGTCGTCGGATCTGGGGGGATAGAGAGGATAGAATTGATTTGAAATTAGATATCGGGCTAACAAGTTTCATAAAATGAAAATTCCTCACAGCCAAGACTAAAAAACAGGTAGATCTGAAGAACTATCAAACTATTGATTATTTTATGCCCGAAGCTATTGCAGAAATTCCACTCAACATTAACCCAATCCCAAACCACTGGACAGTAGTTACTTTTTCTCCTAGCAAAAATGCCCCCGTAACTGTAGTTGAAAAGACGGTTAATCCAATCACTACGGGGTAAGCAACAGAGAGATTAAACTTGCCCAAAACCAAAATGTAAACAACCGTACTTAAACCATAAACCAGCACTCCACTCAATAAATGGAAATTCAATAAATTTTGTCCTGCACCCAACTTGAGCAGCGCTTGAGCTAAAGTATTAAGCCCCACTGTAATTAAAACCAGTAATCCCGGGAAAAGGTAGTTTTGCATAAAAGGTTCAGTTTTTTTGTGATTTAGTGGTTGGAAATCCCAAAGATCGAGTTTCTCGGGATAGGGTGTTTGTACGTATGCTCTTTGAGCCCACTATTCTTTATCATTTGAGGCATCTAATTCAGATGCCTCTGGTACTGCTTTGCGCTTGGGTGGACGAGCTTGGAGTAAGTGAATCAGAGAAGGAGCCATCGAAATTACGATAATTCCTAAAATAATTGGCAACAGGTACTTATCGACATCAGGGATCGCCTTCCCAAGCCAAAATCCAGCCATAGTTAAACCTATTGTCCAACCAAATCCGCCCACAAGGTTGTAGCGAAAAAAGGTGCCATAGTGCATTTTCCCAATACCTGCCACAATGGGTGCAAAGGTACGGACAATGGGTAAAAACCTTGCCAGAATAACCGTTTTCTTGCCATGTTTCATATAGAAGTTTTGGGCTTTAATCAGATTCTCTTTATGAAAAAATCTTGATTCTTCTTTTTTAAAGAGCTTGCGCCCAAATCGGCTGCCTGTAGCATAGCCGACGTTGTCTCCCAATACGGCACAGGCAAAACATCCCCCTGCCAATAGCCAGATATGGAGAAAGTCTTGCGATGCCAAAAAACCAGCTGTAAATAAAAGACTATCTCCAGGCAAGAAAAACCCAACGAGTAGCCCTGATTCAGCAAAGATTACTGACCAAACGATTAAATGCCCACCCCAAAAGCCCAGTGATTTGATCAATGTAGAGAAAAATTCAGGATTCATTTCCTTTAGCCTGCATCATAAACGTCTGTCCACTCACAAATTTCTCCGACTAGCTCTTTGTTCTTTACCTGGAATCCAACGATCTCAGCTTCTCTAAGGCGCTTAGCTTTTTGTCCCGTACTTGGGATTTAATGGCTGGAAACCCCAAAGATCGAGTCCTTTGGGATAGGGTGTTTGTACGTAAGTCCCTAATAATTTTTCCCACCAGCGGGGCGGGTGAGGAAGCGACGCAACTTGAATACTCCAACACCCTACCAACCATGCACCGAAAACATCAGTATGACGGCTATCTCCAATTACGGCAACCTGTTTAGGTCTAAGCTGCATATGCTTCATAGCTCTCCGAAATGCATTAGGAAAGGGTTTCTTGGCTGGGCTAATAGCAGGTATATCCAAATGGCTAGCCCAATATTCGACACGATAGCGCCTCTTACCATTCGACAACAAGAAAAACTTGATACCGATTCCTTTGGCTTGCTCGATCCAGATTTCGGCATCGGGAGATAGATAGCGATCATCCTCAGAGACGATTGTATTATCCAAATCGAGGATGACTCCTCCAATTCCACAAGATACTAAACAACTGATATCGATAGAAGCCAAAGTATCTGCCTTGACAGGAAAGGAAGTCGTTTTTATCCTTTCGATTCTTTTGTCTGGCCGTTGTCTCAGAATGTATTGAGGAATGAAGATTTTCAATCTCTTGAAAGCAATAGTTAAAAGATTTAGCATTAACTTTCTAGTGAGTATAGTTATCTACAACGCAAAGTCAACAACAATTTTCAAGTAATGAATCCATATCTCTTTAAAAGTAAAATACTAAATGTTGTTGCCAGCCAGGCTAGTACGGTCATCAGCAGCGGCTTATCATTCAGCAAAACTTCTTCTGGGCGTTCCGTCTGCCCTCCTTCCTCAACTTCGGTGCTTCGACGGGCGATCTCTTGAGGATCGCTTAGTAATTGATAGCGGAAAACTCCATGCAATACAAAGGGTAACGTCAACATCATCCAGGAAGTTGATGCTCCACGAACAATGGGTCCAGAACTCCAGAGTGCATAAGTAAGTATAGTTCCATTGGTCGCCACACTTTCCATCCGACTCAACAGAGGAAGAGAATAGCGGTAGAGAACTACACGGGATTTTTTACCCTTTATTTCTGAAAGTCTCAGTTCTGCTTTACGCTTCTCAATTCCTAAAAATAGCGCCAGCATGGCGGTACAAAGCAGGAACCAAGAAGACAGCACAATGCCTGTAGCAGCAGCTCCCCCACAGGCTCGTAGAATGAATCCGATCGCGATCGCAACGACATCTAAAATAACTGTGTGCTTCAGCCGAAGATTATAGGTAACCTGTAGAAGGGCATAACCAAGAATTGCTAGCCCCAATCCTGGCGATCGCCACCAACCTAAAACAAGAGCAGATGTTAACAGAGTAGTTGCCATTCCAATCGCTGTTGGAATAGCTACTAAGCCAGAAGCTATTGGACGTTTCGATTTAACTGGATGCTGACGATCAGACTTGATGTCAATGATATCGTTTAGAAGATAAAAGCTACTTGAAGTAGCACAAAAAAGAAAGAATGCTAGTAAACCGCCCCATAATGATTTAGTTGTGATTTCAAAAGCAAAAAGAGGCGCAGCGAATACCACTAAATTTTTAGTCCACTGTCTCGGCCGTAATGCTTTTAAGTGTGCAGAAAGTGAATTTAAATTCCATAATTTGCTTGATTTTTTTCTATAAACTGTTGTTAAGTCGTCATCAGTCTTTATATTTTGCTCTTCTCTATTTATTGTCATAGTATTTTTGGGGAATTTATGTAATGACAAGCTATGTATAGCGACCCTTAATAGGCAATGAACAAATATTCGACTGAGAGGGGTACCCCTGAAGTTTAAACTAATTCCCCTTATGGTGCACAAAAAGTCATGAAACCCTTTTCAGACAAAGATTATTGCAGAAATGCATCTTAGGTTGCAGATTCCTATCGAGCTACAACGACGGGTTTCTGCTCTGAAAATGAATCGCCCTCAATTAATTCGGGTGCGCAGAATGTGGTTGAAACTGGGAGAACGTCCCCGATCGTTTAACAAAGTGTCGGCAGAAGTCCCTATCTGACACCGTCAGGTTTAGCGTAGTTAACTCTGTTGGCGACTAAACTTATGGAAAAAAGTGTTGGAAATAGGCAGTGTAATTAGCGGAGAGATTGATGGTAATAGGAAGCGATCGCAATGAGTAATGAAATAAATGGTGCAATCAATATCACCAAAAGTCGCCCGATCGCAATTGGAGTGTCAGGTGCATCGGGCATGATCTATGCCGTGCGATCGCTAAAATTCCTTCTGGCCAATGGCTATCATGTCGAACTAGTTGCTTCGAAAGCGGCAATTATGGTATGGCAATCGGAAAATGAAATTGCCATGCCAGCCAATCCCAAACAACAAGAGCAGTTTTGGCGTGATCGCTGTGAGGAAAATGGCGGCTACCTTAACTGTCATGCCTGGTCTGATGTCGGAGCCAATATTGCCAGCGGATCGTTTCGGACTTTGGGTATGGTGGTCATTCCCTGTAGCATGGCAACCGTTGCCAAAATTGCGCAGGGCTTAAGTTCAGATTTACTGGAACGTGCCGCCGACGTGCATATCAAAGAAGGGCGTAAACTAGTGGTTGTCCCTAGAGAAACCCCATTTAGTTTGATTCATCTCCGTAACCTCACCGCCCTGGCCGAAGCAGGCGCGCGCATTGTCCCCGCCATCCCCGCTTGGTATCACCAGCCCCAGACCATTGAAGATCTGGTGGATTTTGTCGTAGCACGCGCGTTCGACCAACTAGACATTGACTCCGATCTGATTCAACGCTGGCAGGGTAGAAGTCACCCATGAATAACGATCCTGAAAATTTCAGTCAACCCTTACCGATCGCTCGCCTGATTTTGGTAGCGGTGGTGATCGCCTGTATAGCGGCGATATTGCTCCAGAACCTTCAACCCCTGGTGTCAATCTACTTTCTGGGGCGATCGACGATTCCCATACCACTCAGCCTCGCCATCCTAGCTGCATTTCTGAGTGGGGCGATTGCGGCCGCGATCGCTAACTCCATTGCTAACTGGCTGAGTCGCCGCAATGCTGATGCTGTTAATAGTGATGACAGTACAACCAATGATAAGGATACCGAACCTAAAGAGCCAAGGCGATCGCAGGTAAAAGAGGAGGAAGTGGAGGATAGCTATACTACTCCCTATCCCCGCTCGCCTTCAGACCGCAGGACTAAGTTGCAGGATGACGACGATGATGACGATGACGACGACGATAGGGATGAAATCTTTGTCAAGTACATTAAACGCTAAATGCTGGTTTTCGAGAATCCTGGAAAATTCGTAGGATGGGTTTCGCTTTGCCAAACTGTCTGCTAAAGCTGTTCTAGATAGCTCAGGAGATCGGCCATCTCTTGCGGTTGTGGTTGAAACTGGGGCATCGGTGGCGTCTTGCCACTGACAACCTGGTCAATAAGTCTTACCTTAGATAGGCGATCAGATACTCCCCTCAAACTGGGCCCTACCTTTCCAGCTGCCCACTTGCCATGACAATCAACACAGTTCATTACGAATATAGATCTGCCCTTAGCAGGATCGCCGGATAGAGATAGGACTGATTTTGTGTAGGCGTCAGCCTGGGGTCTGATGTAAATAGCTAAGGCAATGAGGCAGCATAGAAACACTACGATAATTGCCAACCGAGCATATTGCTGCGGTGATTGCTGCGGAGGGGCAACCGTACTTAATCCTTCGTTATTCACAACTTACTTAGCTAACACTTGAGATTATGGAACCATAGATTTATGAATCTTTAATGTTCATAATATATCTTAAAAAATCTACAGACTTGCATTTTGTCCCATTGATTGCCATAGACTATGGGTTCTGGCCAGTATATCAATCTGGATAAAAGCCCCAAAGTGGTAATATATCCAATACAGTATGGCAGGAAGTGTCGAGCATAAAGCTCTTTGGAGCGAATACGAATCCTTTGAAGTGCTTCAGCATTTACTTTTAGAACATAAAGTTGAAATTTATATAGGAAATATTTAATTATGGGAGGTAATGACCGCCTACTCAGGGCTGCACGGGGCGAAGAACTAGATCGTCCACCTGTATGGATGATGCGACAAGCAGGTCGCTATATGCAGGTTTATCGAGACCTACGTCAGAAATATCCTACGTTTCGCGAACGTTCGGAAATTCCTGAACTGGCGATCGAGATCTCTTTACAACCATTTCGTGCTTTTCACCCAGATGGTGTGATCATGTTTTCCGATATCCTCACACCACTACCAGGTATGGGGATTGAGTTCGAGATCATTGAAAGCCGTGGGCCGATCATCGATCCGCCCATTCGCACGCAAGCTCAGATTGATGCTTTGCAAGAGTTAGATCCTGAAACAGCCTTGCCCTTTATCAAAAAGATCCTGACTACCTTAAAGCACGAAATCAAAGATCAGGCAACTTTGTTGGGGTTTGTTGGTTCACCTTGGACGCTGGCTGCCTATGCGATTGAGGGTAAAAGCTCTAAGGATTACACGATCATCAAGGCGATGGCATATTCTGAGCCACAGATGCTGCACAAGTTTTTAACCAAACTGGCGAAATCGATTGCTAACTATGTGCGCTTTCAAATTGATTGCGGTGCTCAAATTGTGCAACTGTTTGATTCGTGGGCAGGGCAACTCAGCCCTACCGATTACGAGACATTTGCGTTGCCCTACGAGAAAATGATTGTCGACGATGTTAAAGCTACTCACCCGGATACACCGCTGATTCTTTACATCAATGGCAGTGCCGGCATTCTTGATCGCATGCCCAAGTCAGGTGTTGATATTATCAGTCTTGATTGGACAGTGGATATGGCAGAAGCCAGAGCCAAATTGGGTAATGTTGCCGTGCAGGGGAACCTCGATCCTTGCGTGTTGTTTGGGCCACAGCCATATATTCGCGATCGCATTCTAGAAATTATTGAGAAAGCGGGCAAGACGGGTCACATTATGAACTTGGGGCACGGCATCTTGTCGAATACCCCTGAGGAGAACGCCAGATTCTTCTTTGATACGGTGAAGAGTTTTAATTTCTAACCAATCACAATCATCTGTAGTCAGAGGGCGGGACACATAGATACGGCGCGGACACGGAAGAGGGCGGGGAGTCACCGCCCCCACCATTCCTCCATATGCGAATTCACCATTTCTTATATAGCTTTTCGACATGAAACATGATTTCCTCGTGGGGTAGTCGAATTTTTGACTTCTGGCGGGGATACGATGTTTCGATGTCAAAATATACAAGCGATCGCCATTCTCAGACATAAACATAATGACTAAACGGGTTTTCATCACTGGCGCTAGTGGCTGTGTTGGGCATTACATGATCGAGTCCTTGATCCAAAATACTGACTACGAACTATTTCTGCTCTTGCGAAACCGCCATAAGCTCAAGGTCGATACCAAAATTCGTCCTGGTATCACCATCATTGAAGGAGGGATGCAGGATATGTCCTACTTCAAGGAACTGCTGCCGACGATGAACTACGCGATCAGTGCAGCAGCAGCATGGGGGGGGACTGTGGAGGTATTTGAAACCAATGTCTATAAAACCGTTGAGCTATTTGAGTCGCTAGATCCACAGGTGTGCGAGCGGGCGATCTACTTTTCCACAGCGAGCATTCTCGACGAACACAACCAGATCCTGAAAGAGGCGGAAACAATTGGCACAGACTATATTCGCTCCAAGCACGCCTGTCTGCAAAAGTTAGAGAATTTACCAATTCGCGATCGCCTGATTACCGTATTCCCCACCCTGGTATTTGGTGGTGATGGCAAAACAAAGCCCTATTCACACCTATCATCAGGTCTGAAAGAAGTAGCAAGTTACATTAATCTGATTAAGTGCCTAAAGGCCGATGGCAGTTTCCATTTCGTGCACGGGGCTGACATTGCTCAAGTAATTACTTATTTGTTAACGGCAGAAAAGCCCTTACTATGCGATTGCTTACCAACACGCTTAGTTTTAGGAGCACCACGCCTAACTGTCAATCAAGCGGTACGGGAAGCCTGTGCATATCTGAATAAACGAGTCGGCTGGCAATTCGATCTCACACCAACTTTAGTCAATATCTTGATCAAAGTATTTAATATCAAGGTGGCTGCCTGGGATCAACTTTGTATAAAACAGCGCCACTTTACCTATGACGTAGTTAGTCCCGAAAGTTTTGGCCTTACCTCGAAGTACTCCAATATCGCCAGCCTACTTGCGGAAATTTAATCTTTGCGCTCCTTGAAGATCCAAGGGATAATCCCCTCGTAATGATCCCAATTGGTTTGGGGCAGGCACAGAGGCACTACCCCTACGAGATTTCGCGTGCTTTGCGAACTATTTGATTTGAGATAAGACGGCACGGGTAGCATCTAAGGTCGCAGCGATTTCTGCATCTCCATGCGCTAGCGCCGTAAATCCGGCCTCAAATTGAGATGGAGCTAGATAAACGCCATGCTCTAACATGCCACGGTGGAATTGGCTAAACTTCTTCAGGTCGCTAGTTTTGGCATCGGCATAGTTATTTACCTGTTTGTCTGTGAAAAACATACCAAACATGGCGCTAAGCTGGTTACCAGTTGCCGCATGTCCTGTTTCGTGGGCGATCGCTAGCATGCCATCTGCTAGAGTTTTGGTAATTTTTTCGAGATACTCATAGCTACCAGGGCGCTTTAGGATTTCCAGGGTTTTAATTCCCGCGGTCATGGCTAGGGGGTTACCTGATAAAGTGCCTGCCTGGTACATGGGGCCAGCAGGGGCAACCATTTCCATGATTTCGCGCCTGCCGCCGTAGGCACCAACGGGCAACCCGCCACCAATCACTTTACCGAGCGTAGTTAAATCGGGGGTAACACCAAATTTGGCTTGAGCCCCACCATAGGCAATGCGAAAGCCAGTCATCACTTCATCAAATACCAGCAAGGCACCATGAGTATGGGCAATTTCCTTGAGACCGGCAAGAAATCCTGGTTGTGGCAAGATACAGCCTGCGTTACCCACCACTGGCTCCAGAATAATGCCCGCAATTTCGCCAGGATTCGCTTCAAATAAGGCTTTAACTGCGGCTAAATCGTTATATGGTGCTGTAAGCGTACTAGCAGCAGTAGATTTAGGTACGCCCGGCGAATCAGGTAATCCTAAGGTCGCAACACCCGATCCAGCCTGGACCAGGAACATATCGGCATGACCGTGATAGCAGCCCTCAAATTTGACGATTTTCTCGCGACCAGTATATGCTCGCATCAGACGTAGCACTGACATACAAGCTTCTGTCCCAGAATTAACGAAGCGCACCATTTCTATACTCGGCACGGCCTCAATTACCATTTCTGCCAACACGTTTTCTAAGACACAAGGAGCGCCAAAACTGGTGCCTTTAGTTAAGGCTTGCTGCAATGCTGCGATTACCTCTGGGTGGCTGTGACCAACAATCGCTGGCCCCCAGCTACCAACATAGTCAATATATTTATTGCCGTCTATATCCCAAGCATAGGCACCCTCAACGCGATCGAATACTATGGGTTCGCCGCCTACAGATTTGAATGCACGTACAGGTGAGCTAACGCCACCAGGCATTAAGTCTTTTGCCTTGGCAAATACTTGTTGTGATTTCGTTGTATTAAAGATTTGGGCGACCATATTGCTAACTTAGTTTTCTTCTCTTGCTCAATTTAGCTTGATGTGCGGACATGCGGTCGCAAAAATACCTGTTTCTTAACGTTGTTTTACAAAATTGACAACCGACTAGGGATGGGTGCGCTCTGACCCATGGCTTTGGCAGCGATCGACATCACACTTTTTATCACTTTTACACACTGTCAATCAACAAATGCTGTCTGTACAATAAACGCAGGAGCTATGAATTTAGAAACTATCGTAGAAGGAAGAAAAACAAAAGTTGACATGGGAAAACAAAAAAATACCCCCCCACTTGAACGCTTCTGCACAAACAACCTTCTAAGTACTTGTCCTCACTATGGGATCTTAATATAAGAGGTACTTATGAGTTCTACTGTTATTAAAGAGCTAAAGCTCTCTGGCATATTCGATCTAAACTGCAGCAGCTCTATCGATCGCGCAGCAACGGCAGCGATTAAAGATGGTATAGCTACTTTACTTATTAATATGCGTGATGTCACTTTTATGGATAGCCGTGGTCTAAGGGTACTGGTGTGCTTACTTAGAACGTTAAAGCCCCATGGGATTGGCGTAGCTGTATGTTCGCTTAGTCCCCAAGTTAAGGTTTTATTTGAAATCACGTCTATGCATCGACTATTTGAGATTTATGATTGTCGCGATGGGTTGGCTTTGGATGAAGAGGATGACGTGACCTCTATTCAGTTAAGTGCGGCTTAAATATACTTAATAATATTGTGATTTTTACGGCAATGGTTGCATTAGCTCAATTGGGAGACCATCTGGGTCAGCAATGAACGCTACCTTGTAATTGCGATCTCCGATCTGTTGCACTGTGGGTGGTAAGAGTAGTTTTAGTCTGCCCAAGTCTTCTACGAGTTGTTTGAGTAACAGGTCTAGATCTTCGACATGAAAAGATAGGTGGTAGTAGCCGACATAGTGCTCATCACTAAAGCAGTCAGGTGCAGGCTTTGGTTCGGGGATCGCGATCAGTTCCAGGTGCGTTCCTGCGCCAACCATCCAGCAAGCTAGCGTAATGCCTGCTGTAAATCGCGTCTCCACCTCAAAGCCCAGTTTTTCGTAAAAGGCGATCGCGGCAAAAATGTCAGCCGTGCGAATAGACGTATGATGGTGATGCAATCTAGGCAGCATGTTTTTTTGATTTAGATCGAAACTATTTAGCATTCAGAATATCTGGATCTTACGGATTTTGATAGAGATGATTACTGAGGTAGATTGCTGGGAATGAGATTATTTTGTAAGGCCACGATCACTGCTTGGGTGCGATCGCGTACTTCTAGCTTATGCAGAATGGCATGTACGTGTACTCGCACCGTCCCAGGAGAGATATAGAGGGCATCGGCAATTTCATGATTATTCTTCCCCTCTGCCATCAAAGTGAGAATTTCCTGTTCTCGCTTTGTTAGAAGGTTGCTGCCATTTGCGACTTCTGAGGTAGGTATCAAATCGGATTGGGATATTTGAAAAGCCGATCTAATCTCTGTAGTTACAGGCCGATCCCACCAGGATGCTCCCATTGCCACAGAACGAATTGCCAGAATGAGAGCTTTTGCCTCAATTCCTTTCATGCAATATCCCTGTACCCCAGCTTCAATCAGTCGGGCAATCAAGGACTTTTGGAAGCGCGAAGTCAGGACGAGAATTGGCAACTCAGGCTTATGTTGTTTAATTTGCCGACACGCTTCTAAACCGCCAATTCCCGGCAACCCAATATCTAACAGCACCACATCAAGTGCTAATTGTTTTGCCATTTCTACTGCAGTTTCACCATCAGTTGCTTCTCCCACGATCTCTAGCTTGGCTTCTTGTTGCAGCCTAACTCGTAGACCCAGACGAAACAGTTCATCATCTTCAACCAAAAGAACTCGGAGAGTATCAGTCATTATGTCTAGCGGAATTTATGACTATGCTACCAAACATATACCGATCGCTAACTATGCAGGGATTCTAAAACTAAATATGGCACCACGGGGCAACCGATTCTCTACCCAAATCGTGCCACCATGAGCTTCTATAATCTGACGACTGAGATAAAGTCCCAGACCTACTCCCAAGGCCTGGCGATCGCTTTCTCCTTGGTAAAATCGTTCAAACAAATGGGGCAATTCCTCAG
This sequence comes from Rhizobium sp. Q54, assembly GCA_943367755.1. Classification (GTDB taxonomy): domain Bacteria; phylum Cyanobacteriota; class Cyanobacteriia; order Pseudanabaenales; family Pseudanabaenaceae; genus PCC-6802. Next base: position 140,240 of record CALRKB020000005.1, on the reverse strand, counting down.
GTGTAATTCCTGGCCCGCTATCAATGATTCTGACTAGGCATTGTGGTGGCTTATCAGCAAAATTTGGATCGAGTTCCATTTCAATGCAAACATTCCCACCCCTAAGTGTGTGGTTAATTGCATTCACCAGCAAATTGGCAAGTACTCGCTGCAATTGTAGGGCATCTCCGGTCACCCAAACACCAGACTGTTCTGAGGTAGTCTGGAGAATGATTTCTACCTGGCGACTTGCAGCTAAATTAGTCAGTGTGGCGATTACTTCTTTGGTCAAATCAACGAGATTTACTGCGATCGGACGCAATTGCAGGCCATTCACATCATTGTGATAGATATCGAGTAGCATCTGTACCATTTGGAGCGTATTATGGTGACTGCGCTCCATCACTGTCAGTACCCGATCTTGTGCAAGCGAGATTTCGCCAAATTTGCCCTGTTTTAAAGATTCCAAGGTGGCGATCGCTCCTAGTAATGGTGTTTTTAAATCATGAGCTAGAGTTGCAGCAAAGTCTTCTCTTACTTGTGCTAGCTGAGCTTGAGCGCGGAGTTGAGCATCTTTTTGCGCGAAGGTTTCTTCATAATCGCGATTGCGGCGGTAAGCATTCCAAAGCGAATCACTGAGAATGCTGGTCACCGCTAGAGCGCAGGCCGCAATTATGCGATTGGCAATTGTAGATGGAGCGATCGCATATTGCCCGCTGGTAATCCATAGATTCGAGATGGTCAGAACTATGGCGGCAACTGAAATCCCAAAAGTTGCTCTGCGACCAATATGCCATCTTGACAGTAGAATTACTCCTGTGTAGAGATATCCAAATACGTAGTCTGGAGGTGTAGAGAATTCTAGAACTACCAACACAATAAAGGATATTACGATCGGCGATCGCACATCATCGATGTTAGTTAAACGCTTAAGAGATCGTTTGCCAATATCCGATAGTTGCTGTCTGATTTTGTAGTTCATATATCGCTTGATATATATTTGCCCTAAACGTTTATTTTTGACTATGCGATCGTGTGTATATCACATATCTAATTTATTCCTAAGTCCTGGATCTATACCTTGTCTTTCCACTGTAGTCATGTTGATAATGTTGCTAACAGATGTATGAGCCTTTGACCTACACGTAAACCTATACAAGCATAAAACTATGCTGCAAGGATTTCTTCAAATCGCCTTAACGCTACTGATCTTGATTGCGATCGCTCCCCTTTTAGGGAGATATATAGCGCGTGTTTTTTTAGGAGAAGCAACCTGGCTGAATCGAGTCTTGCTACCCGTAGAGCGATTGATTTATGCACTTGGTGGCATTCGCTCTCAGCAGATCATGACTGGTTGGCAGTATGCCCGATCGCTACTGCTCAGCAATTCGATCATGGCCATATTTATCTACCTAATTTTTGCATTTCAGGGATCGCTACCCTTGAATTCTACCGGGTTACCTGCACCTTCTTGGGATACCTCACTGCACACAGCGATTTCATTCATTACGAATACGAACCAGCAGCACTATTCTGGAGAAACAACCTTCAGCTACTTCAGCCAGATGTTTGCGCTGGGGTTTATGTTCTTCACATCCGCCGGAACTGGACTAGCAGTTGGCATAGCCTTTATCCGCGGACTCACGGGTAGACCATTGGGTAATTTTTATGTAGATTTAACTCTATCAATTACACGCATTCTCTTACCGCTTTCTCTTGTAGGAGGCATAGCATTACTACTATTAGGAGTGCCTGAAACTTTGGCAGGGCCAGCAGTAGTCAAAACTATAGAAGGTGCGACTCAAGTAATAGCTAGAGGGCCTGTTGCTCACTTTGAGATCGTTAAGCAATTAGGTGAGAATGGCGGTGGATTTTTTGCGATTAACTCAGCTCATCCGTTTGAAAATCCCAATGCCATCACTAATCTAATCGAAACAATTAGCATGGTCTGTATTCCGGCTGCCTTAATTATCACCTATGGCATCTTTGCGAATAACACAAAGCAGAGTTGGCTTCTATTCTGGATGGTACTGGCGATCGCGATCGTGCTGATTGGCTTTACGGCTGTGGCTGAATATCAGGGAAATCCCCTCGTCAATACATTACTTGGTGATGGTATTGCTCCCAACTTGGAAGGCAAAGAAGTTCGCTTTGGTTGGGCACAGACTGCTTTATGGGCAATTATTACCACTGCTACTATGTGCGGTGCAGTAAACGGTATGCATGACTCACTGATGCCACCCGGCGGATTTTCCACTTTGTTCAATATGTTTCTCCAGATCGTTTGGGGTGGACAGGGAACTGGCACCGCCTATTTATTTGTGATGCTGATTCTCACCGTATTTGTCACAGGATTAATGGTAGGTCGCACGCCTGAATTTTTAGGACGCAAAATCGAAAAACGTGAAATCGTGCTGGCAAGTGTGGTTTTACTAGTTCATCCGATCGCGATTCTTATTCCCAGTGCCATTACCTTAGCTATACCAGACACTCTCACTGGTATCACCCAAGCTGGCATTAGTAATCCTGGTTTTCACGGTCTCTCTCAAGTAGTCTATGAATATACTTCTGCTGCTGCCAATAATGGTTCAGGGTTTGAAGGATTAGGTGATGGCAATCTCTGGTGGAATCTGACCACAAGCTTCAGTCTCTTATTAGGGCGTTATGTTCCCATTCTGGCGTTATTATTTCTAGCTCAGAGTATGGCAGATAAGCAACCTGTACCCGAAACGACAGGTACCCTTCGCACTGACACGGGCTTATTTACGGGCGTTACCGTTGGTGTAATTCTCATTCTCGGTGCGCTCACATTCTTCCCAGTATTGGCGCTTGGCCCGATTGCAGAAGCCTTTGCGATCGGTAAATAGCAACGGCACAACTATCGCTTTAGTTAGGATTTTGCAGTTCCTATGACATCTCCCAAATCTTCTAGTTCTCGAAAATTAAAATTACCTGGAGGTAAGCGTGCATCGCGCAAGCATACACCCAAGGTTAAGACAAAAGGAATCTATCAACGGGCTATTCGTGAAGCCTTTGTCAAACTCGATCCACGGATTGCGGTTAAAAATCCAGTCATGTTTATTGTCTGGGTCGGTACGATCGTCACAGCGTTGGTAACTATCGATCCCAACCTGTTTGGCAATGCTGTTGGCAACAATCCCCGCTTAATAAATGGTCTAATTGCGGTGATTCTTTTCCTTACTGTTCTATTTGCCAACTTTGCTGAAGCAGTAGCAGAAGGTAGAGGCAAAGCTCAGGCTGATTCGCTGCGTGCTACCAAGACCGATACCATTGCCAAAAAACTTCTGGAAGATGGCTCAGTTCAAGAAGTGAGTTCGACTGCATTGCGTAAGGGAGATGCGATCAAAGTTGTATCAGGCAATATGATTCCCGTTGATGCCGAAGTAATTGGTGGCATTGCTTCTGTCGATGAATCGGCAATTACGGGCGAGTCAGCACCTGTGCTCAAAGAACCTGGTTCTGATATTGCTAGTTCCGTAACGGGCGGTACGCGCATTATCTCTGATGAACTAATCTTGAGAGTGGCTGCCGATCCTGGCAAGGGCTTCATCGATCGCATGATTGCCTTAGTTGAGGGAGCCGAACGACAAAAAACTCCCAATGAGATTGCCCTTACGGTTTTGTTGGCAGTACTCACACAGGTATTTCTAATTGTGGTCGCAACTTTGCCAGCCTTGGCCAATTACGTCCAAAGTCCTGTGAGTGTAGCACTGCTAATCTCACTTTTGGTAGCCCTGATTCCTACAACAATTGGTGGTTTGTTGAGTGCGATCGGGATTGCGGGAATGGATCGGGTGGCACAATTCAATGTAGTCGCAACTTCTGGGCGTGCTGTGGAAGCTTGTGGAGACGTCAATACTTTGATCCTAGATAAAACTGGCACAATTACCTTAGGGAATCGTCTTGCAGAAGAATTCATTCCTGTGAATGGATATTCGGCGGCAGAAATGGCGCAGATAGCTCTGGCAGCAAGCATATTTGACGATACACCTGAAGGAAAATCAATCGTGCGCTTAGCAGAAAAATTGGGTGCTAAGGTTGACTTCGATCGCATTGCAGCTGAAGGCATTGAGTTTTCTGCTAGAACTCGCATGAGTGGCACCAATCTCCCCGATGGGGGTGAAGTGCGTAAGGGGTCAGTGGATGCAATTAAGGGGTTTGTGCGATCGCGTGCTCGCGTTACTGTGACAGGAGTACAAGTCACTTCCGAGTTAGATAGTGCCTACGAGCGAGTTTCCAGGCTAGGTGGCACACCCCTTGCTGTTTGTCAGGATAGTAATATTTACGGTGTAATCTATCTCAAGGATATTATCAAGCCTGGTATCCACGAACGCTTCGACCAGCTCAGACGTATGGGCATCCGCACGATCATGCTTACGGGTGATAATCGCATCACAGCCGAGGTGATTGCCAAGGAAGCAGGCGTGGATGACTTTATTGCGGAGGCTACACCAGAAGATAAAATTACTGTGATTCAGAAGGAGCAAGCAGGTGGGAAAATTGTGGCGATGACCGGTGACGGCACGAATGATGCGCCAGCACTGGCACAGGCTAATGTTGGTTTGGCGATGAATTCAGGTACTCAAGCTGCGAAGGAATCCGCTAACATGGTCGATCTGGATTCCGATCCAACCAAACTGATTGACCTGGTCACAATTGGCAAGCAGTTATTAATTACACGCGGTGCGCTCACTACTTTTTCCCTCGCTAACGATATCGCTAAATACTTCGCGATCGTTCCTGCGATGTTTGCCAGTATCGGGATTGGTAGCCTCAATATTATGGGATTAGCTAGTAGCAATTCCGCCGTGCTATCCGCTCTTATTTATAATGCCCTGATTATTCCAGCCTTGATCCCGCTGGCGCTCAGAGGTGTTGAATTCCGTCCTCTCTCAGCTAATCAACTCCTGCAACGCAATATTCTGATCTATGGTCTGGGTGGTGTAATTGCGCCATTCATTGCCATCAAACTAATTGATGTGGGAATTGCGGCTGTGGGTTTAGCTTAAGATCAGAGCAATTCATCAATAATCGCAAAAAACATGACACTACCAACTCTGTCCGCATCAAAGTCTTTCCCAAGACGAAAATTAAACAGGCATAGGCGATCGCTCTTTCTCTTCCTCTGCATGTGCTTTAACCTCATACTTGCTCCCGCTATCTATGCAACTAATCAGGGAGCTATTTCTCAGGGGCAATCATACGCAATTGGATTGTTGCTCCTAACGACCTTTGCCCTCTCCATCTATCTATTTGTTGTCATTTTTGTGCCAGAGAGATTCTAAAATGTCCCTAATGAGAGAAATAACTACAGCGATCCGAGTCACGTTTGTCCTATGGGTACTTACTGCCGCGATCTATCCTTTCTTTATGCTCCTGGTGGCTCAAGTACTTCCCTATCAAGCAAATGGTAGCTTGATCTTGGATAGAGATGGAAAGGCGATTGGTTCCGCTTTGATCGGTCAAAATTTTACGGCTGACAAATATTTTTGGGGGCGTCCCAGCACCACTAATTACAGCAGCTTTGCCGATCATGAGAAAGATCCTAAAAACCTCGGTCAAGTTACAGGTATATCAGGTGCAAGCAATCTCGCTCCGACTAACCCTGCCCTGATCGATCGCGTCAAAAAATCTATTGATACCCTTAAGCCAGCAGGGAATAAACCAACTGCCGATCTAGTCTATACATCTGGCTCTAGCCTTGACCCACATATTACGCTTGAAGCCGCCAAAGCTCAAATTGAACGAGTAGCAAAAGCGCGGCGGGACGCATCCCCTGGGGAATCGCTCTCAATCCCAGCGATCCAATCTGAGATTGATAGATATACAGAAGGTCGATTCCTGAATATCTTTGGTGAACCTGGCGTCAACGTTTTACAGCTTAATATTGCCCTAGACAACCTCAAAGCCTAATCTCTTGGATTGTGTGATTATGATTGACTCCCATAACCTTCCTGATCGCACTTCTTCGGAAGTAAATAGCAAGTTTCAACGTCGCGGCAATCATAAAGTATTTATTGGTATGGCTCCTGGTGTGGGCAAGACATATCGTATGTTAGATGAAGCCCATCTTCTCAAGCAAGAAGGGATTGATGTTGCGATCGGATTGCTGGAAACCCATGGACGTGAGGAGACAGCACTTAAAGCGATTGGTTTGGAAGTTATTCCTCGAAAGTCAATTCAAAGAGGTGGGGTAACTCTGACAGAGATGGATACAGATGCGATTATTACCCGTCACCCTCAAATTGTTCTGGTAGATGAGCTAGCACACACAAATGTTCCAGGCTCGTTTAGAGAAAAACGCTACCAAGATGTTGAGATGATTCTAGGAGCGGGTATCGATGTATATTCCACCGTAAATATTCAACACTTGGAGAGCCTGAATGACATTGTAGCAAGGATTACGGGTGTAGTGGTGCGCGAACGCATTCCCGATCCGGTACTAGATAATGCCGATGAGGTAGTTGTAGTTGATGTGACACCAGCAACTTTAGAAGAAAGGCTAAAGGACGGCAAGATCTATGCTCCTGAAAAGATTCAGCAATCTCTGCAAAACTTCTTTCAAAGGCGCAACCTGGTTGCATTGCGCGAGCTAGCATTACGAGAGGTTGCTGACAATATCGAGGAAGATCGCTATTCCACTCAAATAGTTGCGTCGATTGAGGCAATGCCGACCAACATAAATAACAAGGGTGATTTGTGTAATATTCATGAAAGCGTTCTAGTCTGCGTTTCAACTTATTCCGATTCCGTAAGATTGCTCAGACGTGGTGCAAGAATTGCTAGTTATATGAATGCTCGTCTCTACGTGCTCTTCGTTGCTAATCCAGAGCGCTTTCTTACTAAAGAGGAGGGACTGCACATCGAAAATTGCGAAAAGTTATGTAAAGAGTTTGGCGGCAAATTTTTAAGAGAAAGCAGCTATGAAGTGGCTAAAACTATTACCGAAATAGCTAACACCAATCATGTAACACAAATTGTATTAGGCGAAAGTCGCAAATCTCGATGGGAGCTTTTCCTGAAGGGATCGCTGACCCAAAAACTAATGCGATCGCTAAAGCACATCGACCTACATATCATTGCCACTTGAACTGTTCGAGGACTTGATCTAGTGTTCGGGAAGTGGCGGGCGATCGCCCACTTTGCCATACAAAAGGGTGGCCATAATGACCACCCTTCCCAAAATTAATATGAATTGATTTAGAGACCAATCAGCTAAAACCTAATTAGTAGGTTTCAATGTGCCAACGACCGTCTTTCTTCATCTGTTTTTCGTAGTCTTTCCAGCTCACACCTGACTTGGCTGCTGTCTCGATCATAAATTCATCAATGCCGCTCTCCATGCCTTTGAGACCACAGATGTAGCCGTGGGTATTTGGCTTTTGCAATAATGCCCATAGTTCGTCAGCATACTGTGCCATACGGTGTTGTACGTACATTTTTTCACCCTTGGCATTTTTCTGCTCGCGGCTGAGAGCATAGTCTAAACGGAAATGACGTGAGTTCTTGTACTGCATCCAGTCAAGCTCTGGCTTATACAAAACCGAAGACTCTGTCGCCACACCAAAAAAGAGCCAGGCTAAACCTTTAAACTTATAGTCTTCGTGTTTCTCTTTAAACATGCGCCACAGGAAAGCGCGGAATGGGGCAATACCGGTACCTGTGGCGATCATGACAATATTGGCATCAGGATCGTCAGGTAGCAACATCTCTTTACCAACTGGGCCTGTAATTGTTACATCATCACCGGGCTGGAGATCGCAAATAAAGTTTGAGCAAACCCCATAGACGGTTTCGCCTGTTTCGGGATGCTTGTACTCAAGACGGCGCACACTCAAAGATACTGTCTTGTCATCAATATCATCGCCATGTCGGGTAGATGCGATCGAGTAAAGCCGAATTTTGTGGGGCTTGCCATTCTTATCCGTGCCAGGCGGAATAATACCGATACTTTGGCCTTCTAAATAGCGCAATTCACCACCTGAGATATCAAATTTGACATGGCGCGTATCTCCAGGTGCTCCGGGTCTCAACAGAGACGCGTTAGACATACATTTACCCACATAGGGGCTATTCGGACGATAAATATTTACAGGAACGTCCTTTTTATGGGACTTGACAGAAGCTCCTGTGTCTTCGGATGTTGTCTTGTCTGATTCCGTCTGAGCCATGAATTTCACTTGAGGTATTAGGGTTTGCTTTTTGACAACTCCAAGAAAAAATGCCTTGGAATTGCTGGGTTATGATGCCAAAGCCCTGATTTGAGGGTGACCTCAAATGCATCAGGTTACTCTGTATGCGATCGTTGAGTTACCCATTGTAAGGTTGCTAATTGACAAATTGCGCGCTTGCCCATGGGCAAAGAAATACTAAAGTCTTGACTGACAGCGATCGACATCTCTTTAATTTTTTCAGTATGAGGATCTGCCAGTCTTAACGATTTTGCGCCATGGCAAGCACTACAACCGTTGTAACTAACTCTATGTAGCCTACTAAGCTAGCATTAAACCATGTTTAATATTACGCTGAAACGGACTCAATAGCTCCCTACATTAATAAGGTATAAGTCGACGCAAAACTGTTATCGAGACTACGCAAATTCATTCCACAGGCCAAATTAGGATCGCTACAACAATTAGCCTAAATTACCTTGAAAAAAATCTGAGCCAATTACACGTTGGAATGTCAAGATACTATTGCTACAATATGAAGAATCTCAGGGTATATTTCTGTCATTCCTCTGTAGCGTAATATTTAGTAAAAACTGTTAACCATGAGGCATAGTTGCACATTATTCTAATAAGTGCGGCATAAATAGCCTTGTATCAAAGTTTCAGTTTATACCTATACATGTTTGGCAGTAGCATGTTAATTTTCTAAACCATTCAAGATCGCACTTTTTAGGAGGCTGCTTTGCGTACATCTGGTGCCTTTGCGCTTATTGACAGTATCAGAAGACAGGGTGTAAAACACCTATTTGGTTATCCAGGTGGAGCGATCCTACCTGTCTATGATGAAATTTATAAGGCAGAAGCTAGGGGTGAAATTATTCATATCCTAGTACGGCACGAGCAGGCAGCAGCACATGCAGCAGACGCCTACGCTCGTGCCACAGGTCAAGTTGGTGTATGTATTGCCACTTCTGGTCCTGGTGCAACTAATTTAGTTACTGGTATTGCCACAGCCCAAATGGACTCTGTGCCTTTAGTCATAGTTACAGGGCAAGTACCGTCCTATGCAATTGGTACTGATGCCTTTCAAGAAACTGACATTTTTGGCATTACGCTACCACTGGTCAAGCATTCATACGTGATCCGTCAGCCTGAGGATATTGCCCGTGTGGTGGCAGAGGCTTTTCATATTGCTAGCACGGGACGCCCTGGCCCAGTTTTAGTTGACATTCCTAAAGATATTGGTCAAAAAGAGTTTGAGTACAAGCCAGAAGTAAAAATTAGTCTACGCGGTTATCAACCCGACATTGCGGTAGACCTCAAGCAAGTTGAGGCTGCGGTCAGTTTGATCCGCAACGCTATGCGCCCATTACTATACGTTGGCGGTGGTGCGATCGCTTCTGATGCTCATGCTGAAATTAAACAACTGGCTGAGCGCTTTCAACTACCTGTAACTACAACACTGATGGGTAAGGGGTCATTTGATGAGAACCATCCTCTTGCTGTCGGTATGTTGGGTATGCATGGCACTGCCTATGCTAACTTTGCTGTTCAAGAGTGCGATCTACTAATTGCCGTAGGTGCAAGGTTTGACGATCGCGTTACAGGTAAGCTAGAAAAATTTGCTCCTGAAGCTAGGGTAATTCATATCGACATCGATCCCGCAGAAGTTGGGAAGAATCGCAAACCAGAGGTGCCGATTGTGGGTGATGTCAAAACAGTGCTGACACATATTCTTAGTACTACTACCTACGAGGAAGAAATTCGCACTAAAGCCTGGTTAGAGCAGATTACAGAATGGAAGGAAGATTTCCCCTTAGAAGTACCCCACTATCCACAAAGCCTATCACCACAGGAAGTAATCGCGGAATTTGGCAAGCAAGCACCTGATGCCTACTACACCACAGATGTGGGTCAACATCAGATGTGGGCAGCCCAGTTTCTCAAGAGTGGGCCAAGACGCTGGATCTCTAGCGCCGGCTTGGGCACAATGGGTTATGGTATGCCAGCGGCGATGGGTGTCAAGGTAGCTTTACCAGACGAGCAGGTAATCTGCATTAGTGGTGATGCTAGCTTCCAGATGAATTTACAGGAATTGGCCACGCTTGCTCAATATGGCATCAAGGTCAAAACCATCATTATTAATAATGGCTGGCAAGGTATGGTGCGACAGTGGCAGGAAAGCTTTTACAACGAGCGCTATTCCAACTCTAATATGGAAGTGGGTATGCCCAACTTTACCAAGCTAGCTGAGGCATTTGGGATTAAAGGCTTACTGGTGACCCATAAAGACGATCTCGCTGCGGTTGTCGCCGAGATCCTTGCATACGATGGTCCCGTTTTAGCTGATTTTAGGGTTAAAAAGGATGAGAACTGCTATCCAATGGTTCCACCTGGAGCCAGCAATTCGGAAATGGTTGGCCTACCGGAACCCAAGCGCGCGCAACAAAAGCTAGAACGTGAGAGGGAACTGGTTTAACGTAAATTTCGCCTATGAAAACCCATAGCTTTACAGCCATTGTTTATAAAGAATTTAGAGGAATTTCCCTAGAGGGCTAACACTTCATGGCAGCGGATGGTTACCACAGCTAAGATATTATAAATAGCAGCTTTTATTCAAAAGGTGTGGTTATGGATCTATCTACAACCCTGGCACAGGTCAAAACACTGAGTATTGACGATCGCATTCTTCTAGTTCAAGCTATTTGGGATAGCATTAGTACAGATTCGGAACAGTCTAAACTAACAGAGGTACAGCAAAAAGAGTTGTCGCGCCGCCTTAGAGACCACGAAGCCAATCCTCAAGCTGTAATTTCTTGGCAAGATGTCAAAGCCCAAGCTCTCTCAAGAGCGACGGTACATCAATGAGTTTGCAAATCGTCTTTCGGGCTGAGGCGCAGACTGAATTTGATGAAGCGTTTGATTGGTATGAGCAACAGCAAGCAGGACTTGGGGTTGACTTCCTCATGTGTGTTACCGAAGTGCTGGAGCGCATTAAGTCATTGCCAGAAGCTTATGAGGTTGTTTCTCAAGGTGTTCGACGTGCAGTTGTCAGTAAGTTTCCGTACTTAATTTTGTATAAGGTGGAGTCTAACCTGGTTGTAATACTGGCAATATTTCACAGCAAGCGTGACCCACGGGCGTGGAAAGATCGGGTCTAACAATTCTTGACAATTCAAATATCAAGCATTTCCAGAACTTACGCATCGCGCTTAAATGATGCTAGGTGTGTTGTGTCATAAATAACAAACTTAATAATTATTTGCAAATCTCTGGATTGTAATAATTATTTAATGAGAGAGCGCTCTACATTTCTTCATGCTTTCATATCCCTGCTTTTTTGCAGTACCAACAAAGCTAGATTGCTTCACCCTGCTTTGCTTGGCGACGACACACCCATGCTGGCTAACGCAATTATGGGCTGTATAAATAGATATATCCAAGTTTGGCAGCAATTTAACCCGCTAACATCTAAAAGCAGCAAATCCTCCCTTGTTTTTCACTATTTAACGTTATCTTTAATCCTTAACTAAGATCCATAGGCTTACTAATACACCGGTTTAAGGAAAACTAATGACCAATAACTCTAAAAGAATAGTTCATTTGCACGAAACTACATCTCTAAGCTTTTTGCACCTGGAACCTTCCACAAAGAAACATTAGGTGAGGGAACTCTTCTGGTAGGAATTTGATGCTTTCTTCCTCTAGTCAAATATTGCTGAAATAAGCCCTTAACTAAAGTACCCTACCCTGCAGGAAGGCAAAGCCTAGCGGGAGGCAAGCTACGGGTTAAAAGCTGAAGTCAGTATTAACTGACTGAAATGCTTAATTGGTAAGGGCTGAACTTGTTTCAACAGGTTTTAGCTTTGAGCCTGCAATTTATTGCAAGGCTTTTATTTCAGTGACATTCTCCTCTATTCCTTTAGAACTCGATGCTCCTGTTTTTAATCGGCAACTCTAAGAGCGAATATCTAATTGTAAAGCATTACATCGTTGGTGTGAAACGCTCTCGAATTGTGCGCGGCACATTTGGGAAGCGAAAGGACAATTGTGGATATTGTAAGCTATGGACTTTCACTTAGACCGATTGCTCGATCTTCCTAATACTACAGTAGAGACTTGCACCTATAAAGGTCAAGATATCTATCTAAAGCTACGATTTTTTAGTGAGGGAAGCCATTGCCCTGATTGTGGCTATTTTAGCGATGCCCTGCATCAAAAACGTCCCATCCTAGTTCGAGATTTATCGATCTTTGGGAAACATAGCCATCTTCATGTGCCCCGACGTCAATATTATTGTTCACCGTGTCAAAGTCACTTTACAGAATCACTGTCATGGATGGGCGAACAACGACGCTATACCCAACGATATGAAAATTATATTTATCGAAGAGTGCAGCACTCAAGTATAGAAGAAGTGAGCCGAGAAGAACGGCTGAGTTGGGACCAAGTGAGCGGCGTTGTCAAGCGACAATACGCGCTAAAAAAAACGGAGATCGAGGTGATGTAAAACGTTTGAGTATAGATGAGATCAGCTTAATTAGTTTGCCGCTCTGATTAGAGAAACTTATCAACATAAAACCAGAAAAGCCAAGTCATAATAACCAGCTTCATTTTACAATTTGGTAAGAAAAATGGCAAAATGCCACCAAGGAGCTTATACAGTAAGCATTTCGCTTGATTTTAGGTCATTTCTGGAAGCCCTGTGTAGCAAACTTTCCTCTATTCCCAAATTATTACTATTGAGTTTGTTTTTTGGAGGAACCTCATGAAAAAAAAATGTGTAGTTTTAACAGCTTTAACTTTGGGTTGCTTTTCAATTTCTAATCCGGCTAATGCTCAATTTTGGGTTCCGGGGTTAGTTTTAGACGGTATCAGGACAATTCAAGGAATTGACCAGCAAAATCACAATCAACAAATGGATCGAGAACGTTTGGATACCTACAAGCATCAGGTTCAAGGCGATGAAGCAAGGCGCGACAAACAAGTTTTCGATTACCAGAATCGAGAGGTTCAGGTGCTTGAAGATAACTCGCGCTCATCTCGCGAACGGGAGAACTATAGAACCTATGGGCAAACACATAATCCCGAACCATTCGACGCATGCGTTGCGGAGAAATTGCCTACAATGGGAGCCCGAAGTGCATATAGCTTCTGTAGCCGATAGCTAGCTCTGCGATGCTTTAGGAGTAAAAAGATGAAAGTTTATAAAGCGTGTGTTCTATCTACAATTATTGCTTCAGCTTCAATTTTGGCAAACCCAACCTTAGCCCAAGATTCTCGTTATAGTGATGAGATCAGGGGCAACTGGGACGGCTACTCTCGTTCTGGTGAAAAATATCGCCAAGAAAGACCCAGCGAGCCATCATTTGATTATAACAACGCCCCTTACTACTGGAATGGGTACTACTACCCATACTATTGGAACGGAGGGTACTATAACTACTACTGGGATGGTAGATACTACAACTATCGAAACTGGGATTCATACTACAGGGTTTGGCGTTACAGGTAAAATCCCTCGCTCTCTCTAGAACCTCCCGCACGTTGCCTTCCCGCAACCTTTCTTTATGCAACCAAGCCTCTGATGGCACTAAGTAGTTCAGTTCATTTATATATATCGGAGAAAATTTCATGACAGTTATTTGGACACCTAACCAATTCGGAGCAACTAATGGAGCAGATCGCGGCGTAAGCAACGGTGTAGGCTCCGGGGATAATTTTAACGGCCTTGATGGTATTGATACTCTTGTCGGTAATGTTGGAGCTGATACTATTAATGGCGGTCTAGGAGGGGATATTATATTTGGCGGCGCTGGTGACGATAAGCTCTATGGCAACGGTGTCTACGGTGCCGACACCGGTAGAAACACCATATACGGCGATGCTGGCAGCGATAGTATTTGGCTTAGTCAGTTTGGCGACCTAGCTTACGGTGGTGCCAACAATGATAACATTGGGGGTAGTGTTGGTAAAGATACCATCTATGGCGGCAATGGTAGTGGCATCGGCAGTGGCGACGATACCATTAACGGTGGCTACGGCGATGACATTGTTGTAGGCGAAGATGGTAATGATAATATCGGCGGTAGCAATGGCAATGATGCTTTATACGGTCAAGCTAATGACGATAGGTTGACTGGCGGTATAGGAGGAGATCAGCTTTACGGTGGTCCTGGTGCTGATACCCTTGATGGCGGTACTGATGACGATCTACTCAATGGCGGTGGTGGTAAGGATAGGCTTGGTGGCGGTACTGGTAATGACAAATTCGTGTTTGCATTCAGTCAGTCATCCCTCTCAGCCTACGATAGCACTTCAGATTTTGTGATCGGGAATGATAAAATCGACCTGCTTACGGCTGGAGGACTGGCGTTACCTGCACCAGTTAGTTTTACCCGTGCCGCTGATAATCTTATAGCTCCGACGCTTCAAGATCTAGTCAATTCTGTCTTTCTTGATGCTAACGGCGCTGCGGGTGGAAGCCAAAAATTAGGAATTAATGCAGCGGCTTTGGTTCAAAAAAGTGGTTTGGGCACCTATCTCATCATTAACGATAGTGCAGATGGCTTCCAGCCCGATAGCGATCTTGTAATTCAGCTAGGTTATTATGGAACGCTACCTGCGGTTGGTGATATTCCAGCAGTCGGCAACTTCTTTGTCATCTAACCCTAGCTGAGATATTTTTTCTTGCTGTAAATTTTTCATTGATTTATGACTGCTGTAATGGTGAAAGTCCCATTTCTTCGTTGCACAGAACAAGCTATCAATGGATTATTTACAGGAGGATAAATTTTGCAACGCGGAGAAACGGAAAGCTCCCATTAAATTCTTGCTTGCTGAAATACTTGTTCCGCGGTGAGTTCTAAATTAGGGAAAATAGGATCGATAATCGGATTTGTATCTGTATAGGTTTGGGGTGGGCGATCGCCATAAAATACCGTAATACTACGCGATGGCGGATCGACAACCCATACCCGATCTACACCGGCATTAAGATAATCTGCGGCTTTCTCAATAAACTGCTTAAATGTCTGTCCTTGGGAAATAATTTCAATCGCCAATTCAGGCGGGACAGGGCAAGGTTCATCACGCATCCAATCCGCAGGTAAGCGATCGTAAGATACATAGGTTACATCGGGGACAGGAACCCAATCCTCTCCCTGTCGTTTCAGCATTACCGCCCACTCCACAACTGCCCGACCGCGATCTTGACACCATTGACCGATCAGTACCCAAAATGCAGTTGTTAAGGAAGAATGGAAATATTTAGGCGACATCTTAGGAAAGGCTTCTCCATTGATAAATTCGTAGGTGATGTCTGTTTCTGGTAATGTCAGAAATTCTGTAAGCGTTAGTTTAGCTTTAGCTTGAGTCATGATTATAGATAGCAATTGACGTATGTGCCTGTGAGCCTACAAAAATTCGTTGATTATGGTACTAAAATAACTCAAATGACAAAGATGCAGCAACAAGAGTTGTCGCGCCGCCTTAAAGATTACGAAGCTAATCCTCAAGCAGTAATTTCTTGGCAAGATGTCCGAGAGCAGGCTCTCTCACGAGCGAAAGCAGATCGATGAGTTTGCCAATAGTCTTTCGGACTGAGGCTCAGGCTGAATTTGACGACGCGTTTGATTGGTATGAGCAGCAGCAATCAGGGCTTGGGGTTGACTTTCTCATGTGTGTTACCGAAGTGCTGGAGCGCATTCAGTTATTACGATCGCTGCACCAAATTTTAGGTGTGTTGCTATGAAGCAACACACCCTACAGCGGACTGGAGAATCAAACTAACGGAATCTACCCGGTCTAAATTGTCTGCCGATCGGAACGCCATTTTGCAGTCCAGTGCCAGTACCACCATCGGATGGATCGAGGAAGGGCTTGAGGTAGATGCCATCACCGTTAAAACTAGGTCTGCTTGGCGTATTAGCAGGCGGGTTAGCAGTAGTTTGCTGCGGTCTACCACCCAGTAAACCAGCTAAGTCTATGCCAAATAGATTCGTAAGATTGCGATCGCCTTCTGCAAAAGTAGCAACGGGGGCAGTGGTTTGACCGGTATCGGCAGTAGCTAAGTTACTAAATACGCGATCGCGCGTTGTGGCTGGATCTTGTCCCACTGGCACGGTGAGAATAATCCGACAAGCATTATTCTTCTCGGTAGTAGCGCAAATTGTGTTGTAACCATTCTCGATCCCCGTGCGCATTTCTACTAATCCATCAGGGCGATAGGACTCCAGGCG
This sequence comes from Rhizobium sp. Q54, assembly GCA_943367755.1. Taxonomy (GTDB): domain Bacteria; phylum Cyanobacteriota; class Cyanobacteriia; order Pseudanabaenales; family Pseudanabaenaceae; genus PCC-6802. Next base: position 123,829 of record CALRKB020000005.1, on the reverse strand, counting down.
ACGGGCAATCTCGTAGCAACGGCGATCGCTCGACCATCCACCTCCCATTACTGATGGCGTAGCCCAGGCGAAGACCTTGCCAGGTTGGCTTTTGGGCTGATACACCACCGTGTACTGACCGTTTTGTGACTGACAGGAAAAACGCTGGCCGGTAAGCACATTATTATCAGTTGGCGACTCGACGGGTATAGGTCCAGTATTTTGTGCATTGACTGGCAGCACAATTCCAGGCATTAGCGGCGCGATCGCACCGATAGTTGCACTGGTAACCAAAACAAGTTTGCCTAAGTGCTGGAGGGTAAAGTGAAAGTGTGAGATCAAGAGCTGCTGCAACATGGCTGCATATCCCCCTTAGGACAACATTAGTATTACGTTTAGTATGACGAAACAAACAGCAAAATTGTGCTGCAGTTTTGTGCCAAATTTAATGCCAAATTTTTGAGATATGGCTTAATCGTTCTCGGCGGCAGGTTCAACAGGTAGTGGGGCGCGTGCAGCCACACTATTATTTAGCTTGCCAATTCCCTCTATTTCCACGTAAACACTATCACCGGAGGATAGAGGGCCAACACCCTCAGGTGTGCCCGTGAGAATTACGTCGCCTGGGTAAAGTGTCATGATCTGACTGATATAGGCTACTAGAAACTCTGGTGTAAATACCATTTGGTCTACAGTCTGAGACTGTAGTGGTTTCTTATTGCCCTGGAGAAATGTTTGCAACAGTGCCGTAGGACTAATATCGCGGACAATCCAGGGGCCGAGAGGACAGAAGGTGTCAAAGCCTTTGGCTCTAGTCCATTGGCTATCCTGGCGTTGCAAATCCCGGGCGGTAACATCGTTGGCAATTGTATAGCCCCAGATTATGCCTAATGCTTGCTTGGGCAAACAGTTAGAGCATGTTCTGCCAATTACTAGTGCCAGTTCTCCCTCATACTCTACTTGCTGTGACTGTGGTGGCAACAGAATCGTGCCATCCGGTGGCAAGATAGCACTAGAAGGTTTCAAAAACAAGAGTGGTTCTGCAGGTACAGACCCACCCATCTCAGCAGCATGGGCAGCATAGTTTTTCCCTACGGCAATAATTTTGCTAGGCTCGCAGGGAGCTAGCAACTGATAGGTGTCTGGTGCTAGTAGCTTGCTACTAGGGCTACCACCTGACCAGGGTGCAGCGGTGTATAACTGCACTGACTGGTTTAATTCCAGTAAACCGTAGTGAACCTGCCCTTGAGTAGTTTTTACCCGAACAAAGCGATCGGCCATAGCATCCTAAAAAGATGGTAGTTGAGGCTGTTTAGCATCGTACATTTTAGCGAAATCTGAGTTAGACAAGATCTCACCTAACTCAGACAGCGAATTGACTCTAGCATACCTCTAGCCTTGTTTAAGGTTTCTTGATATTCCTTTTCGGGGTCGGAGTCGGCAACGATACCTGCTCCAGCCTGAACGCTGACTGTGCCGTCACGCACGATCATAGTGCGAATTGTAATTGCGGTGTTAAGTTGCCCCTCAAAATCATAGTAGCCATAGGCACCAGCGTAGGTACTGCGGCGATCGCCTTCCAGGGTATGAATAATCTCCATGGCCCGAATTTTGGGCGCACCGCTGACCGTACCCGCAGGGAAAGAGGCTTGCAGTAAGTCCCAAGCAGTTTTATGGGGCTGTAATTCGCCCACAACATTGCTGACAATATGCATGACATGGGAATAGCGTTCAATTGACATCAGCTCATCGACATGAACTGTGCCGCTGCGACAGACCCTACCCAAGTCGTTGCGCCCCAGATCGACAAGCATGACATGCTCTGCAACTTCCTTGGGATCGGCAAGCAAATCTTGGCCTAGTTCGATATCTTCGCTCTCAGTCATACCGCGCGGCCTCGTGCCCGCAATTGGTCTGATAACTGCTTTGGTTACACCGTCGGCTTTGTCTGCCTTAACCATAATTTCGGGACTGGAGCCAATCATCTGCCAGCGATCGAAGTGCAGATATGCCATATATGGCGAAGGATTGATCACGCGCAGAGAGCGATAAAGGCTAAAAGGGTCGCCACTAAAGGGTGTAGATAATCTTTGGGATAGTACCACCTGAAAAACATCACCAGCTTTAATGTGCTGCTTACCAAGTTCTACAGCATGGCAAAAGTCCTCGCGGCTGACATTACTGCTATAGCTTAGTGGTGGCTGTTGGGATGGATTTACCCAATTAATCGCGGTTTTTTGCCGATCCAGTGGCGATCGCAGCTTACTCACCAATAAAGCAACGCGATCGCAGGCTTGCTCATAGGCATCCTTTGGATCTGCGTTTTCACGCAGATCCGCATAGGAGATCGCCCACACTTTGCGCTTTACTTGATCGAAGATCAAGAGGCTATCGATCTGCATCCAGAGACCATCGGGCAAATCGCGATCGCCGCAAGCAAATACAGGCACCCTGGGCTCAATCCAGTGAATTAGTTCGTAGCCCCAGAAACCGATTAAGCCACCGATATTGGGGGGGAGTTGTGGTAAATGGACGGGATGAATGGAGGCAAGGCAGTTAGCCAGATGCTCAAAGGGATTACCCGCATATACTTTTTCCGTGCCATCGCGAAAAGTCTGGGTGGTACGCTCGCCCCTTGCTTCTAATCTCCAAAGCGGATCGCAGCCCAACAAGCTATAACGACCGACGCGCTCGCCCCCTTCTACTGATTCGAGCAAAAAGCTATACGGCTGACCCTGGCAAACTCGATACCACGCCGATACAGGTGTATCGAGATCCGCGACCAGCTCTTGATAAACGGGAATGAAGTTACCCTGATTGGCTAACTGAGTGAATTGAGAATAATCTGGCAGAATCATGACGCAAGATCGCAAAAACTAGAAAACAGGAGTCAAGATCTCTCCTGACTCCTGACTGATGTTGTAAATGCCATTTAACCTATAGACGCTCCTGCCTTGCGAATTTGAGTTTATTGGGTAACCTCAAACTTGCAGAGCGATCGCGCGTCTCTAGTTATCGTGGGTTGCCTTGGATGTAAACTTAACCCTAATTGGGTCAGGATTATCGCCAATCTTGCGGCTGACGCTGTTTACAGCCACCCGACCAGCATTTACCTTCTCAGGGAAAACACCATCATTGGGATGCAGGTAGACCTGATCGCCGTTCGGAAACTCGCGCCAGATCTTGTAGTCAGTGATCTTAAATTTTCTGAGCTGAGTGCCGAGGGCTAATGCTTGCTCTTTTTTGGCAAGATAAAGCATGTTAGCTCCACTGTTCATGGTGGCAGCACCGGCAGTAGGCATCTCAAAAACCTGCTCTTTAGGACTAGACCAGGTAATCACATATTTTTCTTCAGTGTGTGCAGATGATAGCAACCCACCTGTACTACCAGGCCACATGGGAACCTTACCTGATGGCTTACCAGGTGAAGATTTCTGTGGAGCTTCTTGTGTTTCTTGTTCTTCTGACATTTAGTATTCTCCAGGGTTGAATTACTTCAGAATAATTGGAATAAATGAGGGCGGAAATGCCATTTCTTATATCAAGCAAGATTATCATTTCTGCATACACCTCAGCCAAGGAACTTAATGTTCCTTTACGCTTTTCGATTTACTCTTCATAATTTGTGTCAATTTCTACCTCTAAAGTATCTGGATTGATGCGGATATACAATATATTTGGTCGACAGCACACCTGGCAGTCTTCAACATAGGATTGCTCGCAGCCCGCACTGATATCAATGAAAGTCAGGCTAGGTTCGCCACAAAAAGCACAATAATATTCAGCCGTATCTTGCATTTACTTGATGCTCTCTTGCGCAACTTTGTAACGATATCGAAATATATCTTCTAATTACTTTGCAATCTGTCTTCGATTAAGAGACAGTAAATGTTGTCTAGAACACTACTTAGGGCTGAAACTTTTCCAGGGCAGATCGCTATCACCCTGAACGATCAAATCGGTGATGATTTGGGCGGAAATAGGTGCCATCAGGATGCCATTACGATAATGTCCAGTCGCTACTAGCAATTTGCGATCGCCTGGTACAAAGCCAAGGATTGGTGATCGCGCTTGCCTCGGGCGAGGACGATCGCCTGCCCAGGTCTTTAATACCTCTGCTTGTTGCATGATCGGACAAAACTGACTAGCCTGGTCTAGTAATGCCGCAATATTAGCGTCCCTTGGTAGTTCTGTCGGATCGAATTCCACCGTGGCACCGATCCAGTAGCGATCTAGACCGAGCGGCACAATATTAATATCGCTACCATCAGCGCCAACCGCATGGATAACCTGGGGTACATCCAACCCAGGCAGATACACCTCAATCGCTTGACCGCCCACCGGAATTAATAAAGGTGCATCACCGCGATCGCCAAAATCCAGTAGCGGGTTAGAACCTAAACCCGCCGTAATCACCGTCCAATCTGCTTTAGGCAAATCGGCTAGTCTTTCCACAGGCCGATTGAAGACAAAATCAGCACCATTTTGTGTTGCAGCCTGCACCAATGCCTGCACTAACTTAGTGGGATTAAGGGCGCGATCGCATTCGCTATACATGCCACTACTGGCTTTGAGCTTGGGGTATTGCGATCGCAGTGCTTCGGTATCCAGCCAATCCAACTTAAATCCCTGCACTTGCCGCGCCAGAATTGTCGGTAACCACTTAGCCTCTGCATCAGTGGCATCATAGAGCGATAAAATCCCAGCACGGTTGTAGGGAATACCTATACCAGTCTCAGCGATCAGATCGGAAATCAGGCGATCATAAAGGCTCAAACTTGCTAGGCGTAACCTAACTAGATCGCCATGGGGCTTTTGGCTACAGGCTGCCATCAGTACTCCCAGTGCGGCACCAGTTGCTCCCATCGCGGGCTGCGATCGCGCCTCGATTACCTGTACTGAAAAAGATGAACGACTGAGTTGGTAGGCGATCGCGGCACCGACAACGCCACAGCCAACTATGACAACCTGTTTTTGCGGCATCATTTGCGGCACATTTAAAGATTTGCCAATTAACGTAGGGACAGACCTATGTGTCTGACCTATCTGACCTATTTGCCATATGGTAGCTAGGAAGCTGTAGAAGTACGGCGACGACGGCGGGATGCCTCAGGAGATTTATGCACAGGTTCTTCCATTTGTTCTGACTTGGGTTCTTCTAGATCGCTTAGATCGCTCAGATCAGGAATTGATAATGTCGCGATCGTTGGTAGTTCCTCTATTTCGGTATCGGGTAGATCGTCGGGTAAGTCGCGATCGATTTCAGCAATAAACTCTTGAGCAGTAGCCTCTTCAACTTCAGGTATTGCGATCACTGGCAAATTTTTGGGCGCTTCTCCAGGTAGAACCACTGAGACAACGGTGTTACGCAGGTCTTTAACTTCCTTACCAATGAAAATGAGCGGAGAAATGCCCATGTGTGCGTAAACTTCCTGTTCTTCTGCGGTCATCTCCACGGTCACAACCTCAGGTGGCTCGATCTTGGGACGAGGCACTTCGCGCTTACCACTACGTTCTACAACTGGCTCTGCCTGAGGTTGGGGCTCAACAACTACAGTTGCAGCAGTTGCAGCAGTTGCAGCAGTTGTAGCAGTTGCAATTAATTTAGGTGATTTAGGTGAAGGGACTACAGCCAGACGAGGACTGGATTCACGGGACTCGGAGCGAGCGGACCGTGCTTCGATCGCCACATTTGCCGTAGTTTTTTCGCGATCGCGTTCGTCTCTCTCCTTTTCTCTACCTTCTCTTTCCCCCCTGACCTCTCGACCAGGTGGAGCACTGCGCCGCCGTTTTCTAGAGCTACTACCGCGTTCTTGATAGTTGGGATGGTTGACTAAATTTGGCTCCATGCCACCACTAAGCCCAAAATTGCGATCGTCGATGGCTATTTCAGTTTTGGCCACGATCCGATTTTCCCACTGGCGGGCATTTGCCTCTGCCGTTTGCAGTTCGCTTTCTCCTGGCAAATGTACCAGATGGCCGAGCCCACCACAGGTAGTACATGGACGGCCAAACAGTTCGTAAATGCTTTGCCCTTGACGTTTGCGCGTTAGTTCTACTAAACCCAGTTCTGTCAATTGCGCAATTTGCGGCCTTGACTTATCAGCCCGTAGGGTTTTGTCAAAGTGATCGAGTAGCTGAAGCTGATCGAGCCGCGAGTCCATATCAATAAAGTCAACCACAATCACGCCCGCCACATTGCGCAGACGCATTTGCCGAGCTACTTCTGTAGCAGCTTCGCAGTTTGTCCATAGTACGGTTTCGCGAGATGTTTGCGATCGCGTAAACGAACCAGAGTTAACGTCAATTACGGTCAGAGCCTCAGTCGGCTGGATAATAATATAACCACCGCTGGGCAGATCGACGCGAGGCCTCAGAGCTTCTCGAATGGCGGCGTTGACGCGGAAGTACTCCAAAATATTGGTGCGCTCGCGATGGTGGTCGATGAAGACACCAGTGGGAATTTTACCTTCTCCCCAATTAAGCAGGTGTTGCTTCACCCGCCGCATACCATCACTGGTATCCGTAACGATGCGGTTGACATCGCCCGTATAAACATCGCGCAATACACGTTGGATAAAGTCGCGATCGCGATCGAGCAAAGTAGGATAGCGGGTATTGCTAGACTCCTGCTGCACAAATTCCCACTGTTTGAGTAGATTATCGAGATCTTCAATGATCGAATCTTCGGACATATCTTCAGCTTCAGTGCGCACTAGCAAGCCCATCCCAGCCGGCTTGATCAAGATTGCCAACGCACGCAGTCGACTGCGTTCGTCCTCACTTCTAATCCGCCGTGAGAGGTTAACACCACGACCAAATGGCATCAGTACAACATAGCGACCGGGCATGGAAATATTGCCTGTGAGGCGAGGCCCCTTATTGCCCGTAGGCTCTTTCATTACCTGCACTAGTACCCTTTGCTGCGGTGCGAGTAAATCGCTAATCGTGCCGCCAGAACGGCGCAGCTTCAGGGGACCGAGATCGGTAACATGGATAAAACCATTGCGTTCGCCTTCGCCGATATTGACGAAAGCGGCATCAATACTGGTCAGGATATTTTCTACTACACCCATGTAGATATCCCCAACCTGATGAGTGCCAGTGGCTACAATAATTTCTTCTATTTGATCTTCGCTAAATACAGCAGCAATTCTATGCTGCTCAGCAATAATAATTTGCTTGGGCATTCAATTTCCTCAAAAATTTTTGGGTCAATCGGGTAAGTCTAATAATTCTGCGCTGCTCATGACCAAATCGGTTATCTGATGAGCGTTACATACCCAAAGCTTGAGCATCTTTACAATACTTACAGCACGAATATTGGTGTCTGACAAGCCGTGCTCAGGCCTGAGAAAATGACCTGACAGTGTGGCAAAAGAGTTTAAAAGCGAACTATATCTTTATAGGGTGTCTATAGATACAGCCACTGAAAATAAAAATCAGAATGATCTAACTCTTAGACTGAACTGTTAACGCTGCGAGAGGCGCAAGTAAGCAACATCTTTAGCTTCTGCTTGGCTACAGGTAGCCTAACACAGTATTATAGCGCAACATGAAAATGTAAAATTTCTTTAAGATGTCTAGAATAACGAGGATATTGCCCTGATTACCCGCATAGTCTTAGTGCGCCACGGCGAAAGTAACTTTAATACGGCTGGCTTGGTTCAGGGGCGTGGCAACCTCGACCAACCTGAAAAACAGTCAGTTCTAACTGCGATTGGGCGATCGCAAGCAGAATCTACAGGTTTAGCCCTGTCTGACCTATCGTTTACCGCCGCCTATTGCAGCCCATTAGTACGAGCCCAACAAACAGCAGCAATTATTTTAGCCGCTGCGACTAGTCCACCTCCTCTGCAGCCGCAGGAAGGTTTATACGAAATTAACCTACCTGACTGGGAAAGCATGACCTTCGAGCAGGTAAAGGCACAATTTCCTGATGCCTATGACAAGTGGCAAAATGCTCCACACAAGATGGCAATGGGCGATCGCTATCCTGTGCACGATCTATTTGCGCAAGCAAAAGCTTTATGGCATCAGATTTTACCGCAACATCAGGGGGAAACCATCCTACTGGTGGGTCATAGTGGCATCAATCGTGCTCTGATTGCTACCGCACTAGGGTTGCCACCATCGGAATATCACAATTTACAGCAGTCTAATTGTGCTATCAGCGTCCTGAATTTTAGTCCTAGCCATAGCGATCGCCAAGATGCTCAAGAGCTTGAATTTAACGCTCAGCTTGAATCTCTCAACCTCACTACTCATCTCTCTGCCTTAACTGGTAGCGTTTTACCAGCGATGCGGAAAGGTCATGTGGGGCCGCGCATCTTATTAGTGCGCCACGGTGAGACAGAGTGGAATCGCCAACAACGCTTTCAAGGGCAAATTGATGTACCACTCAACTCTAAGGGGCAGGATCAGGCGCGGTGTGCGGCGGAATTTTTACAGTCTGTACCCATCGATCGCGCCTTGAGCAGTCCAATGCTGCGTCCAAAGGAAACGGCAGAAAAGATCTTAAGCAAACACCCTGATGTGGAGCTTGAGTATATCGATGCACTTAAAGAAATCTCCCACGGTTTATGGGAGGGTAAATTCGAGCATGAAATCGAGGCAGAGTTTCCCGGAGAACTGCTGAGATGGCAGCAAAACCCTGGATCGGTTCAGATGCCTGAAGGAGAAAATCTACAACAGGTTTGGGATAGGGTAGCAACTGCATGGCAGCAGATGGTCGATAATATTGAGCCTGGGGCAACTGCACTCGTCGTTGCTCACGACGCAGTCAATAAAGCTATTCTCTGCCAGATTTTCAATCTAGATCCTGCCAGTTTCTGGCTATTTAAGCAAGGTAACGGCGGTGTAAGCGTGATTGACTATCACAAAGGCGGCGATCGCCCGCCCTGCTTACAGGCGATGAATATTACTACCCACCTCTCCGGCTGCGTTTTAGATGTTACGGCAGCAGGTGCTTTGTAGGTTATCCAAAAAAAATTAGCCTATATGAGTTGGGAGAACTTAGCGTTAACCCGCCCATATAGGCTACTTAGGAAAAACAGTATATGTGTTTACTAGAACTTAGCCAGAAACAGTAATCTTGCCGACCATACCAGCACCACGGTGAGGAGCGCAGTAGTAGCTATACTCGCCTGCTTCATTGAAAGTAGTTTCAACCGATTGCTTGGGCTTTTGGATTAGCTTCTTGTGAGATAGTGCATCTTGTCCATCGACAATAACATTGTGGGGGAAAGCTTTATTGTTGACCCACTTCACAGTATCGCCAGCTTTGATCGTAAGGGTAGAAGGCTCGAATGCAAGCTGCCCGCTATTGCTACCCATCAAAACAGTATAGGTCTCAGCTGATGCTAGAGCAGCGTTGAAAACAAGACTGCTTAATGCGATCGCAAAGCCGATAAATAGTAGACTTAGACGCCCCAAAATTGATTGTTTTTTCATGATCTGCTGCTTTTAATGTTGGATTTTCTCTAAACTAGTCAGATTTTACAGAAGTTAATCTTGACTTAATAATAAATCTTGCCACCGCCCCAGCCACTGCCTCTGACCTTGGGTTGGTAAAGAATATAACCAGCAATTACCTTGAGATCTTTATCAGTTAAACCACGCATTGCAGGGAAAATATCGGTGCTTCTCAAACTGGGATGGTTTTCGTAAATTTCCTCAACTCCATCAAAGGTGGTGGGGTTCTTCATGAAAGCCACTAACCCTTCCACGTTGTTACGGGGCGGGGTTGCCAGTGCTAAGCTTTCAGGATCGAGGCCAACGTTGGGGTTGGTAAACGTAGCACCCCCGACATGACAGGTGGCACAAGCATTTTGAAATAGTTTCTTGCCAGCTGCAATATCCTTATTAGATAGGATAATTTTTTCTTTGTCGTTGAGAGGCACGGTGCGCATTTCAGCACTTGAATCTGCCGCCAGGACACTTGTCGTCACAAACTGCCAGGCTAAGAAGATTGTCGCGATCGCTAGCAAAAGGAATTTGTAAGTTTTTCTGCTCATAGTAGGCAAAGTATTTTGAAAATAAACTTATGATGACTTCTTTTCTTTTGTTTGGGCTGCTGTTTGGGCTGCAAGAATAACGGTTTTAGCATCTTCTAATGCAAGCTTTGTATGAATATCTTGGTAGTGAATGCCAAGTCGATCACAAAGTTGACAGACCATCTCAACTGAGATTTGATAGTCTTCAGCAATCTCCGCAATAGAATAATCTGCAAAGCCCATAATTATCCCTTAGTTTATTTAACGGCAAAACGCGCACATTTGAAGCCATATTTACAAAAGCGCTATAGCATTTGCTATCGGCAGAAATACTTACCGATTCACGATCTTGACTTATCTTCTAGAGCTTAGCCTATCCCCAATCTCTGTCTGAGCGCAAATTGAGCTTCCTCTCGATCGTCAAAATGAATTTTTTCCTTACCCAGAATTTGGTAGTCCTCATGGCCTTTACCCGCGATCGCAACAGTATCACCCGGCTGAGCACTAGCGATCGCCATTTGAATGCTGCGCCGTCGATCTACCTCAACTAAGGGTGTAGCGGTAGCGGGAATACCGGCCAAAATATCTTGCAAAATCCCTTGGGGATCTTCCGTGCGCGGATTATCGGAGGTGATGTAAACGCGATCGGCCAGTCGAGCCGCAATTTCTCCCATCAGGGGGCGCTTGGTGCGATCGCGATCGCCGCCACAACCAAAGACGCACACCAACTCGCGTTGCGTAAATGGACGCAGCGCTTTGAGCACGTTCTCCAGGCTATCGGGTGTATGGGCATAGTCGACAACCACAGTAATATCTTGATCGGGGCTGACTTGCACCCGCTCTACTCGTCCTGGCACATTGTTGAATTCGGGCAATCTTGCCGCAATACGATCGAGGCTGATACCTAAATGCAGGCAAGTGGCGATCGCCGCGATCGTGTTATAGACATTAAAGCCCCCGACTAGGGGCGATCGCAGTGACATTTCTCCTAGGGGTGTATGGAGGATTCCCTGCACACCATTGGGACTGTAGATCAGATTTTCGGTGTAAAAATCAGCCTGCGAGTTTTCCAGGCTGTATGTCCAAATGGCTGAGTTCGCTGATTTAGTCGTGAGAGCCACCAGTTTTTGCCCAAACGGATCGTCAAGATTAATCACTGCCCGACCTTTCAGGTAATCAGCGCTGAATAACAAGGCTTTGGCTTGGAAGTAATCCTCTAGATCGCGGTGGTAGTCGAGGTGATCTTGGGTCAAATTCGTAAATACGGCAACTTCGAACGGACATCCCCATACGCGTTTCTGGGCTAAAGCGTGGGAACTAACCTCCATCACTCCAATCTGGCAGCCGCTATCTAAAGCCTGGCTGAGTTGTGCTTGCAGAGCATGAGCAAAGGGAGTTGTGTAGGAGGCAGTATGCGCGTACCCAGGCCAACGTGCGTAGAGCGTACCAAACAGGGCTGTGGTGAACTGGGATTGCAATAAAAACTCGATTAGATGTGTAGTAGTAGTTTTGCCATTGGTCCCAGTTACACCCACAAGATTCATTTTTTGGGCGGGGAACCCATAGAAAGCGGCAGCAACCTGGGCGCAGGCAGTTACCACATCATCAACGCCAATCAGGCCATCTTTGCCCAGATTAACCGTATTCGCAACTATGGCGGCGATCGCACCTCTATCCAACGCATCAACTGCAAACTGGCTACCGTCCACCTGGCTACCCGGCATCGCTACAAATAAATCACCTGGTTTGCAGGTGCGGGAATCTGTGGCTATCCCTTGTACTGTTAGGAGATCGCGAGCCCGATCGTTATACTGACAACCTGCCTGTTGCAAAAGCTCACCTAGCTGCATAGATATCTCCTCACCTGACTCTCTGTATGGGCACTTTAATGCAACTTAAAATAACTTCACATCGAAAAGAATTCAAGGGGGAAACATTTTCTGTTACCTAACCAATATAGGTAGCGTAACAAATGGCATTCTTGCCGCCCTTCTTCGCAGAGTAGATCAGGCTATCGGCAATTTCGATCGTCTCCTCTACTGTTCGCGGTACTGTGGCACAGATCAACACACCAATACTAAATGTAACTGGCCAGTTATTTTTCTGCATTTCCTCCACCAATGCCAATTGTAGTGTGGTCATCGCAACTTCGGCCCCTTCCTGGGGAGTTTCTGGCAGCAGAAAGGCAAATTCATCGTCGCCAAGTCTAGCCACTAGATCGGTTGTCCTTAAATACTTTTTGCAGATACCCACAACTGTGCGGAGGACAGCATCACCTTCGCTGTATCCAAACTTTTTGTTAATAGTTTTGAGGCGATCTAGATCGAGATAGGCAACGGTTAAGGGTCGCTTGTATCTAGAAGAGCGATCAATTTCCATCTGAGCCAAGTCCCAAAAACAGTGAGAATTGGCAGCTCCCGTCAGCTTGTCAGTGCGGTTAAGCGCTTGTTCGCGCAGGATTGCTTTCTTCAGCATGGACATTAACAAAACCACGCAAATATACAATCCCAACCGCATCAAAGCGTTCCAGGCGTAAATGAAAGTGTAGAAATATACTTGCTCTGCGGCAATATCTCCTGCTACCCACACAATTGTACAGATGGCGGATGCCCATATCCCAGGGCCAATACCCACAAACCAAGCGATCGCGGCAATAGGGATTAAGTAAAACAAAGAAAGCGATATTTCGTAACCAGTTAGATAATCGACAACGCCAATCAGAGCGATCGCTGTGAAACTTGCGATCGTCCAAAATGGCTTACCCTTTTTTGCCAAGCTTGTCATCGTGCTATGCATATTGTTTCAGTAATTCTTCCAGCTTGGTAAGGGGCGATCGAGGTGACAGGCGGGGTAGCTTGCGTTCTTGATTGAGTTGCTCATCCCAGAAACAAAGAACAGGTATTTCGTATTGGTACTGTTCAAACCAGTTGAGATTACTGGTGATATCACGAATTTCCAGATCGAATGGTACGGCTTGTACCAGTTGCAATTTTTCTAGCAACCCCTCACAAAGATGGCAGCCCGGTTTACTGTAAAGAATCAATTTCATCGATTGCATATTTCTGACTGTAGAACTGCATCTAAAACTACCCATATAAATTTTTTATACAAATAGATTATGGGATGCAAATTAATGTAAACTTCCACAGACCACTTTTATTTATTTCACTTAATTTATTTCACTTAAACCAGTTTACTCCTGGTATAGGTGTTTCTCCGCCTTTTTGCTTCCTTCACACACACAGACCCAATGTTTAATAGCTCGAAACAAAGTCCCAAACATCAAAAATGGTGGCTAGTATCTTGCTTTGTAGGCTCTATGATGCTTGCACCAGCAGTTCTAGCAAATCGGCTAGAAACCTTTGTATTTGACACCACACGCAACCGCATCGAGTTTGCCACGGAAAAAAAGATTTATCCCAAAGGGAAGGTGCTCGAAAACCCCACACGTTTGGTGATCGATTTGCCTGGGGCTAAATATAAAGGGCCAACTGTACGACGGACAATCGGCAAAGCGGTGCAAGCAGTGAGGGTAGGGCAAGTTGATGCAGATACAACACGCCTGGTGGTTGAATTTGCCCCCAGCTTTAACCTGGAAGAGAACGAACAACTACAACTTAAAGCACTTAGTTCGACCAGTCACTGGTCTGTACAGTTACCTCAATCTGTTGCAAAATCAACACTGAATACTCCGGCCCCAATGGTATGGCCAGTTAATGGCATTATCACTGCGGCCTTTGGTTGGCGCATTCACCCGATTACGGGTCAAAGAAAGATGCATAAGGGCATTGATATTGGTGCTCCCACAGGTGCGCCGATCCTGGCCGCCGCCGATGGGTTTATTAGTTATGCTGAGTGGGACGATGGTGGTTATGGCAACTTGGTAGAAGTGACCCATAATGATGGCAGCCGTACGCTTTATGCCCATACGAATAGGATTTTAGTGAGAAAGGGGCAACAGGTCAGGCAAGGGCAGCTAATTGCGGAAGTTGGTAGTACGGGCAGGAGCACGGGGCCTCACTTACATTTTGAGGTGCAGCCAGATGGCAAGCATGCTACCAACCCCATGACCTTCCTGCCAAACCGCTATATTGTGTTTGACGTAGCGGCAAGATAGGTAAGGCAATCATGCCGATCGCTATTGCTGGAACTCATAGCGGTGTTGGTAAAACAACTATAACCCTTGCAATTCTGGCGGCATTGCAACGCTGGGGGGTGGATGTACAGTCTTTTAAGGTGGGGCCAGATTATATCGACCCGATGTTTCATACTGCGATTACGGGTCGCCCTTGTCGCAATCTCGATCCTGTGATTACGTCTAATCAATATGTGCAATCCTGCTTTGCTAAGCATAGTGCTAATGCAGATGGTGCTGCGATCGAAGGCGTCATGGGTTTATTTGACGGCGCTGGTAGCGATGAGTTTGGTAGTACCGCCCATGTGGTGAAACTGTTGGGCAAATCTGTCTCTGTAATTCTAGCGATTGATTGCAGTCGGATGTCGCGATCGCTGGCAGCAACGATCTACGGTTACCATCACTTCGATAAGGATATTCAGCTAGCTGGAGTCATCCTCAATCGCGTAGGTAGCGATCGCCACCGCGAGATATTGCTCGAAGCGATTGCGCCATTGGGGATTCCGGTTTTGGGGATTATTCCCCGTGAAGAAGGCATTAAGCTGAGCGATCGCCACTTGGGGCTAATTCCCAGCACCGAAATTGCTAATTTCGATCAAATCATCGATCGCTTAGCCGATCTGGGCAAGCGCTGCTTTGATTGGGAAAATCTCATGCCTCTGATCCGAAATTCCCAAAGCATTCCCGCCATTTCTCCTCAGCCATTACTGACAAATGCAGCGCAGCATCAGCCCAATAAACCTATAAATGCAAAGGTCAGAATCGCAGTGGCACGCGATCGCGCTTTCAACTTCTACTATGCCGATAACCTGGATATTCTGGAAAAACTGGGAGCGGAATTAGTCGATTGGAGTCCGCTCGATGATGCCCAACTACCCGACCAGATCCACGGCCTATATTTTGGTGGAGGTTTCCCTGAAATCTTCGCAGCACAACTAGCGGAGAATCAAGGCGCGATCGCTTCGATCCGCCAACAAGTTCACTTACCGATCTACGCTGAATGCGGCGGTTTAATGTATCTCAGTGAGGCGATCGCTGACTTTGTGGGCAATCAATTTGCCATGGTAGGCGCGATTCCGACACAGACGATCATGACTGACAAGTTGACTCTTGGCTATCGGTGTTGTCAGGTACTAACTTCGGCAATAAATACCCAACCCTGGCTACCTAGCGATCATCGACCTGTTTGGGGCCATGAATTCCATCGCTCCCGTCAGACTGTTGCATCCGATCTGCCACTTTACCAGTTAAAGAATTATGCTGGTCGCGATCTCGGTACCGAAGGGTGGGGTAGACATAATTTCTTAGCTTCCTATTTGCATTTGCATTGGGGTAGTAATCCCTCAGTTGCGGCAGGTTTTGTTAGGGCGGCGACGGAAGCGCGATCGCACCAACACTTTTAGGTTCTCGCTATACTTAGATCAAAGACTAATTTGAGACTCATTCTGCATTTAAGAGGGAGGGTCTGATATGGACACGCTTTCCGATCTGCTTAATTTCGCTGACGATCTTGCCAATGCATTTGGTTTATTTGACGATTCAATCCCTGGGGATTTTAATACCTTTGACAACTCAGTTCCTTTCCCTGGGGATTTTAATACCTTTGATAACTCAGTTCCTTTCCCTGGGGATTTTAATACCTTTGATAACTCAGTTCCCTTTGATATCTTTGGTTATGGCGGTTTAGCCACCTTTGCTGTCTTGGGTCTTGATGCCTTATCCTCATTTGACATCTATGGTTACGATCGCTCAGTACCCTACGATGTCTACGGTTATGCTGATAACAGCATTGTTGGTTCAGTCAGTGACGATCGTCTTACTGGTTCGGCAAGTAACGATGTCATTTACGGTGATGGCGGGTTTGACGTGATTACAGGTGAGGCAGGTAACGATACGTTGATAGCTAGTGTCGATGGTGGTTTCCTTGCTGGCGGCAGCGGCGATGATGTGCTTTACGCAGGCTTTGGCCAGACCTTTATGCGGGGAGATAGTGGTAGGGATGTGTTTGTACTCAGTGCCGCTACAACCGTATTTGACCCAGCTCAAGCCCATGTTTTACTTGATTTTAATGATAATACCTTCGACCGTAGCAATACTGGCGATACGCTGGCTATCTCTAATACTATACAAGGCGAATTCGTCAACCTATTGTCAGGAGCGGATTTTAATTTCTTTGTCAGCGGTGCTGATACGTTCATAACCGCGAATGATACAGTAATTACATTAGGCTCGAATGGAGGCTTTTTGGGTGTAGTCATCGGACAAACTCCAGATCGAGTTGCCAGTCACCTTGTGATCAGTTGATACACCAGCTAACTATGCCTGAGTTTGGATTGCGAAAACTTAAAGCCCATACAATTAGTGAAGAGAACTTTCATCCCTTTGGACAGGTTATCTATCCCTCAGTTGATGGTAAACCTTTTGGCGATCGCGACGCCCAGTTAGACCTAGAGGGTGGCATTCCCAGATTTTATATTATGCGCTTATCGGGGCAAGGGCAGAAGTTTCATCGCATCACGCGGCATATCCAATGTACGCAATGTTTGGGAGCACTAGATGGAAAGGAATGGGCGATCGCTGTCGCTCCACCTTCAGCAATGGGATTATCCCAAGTCGAACCAGAAACCATTAATGCATTTCGCATTCCTGGCAATTGCTTTATTAAACTCAATCGCGGTACGTGGCATGCGGGGCCGTATTTTGAACACGAATTTGTGGATTTTTACAATCTAGAACTGAGTGATACGAATATCAACGACCATTTTACTTGCGACCTTTTAGCTAGTTACAACTTGGAATTTGAAATTGTCTAGATTGATGCCAGTCCTCCTGTCTATCTACCTGTCTATCTAAGCGAGCGCGCATGTGATTAGGGATGCAATTTAGCGAATTCCGATGAGATTAACCCGCTGAATTTTCCTGTTGCGTCATAACTGCTTCTCATTTGCATATACTTATTCTCGGAGATTTCCTTACCCACTAGAATGTCAAAGCCTTCACCCACGGAGATAGCGATCGGTAGATTTAGGATAATCTGTTCGGGGAGAGTATAAATACTATGCCCTGCCTTAGTGGCGTAAATATCCAAGTCTATCTGTACTAACTCATCTGTTGATTCCTGCAAATCGGGAGTCATTTTGACGTGCTTTACTTGCCACGTTCCCGATCCAGAATGGATCTTTTGTTCGTCCAGTTGTTCGGGAAATCTTTCGGGATGTTCTTTAATCAGAACTAAGCGATCTAAATTCCCATCTTGATAAACTGGAATAATGCCATAGCGCCAATCTTGTTGTTTGATAAAAACTTCCGAACCAAAATTACCCTTGGGTTTGAAATGCTGAGACACCCAAATGCTAGTGCCGTTGCCAAAGCCAATCGCTCTCATATATTCGGATTCAGGATGAAATACGCCATCAGCTTGATTGCATTTTTCCTTCTCAATCTCCCAGCTTTGTTCTTTGGTCTGGCCGTCTGGCAAATAATAAGTATTCTGATGATAAACAATAGTCCGTTCGGGATTAATGCTAAATCTGCGCGTGAATTGGTAGGCGCGAATTACTTGTAAATCGAGAGAATAGACTGTGGTTAAAGCGTGCCAGGTTGTACCCTCTGGTGTATATTGCCCAAATAGGTTCAACCAGTTTTGTTCTTGTTGGGGACTCATGGGATTTCTGTATCTGAGTGAACAATTTAATTTTACTGCCAAGCCGGATAGAGGCTCTCGATGACAAAATCGTTTCTGAAGTTTTGGGAATGGTACGATCGCTCTCGCCAAGAGGCAATCTCAGCTAAAATTCCGACCGTCGAACTAGAGTGGTTGCTGGAACGCGTGGCTGGCATTGATAAACTGTCTTTACGCCTGAAACGCGTGAATCTTGAGCCATCCGTACTGCAAAAGCTAGATCGCCTGTGGCAACAGCGACTGCGCGATCGCCTGCCCGTGCAGTACCTGGCGGGTGCAACTACCTGGCGAGATTTGGAATTACTCGTTTCTCCAGCAGTACTGATTCCACGCCCTGAAACGGAGCTATTAATCGATCTGGTGCAGGATTACTGCGATCACAATCAAATTAAATCGGGTGAGTGGGTCGATTTGGGTACGGGTAGTGGCGCGATCGCACTTGGTTTAGCCCAAGCTTTACCCGATGCCAATATTCATGCCGTCGATCGCAGTGTGGAGTCGTTGGCGATCGCGCAGCAAAATGCTCAGAGATGCGGACTAGAGAACAGAGTTAAGTTTTATCACGGCAATTGGTTTGAGCCGCTAGCAGCACTTAAGAGGAAAATTACAGGCATGGTATCTAATCCTCCCTACATTCCAACAAAAGAGATCGAGCACCTGCAACCAGAGGTCAGAGATTGCGAACCGCACCTTGCCCTAGATGGTGGGATTGATGGCCTGGATGCAGTGAGACATCTCATTACTACTGCTCCCTTATATCTGATGACAGGAGGATATTGGGTTGTGGAATTGGCGATCGGTCAAGCGCCAATTGTTGTAAATATGCTTATGGAGATGAAGTGCTACGATCGAATTCAGATTCATTGCGATCGTGCTGGAATTGAGCGATTTGTTGCAGCTATTTACAATCCCATCTGATTTGATTTGATTTGCAGACAGCTTATCCGCACCATCTGGCAGTCCGCCAACGATTCCAGATCGGGAAAATAGTGTAAACAAATGCAGACCAAGTGGTTAGTGCTACTTACAATTGAGGTGGTATTCAATAGTTAAGGCAGGGGCAAGTATGGCAAAGAAAGGGAAAAACGGGCATACTGACGGACATAAAGATGTCCTGGTTATGAAGGTGCAGAAGGATAAGAGTAGTAAAGGTAATCAGGTAGGGGCTATAAACCCAGCTACAACTAAGAAACTCAGCAAGAAATTCTACGAGCAAGAGCTAGCCCGCCTGCATATTGAGTTAGTTAAGTTGCAGGAATGGGTGAAGCATCAAGGTTTAAAAATTGTTGTGATTTTTGAGGGACGAGATGCCGCTGGCAAAGGTGGCGTGATTAAACGCATTACTGAATGCCTGAATCCACGTATCTGTAGGGTTGTAGCCTTGGGCGTACCTACCGAGCGCGAGAAAACGCAGTGGTACTTCCAGCGCTATGCCGCTCACCTACCCTCCGCAGGCGAGATCGTACTGTTCGATCGCAGTTGGTACAACCGTGCTGGAGTTGAGAGAGTGATGGGCTTTTGCACCCATGAGGAGTATGTAGAATTTTTTCGCTCCTGCCCTCAGTTTGAGTCGATGCTACAGCGATCGGGCATTATCTTGATTAAGTACTGGTTTTCAGTCAGCGATGAAGAGCAGGAAAAGCGCTTCCAGGAACGTATCGACAATCCGACCAAGCGATGGAAGCTCAGCCCTATGGATCTGCAAGCTCGAACCAAATGGGTGGAATATTCCAGGGCTAAGGATGATATGTTTGATTCCACAGATACCAGACTGTCACCCTGGCATGTAGTTGATGCCGATGATAAGAAGAAAGCGCGTCTCAACTGTATTACCCATTTCCTCAGCCTCATCCCTTATGAAGATTTGACACCCGCACCAATGGAGCTACCACCGCGACAGGAAGAAGTAGACTATATTCGTCCTCCCATTGGATTGCAGAACTTTGTGCCAAATGTCTCTAATATCAAATAGCGGTTTTTACTTGAGCCCAAAACAGGGTAAACACTCAGGTTTGCCCTTACAGTAAAATAGCGATCGACATGAAAGCATTGGTTTGGCAGTCGTAGGCGCATATAAAAAATGGCTAAATTACAACAACGGCGATCGCAGAATATTAGTGGCGATCTCTATGTCGACAGTACTTGCATCGACTGCGATACCTGTCGCTGGATGGCTCCTGAGGTATTCGATTACGCAGATGGACAATCGGCGGTTTACCATCAACCTCAAAATGAGACCGAAAGACTAAAGGCTATGCAGGCTCTCCTTGCTTGTCCCACGGCTTCAATTGGCACTGTGGAAAAACCACGAGATATTGTCTCAGTGCAACAGAGCTTCCCAATTCCTGTCGCAGATAATATCTATCACTGTGGCTTCCATGCCGAAAATTCCTTTGGAGCAGCTAGTTATTTTATTCAAAGACCAGAAGGTAATATTCTGGTGGACTCGCCGCGCTTTGCGCCACCACTGGTGAGTCAACTAGAGAATATGGGGGGCATTCGTTACATGTATCTCACCCATCGCGATGACGTGGCCGATCATCAGAAATTTCGCGATCGCTTTGGTTGCGATCGCATTTTGCACGAAGACGAAATCAACGCTGGTACTCGCAATATTGAGATGCCAATTACGGGAATAGAACCTTTGCAATTGGCTCCAGACTTGCTGATTATTACCGTGCCGGGACATACTAAAGGCCATACGGTTTTGCTCTATCAAAATAAATTTCTCTTTTCTGGCGATCACCTGGCTTGGTCGGCAAGATTAAATCAATTGATTGCGTTCAGGTCTGCGAACTGGTACTCCTGGCCAGCCACAACTGAGTCAATGCGAAAATTAGCTCGCTATGATTTTGAGTGGGTATTGCCAGGACACGGTCGCCGCTATCATAGCGATCGCGACACCATGCGACAAGAAATGCAAAAATGTATCGCCTGGATGGAGGTGAACTAAATATGACCAAACTACTCAACGAAGCTTTTGACCTTGCTTCTAGCCTGCCAGAAGTGGAGCAAGATGCGATCGCGACTACTATCTTACGCGAGATAGCTACTCGTCAATCCACCGACACTATAGAGATACAAGAATGTCCAGATACTGAAACCCTTGCCTACATGGAATATCAATCACAGATCTTTACTCAGAAGAAAGACGATTTACTGTGTCAGTATGCAGGGCTATATGTTTTATTTGAAGATGGGCAGGTGTTGGATGCTGACAAGGATGAGGCTACTTTAGTTTTACGGACTTATGCGGCAAGGGGACTAAAGCCATTATTTGTCAAAAAAATTGTCCCTGTCGAGCCAAGATTGAGCATTCGAGGCTTTGCTCCACCTAACGTTTCTGCTTGAGGCTTCTAGATGGGATCTTATGCTTACACATCTCTAGGTACAGAAATTCCTGCTGCCCCATTGCTCCAGGTGCAATTAGCTACCCCTGGAGATAACCCACCGATCGCGCTGGGATGTACTGCTTTTCTTGACTCTGGAGCAGATTGCACTTTAGTTCCCTTCGAGTTCCTAATTCGGGTTAAAGCAACCATTGCAGGGGCAAGGGAAACGGTTAGCGGGACGGCTAAAGGTTCCACAGTAGTTGTCCCGTACTTTGTTGGACTGAAGTTTGATCGTTTTGTTCTCAAAGTAGTGAGGGTGCGTGGATGTTCTAGCGAGGATCTTGGAGGTGTAATTTTGATCGGACGCGATTTACTCAACCTTTTTGTACTGGAGCTTAATGGCCCTGGCCTCACCTACACAATTTTTTAGTTCTGCCTATCGTACACGATCACCGCTATCCAGCGCGATCGCGATACCATGCGACAAGAAATGCAGAAATGTATCGCCTGGATGGAAGTCAGCTAAATATGACCAAACTACTCAATACATTGGGTGCAGATCCCAAATGTTTTTTGGTGAGAACTATCAGGAATTCTAGCGCTTTGCTTTCTCCTTTTGCTTCTCTTTTTCTTTCGCACGTTTGGCTGCCTCTTTAGCAGCTTTGGCTGCCATGGCTGCGGCATGCTCTGCCTCGCGCTTCTCTTCATCTAGTTTTTCGAGATAGTAGGCATAGTCACCAGCATACATCCGTAGTTCACCATCACGCACCTCGACAATCTTGTTAGCCACTTGTGAGATAAAGTAGCGATCGTGGGATACAATTGTCACTGTCCCTTCGTATTCTTTGAGAGCCTCTTCGAGCATCTCTTTAGCTGGGATATCAAGGTGATTCGTCGGCTCATCCAAAATGAGGAAATTCACCGGGTGCAGTAGCATTTTTGCGAGTGCCAGACGTGCTTTTTCACCACCACTGATATCTGCAACATTCTTAAATACGGCATCACCGCTGAACAGAAATTTGCCTAACAGGCCGCGCACTTCTTCTGCTTTCATTTTGGGAAAGTCATCGTGAATGGTCGCCAGCACAGTTTTGTGCAGGTCTAAAGCTTCCGCCTGGTTTTGCTCGAAATAGCCAGGTAAAACATTGTGCCCGAGCGTTATTTCGCCTTCGTTGTAAGGTTCTTGCCCCACAATCATCTTCAGTAAGGTCGATTTACCCGCGCCATTTGGGCCAACAAATGCAATGCGATCGCCTTTTTCGATCAGCAGATTCGCACCTAGAAATAGAATTTGGTCGCCATAGGCATGGGTAAGGTCTTTAATCTCTACTACAACCCGTCCGCTGCGGCTGGCAGGGGGAAAGCGAAATTTTAAAGTACGGGCACTGCCCTCTGGAGCTTCAATCCGTTCGATTTTATCGAGTAGTTTCTCGCGGCTTTTGGCCTGTGTGCTGCGGGTAGCACTAGCGCGGAATCTCTCTACAAATACTTGTTGTTTCTCTAGATATTTTTGCTGACGCTCGAAGGCACCAAGCTGGGCTTCCCTTGCCTCTTCCTTCTGAGTAAGATAGGAGGAATAGTTGCCTAAATAGGTTTGGGATACGCCGCGCTCAGTTTCTACAATCTGCGTGCAAAGACGATCAAGAAACTGACGATCATGGGAAACAATTACCATGGGGGTCTTTAGACCCTTGAGATAGGTTTCTAACCACTCAATGGTTTCTAAGTCTAAATGGTTAGTCGGTTCGTCCAGCAGTAATAGATCGGGTGCTTGCAACAAAATCTTTCCCAAACTCATGCGCATCTGCCAGCCACCGCTAAACTGATCCACAGTGCGATCGCCATCAACAATCTGAAATCCTAGTTCAGGTAAAATCTTATCGATGCGGCTTTCTAATTCATAGCCATTCAGTGCTTCAAACTGCCTTTGCAATCTATCCATCTGCTTGAGCAATTTCTCAAAATCATCCCCAGGCTTAAGATTCTCTAGCTTGTGATTAACGATCGCTAACTCTGCCTGGATCTGGTTAGCCTCATGAAATACTGCCCAGAATTCTGCTTTTACAGTACGCTGCGGATCGACTTCGAACTCCTGCGTGAGATAGGCAATCTTGAGGCTAGAGGGTTTAACGATCTGACCATCAGTTGGTTCAACCTCCCCCGCAATAATTTTGAGTTGTGTAGATTTGCCAGCACCATTTACACCCACTAAACCAATGCGATCGCCTGGCTTAACTTCCCAGTTCACGTCTTTCAGTACTTCGCCTGTGGGGTAGATTTTCTTGATGTGTTCAAGACGCAGCATAGGAATTTGGCAATAAAACTTAATGTCGTTTTAAGATTAGCATTGTTTGCTTAACGAATGGTGAATAAAATACAGCTATTCATCAGATGTAGGTCAAGTTTTGTCCAAGTATTTTTGTAATAAACAAATGCTGCCGCTAAACTTATCCCTACAGTAATTGATAACTGATAACTGATAATTGCATATGTTCGATCGCCTCTATTCTGCATTCGAGAACGTTTATTCCTATGGAGAGTTAGCTTTCCCAACTACAGGTGTTACATTTATGCATCGCGATCGCACCTGGCACAGACCTTATGTAGTTTTTAACATGGTCTCTAGTGTTGATGGTAAGGCTACCACTAGTCCAGGAGGACTGGAGGGATTGGGATCGAGGTCCGATCGAAAACTTATGCAACGACTGCGTGCCCAGGTAGATGCTGTCGTAGTTGGGGGTGGCACACTTAGAGTCGATCCGTTTATTCCAACTGTACCTGATGATTTGGCTGAGGAGCGATCGCAGTTTTTCCCAGACAAGCAGCAACCCTTGGGCATAGTAATAAGTAATAGCGGCGATCTGCCACTAGAACATCGCTTTTGGCTAGCTGGCCGCGATCTGCGCGTAGTATTTCTGGGTGCATCAGCACCGCATTCGGCAGAACTAAGCTTGAGCGAAAAAGCGCGAGTTGTCCGCTTACCCAACGATCCGTATATACCCGGCATCGATTTAGCACGGATGTTGGATGTTATGTTTAATAATTTTGGTATTCAGCGGCTTCTAGTCGAAGGAGGCCCATCACTGAACTATGCACTGATTTCGGAAGGATGGTGTGACGAAATTTTTCTTACCCTATCACCAAAACTTGTAGGTGGATTAGAGAATGCTACTACAGTTGCTGGCGAGGGCTATGGCATGGGAACAGAGAATCTGCTTAGCCTCAAACTCAGATCGGTTTACCATCACGAGAATGAGCTGTATTTACGCTATCTAATCCTCAAACAGGCCATCTCATAGTTATCCTAAGTCTTAGGGAGATAAATTGTTTAATCGATTACATATTCTCAAATTGATTATACAAGCCTAATAATCAATATTCTACTTGTGGCCGATTGGAATATATCACAACTGCTTTTGGGTAACACTGCGAGCTTTGATCGCATCGGTAAAATCCGATCGAAGTGCGATCGCCCGATCGAAGGATCGTACCGCATCTTGATATCTGCGCATCGCATAGAGCGATAAACCACGCGCATACCAGGAATCAGCCGCTGTCAAATCGACCAGATCTGAGAAATAGGCATTTACTTGAATTGCTTTGTCATAGGCTGCGATCGCCTCGTCGTAGCGTTTTAGATTCGCTAAGGTAATCCCTCGGTTATGCCAGAGGGGAGAATCGTTAGAGTTGAGTTTTAAAGCTTTGTCATAGCTTTGCAGAGCCTCTTCGTAACGCTTCAAGTCATCTAAAACATATCCACGGCCATACCAGGCATCAAACACATCGCTATTGAGTTGAATCGCTTTATCAAAAGCAGCGATCGCCTCTTGAGGGCGCTTTAATTGACGTAGTGCCTTGCCTTGACTAGCCCAAATTTCAAAAGCATCAGGCTTGATTTGCAGAGCTTTATCAAAGGAAGCGATCGCCTCTTCGTAACGTCGTAGTCCATATAACCCTCTACCGCGTCCGTACCAAGCTCCAGCTACGTCAGGCTTGATTTGAGTTATCTGGTCACCGAGCGCAAGTAACTCTTGATGACGCTTCAATGCAGATAAGGAACTGCTCAAACCCGCCCAGGCATTAGTGTAATCAGGCTTGATTTGCAAAGCTTTAGCAAAGGAAGCACTGGCATCCTGATAGCGATTGAGATTAATTAGGGCATTGCCACGCAAATTCCAAGCCTCAGCATAGTCAGGCTTAATTTGAACCACTTTATCAAAGGAAGCGATCGCCTCCTGATGGCGATTTAGTCCTGCCAGAGCAACACCACGACCAAACCAAACATCAGCTACACCGGGCTTAATTTGAATAGCTTTATCAAAGGAAGCGATCGCCTCAGCATAACGTTTTGCACCTGCCAGAGCCGCACCACGCCCCATCCAAATCTCTGGCACATTTGGATATAAGCTGATTAACTTATCAAAGACAACACTTGCTTCTTGATAGCGCTGTTTATTCAACAGGGCAGCAGCTTGTAACAGTAAATCTTCCCCGCTATTTTGAGATAGGAGAATAGATTTTGAATTACTAAAGAGAGATTGATTTGTCGTTTGTGCTAGAGCAGAGGAATCCAAAGTGCTAAGGAGCGCGATCGCGATCGCTACTTTCAGCAGAAGGTGATGAGGTTGGGAATTATTTTTCATATATTCAAATAGACATTATCGCAATTGTTTTTGGGCAATACTCCGAGCTTTGATCGCATCAGCAAAATTGGATTGCAGAGCGATCGCGCTGGAATTTATATTACGTAGTGGGTATAAGCATTTTCTAACGGAAATTTGAGTCATGATGCCTCATCTTCACCCTTCCGTTGGTTAATCAAAATATCCAACATACGATTTGTCTCAGTCCGCAAGCCAGCAATCTCGCTTTGCTGTTGAGCAATTATCCCAATCATGTGATTAAATTCGCGTCTCATCTGACCTTGCTCCTGCTCAAACTCCTGTCTCATCTCGATTTGTTCTCGTCTATACTCTGCCATTGCATTTGAGTTAGCCTCGATCGCACGAGCATTAGAATCTACGATCGCTCTCGTTTCCTCTAAACCTGCTCTCGTTTCGGCAATGCCCTGAGCATTCTGTGCTACTAATTCAGCCAGCCGATCTAGCCTATTATCATCCCATCTCTCTGTTGTCATGGTGCTTCATCCTCTATACAAAAGCTAATTATCTTAACTGCCTTTGGGCAATACTCCGAGCTTTGATCGCATCAGCAAAATCTGATCGCTCGGCGATCGCCTTATCAAAAGAACTTATCGCTTCTTGATATCGCTTCATGGCATAGAGTGCTACTCCCCGCGCGTACCAAGAATCTGCAACTGTGAGATCGACAAATTCTGAGAAGTAATCGTTATTCTTGATTGCTCTGTCGAATGCGGCGATCGCTTGTTCGTAGCGCTTCAAATTATTTAATGTAATCCCTTTGTTATGCCAGGGCATTGAGGCAATGTCAGCGGTGGTAATTTTTAGCGCTCGATCGTAAGCCTGTAAAGCCTCTTCGTAACGCTTCAGATCGTCCAGAATATAACCGCGATAATACCAACTATCAAAGTCTTCAGAGTCTAGTTGAATCCCTTTGTCAAAGGATGCAAGCGCTTCTTGAGGTCGCTTCAATCGGTATAACACCCTGCCTCGACCACTCCATGCACCATTTAGATCGGGTTGAAGCTGGATCGCTTTATCAACCGCCGCAAGTGCTTCTTGGTAACGTTTAAACCCAAATAATGCTGTACCACGACCAATCCAAGCTTGGGGGAAGTCCGGCTGCAATTCAATGATTTTGTCACTAAATTCTAATAGCTCTTTATAGCGTTTTAAGGCAAAGAGAGAAGTAGTTAGGCCATCCCAAGCCTCAGGAAATTTTGGTCTAAGCTGAATTGCATTAGCATAGGCGACAAGTGACTCCTCTGTACGTTTTAAGCGAAATAGCGCTTTACCTTTGGCAAACCATGCTTCAGGTATATCTGGCTGAAGTCTAATTGCAGCTTCAAAAGCATCAAGTGCCTCCTGGAAACGGTTGTGATCGAATAGTAATGCGCCTTTGATCACCAAAGCTTGAGCTTCGGTTTGGGCAATCAGAACTGGTTCAGTTTGCGGGAAGAAAGGTTGCTGCGTTGTTTGAGCCAGGACATTACCATCAAAAGTACTAAGCAGTGTTGTGGCGATCGCCACTCTCAAGCAAAGAGGATAAAGTTTGGGGGATTTTGGCATTGACGTTGTTTCCTAATGCGGAATCTACCTTACTGATTTGAACCAAACCACAACCATGGTGGTCTAAAATTTACTCAGGTAAAGGTTCGAAATCTCTAAATTATCACAAACCTATTGTGATGCAGCTAACATACATTGCTCATTTGGGGTTTTAAGCTCAATTATTCAGCGGACTAAGCGTAACGATTATGCAAGAACTGAATTCTCAGCAAGATGAAGCAATCGCAACCGATTCGCTGGATTTAGACGATACTGCTAACCGTTGGCAGGATAAAGATCAAAAGCTTGGTCAGGAAGAAGAGCAAGACGCTCCTAAACCTCGGCCGAGATTTAGTCTGATGCGATCGCTGATCCTCATAGTTGTTCTAGGGGCGATCGCGGGTGGGGGATTTTTAATTTATCAGAACTTTTTTGCCACACCCAACCGCGAAGGTAGGCGCAGAGTGCGGACTGTCTCTGTGGAAAGGCTAACGCTGCCAATTTCAGTGTCAGCAAATGGTACCGTGCAGCCGGAAATGCTAATTAACGTCAGCCCTAAATCCGCCGGGCGACTCAAACAGTTACTGGTCAAGCAGGGTGATCGCGTTGAGGCAGGTCAGGTGCTAGCGTATATGGACAACTCGAACTTACAAGGGCAACTCACCCAAGCCCAAGGAGAAGTAGCAGCAACGGAGGCCAATCTGCAAAAGTTATTGGCAGGCAATCGCGATCAGGAAATTGGTCAGGCGCAGGCTACCTTGAATAGCGATCGGGCTAACTTACAACAGGCAGAGTTGAATTTCAACCAGAACCAGGCACTGTTTAATGATGGGGCAATTTCGGAGCGAGAATTCAAGAATTCCCGCTCTACCTTTGATGCGGCTAAGGCGAAGGTGGCGCAATCACAGCAAGCATTATCGCTCCAGCAGGCTGGTTCGCGTCCAGAGGATATTGCCCAAGCCAGAGCGCAGGTTCTCACTGCTCAGGGAAAACTACAAGTCGTGCAAGCCCAAATTGAGGATACGGTGATTCGCGCTCCATTTAGTGGGATTGTGGCGCGCAAGTTCGCCGATCCAGGCGCATTTGTCACACCTACGACCTCAGGTAGCACCGTAACTTCGGCTACTGCCTCCTCCATCCTTTCGCTTGCAAGTACTAATCGCGTCATTGCCAATGTCGCCGAGGTGAATATTGCCCAGGTGAAAGTGGGGCAGGCGGTCAAAATTAAGGCTGATGCCTACCCTGGCGAAACTTTTGATGGCAAAGTCGTGGAAATTTCTCCTCAATCTACAGTGCAGCAAAACGTCACCAGTTTTGAAGTCAAAGCAGCAATTCTCTCCGACACCAAACAACAATTGCGGTCTGGCATGAACACGAGTGTAGATTTTAAGGTGGGAGATCTAAAAAATGCTCTGGTGGTACCAACTGTGGCGATCGTGCGACAGGCTAATGCCACGGGTGTGTTTGTCCGAAGTGAAGGTAGTACACCCGTGTTCACACCGATTGTGACTGGAGTGACGGCAAATGATAAAACAGAGGTCAAGTCAGGTTTGAAAGGCGGTGAGAAGATATTGATTTCTTTCCCTGAAGGTATGCGACCTCAGTCTAATATCCCAGGAGGCATTCCAGGTTTACAACCTCGTACGCGTTAGAGCATGAGTTAGGAAAATCGTCATGGGTTCAAAGACTAAACTTCAGACTGTTGCTATTCCCATTACCGAAGTTCTGTCAATGGCAACAGAATCACTATGGAATAATAGATTGCGCACCAGTCTCACTATGCTGGGGGTAATTATTGGCATTGCATCGGTAATTGCAATCACCTCAGTGGGACAGGGAGTGCAAAAGGCTACGGAATTACAGATTCAGTCCTTGGGGACTAACTTGCTCAATATCCAGTCAGGCGCATCGAGAAGTGGTGGCATTAACCTGGGGGGAGGATCGGCTTCAACCCTAACCTTAGAGGATGCCAAGGCAATCGCTAAACAGGCTCCATCTGTCCAACAGGTAGCACCGTATCTAACGCGTCAACGCCAAGCTACCTACGGTAATACTAATACCTTGACTTTGCTGAATGGAGTTGATTTAAACTTTCCCGAAGTCAGAAACCTTAACACGTTGCAAGGCAGATTTTTTACTCAAGATGAGATCGATACAGCAAAATCATTAGTTGTATTGGGTGCAAAGGTATGTAAAGACTTATTTGAGAATCCAAAGGTTGCCGATCCTACTTCCTGTACTGCCAATCCCATCGGTGAGGGTATTCGGCTCCAGGGCAATCTCTACCAGGTGATTGGTGTGATGGAACCGAAAGGGAACACGGGGGGATTCGATCAGGACGATCAGGTGTATATTCCTTTATTGAGTATGTCATCGCGCATTGTCGGCACCAACTCACTTCAAGGTATCTCGATCAGTGGCTTTTGGGTAAAGGTACCAAGCGATGATGAAATGGAGCCTGCCCAGTTCCAGGTGACAAATCTTTTACGCCTACGCCATAATATCTATCCACCTCAACTCGATGATTTTCGCATTACCAACCAGGCAGATATTATTAGTACATTTGGGAATGTCGTGGGTTTAATGACACTCATGGTGGGAGCGATCGCAGGCATATCACTGGTGGTCGGTGGCATTGGCATTGCCAACATTATGCTTGTATCGGTGATAGAACGCACCCGCGAGATCGGTATTCGCAAAGCAGTAGGTGCAACCAGAGGAGCTATTCTCAGTCAGTTTCTCACAGAAGCTGTGATTGTTTCGATTGTAGGTGGCTGCATTGGTATCGGCTTGGGTGTTGCGATCGCTTTTGCGGCTTCATCAGCGTTTAAGTTCCCATTCATCATTTCGATATTAGCAGTTGTAGCAGGATTTGGGCTATCGGCGATTGTCGGTCTGGTTGCGGGAGTTATCCCCGCCCGCAATGCTGCCAGTTTAGACCCGATCGCCGCTTTAAGGAGTGATTAATAGAATGAGCACCATAATTCGCATGCAAGGCATCACCAAGAATTACCGCCTGGGAGAAGTGGACGTTCCAGTTTTGAAAGGTATCGATCTAACCATTGAAGAAGGTGAATATGTGTCAATTATGGGAGCTTCTGGCTCTGGTAAATCCACATTGATGAATATTATCGGTTGCTTAGATCGCCCCACTAAAGGTCGTTACTTTCTCGAAGGTAGAAGTCTAAATACTCTGAATGATGACGAGTTAGCATTTATTCGCAATCAATACATTGGCTTTGTCTTTCAACAGTTCAATTTGCTTTCGCGTTCCACGGCATTAGAGAATGTGATGCTTCCGATGATCTATGCCAATATTACCAAAGTACAACGACGTAAATATGCCGCCCAGGCTCTTGCCAGAGTGGGTCTGTCAAATCATATGCACAACCGTCCCAGTCAACTTTCAGGTGGACAGCAACAGCGCGTGGCGATCGCGCGTGCCCTCGTCAATCGGCCTGCCCTGGTATTAGCAGATGAACCAACAGGAGCCTTAGATACAGAGACTTCACAGGAGGTCATGAATTTGCTAGCCGAGTTAAATAATCAAGGGATTACGATCGCGATCGTCACCCATGAGCCGGATATCGCCGCCCAAACAAAGCGGATTGTGAGAGTAAAAGATGGATTAATTATGAGTGGCGATCGCCCACCTCACTAGCCCTATCTAATTTATTTTCGGAATCAAATATGCGCGTTCTCATTCAACGAGTCAGCTCGTCTCAAGTTTCTGTTGATGGCTTGGTAATCGGCAAAATTAGTCGCGGCCTTAATTTATTAGTGGGAATCAGTACTACTGATACAGAAATAGAAGTTGACTGGATGGTTAGCAAATGCTTGGATTTGAGGCTATTCCCTAACCTTGAAGGTGATAAGTTCGATTTATCCATCCGCGATATTGGTGGCGAAATATTAGTGGTGAGCCAATTCACGCTCTATGCTGATTGTCAAAAAGGCAGGCGACCTTCACTCAGTCTGGCTGCGCCACCAGCACAAGCCGAGCAACTCTATCTCAAGCTTGTGGACAAGCTCAGGGCAAGTGGCTTAACTGTAGAAACTGGTGAATTCGGGGCAAATATGCAAGTTGAGATCGAGAATGATGGCCCCGTGACGATTTTGTTGGAGAGGGAATCTTCCACTGCCTAAAGTCAGGTCGTGAACTTATAACAGCGTAAATTCGCTCGATATATAACTGCTAATTGGCAATCACCTCATCCAATTTAATGCCGCGAATAGAATAATCTAATAACTCCATAGGATGCATGATGGGAACCTGATGTGCTTGTAATTGCAGGTGTTTGCGGATCTGTACGGTACAGCCGACATTTGGAGAAGCAATCAGGCTGGCTTTGGTATTCACTAGATTTTTCACCTTCTGCCTACCCAACTCATCGCCAACCTCCGGTTGCAGAATATTGTAAACACCCGCACTACCACAGCAGAGCGCCGCATCAATGGGTTCGCGTAGCTGAAGATCTGGAATTTGTTTGAGCAAGCGACGTGGCTCTAAGCTGATTTTTTGACCGTGTAGCATGTGGCAAGCATCCTGATAAACTACCGTTAGAGGCCGATCTTGCAAAGGAGAGAGTTTTGCTGTTAATCCCACCCCATCGAGAAATTCTTGGACATCCTTGACTTTGCTGGCGAACATCTTGGCCTTTTCTGCATATTCGCGATCGTCTTGGAGGATGTGACCGTAATCTTTCAACGTATGACCGCAACCAGAGGCATTGATAATCACCGCATCTACATTGGCATCAGCAAAAGCATCGATTGTTTGGCGTGCCAGCTCTTGCGTTTGCTGTTCTTGACCCTGGTGATGCGTTAATGCCCCGCAACATCCCTGGACTTTTGGAATTACTACTTCACATCCATTTGCAGTCAATACTCTCACAGTTGCTTCATTCACCTGCGGTAAAAAGAGACGCTGCACGCAACCTAAGATCAGCCCAACTCGATAGCGTTTCTCACCCTGGGCGGGTACTAACTGTGGCAAGCTATCTTGAAATGCTTTAGCGGAAATTTCGGGTAAGACAGACTCCATCGCCGCAATTTGAGGTGGTAGAAGGCGATCGAGCAGCCCGGTTGAGCGCATTAGTTTTTGCAAGCCTAGCTTTTGGTAAATCCATAGTGGAGTAATTAAAGTTCGCAGGCGTTGGGGATAGGGGAAAGTCGCAAAAATCAACTGGCGCAACAGCTTCTCTGGTAAACTGCGGTTGTGATTGCGTTCTATTTGGGGGCGGGTTGCGGCAATCAATTTGTCGTATTGCACGCCAGAAGGACAGGTGGTAACGCAGGCGAGGCAGCCCAAGCAGGAGTCGAAGTGCTGACTTGAGGCATCAGACAACGGAATTCTACCTTCGTTAATGGCATCCATCAGATAGATGCGCCCTCTAGGTGAGTCGGTTTCTTTGCCCATGACGCGATAACTGGGACAAGTAGATAAGCAAAAGCCGCAATGCACGCAGGCATCAATTAGTTGGGGATCGGGGGGATTTTGCTTGTCAAAACCAGTTATGTTGCCAGTTATAGTGTTGGCTAAAGACGACTCGGAGGTCTGCATAGGTTAAATTTTGCGGGAAATATTATGCCAATTATGACTTAGTTCTTAGTGGTTTGACGATCGCATTGCATAGATGAGGGTAGATGCACAGGGAACGCACTGGTCAAATGCAATAGGGGTAGACACATAGGTCGGCCCGTACAGACGGAATTATGGGGTTAAGTGGTTTTGGATCATGGTGGCAATTTCTACTTCGCCGCGTTTGTTGGGGAGGGTATCGGGATTACGAGGTATTTGCATTTCAGTAGTAAGGAATTGCCAGTCACCTTCATAAAAATCGGCGGGTGAGATAATCAGATGGTGGTTGTAATCTTGTAGTCCGTCGATCAGAATTTCTGCTTCTGAGAAACCATCACGGGTGAGGCAAACAACGGGGATGCCGAGGCGACAAGCTTCGGAAAGCGTGCTATAACCTGGTTTAGAAATAATCCGATCGCAGATAGGCATTAAATCTACTGGTCGCAATGTATGTCCGCAGATTTGCTTGAGATTCGGTAGATCCGGCGCATCGTGATCGAAGGTGATAAATTGCCAGTCCGGAAATTTAGCTAAGTTATGATAGGGGATAGCATTCAAACTCAAACCACCAAAAGTTAGTAGGGCTTTGGGTTGGATGCTGCACATCTCAAAGCGATCGCATAGTTCTTCAGGGCTATACCTTGGTGTACCACCGGTTAAGCCAATATCATGCACCTCACCAAAGTCGGACATCGGTTCGTGAAAAGGTAGGCGCAGCAGTCGATCGCTTCTGCCATGCAATTGCGATATCCAATCCGTAATTATTTCAAATTCGCTTTCACCTTTATCTACCCAATCCTGGTAAATGAAATCCCAGCCAAAATTACCCGACATCCAACAGGGGATATTCGCAGATGCCGCGATCGCCGCTAGCAACGGTGGAATATCTGCCACAATCAGATCTACTTGATGAGCATGGAGAAACTCTACTTCTCGTGCGATAATTTCTGATTGATTTGAGCGCAGGAAATTAAGTTTGTCAAGTGTTGCCACCTTATCCATATTGAGGCTATCCGATTGGATTACCCCCACATCAAAGGAGCGCTGATGGTGGATGAAGTTTTGGGAAAGGTATGATTCCAGCAACCAGCGCGGTGCGGTAGTAGCAATGATGATCGTAATGTCAGGATATCGAGCCTGCAATTCCGCAATCACTGAGCAAGTGCGAGTAGTATGTCCGAAGCCGTGGTTGGTAATGGCAAAATAAACTGTTGGCATTATTTACTCCTGGACAATGACTTCCTTTAGCAGTTCTGATGTGACTTTGGGATCTAGCTGAGACAGTGAGGTTAAAGGGGTTTCACTACCACTAGCGATCGCTTGAATTGTCGGCAAATCATCTGATTTGGGCTTGAACAGATCGCGGACGCTCACCAGATAAATGCTAGTCAATGTCAGGGCTACGCCAATCCATTGTGCTGTAGTCAGGCTTTCCGCTAAGAAGATATTGCCAAATAGCAGTGCAAAAATAGGAGTAGAGAATGTGAGAGCGCTCAGCGTTGTGAGGCTACCTGAAGATGCAAAATAGAAAAATAGACCGTAGGCGATCGCGCTACCCATAATCGTCATATAGGCCATGCCCAGCCATCCCCAAGCACTAAGATCTTGCCACTGGCTTTGTTCGGTCAGCGCAGACACAACTAACAGGGGCAATCCACCTAAAACCATATGCCATCCTGTCGCAAATACGGGATCGGCGTTGCGTACTACCGGACGAATCAAAATCGTACCGATCGCCATCGACAACGATGCTCCCAGCATGAACCATTCGCCCAAAGTAAAGATGCCTCCTTGCCAAACAGTAGTGAAATCTCCTGCCAGTAGTGCACTCAATAGATTGGCAGGTAAACCAATAATGCTAATGCCCAATATACCGATCAGCAAGCCCCCAATTGCGACTAAACCAATCCTCTCTTTATATAGCAACGCCGCCAGCACTGCCACAGCCAAGGGTTGCGAGTCGATTAGCAGCGAGCCTAGCCCAGCGTCAGTTCTGACCAAACCTAATGCCAAAAAACCTTGAAATAATGTACCGTCAACCAATGCAAATAGGCTAATCCACAACCAGGCTCGCCAAGTTTGGGGTTGTGGCCTTCCCAGCCAGTTAGCAACCGCAAGTAGCAATATACCTGCCGGAATCAGGCGCACCGCCGCCAGAAAGAAGGGACTGGTTTGCGGCATCACCGACTTCATCACCACCATTGCCGTCCCCCACAGAAAAAAAGGCAAAATCACAAAAGCAGATTTGCGATTGATAGCAGGCAGTTGAACTCGCATACAGGGGATTTAGGCTAAATGGTAAACTTGTCTTGACAGCAAATTGTAAACAATTTTATCGAAGATCGCATTGAACCTAAGATAGCGATCGCAGATTGTATGCGGAGATACCTAACCTAATGAATGCCCGTCCCAAAATAATTGTGCTTGATGATGACCCTACAGGGTCGCAAACAGTTCATAGTTGCTTACTGCTAACTCGTTGGGATGTGGATACGCTCAGGTTGGGTTTAGCCGATGCATCGCCGCTGATGTTCGTGCTTACCAATACCAGAGCGATCGAGCCCGCTGCCGCCGCCGCTGTTACCCGTGAAGTTTGCCACAATCTCAAACTAGCATTAGCCGCCGAGAATATTACGGAATTTCTCGTAGTTAGCCGTTCTGACTCGACACTGCGCGGACATTATCCGATTGAAACCGATGCGATCGCCGAGGCAGTGGGGCCATTTGACGCGCATTTCCTCGTACCAGCATTTTTTGAAGGTGGTCGCTTTACCCTTGACAGCGTGCATTACCTGATTGTCGATGGCGTACCTACACCTACCCACCTGACGGAATTTGCCAAAGATTCTGTATTTGGATACCAACATAGTTATTTGCCCGATTATGTCGAGGAAAAGACTAAAGGCAGAATTCCTGCCGCATCGGTGGAGCGATTTCTATTGGGGGATATCATCCTAGGTAGCCTGGAGCGTTTAATGCAATTAAGTAATAATCAATGCTGTGTCGTTGATGCTCAAGAACAGGGGGATTTAAATATTTTTGCCGACGATCTGCTGGAAGCCGCTTCTCAGGGCAAGCATTTTCTGTTTCGCAGTGCCGCCAGTTTGCTTACCGCTTTGGCACAGCTACCACCCCAGCCCGTTGCGGCGGAGTCAATGTCAAAATACGTGCGCTCTGCCAAGCCAGGTGCGGTAATCGTCGGTTCTCATGTTAAAAAGACTACAGAGCAATTAGAGAAGCTATTGCAAGCGGAAGGGACTGCGGCGATCGCGATCGATGTCGCACGTTTATTAGACGATCCTGTTGCGACTACTCCCATCTTGCTATCTGAGACACTAG
This sequence comes from Rhizobium sp. Q54, assembly GCA_943367755.1. GTDB lineage: Bacteria > Cyanobacteriota > Cyanobacteriia > Pseudanabaenales > Pseudanabaenaceae > PCC-6802. The sequence continues at coordinate 87,598 of CALRKB020000005.1, read as the reverse complement.
CTAAAGTAGATTCAGCCCATAACTCTGGGCAAACTGCCGTCGTCTTTACCAGTCGTCAGGAATTGGCATTCAAGGACGTACAAACTCGTCTGGCTTTTGGGCAAGCTGTTTCGGCTTTGTTAATGGATGTCGTGCGCGGACTGCCTGCGGATATTGGCTTTCTGATCAGCAAGGGAGGGATTACATCTAACGATGTTTTGAGTACGGGATTGGCTCTGCCGACGGCGCGTTTATTAGGACAAATTCTGGCAGGATGCTCGGTAGTCACCACTCCATCGAATCATCCACAGTTCCCGAATTTACCTGTAGTATTGTTTCCTGGAAATGTTGGGGATGCTGACGCTCTAGCAACTGTCTACCTGCGATTAGCCAGAAGCATCTCATAACCTGAATCTTCAGTATGATCGTTGCTCCTTATGTACTAAGCTATTAGGTACAGCTTAATTTTAAAGCTTTCTCTGAATAGCTATAATCTCTGTACTATGAAAGCTTGAACTGGAGGTATTTTTCTGAACCTGGATCAACTCTTAGATGAACTCGGATATACTCAGTCACAAAACTATCGCGCTACTAGCGAACCTTGGCAGGAACCATTGACTGAGCATCTTTTCCGGGCAGCAAAGAAAGCAGGTGTTCAGGGAGCCTATCTTTTTCAAACTAGTCCCCCAGAGCAGAAAATCCTTCCGCCTCGAACGGCTGTGTATGTTGCTGAAGCTAAAACTAGAGATGAGGCTAGAGAGATTCATCAGAAACTATGGAACTTAGGAAATGCACCGTTCTTAGTCATTCTTCTTCCCAATGAAATTAGAGTTTATACGGGATTTGACTTTTCCCTAAAAAATGAGAAGAAGGGTTTAATCAAAGAAATCAGAGAAATCATCGATCTCACATTTGAAAATATCCACGATCAGATTGCAGATTTTAGAGCTGATTCCATAGATTCTGGAAGAATTTGGGAGACTCAGGCGAGGTATATTACTCCTGAAAAAAGGGTAGATACACACTTGCTTAACAACCTCAAAGAGCTAGAAAACTACTTGAAAGGTAGAGATCTAAATTTACCAATTATCCATGCATTGATTGGGAAATATGTCTATATTCGCTATCTCCATGATCGTGGGATTCTTTCAAAAGAATGGCTAGCAGAAAATGGTCTAAATTTAGATGCTGTATTGGGTCGCAATGCCACTCTAGCTGGATTGCTTCATTTGACTGAAATTTTGGAGAGCCGCTTTAATGGTGCTATTTTCCCTTTGCCTTCAAATATTGAAGCGATATTAGGCGATGAAATTATTTCTCTAGTCGCTTCTACATTTAAAGGTGACGATCCTGTTTCAGGGCAGTTACATCTTGACTTTGAAGCTTATGACTTTTCTTACATTCCAGTTGAAATGTTATCCTCCATCTACGAACAATTTCTACATTCACAAGGGACAGGCAAAAAAGTTGGTGCGGTCTATACTCCTGAACCTGTAGCAGATTACTTGTTGTGTGAATTAGAGGAATCTAAGCCATTGCAGAGCGGCATGAAAATTCTCGACCCATGTTGTGGATCTGGAATATTTCTAGTACTAGCTTATCGTAGACTGATTGAACTGGCGTTAGCTCAAAATCCAAATAAGAAACTGAAGCCTACAGAGTTACGTAAAATTTTGTGTGAAAGTCTCTATGGCATAGAGCGAAACAAAGAGGCTTGTTATGTCTCTGAATTCAGCCTAATCTTGACATTGCTAAATTACATCGATCCTCCCGATTTACATCGAAACAAACAATTTAAGTTTCCTTCACTCCACAACACACAAATCTTTGAATGCGACTTCTTTGATGATGAATCAAATTTCTGGAAGCTGAATAACAAGTTTGATTGGATTGTGGGTAATCCCCCCTGGATTGAACTTAAGAAAACTACTCAGGGAGAGGATCGCGCGCGTAAGTGGATTCTCGACAATACAAAAAATCGTCCTGTTGGTGGCAATCGAGTTTGTGAAGCCTTCACTTGGCGAGTCATTGATCTGCTTGACGATGATGGTTATGTTGGATTGCTAGTCCATGCAACCAGCTTATTTAACCAAGAATCACAGAAATATAGAAAATGCTTTTTTGGGAGTTATACAGTCGCAAGAGTAACAAACTTCTCGCATTTAGCCTACGTACTATTCGGTGGTAGAGGTGAAGAACCTGCTGCAACTCTAATCTATAGTAAAACAGAAACGGAGAAGCCTGATCTTGTGCATTACGCGCCGTTTATTACAAATCAGCTTGCAAATCGTCCTTGGAGCCGAAGTGGGAATCGAACTACATGGACAATTTCTATCAATGAAAATGAGATCTCAGCAATATCGCATAAAGATGCAGAAACTGGGGAGATGCTTGTATGGAAAATGGCTCTATGGGGCAATTGGAGAGATACAAAAGTAATACAACGCTTACGTAAACTTCTCCCTAATACCTTGGGCGATTTAGCAGATCAAAGAGGCTGGAGTTTTGATACAGGTTTGCAGATTAGAAAACAGGACTCGTCAGGTGAGATTGAAGCAGCACCATATTTAGAAGGCTGGAGAAGGATTGATATTCATACAAAGTTAGATACCTATCAGATGCCAAGGACTAACTTTCGTTTCACAATACCTGAAAATTTGCTCCACTTAATCCCTCAAGAATCTTGCTACGTTAGAAAAGGAAGAAGTCTTCCTTTTAGGCTAGCTAGAGCACCTCACATAGTTATTAGTCCAGAATATTGTGCATACAGTGACATTGATTTTGTTATTCCAGAGCCTCAAATAGGTATTGCGGCTGATGAAGCCGATGCAGATTGTTTACGTGCAATATCTGTCTTAATAAATTCTAGTCTCGTGCAGTATTTTCTTTTCTTCAATAGCCCTTCATGGGGTGTAGGACGCAGTAAAATTTTTCCCCAAGCTTTGAAGAAAATTCCACTGCCTAATTTTTCTCAACAAAATATTGATAGCCTTGCACAGTTGCAGAAACGGTTAGCTCATTTAGAGGAATTCACAAATACTTCTTCAACTGAACTTCAGCGGATTCTTGATGATTCTGTTCAGGATCTCTTGTCTATTCCTGAAAATATTGGGATTATTGCAAGAGAATTTATTTCTATCAGATTACAGCTCAATAAAGGTAAATCCATCGTTCCAGCAACTGCATCTCCAAGTGAAGAACATCTCCAAAAATATGGATTATATCTTAGGGATGAACTTGATGCCTTCACTGAAGGAAGTGGACTTCGACACAAAATTGGATTAGCCTATTCAAAACAATTGATTGTATGTTCAGTAGAATTTATCTATTCAGACGCTTCTACTTCTATAGACATAACTGTTGAAAAAGCTCAGGAAAATTTATCTTTGCTTCTGAACTATATGCAGGAGAAAGCCGAACAGCGTTTTAGTCAATGGGTCTATGTGCAGAGAAGTCTACGTATTTTTGAGGGTTCAAAGGTTTATATTTGTAAACCTCCGCGTTTGATTGATTGGACTAGAACCCAAGCTCTGAATGATTCTGATGACATTATTGCAGAAATTCTATCTGTAAAACGTGACCTCCACGAGGCAGTTCGATAATGGGAGCAGAGGAACTTAACTCATTTGCACGGAATGCGTATGATTATGGGTTTCGGCGAGATGCACATCAGCTTCTTGCATGGGGGTATCAAGATGCCTTGCCACACATTCAAGGTAATCTCGTGGAAGAGGAGATTACAGGACAAATAGTGGATGCAATTGAGAAAAGGTTTGATGACCCCGCTACTCCTGAAAGATTTGATCGATATTCTATTGACGAAGAGAAACCAATTGCTGTTGAAGGGCGTAAAGGCAAAACAAGACGAAGATTAGATTTGGTGGTAGTCAGTGGTCACTGTCGCCCAAGACCCAAGTATATATTTGAAGCCAAGCGATTACGGAAGAACGGCTACCCCATCGGTCGATATGTGGGCGAAGAAGGATTGCAATGCTTCGTTAAAGGAGTGTACGCATCACAATACCCTGAAGCAGCTATGGTAGGATATATCCAAAGTGATGCCGCACATTATTGGGAAGCCGAATTGAAGCGGAGTTTTGATAGCGATCTACATAACAATTTGCATGTCAAACAGCTATTGCAGAAAGCTCAAATTCAATCCTCTATTCCTGATGTATGGGTTAGCGAACATGAACGAGAAGAAAATAGCTCAATAATTGTGTATCACATCTTTCTGAACTGTTCTGTATCTCCAGAATGAACATGCTCAAATCAACGATTGATAATCAACCAAGCATCTGAGAGTTAATTTATGCTAATCCAGAAAATAGTCCAAGAACTACAAGACATCCCCGAAGACAAACTCGCAGAACTTTATGACCTGATTCACTACTTTCGCCTGGGCTTAGAGCGAGAGCCTGTGCAGCCACGTACCCCAGGTTTGCTAGCCGGACAACTAGGAGATGCTTTCTTTGAGCCTCTACCAGAAAAGGAACTCTAGCAGCAATGGGAATGAGTACCTCATCGACACCCACATCCTGTTGTGGTGGATCTTTGACGACCCCAAACTCGATCTCGAATGTCGAGACATTATTCGCAACTCCGATCATCGCATTCTCATCAGCAGTGTCTCTGCCTGGGAAATTGCCACCAAATACCGCATTGGTAAACTTCCCGAAGCAAAACTGATTGTTGAGGCATATTCTCAGATTTTGCATCAGGCTAAATTTATCGAACTTGCCATCACCTCAGCCCATGCCCTCAGAGCCGGAAGCCTGCCAATTCCCCTAATTCCCTCTGCCAAGTAAAGACCATGAATCAGACAAAACTTAGGTTTAAATCATCGTGAGGAAGAGCGATCGCCCCTGTAAGCTTCAGAGTTTAACTGGGTAGACAGGCGTCGCGTCATTACCAAATTGACGGTAAGCAGTTTTACTAGCTACTGATCGGGATGCGATCGCACCAATGATTCCAAGTGTCATAGAATTTAGGGGAAAACATGTAAAATTGACTCAGGAGGATAAACCTATGAATACCAGATCGGTTCCTGCTCATTTTGATGGTGAGCATATTCTTTTAGATGAGAAAACTGAATTAGAGCCAAATACAAAGCTGATTGTTACCGTACTTCCAAAACATGATAGCGATCGGGAAGAATGGCTTGATTTATCTAGCAAAAGACTTGAAGATGCCTATGAACCAGATGAAGAAGAGTATTCACTAGATTTAATCAAAGAGGTCAACCCTTTATATGAAGGAAGGTGATGTAATCCTCACGCCAATCCCGCAAGCTAATGGGAAGATCAAAAATCGCCCAGCAGTTATTTTGCGTGAAATACCACCTTACAAAGATTTCCTTGTTTGCGGTATCAGCACTCAGTTAAACCAGTTAGTTCAAGGTTTTGATGAGATTATTTCTCCAGGGGATGCAGATTTTGTTTCTAGTGGATTAAGGTCTGAATCCTTGATTAGGTTGGGCTTTTTGGCAGTATTGCCACGAAGAAGTATCCTTGGTTCAATTGGTTCGGTGTCACCAGAACGACATAAGAGGTTGCTAAAAACGCTAAGTGACTATCTGATTAGATGAGTAAGACTAGCTATTTTCATCTTGAAACCATGAATCTGGAAATCATGACGATCTCATCGCAATGAAACTCAGCGTCCTTTTTCTCATTTGAAAATTGAGCGATCGCTCCGATAGGTTTCAGAGTTTGACTGGGTAGAAATGCGATCGCATCATCACCCATGTGACTGCAAGCATAATTTACAAGCGGCTGATCAGGGTGCGATCGCTCAAAGTTTTTCCAGATAGAAGGACGATCGCTTATCCTGGCTGGGTAAAGGCAAAAAACATCCATTCTTGGCATTTACAGGTCAATATAAATCTGGGCACGAAGATGATGTTTTACATATTGGCTTTGACTTGCTCAAGTAATTCAGCCACTTTCACCTTACCCCGATATTGAATATTAGTATCTGGAGACAGCTTTTTTAGCAGTTCAATAGCGGTATCAAACATTTGCTTGGCCCTGCGGCTATTAGCTTCTAGTTTGTAAATAGAACCAAGATCTAAGTATGCAGCGATCGCGTTCTCATCGATATAGATAATCCGTTTCAAATGTTCCTTTGCTTGACTCAGGTTACCTTGTGCTTCGGTGATATGGGCAAGTAGATAATAAATATCAATCGACATGGAATTGAGCGCGATCGCCCGATCGCAATAAGATATAGCTTTTTCATGCTGTCCTAAACTACTAAAGGCACGGGCAATCAGAGTAATAGCCTCTAAATCATCAGGTTGTTGTTTGAGGATTTGCTCAGTTTGTTGGATAGCAAGTGCATAATTTCCCTGATCAAAAATTGCATTTGCATTGTACAAAGCTAATTTTTCAATTGGATTACTAGCAGTTGCAGACTTATTGGTTTGAGGTCGTGATCGATCAAGGGAGATGGATTGAGATCTAGCAACATGATAAGGTTGCGATATTTTTCGAGTTAGTGGTGCGGGTTTGAAGGCGATCGGTTCATAGTCTGGAGGAGAGAAAGCTTGAGGTATCTCCTTAGAGTCTAGTGGATTTGAGGTAATGGATTGGATTTGCATATCCTCTACTCTCTGATAAACAATAGACTCCTCATAAGCTTTAGGAACGAATTCTTTGAGATGAAGACCCTGTAACTCGGCATGTCCGGTAATTAAATAGCCTCCGGGATTGAGAGCCTGATAGAACTTGTCTAAGATAGTTTTCACATTTTCGGCATTAAAATAAATGAACACATTTCGACAGATGATGATATCCATGTTATATATATCGGAATTCAACCTGGGATAGTCATCTGTTAGCAGGTTGCCTGATCGAAATGTGACCATCTGGCGAATATGCTCGTCTACCTGCCAATCTCGATTTTGGAGCTTGAAATAACGCTGCTTGATCTTAGGATCGACCATGCGAAAAGACCATTCACTAAAGCTTCCTGCCTTGGCTTTAGCAATGGATTCTGTATTAATATCTGTGCCTAAAATTAGTAGATTCCAGTTTAAATAGTTAGGAATTAGTTCTCGCACAATTGTGGCAAGAGAATATGCTTCTTCTCCTGTGGAACAGCCTGCACTCCAGATTCGTAGAGAAGGTTTTGTCTGAGAAATCGCGCGAACTTGTTGTTTGCGAGCAATAATTTCGGGTAGTATGGTTTCTTGAATCAGGTTGAGTTGGCCGCGATCGCGAAAGAAGTAAGTCTCACCTGTGGTTAAGAGTAGGGTTAGGGCTTCCCATTCCTGGGCACTGGAATGTGCTTGTTTGCGCCTATCAGCTATCTCTTGAGATGGTTGATTGAGCAGTAGTTGGTAGTAGATTTCAGGTGTAGGTAGCTTCAACGCTGTTATCCGCAGTCCAATTTTTTTGGCTAACTCTAAATGGTCTTTATCCTGAACTTGTAGTCCCGTCCGTTTCGCAATTAGTTGGATAAAATCTTGGATTAGATCTGGGTTCATGACTGCGCAGTCCTTAATGCTATATGTTTATTCCTTTCGACTTGCATGTCGAGATGCTTGGCTCAGTAAAAATGATGCAATATCTGATAGGGGTAATACGTAACGCGCTGCACCGAGGGCGATCGCTTCTTTGGGCATACCAAAAATTACGCTACTGCTTTCATCCTGGGCGATTGTCAATCCTCCAGCATCACAAATTTCTTTCATCCCCTCTGCCCCATCATTGCCCATTCCAGTTAATAGCACCGCCATACAAGTATCACCATAGAACCGAGCGATCGACTTAAATAGTGTCGTAATCGATGGGCGATAAGCATTCGCTTGGATATCTTTGGAGTAGGTGAACTTCCCGCGCGAGTCTATTTCTAGATGTTGTGTCTCAGGAGCAAAATAGATGGTTCCCTGCTGTGGTATTTCCCCCACCTGAGCGATTTTAACTTTAAGTGAACAGTGGACATTTAACCAGTTTACAAACCCCTCTAAAAATCCTTCACTGATGTGCTGAGCGCAAATTACTGGCATGGGGAAGTTATTTGGAAAGTGGCTAAGGATTTTCCCAAAAGCATTTGGCCCTCCAGTCGAAGCACCAATCGCAAGTACTTTGAACCGATTCTGGGATATATCCCTTAGATTGATTGGTGGAGCAGTTCTAACCGTAGCGATCGCAGGTTTAGCCGCAACCCCTGTATCTCTAAGAGGTTTTGTGAACACTCTTACCCCAGAGAGGACTTTAATCTTGTCAATTAAGGTAGTCCTGACTTTTTCATAATCAGATGGAGAACCTGTTTTGGGTTTTGGGAAAACATCAACCGCCCCCGCTTGCAGTAATCGAAAAATATTATCTTGATCCGTACTCTGCACGGCATTACTGATCGCCAGAATGGGGCGAGGATATTTCGCCATTACCTGCCGAGTCAACTCCAATCCATCCATTTTCTCCATGAATAGGTCTACACAAATCACATCTGGCTGGGTATTGGGAATCATATCCAGAGCTTGTTTGCCATCGTGGGCAGTGCCAACCACTTTTACATCCGCAGAGCCACTGAGGATACGCTGGAGAATTTCTAACGCGATGGGGGAATCTTCAACAAGTAGGACTTTAATTGGTGATGAAGGCATTCAGTTTTGATGTGATTGCAACTGCATTTAGTTTAAGATTATCTCAGCTTTATCTTAATACCAAGCGCATGTCATATAATCAGTACTTTTTAATAGCTGCGCGATCTCCCGATGTCCTACGATAACACCTGTAAATTCCTGGCTGAAACATTTACCGCCGATATTGCCGCCTGGATATTGGGCGAACCCATACAGCTAACTAAGATGGAGCCAACCGAGCTATTGGTGGAACCAATTCGAGCTGATGCCTTGATTTTGCTAGAGTCTGACGATCTAGTAGTGCATTTGGAGTTTCAGACCGATCCCGATCCAGAGATGCCTTTTCGCTCTACTGACTATAGGCTGCGCTTTTACCGCCGCGCCCCTAACAAAGAAGTGCGTCAGGTGGTGATTTATTTACGCCCAACCAGTTCGCCACTGGTGTATGAAACTAGTTTTCAACTAACTCGAACCCACCATGATTTTGATGTGATCAGGCTTTGGGAGCAGCCCACTGAGGTGTTTTTGCATTCTCCAGGGCTACTACCTTTTGCTGTATTAAGCCAAACCGACGACAAGACGAGTGTTTTGCAAACTGTAGCTAGCGAAATCGAGAGCATATCAGACCTGAAAGATCAAAGAAATATTGCGGCTTCCGCATCGCTCTTGGCGGGTTTAGTTATGGATAAGGATATAATTCAAAGAGTACTGAGGAACGATATTATGCGAGAGTCAGTTATATACCAGGAAATTGAAAAAGAGGCATCTGAAAGGGGGCTTCAGCAGGGGCTTCAGCAAGAAGCACTTAATTTCGTGTGGCGCTTAATCAAGCATAAGTTTGGTTCTCTAAGTCCCGATCTGCAACAGGCAAGAATTCAAGGCTTATCTTTGGAGCAACTAGAATCACTTGGAGAGGCAATCCTTGACTTTTCGAGCATTGCCGATCTAGCAGACTGGCTAGAAACTAAAAATAACTAATCGAAAAAGACGACGGTTCGCATCCCACAGGGAATCGCCCCTTCCCAGATCTAAATTTCAGGTAAGAGGGCGATCGCCATGTTCTCAAAATTATCAAGCTCTAACTACATGCGTTTAGAGGCAAGTACTCTAATCTTTGTAACTAAAGCGCCCTTCATCGTTTCGTAGTCAGTGGGTGAACCTGTGGTAGGTTTGGGGAAGAAGTCTAAAGCTCCGAGCTGCATGAGTTTGTAGATATTATCGATGTCGCTAGATTGGACGGCATTGCTAATTACCAGAATTGGTCGCGGGAACTGGGACATCACTTTCTGGGTAAAGTCAAAACCATCCATCCCTGGCATTTGTAGGTCAGTACAAATCACGTCGGGGTTAGCGCCAGGCAGTTTTGCTAGAGCTTCAGCACCATCATAGGCAACACCAACAACTTCTAACTCTGGAGCGGAATCTAATAACTTCTTGAGGATTTGCAGCGCAACTTGAGAATCTTCGACTAGAAAAACTTTAATTGGGTTAGCCATGGTTAAATTAATCTCCTTAGGGTATCTAATAGAACACGTTGATCGAAATCGCCTTTGGTAATGTAGGCGTTGGCACCCGCATCGGCACCGAGACGTTTATCCTCCTCTGAAGCTAGGGTTGTGACCAGAATAATTGGCAACTCTTCATATTCTTGGAATTGACGAATTTGGGCGGCTAGACCTAAGCCATCCAGGTTAGGCATTTGCACATCAGAGACAACGGCATCGAAGTTTCCCCCACGCAGTTTACGAAAGCCATCCTGCCCATCGACAGCCGCTGTGACATCATAGCCAGCTCCTTCGAGAATACGCTTCAGTTGGGTGCGAATGGGAATGGAATCATCACAGAGCAAAATTTTGAGTTTAATTTGCGCTTGTTGTGATAACTCCTGCACGCTTACTGATAGGGTACCCATTTTTGCGGATTTAAATAAGTCTTGGGGATTGAGTACCATGCAAACTTCGCCGTTGCCTCGGATGGTCGCCCCGGCAATATTACGCACCCGCTTCAGTAATTTGCTTTGGGGTTTCATCACAATATCCTGTTGCTCCAGCAGCGCATCCACCAGTACGCCCAGGCGCTCTGTGCCAATCTGCATGATGATGCATGGGAGGGTTTTGAGACCTGTATTAAGTCCGCTTGTGGATGCTGGTGCCTTGACGGATAAGCCTAATAGATCGGCCAACCAGACAACGGAGATCGGTTCGCCATCAAAAGTAATCGTCTGACTGCCTTCGATCGCAAAGATTTCTTGGGGCGAAACCAGCATCATGGTCTGCACGTACTCTAAGGGTAGAGCGTAGGTAGTCTGGTTCACTTCCACGATTGAAACGTAGGTGGTGGCCAGATTTGTATTTAAGCTGAGGCGGAATAAGCATCCTTTGCCAGGCGTAGACTCCACTTGCAACGCACCCTTGAGGCGCTCCACATTAGACCGCACTACATCCAGACCCACACCTCTGCCGGAGATCTCGCTAACACTTGTCCGCGTAGAGAATCCAGGGGCAAAGATCAGTGACTGAATTTGAGCGGTAGTCATGGTGGCGAGTTCGGCTTCGCTGTGCAATCCTATTTGCAGGGCAGTGCGTTTAATTGCGGCGATATCTAAACCGCGCCCATCATCTTGGATTTCAATACAGATAGAGTTAGAACTTTGATACGCTCGCAGTCGCAGTTTGGCAGTTGGTGGTTTCCCTTGGGCTTGTCGCTCCTTGGGTGATTCAATACCGTGATCGACGGCATTGCGGATCAGGTGGGAGAGAGGAGCTTTCATCGCTTCGAGAATCTGCTTGTCGGCAGGGATATCGCCCCCTTCAACAATCAGCTCTACTTCCTTGCCCAGTTGCTTAGAGATATCCCGCACCGATCTGGGCAATAAGCTGAAAATTGTGGACATCGGCATCTGGCGCATGGTGCGGATACCAGATTCCAGATCTTTACTAACGATTTCTAGGCGGGCAACATCTTCACTGGCTGCATTTTTTAATTGGTTAACCAGAGCTCCTAGCTGCTCTAGTCGCCGATCTGCGAGGTGATAGAAATTGCGAATGGACTTCAGCTCTGGTGCTTGTAAACGCCGTTCCAGTTCGTCGAAAGCCAGACGACTGGCAAAAGCTTCACGATCCCATTCTTGCCATAGGTTCTGGATGGCTTGAATATCATTGGTGCGATCGCCAAATCGACCTTGAGTCACCAATAGTTCGCTGGCCTGTATGAGCAGTCGATCCAGGCGAGAGGATTCTACGCGCAGTGTATCGATCTGGTAATTGTCATTGCCTGCGGTGTTCCCAACAGGTTCGGCAACTGGTTGGGGTGATTCCATCTGCGGGGCTATGGGCTGCGCCACAGGTGCGGACGCTGGAGGTTGAGCTGGTTGAGCGGATTTCTCACCACTTGTCTCTCTGAGGAACTCAGCCAGTAAGGCATCAACCTCTGGAGATTGTGCAGATTGCCCACCTGTTTCTTTGAGGAACTCAGCCAGTAAGGTATCAACCTCTGCGTTCTTATTCTGGACGCGATCGCCAAATTCAAGTGCGGCGGGTGCGGCAACCGTTGTGGCAACAGAGCCCTCCGTATCTTCGGCATCCGCGCCCATTAACTGTGCCAAGACATGGAAAATCTTGACATTGGCGGGTTCGCCTGTAATCGCTTCATGGGCGATTTTGCTCACGGCATCTACGCCTTTATAGAGGCGATCGCACAGAGCAGGAGTTGGATTAGTTTCTCCCTTTTTGATGGATGAGAAGATTTCTTCGATTTGGTGAATCAGAGTCTCGGCATCACCGACTCCTAACATGCGCGAATCACCTTTGAGAGAGTGCGCCTCGCGTAGCATTTCGTCTAGTCGGTTGGTATCCTGGGGATGCTTTTCCAGATGCAGGATACCAGCTTCGATTTTTTGGATATGTTCGCTGCTAGCTACTTTATAGAGGCTTCGCAGTTCTTCGTCTTCTATGATCATGGTAATTATGGCCTTAGCTGGGGATTGAGCGATCGCAGGACTAAATCAATGCCATTAGATTGTTTGCCACAGTCTTCAACTCGTCAGTACTCGACATCACTTGTGACATCCCCTGTGCCGTTTCTTTGGAACCCAGGTTAATTGCATTCATGGCCGAGACCACCTGCTGCACAGCTACTGCCTGCTGTTTCGCACTGAGAGCGATTTGCTGGTTGTTCAAGAACACGCTATTCACCGATTCTACTACGGAGCTAAATGCATTCGCTGTACCTTCTGCTAGTTGCAAGCTGGTATTAGCGGTTTTGGTGCCTTCATCAGTTACCATCACTGTGCTGTTCATCGCTGCCTGCACGTCCATAACCAGTTGGTTAATGCGCTCGGCGGATTTTTTGCTTTCGTCAGCTAGCTTACGGATTTCACTGGCTACCACGGCAAAGCCTTTACCACTCTCACCAGCTCTGGCAGCTTCTACCGCAGCGTTCAGCGCTAACATGTTAGTTTGGTTGGCGATGTCAGACACCAATGAGGTGACGCCCGAAATTTGTCCAGTCTGTTCGCTCAAGCTCATAATTTGCTCGGCGATCGCCCGCACCTTTTCTTTGAGATTATTCAAGCCTTCAGTCGTGCGCTCTACGGCCTTTAGTCCATCCTCTGCAACGGTAAGAGCGTTACGAGCTGCCGATGACGAAGCATCTGCTTGCTCAGCCGCCATCCGCGACGAAGCACCTAACTCTTCAATTGTAGTGGTGGTCTCATTCACTGAGCTGGCTTGCTGAGCAACGTTGCGCTCTTGTTGCTCGATTGTGGTAGCAATTTCAGAGGAAGTAAATGTCACGCCCTTCGAGGCGTCACCAATGACATTAACAGATTTAGATACGTTAGCAGCAGTCCAGAGAGCGTTACCCACAGCGATCGCCGTCCCGGACAGTACAACAGCAATCAGTAGTAGATCGAGAAACTGTTCGTCTGCGGCTAATTTTTTGGCGGCAACGTCGGTATTCTTCAGAATCTCATTCCTTGCCTTATCAATATCTGCTAGACGTAATTCCTTGGTGGCTAAGAGCGCTTCCGCAAGTCTACCTTGATCGAGCAGATTGAACACATTAGCGCTAATTTTGCGAAGGTTTTCACCCTCTGACTTGAGGGTTTCTATACTCGCTTGGTTGTTCCCTGCTGGCAGGCTAGCTATGTCTTTTTCTGCCTCGCTGAAAACATCCGAACCTTCTTGGAAGGACTTGCGATAACTCGCATCTTTAGGGAATAACACATTACCGCGCACGTTGCGCACCATTCTAGACGCACCCAGTGTTGACTCGTTCGCATCGCGAGCTAACTGTTGAACCTGGTCAGCTTCCTTGTTGATTGCATTCTTTCTGAACACACCAGCCACACTAACGCTAGACAAAACCACTAGCAGCGCAATTGGAATTGAGTAGGAAACCAGGAGGCGATTTCTCAGGCTTTGTTTCTTGGCATTTGCATTGTTCGATTTGTTGGACATGTTCGACATTTGTTTATTTCCTTCAATTGTGTAGTTTTTTGATTTCGAGTCGGAACTTCAAATTGGAACTTTAGCTGTAGCTTTAAATCAAGCTACTTTCCCCACGCTTTTACACTTCTGTATCCACAACTAATTCGCCCTGGGTCATCATTTTGGTCAAGTCTAAAATACCCAGCGTGCGATCAAATAGAGAGATCGTGCCTTGCAAATATGTCCCATGCTCGCCGGAGATCGCGATCGGGACTGGTTTAATCTCAGTGAGATTCACATACATGACATCAGAAACATCATCAACTGGCAAACCGGCTATGATATCCTTTACCTGTACCACAACGGTTTGGCTACCTACTTTCACAGGGGCGGTGGGTAGATTCAACACACTGCGAATATCAACTAGCGTTACAATTTCCCCCCGCAAGTTCATGTTGCCTACAATGTGACTGGGACAGCAAGGGATGTGCGTGAGGTTGCGGATACTGGTAAATTCTTGGATTGCGGTCAAATCGATGCCAAAATATTCTCCACCCAGAGCGACCACTGCCAGGGGATATAGCCCTGTGGAATCAGTCAGGCTGACTAGCGGTAGGCGTAAATTCTCAGCTCGCTGCCGAAAAATTGTCCGATCCGCAAGTGTGGCCTGGGGGCAGTAGCGATCGTAGAAATTCCCCAGTGGATCTGTATTTTCTGTATTTAGGGTAGATTCCACTTCTTGCGACTTAGGGACAGAGAAAGCAGGTACATTGAAGTCTGTCTCAACTAGACGATCTAGATCGTCCTGGATATCTTCCTTAAAGATCTGCTCAAAGCTGTTCTCTTCACTCTCAGCGCTCTCGGATTCGATTTCTGCTCCCCAAGCGATCGCCTCTGGCTCGACTTTTACCTGGGGAATTTGTGATTCCCAAATTATTGCTGCTACTCGATCCGGCTGGCGAATCAAGTTTTCAGGATCGAGCAGTACTACCAGTTCGGATTCCCGTTTGGCAATCCCAGCAATAAAAGCGGGATTAATATTATTTGTCCGCCCATAATCTAGTTGTGCTTGCACAGTTGTGTCATCAATGGTTTGCAGTTCCTGCACCAGATCGACAACCATACCGATCTGCAAGCCTTGCCAATCGAGGACGACAATCTGGTTGCTGAGCTGACATAACGCGGCAGAGCGCCCCAGGCGTAGAGCCAGATGCATTACAGGCAAAACCTCTCCGCGCAGGTTAAGGATGCCAATAATATCAGTGGGAGCTTCGGGCAAAGACTCAAGCTCTGGCAGGGGAAAAATTTCTTTGACCAGACTGGCATCAATGCCATATTGCGAGTCGCCCAGGTTAAAAATGAGATAAGGTTTAGAAGCCATATTGATTGGGAGGTGATTCGGAAGTTTAGGTGTTTAAATCACAAAGCCGAGATCTATCCATTTGCTCAATTATCAAGACTTTAGAATGTTGTAGATATAATGTACCCAAACTTTTGAAATTGATAACAAAATAAGAGCTATATTTCTCTCAAACATATTTCTTTACAATCTCTATTCATTTTGCCGCTGCAAATGATTTGGCTAAATCGCGATCGCTACCAGCCCTATGACTGTTCATGTCAAGCAAACAATTTGTCATATTGCTTGCAAGCTAACAATGTCAGTGGTTTTAGATATAGTATGGTGAGATATTAACTTGGCAATATGAGATATCAAAGAAGATGCTGGTACAGCAAGGATTACATCCGCAGAAATGCACGATCAAGGATTACCAGGTTAATAGCATTACATTTTCATGATTGGATCAACTTGCCGACTACTTCTAGCAAGTGTGCCGCTTCAATTGGTTTATATAAGTATTGATTAGAGCCAGCCATAAATCCTTTAAATTTATCGACCAGGCTATCTTTGGCGGTTACCATCACAATTGGTAAACTCTTGAACTTGGGGATATCGCGCAGGGTTTTGCAGAACTCTAAACCATCAATGTCAGGCATGGTGACATCTAGCAACATTAAGTCAACCTGATTTGCATTGAGTATATTGAGCGCCGCGATCGCATTATTGGCTAGCATGACCTCATAGCGATCGGCCAAGATACGCTTGATCGTGGTTTGCACAATCATACTGTCATCAACACTCAAAATTAGGGGACGCTTCTCACCTGCGATCGCGGTAGATGTCCCCTTCGGCGTGGATACATCAGCACCCTGCCCATGGGCTTGAGTGCCAGTCTGATTATCAGGGGGCACAACAGATTTGCAGGTAATCCAGCCCGCCTTTAACCACATCAAATAAGATTTCCCTAATTCTAAAGGGTCTCGCTCGAACTGCTCAGCAATCTCAACCAGCGATTTTTTGCCATCTACTTGTTGCTGTAACTGTTGGCGTACCGAGATATCTGTAACGCGAGCTAAGCCATCCTCCCGCAGTTGCGGAATTGCATCCATCGATGGAATTAAGGGAGCAAATGACTGCCAAATCTGCTGGCGTCGATCGATTTCTTGCCGTAGGCGCGACCAATCTAGGCCTCTGGCCGGCTCTGCCAGAGTTAAATCAAACGTAGCTGCCTCTTCTAAGCGATACTGCCCAGGATAGGGTAATAGCTGCTCTATGGTTTGGACAACAAGATCGCCAACCAATGTTTCGATCTCCTGCCACTTAATCACGCGGAGACGTACCATCATCTCCAGCAGTTCTCGCACTGAGTTCCGATCGGTCAGTTTGGACAAAGCAAAGCCCATTGCCGTATCGATCAAACTGCGATCGAGTTTTTTTCCCAGTGTTTTGACAAATGTCTCATTGTCAGGAATGCTGGCACCACCATAGACAATCTCACCTTTGGATAAAATTATCAGGCGCGATCGCGTCGATGCTGCCGTTCCGAGATTTGCGGTAAAATGCAGCGTACCACTGACTTGCTGGCGTTGCAGATCCTCCAAGAGGGAGGTCAACTGATGTATTTGATATCGAGACTGAGATTGCGTAAGTTGCATATAATTTTGTTCTTAAATCCCTCTTTTGCCGAATCCCCTGGCCAGAGCAAAAACAAAAATATTCAAATAGCAACATATCCAAGCCTGAAAAAGACTAAGGGTATGTGCTTACTATCTTTCAAATTATTGCCAGTTAAAAGCAATTTAAATTCTTCTAAATTGCTTTTATAGCAAGAAGCATTTTTGTTCAGCATTGTAATTTCTACAGTACCCAAATATTTTTTAAAGTATCAGCCCCTACACCACATCTTTATTAAAGATTTATTAAGGACTTGTTAAAAGCATATTAATTGCAGTTTAAATCTCCAAATTATTGACCCCGACAAAGGCTAAGCACACGAGAACCTGAAGTAATGAAAATCTATTCCCAAGTGGAAAGTTCGCTAACCAGTCCTTGCCATAGAGATAGCATGCGATCGCGCCGTGCTTCAAAGTTAGCTACAAATAGAATAATGGCAATGCCAGCACCAATCAAAATCGCCCAGATTAAGAATGAATATTGCGCGATCGCTGACCAGACTTGTATCAACACCACGGATACAAATGTCAGCGTTCCGACAAATAGATAAGCCCGCACGTGCACAGCTAAGCCCGCCAGTACAAACACTATCCCAATTGCAGCAGCGACTAGAGACATCGATAAATCTGACGGTGAGTGGAGAAGTGCGGTTAGTCCAATCGACCCCGCTGCAAATAAGCGAAAAGTATGGCGGGTTTCTCTGGCTTCCGGCGATCGCAGGCTCGGTTCGACCTGAAGGATATACAATGCAGACATGCCCAATGCCAACACATACCAGAGGGAATGGGTGAGATTTTGGTAGTGATAGAAACGGAACAATGCCCAATTGCTCAAAACTACACTGAGATAGGTGAGGCGAATCGCGTCGTTTAACCTGGCGATCGCGGCGTAGAAAGTCGCCACAATTAAGAGGCTGGGTACTGCGATCTCACCAGTTGTCAGCACCACCATCGCCAATGGCAAGCAAACAGCCGATCTCTGCCAAGGTCTGGCTGCCCATCCCCACTCGCGCCAGGGTAAGGCGAATAATCCATAGGCAAGGATACAGGCGATCGCAGCGGCATAGGGTCTGATAATCGCAACAATTATACGCGACTCAGGGAAAGCAAAGTAGAACAGAAACGTCAGCGATCCCAAACCTGTCACCACCGCTAGATATACCCAACCTTCGCCTTGCGCTACGGATGGATTTAATTGTCGATCTGGTGTTTGTGCCAATGTTGGGGCAAGCGATTGATCGCTATCCCGACCCTGCCAAGCGGCATAGATTGCCAGCACCACTAGGACTATGCAACCCAGCCACCCTCCTGTCTGACTTGGCTGAAATACTGCTGCTATCAGTAACAAACCCGTTCCTGCAAACCAGTGAAAGTGAGAGAAAGATGCAATTTCTGGAGTAGAGAGTTTGAGATAGGGGGTTAGCCAGACAGTGCCAATTTTGTATACTATAGCGATCGCCGCACTCAGACTTCCCATCAGCACTAAACCATCACCTAGACTGCCCCCACGACTTTGGGATAATTGATAGATGAGAATCTGATAGGCGGAGAAAGTGATACCGGCCATGGAGAGATTGATTAGTGCTTTGAAACCAGGATTAGATTCTGCTTCTCTACGACCAACACCAATACAAATCAGCACTGCTGCCAGCGAATATAAGCCAGATTCTGTACTAAATGTGGATAAACTAAATAGCCAGCCCAAAATGCCGTAGGTTAATGGCAGAATATGCCAACTGGTAGGATATCTGCGCATACCTCTACGCATGTGCAACCAGTCTCCTCCTAGTTGTGTAGCTAAGCCTAAGGCGAGGTTGGCAATGCCAGCATGGGTTAATGTGCCACTTGCCATCACTACGCCCCTGAGCATGAGTAGTTCTATACTCCAGGCTGCTATCCAAGTTGTCCATCCTGCTGTCCATCCCGTTGGTGATTGCCAAATGCGATAGAACATTGCCACAGCGATTACTACTGTACTGAAAAGAGTTTGTGTGAATGCGAGATCGAGCCAATCGGAAGCGACCGAAGGCATTTGGGACGAAATCGCAGGTGCCATGTCCCAGGTTAGGATAATGACTAAGGTTTGAATCATCAAAATCGCCACAGAGATAGGAATTGCCCAAAAATCTAAGGACTGTGCGTAAATTTGATTCAGTGGCAGATTGAGATTGCTGGGAGCGCGATCGCGACGATATCGCAGCCAGTGACCAATCAAGGAAAGAATAAGGACGCTGAGCGAGGCTCCATTTGTGTAGAACGTTACCTGGGATGCGATCGCATCATTCTCTTGGAACAGCCATAGCAAAGCAGCGATGAAGCTCAGGCCAAACCCAATGGTTAGGATACCTGAACCCAGGCTCTCGTGCTGTCGGATATTTACCAGCATTAATATCGTGGCGACTCCCAAACCGATCGATAATGTACTGGGGGAAGAGAATGTGAGTAGCTGCACTAAGACCAGAGCTACAATGCTGAGATCCGTAGCCAATCGAGATTGGGATAGATAGCGGCAACTACCTAAGCCTGTGAGGGTAACAGGTGTAATCAGCCATAATATGCTCCAATCAGAGGATATTTCTAACCCATTGCGCAACTCAGGATTACTCCATCGCGATAACATAAAATAACTTAGACCTGCCAGACATAGACCAATATGCCAGCTACTATCAGCCCAAGTCTTGCTCCTTATTGTAGAGGATGGAGAAGATATAGATGTTCCTGCTGCTTGCGCTCTGGCACTTTGCGACCGTCGATATCCAATGTAAACCACAGCCGTCCACTCTAGTAGCATCGCCATCATCATAATGCCGAGCCAAGTCGTGAAGGTCAAATTGGGGAAATAGTAATGAATTGCTGAAGCGATCGCCGCTAATCCGGTTATGTGAGTGAGATAGATTAAACCTGTTTGGGGTTCGGGAATTCTTACGCGCTGTCTCTCTAGAATTAAGAGCGTCCCCCCAGATAGCAGCAAGTTCAGCATCTGAGCGAATGGACTGAAGGTGCCGATCCAGGTTAGTAGTAAGCCATAGACTAGAGCAAGCATTTCTCCATGCTGTGCTAACTCAGATTGGCGGCGCGATCGCAGGGAATTTGTGAGCCATAGAGTCAGCCAGATATAGGGAAATAAAAGTACACCTAATATGGGAATTCCTGTTGACGTTGCCGTGATGCTGCTCGCCCAATCTGTAAGGCTCTGTCGCAGATTTTCTGGAATAAATCGCACGCACAACCAGATTGTCTGCAAGCCTAAGAGAAAGATGGCAGTTAATTGTGGTTTTGTGCCAGAGCGAAGTAATTTGGCTGAGAGTAACCATAATGCCATACAGCTAATTATTAATGCTTGCCAGGGATATGTTTCTCCCACGCATACCATCCATCCGATTACCAGTAAACCAATGCCCAGTGTCTGATTAGCCTGTGATTTGGCAATGACTTGGGAGTCAGACTGGATATTTAATTGGATATTCCGATCTTGGCTAGAACCTTGTTTTAAACTGCTAACCAAATACACGATTAAGCCGCAAAGACCGAAGGCCAAACCCAATTGACTTAGCCTAACATCAGCAAATCCAAGCGCTCGCACCACTAATAGAACGATCGCAGAACCTCCAGCAATTAAATCCATGCGAAATCCCAAACCCAATCTATTTGAGTCTGAACCCTCACCTTCAGCATTCAAGCTAGAGCGCACTCGGCGCTGACGCTGTGCAATCAAAGTAGCGATCGCCACGCCCAGAATGCCTAAATAAACTGCGATTAACGGATAAAAGCGCGCACCCCAACCTAAATGCAGCCAACTAAGTAGAGTTGAAGATATAATCGCAAATTCTGAAGTACGTATAGCTGTTTGACGTAAAAGCGATATGGCGATTGCTGATAAAGATACACCTGCGATCGCGCCTATCGCCAAGCCAACAGGATTAGTGAGTAAACCCAAGGCATCAATCGCCCAGAAGTTAGCGGGGATAATCAACAGGGTAACTAATTGCAGTGTGCGCGTCGTTAGCTGTAAATTACCCCGCCTGTTCGTCAAGAAACTAACACCCCAAAATGCTAGCGTATAGGCAAATAGAATCAAATATTGCCCTTGTGGTGGGAACTGGCTCCATTGACTCGCAGCTAATACACCTGAGGAGACAACAACGAGGAACACACCCAGAAACAGCAGCCAGACCAGACTAAATTCGGCAATTAGCGATCGCGCCATACCTGCTATTCTACTCGGCGCAGCTACTTGTCTAGTTTGTCCACTAGGTTCACCAAACGTGCGATCGCTATTATCACTTTCCCGATCGATCGGCACAGGTATAGCTGTCGATTTGCTTGGGATTTGCGATTTTGCACCGAAGGCATTCGGCTGATTCTGAGATGGCGCGATCGCTGTGGCATAGTCACAGATCAACTCCTTACTGCAGAATAGAATTACCTCTGTGTGCGAGACTATACCTAACCCTAGCCAGATATCCAGTCCTGCCAGTAATTCTGGTTTCACCTCTACACGCACTCTTACATAACAGGCAGAAGGCAATAGCATCCGCATCCGCAGATCGACATTGACAATCAGTCCCCGCTCTTGCCAGGTTTTCAAGCCATCTAAGATTTTGTCAAAGTTAGATGCGATATCGATGGTGAGTTCAAACTCAGCATATCGCTCTGGAGGGGACGACATAGGCGGATCCGCTAAAGGTCAATATCTTAAGGTTTTACCTTAGATATGACTTACTGTCATCCCGAACTATGCCACTTTTGCGATCGTCCAGCCCTGAAGCAGTGTTGCTATTGTCCAAATAACCTATCAGTTCTGATAGAGAGAACTAGAAGCTCGCGTCGTGTTTGTGGTTGTGTTTGTTGTGTTTGTTGTTGTGGTTGTGGTGGGGCTAGATTGCAACATTGTGCGATCGCCGTAACGCAGGAAAGCCGCGATCGCCGCCAAACGATTTGACCATGCCGCAACACGGTAGGGACGCTCAGATTTTTCGGCGCGCATCCAGGTAGGGAAGCCAGTAGACATTTTGGATAGAGCTAGCATCGCCGTTTTGAGATTGGCTTGACTAGGTTGCTGATTCAAAGTTGACAATGCTTGTGATAGATTCTCAGACTGAGTTTGCCACATTTGCAGATTGTCGCCGTTTACGGAGATACTATCTATCTTGAGCAGGGCATTCCATTCTTGCTGAAGCAGAGTATAGCGAGACATAGCTGCAGCAAATGGTTTGCGGTATGGCAGGATTTGCGTATCCTGTTCAGCTTTGGTCGTTCTAAACACACGCTCAAAGTTGGGTTGTAAATGCTCAGCAGCGAAGAGGGAGTAACCACCCGAGGGCAGGTCGCGCACTGCTTGCAGTTGGTCTAACAACTCAGTCTCTCTCATATCCCTAAGCAAGACTCCCGGCAAAAATAGCACTGATGACTGGGCAACTCCCGTTAAAACAGGCTGCACCTGCTGCTGGAGGAATCTGCTAGTGTCAGGTGCGTAGGTCATTGGTACCAACAAATCTACATCCCCTCTAGCTACCCAAACTTCCCAGTCCTGCTGAATCTTAGTCAATCTCTCAATATTGCGCCAGGGAAATACTGCTGCTGAAATCACCAGATCGGGTTTGATCTGCTTCATTTCCTTGGAGACGCGCGCCACAAATTGATTTACCTGCTGGGCGCGAAATTGTGTCCACATCCACCACAATGAGGGATTGTTGAGACTAATATTCACAGGATCGATACCAGTGAGAGCTTGGAACTGACTCCTCCCTGCTACCCCGAAACCAAAGTCTGCCCCAGGCTCCTGACGCGGGTAGCGGATATAGTCAAGATGGATACCATCAACCTTGTAACGAGTGACAATCTCCCGATACAGTTTCAGCAAATAGTCCTGCACCAAGGGATTGGCTGGATCGAGGAATGGTTTACCTTCTGGTGCAAATATTTCTCCATTTTGGCTGCGATTAGCCCAATCAGGGTGAGCTGATAACACGGGACCAATGTAGTCAGCCGGTTTGCCAATTAACAGGTTATGCCGTCTATTCCCCGCACTAAACACCCATACCCAGGCGTGTAATTCCATTTTGCGCTCGTGGGCGAGTTTTACAGCTGCAGCGAGGGGATCCCAGCCGATCGTGAGAGGGTTTTGCTGAGGAGCGACACTACTGGGATAGATGGGATATCCAGCATTAACTGTCTCTAGGAAAACCGTATTGATCCCTGCGGCTGCCATACGGTCGAATACTAATGCTAGTTGGCGTTCCGATCGCGCCGCGACGATTGTGCCGCGATCTAACCAGATGGCACGGACTTCTGGTATTGCAGAGAGGGAGGTGATGGGATAGTCCTTCCAGAGATTTTGTCTTGTCTGTTGCCATTGCATTCTGACTTCGCCATATCTGCCATCGCGGATCGCGGTTGGCATAGTTTGGAGGAATTGTTTAGCGATCGCAATTGACTGTACTGGTGCAGATGTAGGTTTGGAGCTGGTATTTGCCAACTGATTGCTAACAATCCGGCTCTCAATCCGGCCAATTAGCTCCTGGATATCCTGCCGCATGGAAAGCTCTTCCATTGTACTAATACGTGGCTCTGGTGTGAGATTGAGTGTGGGTGATGTGGGATTTGTGTAACCCGTATTTACACCAGTACGAGCCGAGATTGCATTAGTCGAATTAACTGAATTCGCCGCATTATCATTAGCACTGAGACGATTGGTAGCTGCAACTAACCAACTGCGATCGTATGCTTGGCGTTCTTTTGCCATACCCCACTGCCAACCCAGAAATAATACATTCTGATTAGCTAAAACTGCGGCGGAATTGTCACTCCAATAGGCAACTGGCAAAGTTTTACTGCTACTTGGCTTGAGCGTACCACCGCTATCAACCGTTGTCGTATTTACTCCAGGTACTGAGAGCGCCCAGCTATAGGACATATCCGATCGCACAAGTAAATGGGTAGGTTCACCTAGATACCCATGCCAATAAGCACCAAGCAAACTGCGCAATTTCGCCTGGACGTCAGGAGATGATTTCTGCCCAACGGGGCCAGTCACTATTAGCTTGCCGCCATTAATTACCCATTCACTTAAAGTCTCAACCTGTGCAACTGTCAGAGTTTGGAGATTAGGTAACAATAGAAGTCTCACATCCACAAGTGCCTGTTTATTCAAGTTTTCCAGAGGTAAGACCTTATACTTTGTTCCCATTAGGGTAGGTGTGATACTATTCCATTCTGTCGCATCACCCCGCACCACTGTGAATATTTGAGCTGAGAGTTTGGACTGAAGTCTTGTCGTCGAATTAGTTGTGGAATTAGTTTTAGTTATTGAATTAGTTGTGGAGTTAGTTGGGAAAGTAGATTTTTGCGCTACTAATGTTTCAGTAAATATTTCAGTATCAAATGCAACTTCTAATTGGTTATCCTTAATCCCTTTCTCCTGGATCTCAGCAGTTACTGGCGATATGTGGATTGTTGATGCCAGTACTGCACCTAAGCAGAAAAATTGGCAGAAAAGATTTTGTCGCATTAAAATACCTCACATAACATAAACTAGCAATTATCGACAAACTTACGAACTAACATGGGTTTCTAGCCACCCAAATCCTTCAGTTGGCAATGCCCACCCTACACCGATCAACTTATACGGGCAGACTTATATGTCTACCCCCAATCCTTAGCTTCCATATAAACTAAATTATCTCATTGACTGGGAATCGATCTATCAATTGAATTGCCCGTTTTGCATTCTGGATCAGTTGATTTGACAATTTGGGCGCATGGGGAATCTGGCAAAGTAGATCTATTGTACGTCGCAATATGCGTACCACATCACCCTCATCCAGACTGGTGTGACTACAGAGTACCACCCACTCCATCCCCAATGCCCACTGCTCCACAATACCAACTAAGTCATACTCTAGCCAAACTGGAATTGTCAACATGTGTCGCTGCTGCATTTTAATCAGTTGTTGCTTAGTTCGGCGCAAACTACCCAAGGCTTCTTCGACAGCGGGTGAGATACCCAGATCTGTCCAGGTGTCGGGACGGTTATTTTCGGTCACGATCGCGGCACAAACCGTTGCCAGGTGATGGGGCTCTAGTTCGTCTAATTCGCCGGAAAGCATAGCCATTGCCAACCATAACTCATTATCTCCCCGTAAAGCAGCCGCAACGTTGCCTGATTCAGTTGGCCTCACATCTTCAAGATAACCGAAGCTCTGCAAAACATGCACCAGGCTGAGAAACTCCTGCCAGTAACGCTGCCGCCGCTCATCAAGCACGCTGCGTTTGAACTCAATCTCGCGCTTTAGTTGCTCCA
Source organism: Rhizobium sp. Q54 (assembly GCA_943367755.1). Classification (GTDB taxonomy): domain Bacteria; phylum Cyanobacteriota; class Cyanobacteriia; order Pseudanabaenales; family Pseudanabaenaceae; genus PCC-6802. The sequence continues at coordinate 62,283 of CALRKB020000005.1, read as the reverse complement.
GATGCCGTACTTTTTTGATCGTGTTACTGCGATTTTCCCATGCTTCAACCGGGTGATTGACTAATTCCATTTCTAGTGCGATGACCCGATCGCTTTGCTGTTGCACTTCGGGAGCATCCGGTGGCAGTTCCAGTCGGGGAATACCAGCCGCAATTTGGGCACTAGCTTCATCACCGCTCATGGTATGACCTGGTTTAACTACCATTTCCGGCGGGTGAGCAATGTCTGCTTCTAGCCATACACCTCCTATTACCACAACATCTTTGTAAGCGATCGCGTACCAGCGATTATCTTGCCCGAGACAAATCAGCCAGGGAAATTTACCCGATCCAGGCACTTTGGCTACCAGTACAGATGAGATCAGAATACCCTTGGGCGACCGAATTGTTACAGTCGTGCCAGTGAGCATAAATGGTACATGGGCCGCCAATTCGCGCATTCTTAGCTCTTCTGCTTGCTGGCTAAGGGTTTTGAGCAATCGCCGCTCTTCACGCAGACGCTCGCGCAGCTTTTCATACGCCTCTAGTAAGCTCACATCTATGCCTGCTAGTTCCTGCTCCAGGCGATCGATCTCGGTAACGATCGTATCCAGGTTTTGGGTCTGCGGCATTAGGATCAAATCCGCTAGATATTGTCCAAAGCTACGCTCAATTAATTCCCTGGCTTGATCGATACTGTGAGTTTGCAGCAGGTTAAGTACCATGCCATAGCTGGGCGTAAATTGGCTCACGAGGGGATCGGCAGTAGCTGTGGCGAGGTATGCCGCTTCTTTGGCTCCTTCAAAGGGGGTTTGCATCGTCACCACATAACCAATGGCATCCATACCGCGCCGACCCGCTCGACCCGCCATTTGCAGAAACTCTGAGGCAGTGAGCAAGCGGTGGCCGCGATCGGTGCGCTTGGAAAGGCTAGAGATCACCGTTGTGCGTGCAGGCATATTAATCCCCGCTGCTAAGGTTTCGGTAGCGAATACCACCTTAATCAGTCCCTGCTGGAATAATTCTTCGACCAGCCCCTTCCAGGCAGGCAAAATACCAGCATGATGGGCGGCGATACCCCGATACAGCGAATCTACCTGTCCCACACGTCCAGCTTCAGGATTTGCGGTTAAGAAAGCATCGATCTGGCTCTTGAGTTGGGCAGCCTCAACATCGTTGACTAGCGAGAGGTTACCTAGATCGGTGACGGCGCGATCGCAGCCCCGTCGACTAAAAATAAAGTAAATGGCAGGCAGCATATCTCGCTGATACAGTTGCGAGAGTAAGAAAACAATGCTGGGTGATTCCTGGCGAGCTGACCTGGGTTTGCCATTACCCGTAGCGTTAGCAATTTTTTTGAATCTGATGTTTTGCTTCAGCTTCGGATTAATTTTTTTCTGCGACTCATCCAGAAGCGGAAATAGTCCTTTGGGATGGCAAAAGTGAAATTGCAGGGGTACAGGGCGAAAGTCAGAATATATTTGTTCGGTTGGCCCATGTACGCGCCCGATCCAATCCGTCAGTTGAGCGCTATTTTCCACCGTTGCCGATAGTGCTACCAGTTGAATCTCTGGCGGGCAGTAGATGATCGATTCTTCCCATACCGTGCCGCGCTGGCGATCGTTCATATAGTGACATTCATCCAGCACCACCGCCTCCACACCGTGTAACGATGTCCCCACCTCGCCAATCAAAGTGCCATAGAGCATGTTGCGAAATATCTCTGTCGTCATCACCAGGACAGCGGCATCGCGATTGATCGACGTATCACCCGTCAATAGTCCCACTTGCTCGATGCCAAAGCGATCGCGAAAATCTCGATATTTTTGATTAGAAAGTGCTTTGAGCGGCGTGGTATAAAATACCCGGCGACCATCTGCCAAAGCCCTATAGATGGCATACTCTCCGATCAGGGTTTTACCCGAACCTGTAGGGGCACAGACAACCACTGACTTACCAACATCCAGTGCGGCGATCGCGGTTTTCTGAAATTGGTCTAATTGAAAGGGGAATAGCTCGTTAAGATTTAAAGAGTTCACGCGAATTCGCCGCAAAGATGGTTTCAGCTTTACCATGATAACCTTAAGCTCGAAACAGCCCATAGAACTATAGCCATACGGTGCAGTGCTGGAACCTCTTTCATACTTGGTAACTCTAAACAACTCGATGCAAATCTATGCAAGTGGTGGGATCGATCAAAATCTTAATGTTAGGGTTAAGCACCAGTCTGGGCATTAGTCTAGGCATTAGTCTGGGTCTTAACTTGAGCCTGCAAATTGGTTTAGCGGCAATGCCTGCAATTGCTAGTGCCGATAACCCCAATCGCCCCCCTAATTACATTAATAAGCGAGTTTGCCCATCTAACTTTACTGACCTATCGAAGGCGATCGCCAAGGATTTACAGGGCTACCTCACCCGTACCTATACGCGCCTTGGCTTTAAATCGCAGGTGGTGGCAGTGGGGGTTCCTGAGGTGGGGCCATTATCTTTAGCTGCTGGTAATCGCACGATTGTCACAAATTCTGCGCCGGATGCGAACAAAGCAATTCCCCCATCAGACGATCCCCAACAGTTATTTATCTCACTCCTGGAAAGACCTGCTGGCAAGCTTGATACCACCAAAAAAGCCTACTGGTTATTCTTGACCAATACGCGGCGAGGATGGCGGTTAGCGATGGCATTTACACGCATAGGCAATTCCCCGCCCCAGGATGTCAGTGATGGTGCGATCGCTGATGCTGTGAGGACCTGGCTGCGAGATTACTGCGATCAAAATACTTTTTTGCCATAGTTTTGCCTTCTAAGGCTTGCCTAGATATTCGGTTTCCCGCTAATAGCTATATTTGACTACCTGCGTTGAAATTTTCAGCAATGTTGGCATAGGCTGTATAAAATACAAAAGTCTGGACAAGGCATTTCGGGAATAAAACTAACTTTCCCAATGTGCCTAGTACTGCCTCAATCCTGACAGCAACAACTAATGCTATGTCTCAACAAAACCTTGGCGACTCCCCCTTGTCATCAACATATCAGAAGACGGAACCGTTCCTTTTGATTCATATTGCCCTGCTTGCAGCAGTACCGTTCGTCATGGTGCTGTGCATGATGGGGCTAGCTGTTGGAGATCCCGTATTACCAGGTTGGATAGAGATGATTATCCTGGGGTTACCTCCAATTGCGTTAACTGTATGGATGCAGTGGCAGAAGCCGCTCTATCCGTTTAGCCTTTGGGGCTTAGCTAAGCCAGCCAACGAACTAAGCGATCTTCAGCGCCGCGTTCTGTCCGTCTTGAGGCGACGCATTAATGGTTGGTATACAGGTGCCTGGGTTGCAGTGGTTACCGGGGTATTCCTCTATGTTGTGTTTCGTCAGATATATATATCAGCTCCCCTTGCAGCAGATATAGCGCCTTTTCCGCCAGTATTGCGTCTGATTGGCATACTGTGGGCAGAGGTATTTTTTCTGATCGCCAATCTGTTATTGCAGATGGGGGTTGCAGCCGCTAGAGTCATGCTCGTACCAGCTTCAGAATTCAACAGTCTCAAGCCCTACGAGAGCGATCAAATCCGCAAGGATTTCACGATTGTGGGCATGCGATCGCCGCATTTACTAGCTTTTGCCACTGAGCCACTAGAACCTATCCAACAAACAGCGGAATTAATTACAGACCAACCAGAGCCAGCGCAATTACCCGCTGCAGGCACAAAGCAGACTATTGCTGACAAGATAAAACCTGTATTCGCACAATTATCGGGTGTAAGTGACACATTATCTGGGCTACTGAATAAAGTCTCGACTTTATTACCCAGTAAATCTCCAAGCAAATCTCCAAGTAAATCTCCAGCACCAACGGCTACGCCGGCTAATTCTGTTGTCCCTACTCCACCCGAGCCAGTGGTAGGTACAGATAGTACAGAGGTAAAACAACCTTCTGCGCCAGCAATTTCAGTATCAGATCAAGTATCATCTCCATCAGTAGAGACCGTAGAGACTGCGCCTACAGAAATAGTTGCAGAAGCAGTAGAGGCAAAGGCAGCGAATGAAGAGACAGTGGTTGGAGAAGAAACAATAGAAACACCTCCAGTCATTTCTGAGCATCAAACTAATGAAACTACTGAAACTGTGGAAGCAACTATGCCACCCCCAGTCGCACCTTCAACTGAGATGATCGCCACTGAAGAGTTCGCTGAAGATATCTATGAAATTCAGGAACGAGAAGCGATCGCTGAAGAAGCGGCAAGCACATCAGAAGAAGTATCTGAGGAAGTATCTGGGGAAATGCAAGAATCTACATCAGATCCTATTTCAGATCCTACTAACAATACCCAAATCGCATCAAATTCGACATCAGAGGCGATATCAGAGCCACTGACTAGCACAAGCGAAGATACGCATCTCCTTGGCGATCGCAGCTATGAAGATGATGATGAGTGGGTTTAAACCAACACAGAAATAACTAAAGTAAATATAAATTATCGACGATGAAGCCATACCTAGCTGCTGCCGTACAAATGACAAGTCTACCGGACTTGAACAAAAATCTTGCCCAAGCAGAGGAACTGATTCAGCTTGCGACCAATCGTGGAGCCGAACTAATCTGTTTGCCCGAAAATTTTGCTTTCTTGGGAGACGAAGAAGCTAAGGTACTTCTTGCCAAAGAAATTGCCCAGGCTAGCCAGAAGTTTTTGGTAACAATGGCACAACGCTACCAGGTGACTATCCTAGGAGGCGGGTTTCCAGTCCCTGCTGACGATGAAGCAAATGGGACAACAGGCAAGATGTTTAATACTGCCCTGCTAGTGGGACCAGAGGGTGAAGAGCTATCTAGATATCGCAAAATACATCTGTTTGATGTCAATGTACCTGATGGCAACACCTATCGAGAATCCGAGACAATTGTGGCTGGCTCTGAACCACCTCATGTTTACCACTCAGACAAATTGGGCAATCTCGGCCTATCGGTTTGCTATGATGTGCGCTTTCCCGAACTATATCGCTATCTCGCCAAGAACGGAGCCAATGTTCTGTTTGTACCGGCTGCATTTACGGCATATACAGGTAAGGATCACTGGCAGGTACTATTGCAAGCCAGAGCGATCGAAAATACTTGCTACGTAATCGCAGCGGCGCAGGTTGGCAAGCACAATCCTCGCCGTCAATCCCACGGCCATGCCATGATTGTCGACCCCTGGGGTGTAGTGTTGGCAGATGCTGGCGATCAGATTGGCTTGGCGATCGCCGAAATCAATCCCTCTCGCTTAGATCAAGTGCGCACGCAAATGCCATCCTTGAAGCATCGCGTCTTCAATCTTTGACTTCATCCTATTGTTTTACCCATGAGCATTTCAGCTAAATTTCAAAGTTAAAACCCTTATTTTTGAGCTGCAAATACTTTTGCTCGTCGAACTGATATAACCTAGCGGCGCGGTGGCGCACGTCGGCTTGCACTTCGTCTAATTCGACTAAAAGCTGCATGCCCAAAATCTTTTTGCGGAAATTGCGCTTGTCTAGCGGTTGCTCCAGAATAGTTTCGTAGAGCTTTTGCAACTGCGAGAGGGTAAATTTCTGCGGCAACAGCTCAAACCCGATCGGTTCGTAGCGCACTTTACCTTTCAACCTCGCCAGAGCCACCGCCAGAATTTTGTCGTGGTCGAATGCTAGTTTGGGGGGATTTGATACTGGGAACCATGCAGCATCCTTAGCATCGGTGGTAGCTTGAATGTGATGTTCGACCAGGTTAATCAGGGCGTAATAGGCGACCGTGACAACGCGATCGCGCGGATCGCGATCTACTTCGCCAAACGTATAAAGTTGCTCCAGGAAAACTTGTTCGATGCCCGTTTCTTCCTTCAGTTCCCTGAGAGCGGCGGCTTCTAAGGATTCATCGAGGCGGACAAAACCGCCTGGCAAGGCCCACCGATCTTTAAAAGGAGGAATGCCCCGCCGGATCGACATCACTTTTAGATCTTGCTCGTCTAAGCCAAACACAACGCAGTCAACTGCGATCGCAGGTCTGGGGAATTCGTAGGTATAACTCATAGATTTATATTGATAAAGGTTGGGTAGTTTGTCTGTCAAACCAATACTGAGCAAGGGATTGGGGGAGATCCGAAAAAGAATCTGGAAAAGTGGTTGACTTAGTGTTGTTTTGACACTATATTGTTAGTGTGCTTTTAACACTATACAGCGATGCAAGAAATGTTTGAAGTAGCAGGTGGTTCGATCGCAGGCAGAGAGCACCTACGGGTTGGTAAAAACAATCAGGATGCTTACTTCAGCATTTGCAACCAGCAAGCCGCGATCGCCGTAGTTTGCGACGGTTGTGGCAGCGGAAGGCATAGCGAAGTGGGGGCGAAAATTGGCGCAAGGCTGGTGGTGAAAACCATCGCTCGGCGAATCCAATCCGAGCCAGACAGCCAGGACGGACTAGCCAGCGAGTTTTGGGAACGTCTCAAACTGGATCTACTAGCAGAAATGCAGCAGGTGTTGCAAATGCTAGGTGGTGGGAGCAATGAGGGTAATGGTGGCGATTCCCGCGATGCCATGCAACAGATTGTCAACGATTACCTCCTGTTTACGATTGTGGGGGTGCTGATTACTCCAACAGAAGCGATCGCCTTTTCGATTGGAGATGGTCTCGTTGTTGTGAATGGAAAGATCGGACAAATCGGGCCATTCCCTGACAACGCTCCTCCCTATTTGGCCTATGGCTTCTATCGTCCAGACTTAATTCATTTTCACATCCACGATCGCATCCATACCGATGCAGTGGAATCGGTGTTAATTGGAACGGACGGTGCGGCGGATTTAATTTCCGTAGCTGGGATGAATTTACCAGGCAAACAGGAGACTGTCGGACAAATTTCTCAATTTTGGCAAGCCGATCGCTATTTCAGCAATCCAGAGGCGATTCATCGTCGCTTATCGTTGATTAATCGCGAGGTAACCCAGCCGGATTGGCAAACACAGCGTTTGGCTAAGGACAGGGGACTCTTGCCGGATGATACGACATTGGTAGTAATGAGAAGAAAAATCGAATAGCGGTTGGTTTAGTAGGGGCAAGTTTTGAACGAGCATTTTATGATTAACAAATATAGTTGCTAAACTTGCCCCCTCCAGTAATTGATAAATAGCATTTGACAATTTTTGGATATATAAAAGGAGGTGAATAGAATGGAAGTTTATATCAGCGGTAGAAAAATCAGCCTGAAACCCAGTCGCTCGATTGGCAAAGGTGGCGAAGCCGATGTCTTCGATATTGGTGGGGGTAAGGCACTCAAGCTGTTCAAGCGAGCCGATCACCCGGATTATCAAGGACTTCCAGCGGAGCAGCAAGCTGCGATCGCCCGCCTGCAAGAACACCAGCAAAAATTGCGTCATTTCCCCAAAAATATGCCGCAACGAGTCGTGCAGCCTGAGAATTTAGCAACGGACAAACAAGGGAAAACGATCTTGGGTTATGCCATGCCTCTGATGGCGGGTACTGCAGCTTTGCATAGCTATGGCGATCGCAGTTTTCGTACTGCTAGCGGTATTAGCAATCAGATCGTCACAAATATCTTTCGTGACATGCATGAGACTTTGAAGCAGATTCATGCGGCGCAGGCGGTTGTCGGAGATTTTAACGACTTGAATATATTGGTGCGTAAGGATGAAGCCTATCTAATTGATTCTGATTCTTGGCAGTACAGACAGTTCCTCTGCCGAGTATTCACGACTCGATTTGTCGATCCGTTGTTGTGTGATGTGCAGGCAGATCGACCGATTCTGCAAGCCCCGTACAATCCCAATTCGGATTGGTATGCATTTACTGTGATGCTGATGCAGAGCTTGTTATTCGTCGATCCCTACGGTGGCGTTTACAAGCCAAAGGATGCGCAGGCACGCATTCCCCACGATACGAGGCCGTTACAGCGGATTACGGTTTTCCATCCCGAAGTGCGATATCCCAAACCTGCAATTCCCTACGGTATCCTGTCAGACGAACTGCTGCATCAATTCCATCAATGCTTTGTCAGCGATTGGCGCGGCGAATTTCCTCTGAGCTTATTGGAAAATCTGCACTGGCAAAAGTGTCCAACCTGCGGTGTGGAATCCGCGCGTTACCGTTGTCCGATCTGTGATCGCGATCGAGTGATCGATATCGCACAAACCAAGCCCCAGACTCAAGTTTCTAGCAGTAATGTCACTGCCGATCCGATCTTCCAAACTAGCGGTATTATTCTTTGTGCTACTCTCGATGGAGACTCGCTGCACTGGCTGTATTACGAGCGAGGCGCTTTCAAACGCGAAGATGGTAGCATCGTATTCACGGGCGATCTCGATCCGCAGATGCGATTCTGGTTGCATGGGAAATCAACGCTCGTAGGCAAACAGGGACAGGTGATTGCGCTGGGCGATCCCCATCTCTCCCATCTCTCTCCCAGGTTAGCGGTGGATAGCTATCGGGAGATGCCTGCATGCGATCGCAATGCACTAGGTCGATACTGGCTGTATAACGGTCAGTTAAGGCGCGACGGTCGGCTAGGTGAGGAATATATTGGCGATGTACTGATCGATCAAACGCAATTCTGGGTTGGTTCTCATTTCGGTTTTGGGTTCTACCGTGCGGGGGACATACATGTGGCTTTTGTGTTTGACGCGAAGGGAAACGGGATTAACGACAGCGTGAAACTGCCACCCTGGCAAGGACAGCTTATCGATGCGGATTGCGTTTTTGGTGGCAATCGCTGCTGGTTATTCCTCGAAACTCAGGAACAGGGCAGAATTTGCCGTTATGTTCATGTAATTAGCGATCGCGGTGAGGCGATTGCCACATCTAAAATGGGAGGAGATAGTCATGACTGGCTGACTAACATTCGCGGCAAATTTGCGGTTGGGAATTTTCTGCTCGCTGCTACGGATTCAGGTGTAGTGCGTTTAGAGCCTCGTAATGGCGGAATTGCGAAAGTTCAGGAATTTCCCAATACGGAGCCATTCGTCGATGTCAGCTCTCATCTATATGCTTCATCGCAAGGGCTATTCGCGGTGAATCGTAACAGGATTCATTTGCTAAAAATTAGTAGCTGACGAAACCTAATCCATCAAAAAATTTACTGAGGAAATAAAATGATCGATCCCATGATTTCTCTTGCTTTCTCCATGCACAGCAATAAGGGTGTTTACGCTCTTTTGCTTGGCTCTGGAATCTCTCGCTCCGCTGGTATACCAACTGGTTGGGAAGTTGTACTAGATCTGATTCGTAAAGTAGCGCATTTACAGAATGCCGATTGCGAACCTAATCCTGAAGTATGGTACAAATCCGAATTTGGTGAGGAGCCAGATTACTCAAAATTGTTGGAAAGGTTACTAAAAACCGCTCCCGAACGACAGCAATTACTAAAAAGCTACTTTGAACCTACAGAAGAAGAACGTGAAGAAGGTAAGAAGTTACCTACAGTTGCACACAAAGCGATAGCCGAACTTGTAGCTAGCGGTCACATTAGGGTCATCATAACGACCAACTTTGATCGCTTGATGGAAGATGCTTTAAGGGCTATTGGGATTGAACCAACAATTATTAGCACGACAGATGCATTAAAGGGTGCTATGCCTCTAATTCATACGCAATGCACGATCGTTAAGATAAACGGTGACTATCTTGACACGCGAATTAAAAATACACCTACTGAACTAAAGCAGTATGAAGAGCCTTTAACCCAATTGCTAGACCAAATATTTGATGAATTTGGTCTGATTGTCTGTGGATGGTCTGCTGAATATGATGTTGCTCTAAGAACAGCCATCGAGCGTTGTCCTAATCGTAGATTTACAACTTATTGGGTAGCAAGGGGGAGCCTAGGTGATTCAGCAAAGCGTCTTATCAACTTGAGGCAAGCAACAGAGATCGTAATTCGCGATGCAGATTCTTTCTTCCAGGAACTTGCGGAAAAAGTTACTGCTTTACAAGAATTTGACAAGTCGCATCCTTTATCTGTAAAAGCTGCTGTTGCCACACTGAAAAAATATCTTGTTGAAGATAAATATGAAATTAAGCTTCATGACTTAGTTCATGAAGAAACGGAGAAGCTTTACAGTGAGCTATTATCTGACCAATTCTCTCTTAGGGGTTCATTTAGCTCAGAAGAACTGAATAAACGAGTGAAGCTCTATGAAAATCTCACAGAAGTTCTAATAGCTTTAATGATTACAGGTTGCTACTGGGGCAAAGAGACACATGAAGCATTTTGGGTGAAATGCATCGAAAGAATTGCTAACTCAGTCAATATACAACCGGGGAATTATTGCAAGGTATGGCACGATCTAGCTCTCTACCCCTCATTATTACTTCTTTATGCAGGTGGTGTTGCATCAATTGCAACAAGAAAATATTCCACCTTTGTCAATATACTCTACAACCCTGTAGTTAGGGGCATAGATGGAAGTTATCCTGCTGTCATGAACCTAACACCATTTCAGGTTATGAATGATAATTTTGGCAGAAATTTGGAAAATGTGCAGATGTACCGCAGACAAATAGGAAGAATTCAGTTTAAGGATACATATACACCACTAAGTGATCGCATCTTCAATCTAATACGAGAACCTTTGAGAGAAGTATTACCAGATGATATACAGTTCAAAAAATGCTTCGACCGATTTGAGTATCTGTTTGCTCTTTGTAACTATGACAATCCTGATAGTCGTGGTATTTTCAGAGGTTTCCTAGGTCGATTTGCATGGCAAAACCCAGCTATTGCGCAAGAAGTTACTCAAGAGATTCGAAATGTTGGTTCAGCATATCCTCTCCTTAGACTTGGTCTTTTCGATGGCCAATTGGATAAGCTCTTGGCAGTAAAGAAAGAATATGACGGGGATGCCTGGGGATCTACTTAAGAAATCACATCCCGACCAGTAATTTATTAACAATATAGAAGGATATCAATCATGAAAACACAAGCTATCAATCAACTTCCCACCCCTGCGTATTTCGATCGCGCTCTTGTCAGTCAAGTCTGGCGCGTGCCCTACCAGGATCGTGCCATCGAAGCAAGAAACTGGGCAAAGCAGCACGGCATCCAGCCTGCGGCTAAGGATACAACTCGCATTTGTTTGATGGCGATCGACGTGCAAAATACGTTTTGCATCCCCGACTACGAGCTATACGTGGGCGGACAGTCCGGTATGGGAGCAGTAGAAGACAATATTCGCCTCTGCGAGTTTATCTATCGCAATTTGGGAGCGATTACCGAGATCGCGCCGACAATGGATACGCACACCGCCATGCAGATTTTCCATCCCATTTTCTGGATTAACGATGCTGGCGAACATCCCATCCCTGCTGCCACCACGATCGCCTACGACGAGATCGAGCAAGGGAAATGGAAAGTCAACCCTGCGGTTGCCTATAGCCTCGCGAAAGGGAACTACATGGCACTGCAAAACCACGCTCTGCACTATGCCAAGAAACTGAGCGATGAAGGCAAATATCCGCTCACGATCTGGCCATATCACTCCATGATCGGCGGTATCGGACACGCCCTCGTTTCTGCGGTTGAAGAAGCTCTGTTTTTCCATAACATGGCTCGTCACAGCCAAACCAACTTCGAGATCAAAGGCGGGAATCCCTTAACGGAAAACTATTCCGTCTTGCGTCCTGAAGTTTTAGAAGGAGCGGATGGCAGGCCGATCGCTCAGAAGAATACGCGATTCTTGCAAAAGTTGATGGAATTCGATGCCGTCATCATTGCGGGGCAGGCGAAGAGCCACTGCGTCGCCTGGACGATCGACGACCTGCTCACCGAGATTTTGGTCAAAGATCCGCAACTTGCCAAGAAAGTTTACTTATTGGAAGATTGCACCTCGCCTGTAGTCGTACCCGGCATCGTTGACTTTACACCGCAAGCCGATGCTGCCTTCGCGCGATTTGCCAATGCTGGTATGCATCTTGTCAAGTCCACAGAGGCGATCGCCACCTGGGCTGACTTCCCACTGTAGGTTGGTTTTGGATTGAGTGTAACTATTATCGAAACGTTATCAAATATTATCGAAGGAGAACAATATGCTCGGCGCGATCGCTGGTGATATCATCGGCTCGGTTTACGAATTCAACAACATCAAAACTAAAGACTTCCCATTATTCGATTCTAAATGCTTCTTCACTGATGACACCGTGCTTACGGTGGCCGTGGCGGATGCAATTCTCAACAGTGGTGAGTATGTCAGAAACATCAAAGAATACTACTGCCGCTATCCCGATGCGGGTTATGGAGGCATGTTTCGTCGTTGGGCCAAGTCCGACAGTATGGCAGCCTATAACAGTTGGGGAAATGGATCTGCCATGCGCGTCAGCGCCGTAGGCTTTGCCTTTGACGATCTCGCAACCGTCCTGGCCGAAGCGATTCAGAGTGCCGCTGTGACGCACAATCACCCCGAAGGCATTAAAGGCGCTCAGGCTACCGCCGCTGCTATCTTTCTGGCCCGAACCGATCGCACCAAACAGGAGATCGCATCCTATATTGAGACGAATTTTGGTTACGACCTCAGTCCCACGCTTGATGAGATTAGACCGCACTATCAATTCAATGAATCCTGTCAAGAAACTGTACCGCAAGCGATCGCTGCCTTTCTGGAATCCACAGATTTTGAAGATGCGATCCGCAATGCCATCTCTTTAGGAGGCGATAGCGATACGCTCGCTTGCATTACGGGAGGGATCTCTCAAGCCTTTTATGGTGGCGTACCGAAAACGATATCCGACCAAGTGCTCAAACGCCTGGATGCACATCTCAGATCTGTTACTGAGGTATTTACCTCAACTTACAAACTTTGAACCAACAAACCTATTGGATTCTTCGGAAACGGCGATCGTGTAAGGGCGGGTTTTGTCCCATAGATCGCTAAACATCACAAATTTCTTGCTAAACCCGCCCCTACAAAATTTGGATTTAAACTGTTAATTGGAAATTGACGACTATGAACGCACCTAATATTAACGATCTGTTTCAAACTGCCCACGACGAAGGTTTGCTATCGAATGCATCGATGCAAGCACTCAACGTTCTCGATATTGGCGCGCAAATCCAGGCAGGATTGGGCATCCACGTCGATGACGTCATGGCTAGCGAGGTTGTCCTCGTTACGATTATGCCCGATGATTCTGCCTCGATTCGCTTTGGCAGCAACGCACAAGCCGTGCGCGGCGGACACAATTCCGTCCTGGATGCCCTGATGTCCACCAAGCAGAGTCAAAATATCTTCATCCATAACCGCTACCTGAACGGCCACGTACTCTACCCATACTGCCCATTGCCGCAGGCAATCCGCATGGATACGCAAAATTACAATCCCAATTTAGGGACGCCGCTTTACGACCAAACCGTAGTCGTTCTGGGTACGGTACTGGCTAAAGCCCAAGAATTTGCCGATAATGGCGTACCAGTCCGCACGATTACCCTGATTATCACGGATGGCGCTGATGCTGGCTCGATGAAGGCTAGTGCTAAAACTGTAGCCGCGATCGTGCAGGATATGCTGGCAGCAGAAAATCATATCGTCGCAGCGATGGGTGTCGATGATGGAGGCCAGACAGATTTCAAGCGAGTATTTAAAGAAATGGGAATACGCGACGAGTGGATCCTCACGCCAGGTAATAGCGATACAGAAATCCGCCAAGCATTTCAAGTATTTTCGCAATCCGCAGTCCGAGTCAGCCAGAGTGCGGCTAATCTCAATCAGGGATTGTATGGGGGCTTTGGCAATCCTTAGCAGTAAATGGGAGAGAGCCTTAGATAACGATAAGAAATCGCTAAAAAGCGCATAAGGCTCTATTCCCATGACTGTGTGGAGGGCTTCTATAAGGATTATGTGGCTTCGGTGGAACCACGCAATCTTCGTTTGAGACTTCGGAGCAACTCTCTCAGAACCTCAGTTTTAGTCCGCTGAGTTTGCTGACAGTAAAGTTCCAGAAGTTGTTTTTCCTCGTCAGAAGCCTGAAATGTAATCCAGCCCTGTTCTTTTCTTGGCATTGATTACCTCTCAACGCGTCTTCACTCCTCACCCTAACACAAGCAGAAAAAAAGTGACAAGTTTTGCAGTGCGATCACACCTACCAACTTTATCCTTAGAGCCGTCGCCCCTGACACCTCTTAAATAAAAGTGGGTAAGCTTATAATGATTTTAATTGCTAAAACCGCAGAGCTACCAACATTTAGGGTAACTGGTGGTTTCTGTGGGGTATCCTCATTTAGGGAAAGTTTATGCAAAAGTTACAGGTAGCCTTTGCTCTTGTTGGTATTTCTCTATTACAACCAATATTCCAACTAAGCTTAGTCCCTGATGCCTTAGCACAGGATGAAAGTGCCTGTTATATGGTTAATGCAAGGGGTAAGGTGGTAGACCTTTCGGGTATTTGTGGGGGCGGTAGACAACCAACGCAAATTGCTCCAGCAACGACGCGCACTAATGCCTCTGGTGTATTTCAAACCCGAATAAAACGTCGCGATCGCGGCATTCCAGTGATTGACGTGGCTTTTAATGGCAGGAACGGGACGCAGGTCTACGAGATGATTGTCGATACTGGTGCTAGCGGCACGGCAATTACTTTGCCTATGGCTCAAGCTTTAGGTGTTACACCTGTTGGTGTAGCTAATGTCGATACTGCCAGTCAACGCGGCGTCAAGATCCCCTTAGGCTACGTTAACCAGATTGAGGTAAATGGGGCTACAGCCCAGAATGTCCTAGTTGGCATTCAACCCGTTCTAGATATTGGTCTGTTGGGGCATGATTTTTTTGGTAAATACGAAGTGACCGTCAAGCGCGACATAGTTGAGTTCCGCACGCCATAACCCTGTAGGGGCAGACCTATGTGTCTGCCCATCCCCTGTGATGATTTTGTGTCTGCACTGTTTGTCCTGTCATGCTCCTATGATTTCCCCAGCAGTTTGTAGCGCAATTTCTTGATGCGATCGCGGAATTGAGCCGCCTGCTCAAACTCTTGCTTCTTAGCCGCTGCTTGCATCTGCGCCTCAAGCTGTTGAATTAATTCGGGAATATCATCGAGCGATAGATCGAATGGTATGTTGACAGCATAGTCGGTTGGTTGCTCGTTGAGGCGGCGCGAAATCGAAAGAAAGTCTAGAATTGCGTTGCCAGATTTTTTGATAATCGACGTGGGCACAATGCCATGCTTCTCGTTATGCGCAATTTGGATCTGGCGACGGCGTGCCGTTTCACTGATCGCCTTATCCATGCTATCCGTCAGCCGATCGGCATACATAATTACCTGACCGTTGATATTGCGGGCAGCGCGGCCAATCGTTTGAATTAGCGATCGCTCTGACCTTAAAAAGCCTTCCTTATCCGCATCGAGAATTGCCACCAGTGACACTTCCGGCAGATCTAACCCTTCTCTGAGTAAGTTTACGCCGATCAATACATCAAATTCAGCTTCGCGCAGTGCTTGCAAAATTTCAATGCGTTCAATTGATTTGATGTCAGAGTGCAAATAGCGCACGCTAATATGTCTATCCAGGAAATAATTGGTGAGATCTTCAGCCATCCGCTTGGTGAGCGTGGTGATCAGTACCCGTTCGTGGCGATCGACGCGCAGTTTAATTTCACCTAACAAGTCATCAACTTGCCCTTCAGTAGGCCGCACAAAGATTTCTGGATCGAGCACACCTGTAGGTCGAATAATCTGCTCGACGATTTGCTCGGAAATCTCCATCTCCCAATCACCTGGGGTAGCAGATACGAATATGCACTGCTTCACCTTATCCCAAAACTCTTCAGATTTGAGCGGACGATTATCCGATGCACTGGGCAAGCGGAAGCCGTGATCGATTAAAACCATCTTGCGGGCGCGATCGCCGTTATACATGCCGCGCATTTGTGGCACCGAGACGTGCGATTCATCCACAATCAGCAACCAGTCTTCAGGAGGAAAGTAGTCCACCAGACAAGCAGGTGGATCGCCAGCATTGCGACCCGATAGATGTCGCGAATAGTTTTCCACACCATTACAAAAGCCCACTTCTTGCAATAGTTCTAAATCGTAGCGAGTGCGAGACTCCAAACGCTGAGCCTCTAGCAACTTATTGGCTTTCATCAATTCATCCAGGCGATCATCCAGTTCCTGTTTGATTTGCGCGCAGGCAATCTCCAGGCGATCCTTCGGCGTGACAAAGTGGCGGGCAGGATAGATACTTAGCCCTTCTAAGCTTTGCAAGATTTCGCCCGTAACAGGATCGACAAAGCGAATCGCATCGATTTCATCACCAAAAAACTCAACGCGGACAATCCGATCGTCGTAGGCAGGAACGATTTCTAGAATATCTCCCTTCACGCGAAATCGACCGCGCGACATCTCAATATCGTTGCGTTCGTATTGGATGTTGGTGAGATCTCTCAGCACTTGCCGCTGATCGACGGCATCACCAACGCGCAATGGAATCGATGCTTTGAGATATTCCTCAGGAATCCCCAGACCGTAAATGCAACTAATTGACGCCACCACGATTACATCTTTGCGCTCAAATAGCGATCGCGTCGCAGAGTGGCGCAGCATATCGATTTCGTTATTGATCGAGGCTGTCTTTTCGATGTAGGTATCCGTAACGGGGATGTACGCTTCCGGCTGGTAGTAGTCGTAATAGCTGATAAAGTACTCCACGGCATTATTAGGAAAAAATTCCCGCAGCTCGTTACATAGCTGAGCCGCCAGGGTTTTGTTATGGGCAAGCACTAATGTTGGTTTGTGGTACTGCGCGATCGCACTAGCGATGGTCATGGTTTTGCCCGTACCAGTCGCACCCAAGAGAGTTTGGTAGCGCTTACCATCTCTTAGACCTTGCAGTAGCTGGGCGATCGCCTTGGGCTGATCGGCAGTGGGTGGCCAGGGTGCCTGAAGATGAAACTCTGCCATAGATTTAAGGGGGATTTGTATAGCAACTATGGTACTCCTTTAATTTTAAGCGTATATCGCAATTAGCTATTGGCTGGTAACTTTTTTGAAAGCCTTATCTAAATCAACGTCATATACTAGACGGGATATTCTACCAACTGAAGAATAGTTGTAATTGGAGCGACTTAACCAATAGTTGAGATGTGGCTAGCTTTACTTGCCAATCTACTCTGGATTACTACCCAAAGACTGCACATATGCTTGTAACTCTGCTAATTTGGCTTCCGCTTGCTCTGCCCTTTGTTGTTGCTGTTCCTCTGGCGTCAGTGTCAGAGTCAACAGTAGCCATGCCAGAATCACGCCAGAGATTGAGTGTCCTGCGGGATTTTAAAAATTGGCTTAAAATGCAAATAACCTATTACTGTTTCACGAGCAATGCTTTGCTGTCTTAACCCCGACTGCGATCGCCCGATCAACCCTGATAACCTTAATTACTGCCAAAACTGCGGCACTCCTCTGGTTGCTTTGCTGCGCAGTCGCTTTAGGGTTATGGAGCCTATAGGCAGGGGTGGCTTCGGCAAAACATACCTGGCGGAAGATACCGACAAGTTAAATGAGCACTGCATCGTCAAGCAATTAGTACATCAAGGCGAGGGTACATGGGCAGCCCAAAAGGCCGCCGAGCTATTTAAGCAAGAAGCTCAGCAATTGCAGCAGTTAGGAGAGCATCCACAAATACCAACATTGCTAGCCTATTTTGAGGAAGGTAAGTTTCTCTATCTGGTTCAGCAATTTATTCAAGGGCAGAACTTACTCAATGAGTTAAAGCAAAAGGGTAGCTTTAGTGATGCACAGATCCGCGAGCTACTAACCGATCTTCTGCCAGTATTGCAGTTCATTCATGCCCGAGGCGTAATTCACCGCGATATCAAACCAGAAAATATCATGCGACAGTTTAGAGATCGCAAGCTTATACTAATTGATTTTGGTGTTGCGAAGCTGATCTCTCAGACTGTTATTGGCTCTGGCGGCGCGATTGGTACGATCCTGGGATCGCAAGGCTACGCACCAATGGAACAAATTAAAGAAGGTAAGGCGCTCTATGCTAGCGACCTCTATGCGCTTGGTGTAACCTGCTTTCAACTGCTTAGCGGCACAAATCCCTATGAGTTATGGACAAATGATGGTTTTGGCTGGGCAGCGAATTGGCGAAAATATGTGACTAATTCTGTCTCTCCTCAGCTAGAGTTGTTACTAGATAAGTTATTGCAAAAAAATGCAGGCGATCGCTATCAGACAGCTAGCGAAGTTCTAAGAGATCTTCAACCCCCTGCCACTATAAATCCTCCATCAAATCCTCCATCCGATCCTCCTCTACCTACTCCTCCAACTATTCCACCCACTGTTGCGGTATCCACTTCTCCACCCACAGCTTATCCTCCTGTAAATACGCCTCAGCAAGTGCCGCCAACTAATATACTTCCTCCAATTGCGGCTGTAGAGAGAGAATCGAATTATCAGCCAGTTCAACAATTTGCAGAAGTCCCTAAGAAATCCAAGTCTAATTTCGCCACTCTATTTGGTGCGGGGGTAGCCGCCGCGAGCGCCGCAGTTGTTGCGACCAATTTTTCTAGCATTAGACTTTGGGCTCAGAAGGTGATACCTGCGATCGCTACTTCTTCTCCTTCTCCCAATCAACCAACTACTTCTCCTACGGCAGTTCCTACAGTAGCCACAACACCAACAGAAACTCCCACTCCCATATCTAGTCCAATCACCGAGGCTAAATCTCTCGTAAAAGCCTCTACAACAGCAACTGGAGTAAGCTCGCCAGAACGCTTTCTGCAAGTGAAAGCCGATAACCTGCAACTATACAGTCATAAGAGCGGATTGTTTGAACTCAATATTCCAGAAGGATGGACACCAACAGACAATAGTAAAACAGGTGAAGCGATCGTTTTGTGGTTCGATCCCACCAAAAATGCACTTATTACGGTTGATATTTTCAATGCTCCAGAAAATTTTGACAATAACAAAATGATCGAACTACTCAAAAACTTTTTGAAGAATACCTTTGGGACTAAGCCTGGCTTTTTTATGGAAGATCCGATTACCCAATCGGACGGCAGCGTGCAAATTGTCT
The DNA here is from genome assembly GCA_943367755.1 of Rhizobium sp. Q54. Taxonomy (GTDB): domain Bacteria; phylum Cyanobacteriota; class Cyanobacteriia; order Pseudanabaenales; family Pseudanabaenaceae; genus PCC-6802. The sequence goes on along the minus strand of CALRKB020000005.1, from coordinate 43,280 downwards.
GGGGCTACTTAGAAACTATCGATGGTGCAACCGATCGCATACAGGGAAATAGCTTTATTGAGACAGTAAGTAATAAAGTCTCTCTATTAACGATAGGCGTCTTGAATCAGCAATTCGATAATTTACGCGAACCAATGACGCGGGTAATCAACAGCTACAAAGTTAACGCCTCAGCTCAGTTGCCTTGAGGTTCCTTGAGTTCCCATGAATAAGTGCGATCGCAAACAAAACCTGTCTTCAAAATCCATACTATTCACCGCTTATTCACCCTGTAGAGAACTTCTCAAATATATGCAACCTTTGCTCATTACTGGCTCAGATACTAATGTTGGTAAAACCGTTCTCACCGCAGCCCTTGCGGCCTATTGGCAAACTCATCGCCACCCAGAAACATTAGGCATTTACAAGCCATTACAAGCCGGTGAGGGCGATCGCGAGTTCTATCACCGCACATTTAAGCTCAGCCAGTCGATGGACGAAATTACCCCTCTTTACTTTGAGAACCCCATTGCACCTGCGATCGCGGCAGTGAGGGAAGGCAAACATATCGATTTGGGCTTGATTTGGCAACAGTTTCAGGCTCTACAGCAAAGGTATGCCTGTTTATTAGTTGAAGGGATGGGTGGTCTTGGTTCTCCCATCACCTATGAATACACGGTGTCGGATTTAGCGAGAGATTGGCATATTGCTACCGTTCTGGTCGTTCCTGTGCGCTTGGGTGCGATCGGTCAAGCGGTCGCGAATGTAGCATTGGCAAAACTTCAAAAAGTAGATTTGAAAGGCATTGTATTGAGTTGCACGCAGCCATGTTCTGATGAAGAAATCGAGGCATGGGCACCCTCAGATTTAATATCTTCCCTCACAAATATCCCCGTACTTGGTATTTTGCCTTATCTGCCTGATATTACAGATATTGCTAATTTAGCTCGTGCAGGATCGGCTCTAGACTTAGAGAGGCTTGAATTCTAGATCGCATAGGGGGCTGACCTGTATGTCAGCCCCCTTCGTAGTTGCAAAATATATCTGCTATGTTCTTGGGGCTATCCCCACAACTGACCGAATTACAACTGTATGTAACCAGTTACGCTACCGTAATAACGACCGCTATCAGATTTCCAGGTGCCGTTATATGTTTCATGGTTGTCATAGCGCACTTGATAGTAACCGCTGTCACGTCCGGCTCGATAGTGAAATATGAGGTTACCATCATGGTTTTCAACTACATCAACAACGCCATAAACTTTCTCACCGTGCTCGTCAGTCCATACAACATCGTAGATTGGGCTATGTCCACGACGTGTCCATGCACCTGAGAAACTAGCTCTTCGGCTCTCGCAGTACTCGGAAGTGCGAATATAGCTGGGTAGATGACTAACATCGTGGTGCTCTACTGTGGTGTCATAGGAAGGAGAATCGACCGGTCGGGCTTGGACAGAGCTAGCAGTGAAGGGAAGTAAGCAAGAACCCGAAACCAGGGCAGTGAGGGCAATCTTTTGCACGAGCTTGTTCATAACAAATCCTTTGGTATTAAATCGACACTAAATTAATTATGCTTGTTGTTTTTCTAACTGTTAGTGATCGCGATCGCAGCTAAAGTGAGATCTTTGTCATTGGCTAATTTATGGGTATGCCAACTAATTAGCCAATACCAACTTCTACCATGCTAACCATTCATAAATCACAGGTAATTGTTTGTAGCTGTAGCCTTAGCTTACGTGGTGCCAATCGCTTACCTAGTCTTTTGAGGAGCGATCGAACTCTCCTAAGTGACTTATAACTGTATGTAACCAGTTACGCTACCGTAATAACGGCCATTATCAGACTTCCAGGTACCGCTATATGTTTCATTGTTTTCATAACGGACTTGATAATAACCTTTGTCATGTCCAGCCTGATAGCGCAATAGGAGCTTACCATCATAGTTCTCTACCACATCACCAACGCCGTACACTTTCTCACCGTGTTCATCAGTCCATACAACATCGTAGATGGGGCTGCTGCCACGACGTGTCCAAGCACCTGAGAAGCTAGCTCTTCGGCTTTCGCAATACTCAGAGGTACGGATGTAGCTGGGTAGATGGCTAACGGAGTGATATTCTGTTCTGTCATAGGTATTAGAATCGACAGGACGAGCGTGGGCGGCGTTAGCAGTAAAGGGAAGTAAGACGGAGCCAGAAACCAGGCTAGCGAGCGCAATCTTTTGTACGAGCTTGTTCATAACAAATCCTTTGGTATAGAATCAACACTCCCTTATTATGGAAGCCATTCTTTTTACTGTTAGTGATCGCGATCGCAGGCAAAATAGGATCTTTCTCACAATCTGGTTTGTCGGTAAGTTTGGTAAATTTGGTAAGTGCGGTAAGTGTAACGTTGCCTAAATCTACTTGCAACTGCGCTGGATAGCCTGCTTAGCTGTTAAGTATATCCATACTAATATCTAACCAGGGCGATCGCGTTACCATGGCGCTAGTGGAAATATAGTCCATCCCCAGAAAAGCAATATCCTTAATTGTATCGAGCGTGATATTGCCGGAAGCTTCGATTTTTGTATGGGGACTGTTGCTGCGAATAAACGCGATCGCTTCTCTCATGACTGTCATCGGCATATTATCGAGCATAATCACATCAACATGTAATGAAGTCGCTTCTTTAACCTGATTGAGAGTTTCCGTTTCCACTTCTATTAATGTTGTAAATGGTATCCGCAAGCGGATGCTCTCGATGGCAGCAGTAATATTCCCTGCTGCCACAATATGGTTATCTTTCACCATTACAGCATCATCTAAACCATGACGGTGATTGAGCGCTCCACCCATGAGCGTTGCGTATTTCTCAAATATTCTCAATCCAGGGGTAGTTTTGCGCGTATCCACTAGTTTAGTAGAGGAGTCGCTTAAGGCTTTGACGTATTGCCTGGTCAGCGTGCTGATACCAGATAACCGCATCACCAGATTCAAAGCTACTCGCTCTGCCATTAATAAAGTTGCCAGACTACCATGCGCGATCGCAATCTGAGTTCCTACTTCGCAATGGGTTCCCTCTGGCACTAAGCACTGAAACTTAGTGTTGGACTCTAAGAGCTGAAATACTCTGGCGGCGATCGGCAGACCGGCTACGACACCTGGAGCTTTAGCAATCCACACGGCTGTACCTGGGGGGGACTGTTCTGGGAAAATACCGCTCGTGGTGCGATCGCCACGCCCAATATCTTCGCGCAGCCAACTTTCTAGAATCGGATCGATCGTAATGGCAGGAGGCAACATCGGCAAACTCAAAATAACGGTTTACAGGCAATATAACTTTGCCACAAAACACCCTATCACCTTGGAGGAATTATTTGTCCCCAATTGTAAGGTAAGCCTCACTTCCGTAGGGCGGTTCACCATACCTGGCTTTTAAAATAGTTGTTGCATAATTACCTCATGCGATTAATTGATATCGCTCAACACACACAAAATAGCTAAATTACTGATTCGCAAAATCTAAGATTTTATAGAGGTATGAAGTCCATGAGGAATACGATGGTTCGCCTACACCCCTTACATGACTTAGGTACACTTAGCCGTCAATTTGATCGCATATTTGAGGAGGTTGGAAGCCTCGATCGCACCGTTAAAAGTGCAAAAAGCGATTGGCTCCCAAGAGCTGAATTGATCGATCGTCCCGATAATCTCATCCTGCGAGTTTATCTTCCCGATGTTGATGCCAAGCAACTCGATATCGAGGCCACTAAAGAATCAATTGTAATAAGTGGAGATCGTCCTTTCCAACAGCCCACGGAAGATCGGCGCTACTACTGGTCAGAGTTCAATTATGGTAAATTCCGTCGTGCTTTCTCATTGCCCTTACCTGTAGCACACGATCGGATCCAGGCTGACTACCATGATGGCATTTTGACCCTAACTCTACCTAAGGTAACCGCAGGCAGCAAAAAAACGATCAAAGTCCAATTAGGTGAAACTGCTAAGCCAGAAACTAACGGCTCGATCGAAAACACTAGTACTGATCGAGTCGATCCGATCGCTGCCTAGGGCTCTATGGAAATGCTTTCCTCCTATGAATCTGATTAAAAGACCCAATAGGATGAGGCGCAGGTTGACTTAACGTATTAGGATAGAGCCACAGTTATTTTTAGGTTGGTGCACCCTGCATGTAAAAATGTGGGGTGTTTTTGTCATCCAATGTTACGATCTGGAGGCTCACTAGTGAACTATATAGGGAATAAAGGTTGAATTTAGAAACTTGCAGGTGCGACGATCGCTTCATAACAGGTCAATATGATGATCGATGTACTGATCTTACTCGCTTATATAGTCTCACCACCTGGAAACATGCCTGTACAGGGAGATTTGAGCATTGGGTATAGATCTGCGCAGCTATGTATATCTCGATAACCTGCAACCACAACACGCTGCCTATATGGGCACTGTAGCGCTTGGCTTTTTACCTTTGCCAGGAGATACCTCTTTGTGGATTGAAATATCGCCTGGGATTGAAATCAACCGCATTACCGATGTGGCCCTAAAATCTGCATCTGTGCGCCCTGGCGTCCAGGTAGTAGAGCGACTATATGGCCTCCTGGAAGTTCATTCCAGCCGCCAAGGAGAAACGCGGGCTGCTGGCAGAGCCATTTTGGAAGCGATCGGCGCGCGGGAACATGATTGTATTAAGCCCAAGGTGGTCTCTAGTCAAATTATTCGTAACATCGATGCCCACCAAACCCAAATGATTAACCGTACCAGGCGAGGGCAAATGATTTTGGCAGGTCAAACCCTATATGTTTTGGAAGTGCAACCCGCCGCCTATGCAGCACTAGCCGCTAATGAGGCAGAAAAGGCATCCTTGATCAATATCCTGGAGATTAATGCTGTTGGTAGTTTTGGTCGCTTGTATCTAGGCGGTGCAGAACAGGATATCCTTGCTGGAGCAGAGGCTGCCCTCACTGCAATCGAGATTTCTCCTGGGCGCGAAGAAGGCATGCCGGGCCGAAATGAGTAACAACAAGGAACAGGGAATTCTGAGAAAGTTTGTAAATATTTTGTAAATATATGGATGAATTATGTCTACAGAGCACCTCGCCGTACTTAAGCTAGGCATGATAAAATGGATGGAATGGCGCAGACACAATCCCCAGGTTCATCCCGATCTTGCCAACGCCGATCTGATGGGTGCGGATCTGCGAGATATGGATTTCAGCTATGTCAATCTCAGTAATGCCGATCTTCAGGAAGTTAACCTCACTAGAGCGATACTGATTAAAGCGGAGCTGAGAGGAACTAATCTCAGAATGGCGGACTTAAGCGAAATCGATCTGAGCGAAGCAAATCTGATCGGAGCCGATCTCAGTTGCAGTAATCTCACAAGTGCCAATCTCTACAATACTAATCTGATCGGCACCGATCTCAAAAAAGCTAGATTGAGAGATGCCGATCTCCATGGTGCGAATCTCTGTCGATCTGACTTGTGGAGAGCGGAGTTGTTAGGTGCTGAGTTGGGTAATGCGCAAATGAGCAATGCGAACCTGCACGAAGCCGAAGTTATTAATTCTGACTTGAGCAATGCCGATTTGAGGCAAGCAAAACTAATGTTCGCGCATTTAACCGGGTCTAACTTGCGGGGGGCAAATCTGTATGAGGCAGATCTGTGGGGTGCAGATCTGCGATGGGCGAATTTGCGCAGAACCAACCTGCGGGGGGCAAATCTGTACGACGCCAACCTGTACGGTGCGGATCTCAAATATGCCGACCTCTGGGGGGCAAGGATGCCCGATGGCAGTCTGTGGAATGGCTGAGCGCGATATGGCTTTGTCGGTATAGCGATCGCAAATAGCTTGCGAAGTGTACTTTAGACGATGCGTGGGTATACTTACTAAATAGTGGCTTGGTCATCTATAACATTCTCCTGCGCTCGGTCGTGATTCGAGCAGCAGTTTGATAGCCTGACGAGCAAGGTGGTATAGCAAGTCGATCGAAGGAAGTCTCAAAGATGTTTAGGTCAAGTGAGTTCGTAATTGATATAATCAAAAACAACTGAAGGAGTTTAGTATGAGCAGCAAAATAGAAGTTTTAGAGCTATCTGGCATCCTCGATAGCGTTGCCGGGAACAAATTACGTAACGATGTTGCGGATCTGATTCTAGCAGGTGTAGATATCGTGCTAATTGATTTTAAGAACATCACATTTATGGATAGTTCTGGTTTGGGAGCAATGGTAGCAACGCTACAAAAAGTGCGAGTTGCTGGACGCAAACTTTGCCTCTGTTCGCTGAATGACCAGTTAACAATGCTTCTAGATTTAACAAAAATGCTACAAGTGTTTGAAATTTTCGAAAATCGTGCGGCATTTGATGCAGCGATCGCTGCCAATACTTAATCTGAAATTACTGTATGGTGTATAGGGTATTTATATAAGCCCAGACCAGTTACGATTAATTGAAATTCACCTGTAATAGAGATACATCGTCATCAAAATGCGAACTTCCATTCACTTGTTGGATATAGTTCACCACTTGTTTGATGTCCTTCGCATCTTTGCCATTCGATCCTGGCGTTGTTAGCAACTCGATGAACTGATCGAGTCCCCATCGCTTACTGTTATCCTGCTTAATTTCATAAACGCCATCACTAAAAACATATAACCGACTACCCGGCTCAACACAGCATTCGTCATTGGTAAAACTGGCATCTGGGAAGAAGCCAACGGGCATGCTGAGGGACTCTAATTTCTGGACTCGCGCGTTGCCAGTGCTGTCTTCTTGCGATATCAATAATGCTGGAGGATGGCCTGCACTAGCGTAGATAAGGCGTTGCTTAGCTTTATTGTATACTCCATACCACATGGTGAAATACTTGCCACCATGCTGGTTCATCTGAAACTTACGATTGAGTTCTGCCATTACCGATCTGGGGTCGGAAAGATCGACTTCACTCAGAGATTGCGATCGCAGTAAATTCAAGACTGAGATCGACAACAATGCCGCACCTACCCCATGCCCTGATATGTCTAATAGATATACAACCAAACGATCTGCATCTAGCCAATAATAGTCAAAACAATCTCCTCCTAACTGACTAGAAGGAATAAACTCAGCATCAATTTGGATGGTTGAATTTAAGGGTTTAGGTAGGAGCGATCGCACGTATTCTGCGGCCTCAGATAGTTCTGACTCTAGTAATTGCTTTTGCTCCTGTAACAATTGCTTTTGTGCTTGCAGATCCTGGTTTAACTGGTACAGGCGTAGTCCTGCTCTCACTCTCGCCGTAAGTTCGGTAACTTCAATTGGTTTAGCAAGAAAGTCATCTGCGCCATTATCCAAGCCTCGCACGCGATCCTCTAGCTCTCCACGTGAAGTTAAGAGAATAAAGAAAGTTGTTGACAAACTCCGATCCTGTTTGACCTGGCGGCATACCTCCAAACCATCCATTCCCGGCATCATCCAATCGCAAATAATCAGGGCAGGATAGTGCTTACGCGCTTGCGCTAAACCATCTTCCCCGCTTTTAGCTACAATCACCTCATAACCTTGATCTAAAAGGGTTTTCTTCAGAACCATCTGTACGATCAGGTCATCATCAATTATTAAAATTTGAAACATAGGATGAAGTTTTTGTCCCTGTCAAGTTAGTTCGAGTAGCATGCTTTAGTTCAGGATTAGATCGTTGACTTTTCAAACATGCTTTAACTTTAACTAAAAATAATCAAATGCTGCAAGCGATTGATACTGATAACAAGTTATTATGTTTCTGACAAATAGCTATTCGCTAAAATAAATAATATTAATATAATTGCTAAACACTAGCATTAAATATAATCTGTCATTTAGCAAACTTAACTTAACAGTCCTGAGCGCTTACCTGTGACTAAAACAATCCAACTTCAAGTTAAAACCGATCTTAACGAGCTTGTCGAGGTCTTAGCTTGGTTTAATCAGCTGTATCAAGACTCAATCCCAAAAATAGATTGGCTGAAGTGTCAGACAGCTCTAGCTGAAGCGTTTACCAATGTTGTGCGTCACGCTCATAAAGACCTTCCTCTAGAAACTCCCATTGTGCTAGAAGCAGCTTTGTTCTCAGATTATTTAGAGATAAGAATTTTGGATTACGGCCCTCAGTTCGATCTTGAATATAAAGTCTCGATCCTCCCCAGTGAAGTAGATGAAACAGCTACGGGCGGAAGAGGGTTATACCTGCTAAAACAAATAGCAGATGGCATTCGTTATACGCGCAATGGCGATCGCAATTGTTTGTTTCTGGTGAAGAAATTTTCTCCGGTTGCCTAAGCGTCCCTCCCCCCGCAGGTGCCTACTGGTATTGTGAAATTGTTTGTTGTGCTATACGGAGTTCCCATCTGCCTGCACGATCGCCTGAATCTTGCATAATGCTGCTTCTAGGTCTGAAAATAGCTGTTCGGCATTATCTAACTGTTGCCAGCGGCCCTGCTGCTCAAGTTGGGATGCAGGTAGCTCAGCCGATCTAATCCCCATACTAGCGCTAGAGCCTTTAATCAAATGTGCTTTTTGTTCGATTTCACTATAGTTAGCTGTGGCAATCGCTTGTTTTAATAACTCCAGATGAGGGGGCATGGTTTCCACAAAAGCTTTTAGCAGTTCGTTCTTAAATTCTTCGTTCTCGCCAGTTACCTGATTGAGATATTTCCAATCGATTCCTATATCCACTGGCAACTCTACTGGAGTAGATATGGTTTGAGAGATTGTTGGGGGAATATCTGAAACATTCTTTAAATCTTCCGCGATATTAACATCATCCCCTACAAGGATAATTCTCTCCCAGTATTTTAGCTTAGCGGCGAGATCTTCTTTGCGGATAGGTTTGCTGACATAATCATCCATGCCAGCATTGAGACACCTTGCTCGATCCTCCTTTAAGGCATTAGCCGTCATCGCCACGATCGCAATGTCACAGTTAGGATTATCGAGTTGACGAATCCGGCGCGTGGTGGTGTAACCGTCTAGTTCAGGCATCTGGCAGTCCATCAGGATCAAGTCATACCGGATCCGTGCGATCGCCTCTAAGACCTCCTTGCCGTTGGCGGCAACATCTACCTCATAACCAAGATTCTTCAGTTGATTGATTGCCACTTTCTGGTTGATTAGGCTATCTTCGGCAAGTAAGATTTTTAGCTTTGAAGCGCTCTTGGGTAAATGCAATGGACGTAATGGAGTCTGCCTCTGGCGATCAGTAACTAAATGCTCTCCTTTGGAAGAAAGTACTTCTTTAAGACAATCCATCAAGCGCGATTGTTTTACAGGTTTCATCAGGTAGGCAGAGAATCCAAGTTCCTGCATGCGCTTGAAAGATCTACGATTATTTAGCGATGACATCATCACCAATTTTGTATGCCTAAGCTTGTCATCCGTCTTGATTTGCTCGCCCAACATCTCACCATCGACATCAGGCATCTGCATATCCAGAATGGCAATGTCATAGGGTCGGCGCAGTTCCACTGCTTTGTACAGGTGTGCTAAGGCCTCCGATGCATGATTGACAGCATCCACCTGCATTTGCCAACTCGATAACTGATAGATCAAGATCTTACAGTTGGTGTTGCTATCATCTACTACCAATACTTTCCTGCCCTCCAGCCTGACCTCAATAATGGTTTCGTCATCTGACACTGAGGGTGCCTCTATGAGTTGTTTGCCCAACATGACCGTGAACCAAAACTTTGATCCCTGCCCTTCTTTACTTTCGATGCCAATGCTGCCACCCATCAACTCGACGATCTGCAAGCAGATTGCTAAACCCAGTCCCGTGCCGCCATACTTACGTGTCGTGGAAGCATCCACCTGTGTGAATGGTTGAAACAGTTTCTGCTGTACATCTGGTGAGATGCCAATACCAGAATCTGTTACTGAAAACTCAATTGTCGCCGTATCTGTGGTTTCTGCTTGGAGGCTAGCACGAATCACTACTTCACCAGAGGCAGTAAACTTGATCGCATTACTGACCAGGTTAACGATCACCTGTCGCAAGCGACCGATATCGCCTTTGACCAGGAGCGGTACATCTTTATATATGAGAGAAGCTAGCTCTAATCCCTTGCTCTGCGCAGTATTTGCAAACAGGTCGGTAATTTCTTCAATGTAGGTAGCCAGATTGAAATCCAGGATTTCCAACTCCATTTCGCCTGCTTCCAGTTTGGAGAAATCGAGGATTTCATTGATCAGGGTGAGGAGGTTTTCGCCACTAACCCTTATGGTTTCGGCAAAATCTTGCTGTTCGTAATTGAGATCGGTATCCATTAACAAGCCAGTCATGCCAAGTACAGCGTTCATGGGCGTGCGGATTTCATGACTCATGGTGGCGAGGAAAGCGCTTTTCATTTTGGTTGCAGTTTCAGATTCGCGCCTTGCTTGTTCCAGTTCGATATTCTGCTGAGCGAGTTGCTGGCGGCGTTGGGTTTCCTGTTCGAGCAGGCGGGCTTGATAGAGAGCAATACCAACTTGGTTAGCAAACTGACTGAGGAAGTCAATCTCAAAACTACGCCAGTGGCGCGGAGCAGAGCACTGATGTACGATCAACAATCCCCATAGCAGATCGCTTTCTAGAATTGGCACGACTAAGTTTGCCTTCACTTGAAAGCGATCGAGTAGATTTTTATGGCAGGGGGAAAGTTGGATTGCCTCCACGTCATCGATAGCCATTTTCTTGCCGTGCTGATAATCTTGCCAACACCCCTCATGAAAACATGTATCTTTAATAATTACTCCCAATGAAGATGTCCATTGACTGCTGACAGATTCCACCACAACGCTGCCATCCCAGTTGAGGTCGAATTGATAGATCAGTACGCGATCCGCTTGCAGAAAATTGCGCACCTCATGAACGGTTGTATTGAGGATTTCTGGGATGTCAAGGGATTGTCTAATCCGAGAGGAGATCGCGGCAAATAGAACCGATCTCCAGTTTTGCAAACGCAATTCTTCTTCGGCTTGCTTGCGGTCAGTAATATCGTTTGCCAGTCCAATCGCACCAATTATCTTACCTTGTCGATCTAGAATGTAAGAGAAGTAACATTCAAACGTAAAATCTGCCATTGCGAGATTGACCGTAAAAGTCTCACCGGCGAGGGCGCGACGGATCTTTGCTACTATATCAGGCCGATCCTTGTAAACTTCAAAGGCTGACTTGCCAACCATTTGACCTGCTTGTAATCCCAGTAGCGATAATCCTTTACCTTCAGAGAGGGTAAAAATACCCTGGAGATCGAAAGCAAATAGGATGATAGGGATGCTGGACACTAGCAACCGCAAACGGGCTTCGCTATTGCGTAGGGAGGCTTCTATGCGCTTGCGTTCTTCAATTTCATGTTGCAAGAGTTGATTAGCTGTTGTGAGTTCGGCAGTCCGGTTTGCTACTTGCTGTTCTAAATAGTCTTGATGTTTTTGCAGTTCTGCAGCGTGCTTTTGCTTTTCCGTAATATCGCGAATTACCATGACGATACTGCGTTTATCCGCAGTTACCTGAAAACAGGAATACGATATTTCCAGAATCTGTTGGCGATCGTCTTGCTGATATTTATAAATTTCTACTAGATCGCGATCACACGTAGGAGAGTCAAGCAATTGATGAGCTAAATCGCCTGGTTGGTTCTTACCCTCTAGATATATCAGTTGCGATAAGTCTTTACCTAGAACCTCCAGTCGCGATCGCTTCACTAAGGTGGTGAATGATTTATTACACCATTGCACGCGGGCGGTTTCATCGGTCCATACAATAGCATCAGCAACTGCCCCCAGGGCAACTTCCATCTTGGATAGAGTGACTCGCAGTTGTTCGACTAATATATTGGAGTTTGATTTATCCATTTAATGTGAACTCTCCATATTGCGATTCCTACCCTACAACTTAACTAGCTCTCAAGTGGACGGATAATAGCGCCAAAAATCCACTCCCCACCATTCTGCTCGGCGATGATGAAGTGCTCGGAGTCAATTTCACGCCGATCCTTAGTTACTGCTTTCAGAATCAGAGGGTGGTTGAGTACGCTGGAATGCTCGGTTGTATAGAATAGGGAGAAACTCAGATTATGGGCATCTTGAAAGCTCGACGGTAGGATAGCGGCAAGCGTTAGGCCAACAATTTCGTCGTAAGTCCACCCAAATGCAGTCTCGAAGCATTGGTTAATATATGTGATAAAGCCCTGGCGATCGGCGACAACTACAGGTACGTCGTTGTTTTGTTTGAGTTCGGCAATGCTACGGGGTAATGTTTGCATAAGTTAAGCGTAAGCTACTATCAATTCTAAAAATTGGACAATCCAGTCTCCGAACAAGTATTTCAGGTTGAAATCTGTATTATGTCATAGTGCATAGGCATACATCTCTATTTCACAACAGACTGAATGTAATTGAGAGCTACCTCAATTTCAGCAACTAACCGATCGGCATTATCCAACAGTTGTTTGCGGCCTTGATGCTCTAGTTGGGCAGCAGGTATCTCAATTGAGGTAATGCCCATACTGGCGCTGGAGCCTTTCAGTAAATGTGCTTCTTGTTCGATTTTGTGGTAGTCGATAGAGGTGATCGCCGCCTTTAAACCTGCTAGATGAGATGGAATATTTCCCACAAATGCTTGCAGTAGTTCATTCTTAAATTCTTCGCTACCTCCAGATACCTGGTTGAGGTAATCCCAGTCAATTACAATGGGTGGAGTCTCGGTAGGCAATAGATCTGGAGGCGAGGTAGCAGACAATTGACTTTCCTCCATCTGGCGATCTCCATTTCCATTAATATCTATACTAATATCTTCGCTGGCATTTCTCCTAATATCTTTATTAATATTTTTACTGGCAGTATCCAGATATCCTTGATTTTCTGCTTCAGGTTGATGGAGAGTAGCATTTTTCTGGAGGATAGTTTCTTCCCATTCAGCAAGCTTGGTAGCTAGATCTTCTTTGCGGATGGGTTTACTGAGATAGTCATCCATGCCAGCATTAAGACATTTTGCCCGATCCTCCTTCATGGCATTAGCAGTCATCGCTACAATCACAATGGCGCAGTTAGGATTATCCAGTTGACGAATCTGGCGCGTGGTGTTGTAGCCGTCTAGCTCCGGCATCTGGCAGTCCATCAAGATTAAATCATACTTAACCCGCGCGATCGCCTCTAGAACCTCCTTCCCATTGGCGGCAATATCTGCCTCGTAGCCAAGATTCTTGAGCTGATTGATTGCTACTTTCTGGTTAATTACGCTATCTTCAGCGAGCAAGATTTTTAGCTTCGATGAGATCGTCTTGGGACACGACGGACTGGGTACCGATCTTCTCTGGTATTCGGTGACTAGATGCTTTCCCTGTGAAGATAGCACTTCCATGAGACAATCTATCAAGCGCGATTGTTTCACGGGTTTTACCAAGTAAGCAGAGAATCCAAGTTCTTGCATGCGCTTGATCGCACCCCGCTGCTGGATCGAGGTCATCATCACAAGTTTCGTATGCTTGAGGCGATCATCAGCCCGAATCTGACCACCCAGCATCTCACCATCTATATCAGACATCTGCATATCCAGGATGGCAAGGTCATAGGGTTGACCCAATTCTACTGCTCTGCTCAGGCAAGCTAAAGCATCCGATGCATGTGTTACCGCATCCACCTGTATTTGCCAACTTGATAGCTGATAGTTCAAGATTCTGCAGTTGGTGTTGTTATCATCAACCACTAATGCCTTTTTACCCTCAAGTTTGACATCGATATTGGTTTCATCAATAGTTTCATCATCTGCCAGCACCTGAATTAGTTGCTTGCCCAACATGACCGTGAACCAGAACCTTGACCCCTGTCCTTCTTTACTCTCGATGCCAATGCTGCCACCCATCAACTCGACGATCTGCTTACAGATCGCTAAACCCAGGCCCGTGCCACCATACTTACGCGTCGTGGAAGCATCCACCTGGGTAAATGGTTGAAACAGTTTCTGCTGTGCGGCGGCTGAGATACCAATACCAGAATCCGTCACTGAAAACTCAACTGTCGCCGTATCTGTGGTTTCTGCTTGCAGACTGGCATAAATCACCACCTCACCAGAGGCAGTAAACTTGATTGCATTACCGATCAGGTTAGTTATGACTTGACGTAAGCGACCGATATCGCCTCTGACTAGGAGCGGTACATCTTTATATATGAGAGAAGCTAGCTCTAATCCCTTGCTCTGTGCAGTATTCGCAAACAGTTCGGTAATTTCTTCAATGCAGGTGGATAGATTGAAATCCTGGATTTCTAACTCCATTTCTCCTGCTTCCAGTTTGGAGAAATCGAGGATTTCATTGATTAGAGTGAGGAGATTCTCGCCACTAGCTCTGATGGTCTCGGCAAAGTCTTGCTGTTCGAAATTGAGATCGGTATCCATTAGCAAGCCAGTCATGCCAAGTACAGCGTTCATGGGGGTGCGGATTTCATGACTCATGGTCGCGAGGAAAGCGCTTTTCATTTTGGTTGCAGTTTCGGCTTCGTGCCGTGCCTGTTCAAGTTCGATATTCTGCTGAGCGAGTTGCTGGCGGCGTTGGGTTTCCTGTTCGAGCAGGCGGGCTTGATTGAGGGCAATACCTACTTGATTAGCGATCTGGCTGAGGATGTCAATTTCGATATTGCGCCAGTGTCTTGGTTTGGAGCATTGGTGAGCGATCAAAAGCCCCCAAAGTAGATCGCTTTCCATAATTGGCACAACCAAATTAGCCTTTACCTGAAATCGAGCGAGCAAGGTTTTGTGGCAAGGAGATAGGTTGGCTTCCTCGACATCATCTATCGCTATTTTTTTGCCATGCTGATAATTGCGCCACATACCCTCTTGGAAACAAGTGTCTTTGGTATTTGCTCCCAAAGAGGATATCCATTCACTACCGACGGATTCTACGACTGCCTGGCCATCCCAGTTGCTATCAAACTGATAGACGAGTACGCGATCGGCATGCAGAAATTTACGCACCTCTGCAACTGTTGTGCTGAGAATCTCTGGAATGTCGAGGGATTGACGAATGCGCAGAGCAATCGTCGAAAATAGCAGTGACTTCCAGTTCTGCAACCGCAGTTCTTCCTCAGCTTGCTTGCGCTCTCTAATATCGCGAACCACCGTAGCTAAGCAGATTGGCTCTTTGGTCTGTGGATGTTTGATCAGAAATGCAGTTTGCTGTACGTCGATCAGTTCGCCTGTTTTAAAGTGTTTTATTTGGGACTCACCTTCCCATATCCCTTTTTTCATAACGGTAGGAATTACTTTCTGCTTGAACATTACCTGGATATGTTTGGGGAGATACTCATCAATGTTTGTGGCAAGTGCTGCTTTCATACTGTCCAGTCCCACCAACTTCCGACCTGCCACGTTGACGAAAGTTACTTGCCCAGTTAGTGAAGCTATGGAAATAAAATCGTTACTATTTTGAATTAGAGAGACAAATTTTTGACGTTCTCCTTCTGCTTTGATACGTTCGGTAATGTCATAGAGCGTACCAGATATACCAATAACAGTCTCCGCATCATCTAATGTCACCCGTGCGTATACCTCAAGCCAACGAATATCACCATCCTTAGTGAGAAAGCGGGTCTGATAACGCGATTCTTCTTCCCGACGCTCGATCAAAGCTTGGTGGCGTTCTAGATTAGTTTGTCGATCATCTTGGTACACATAATTCTGGAAATTTGTAAAGAAAGTTTCATTTAAAGAAAATCCTGTAATTTCTGTCCATGCAGGATTAAGGAACGTCCAATAGCCATCAACATCAGTCTGGAAGATAACTTCCTTGACATTATCGACTACCGATCGATATCTTCTTTCGCTGATTTGCAAAGCTTTCTCTGCTTGCTTGCTCTTGGTAATGTCCAAGCCAGTACTGATAATGTATTCAATCTGATTATCCCGATTTGTCAATGCTGTATTTGACCATGAGATCAGACGGTAACCATCATCTTTTGCCACCCAATAATTTTCATGAGAATTAGGAAAATTATCCGCTTTTAGACTGGTAAATACCGTCTTCACTCTATCTTTTTCTTCAGGTAGTAGGAATATATCCCAAAAACACTTGTGACGCACTTCATCAAATGTGTAGCCTGTGGTAATCTCGCAATTGCGATTGAACCGCACGATTCTGCCATCTGGGTCGAGTACGATTACCAGTGATCCAACTGTATCCAGGACGGCGCCGCTGAAATCGCGCTCCTGCTCTAGATAATTCTCTGTATTTTGTCTTTTGGTGATTTCCCGATAAGTAAGATAGAAAACTGCTAGAAATATGACAAATTCTATGGCAATTACACCTAAAAATCTAGGTGCTGAATCTATGGTTGCAGCCCTAAACTTATGCTGCCAGTCTTCCAACTCGTGTTCCGCCGTTGCATAGATTTGGGCTATCTGCTGGCGTACAAGGCTAGCTGCTGAACGAATATTATAGATAATCAGCTCTTGCCTTGCAGCTTCAAGACTGCGAGTTTTTCTCAGTGCGATGAGCCTCTGAGTTTCAGCATCTATTTCCTGAACTAGTTTTGAAACAGTGCGGATAGTTTCCTGCTGTTGAGGATTGGAACTTTTATCCTGTGTCAGACCTTTTGTTGTTCGTCTAATGTTACCAATAATGTTGTTATAGTTTGCTAATTCATCATCTCGTCCAGTCAAAGTATAGCGATGTCGAATTATATCAATTTCTCTAAGGTCTTGCAGAACATGATTGAGCTTATCTAGAGTTTCGTGTTTCTCTTGTAAGGATAGGGAAGTAGCAGCTAAGTTGGTCAGATTCTGATATGCGATAAAACTAATCGTAGCTAGGATACCTGAAGCCAAACCAATTCCCATTGCGATTTTACCTAAGAAACTCCATTGGTTCTTTTTGGCTGACTTGCGAGTGAGGGCAACGCGATCTAGATCGGCGAGATTATGGCGCAGTTCTATTAGATGTACGACCTGATGTGCAAGCGATTTAAGGGCGCTAATCTGCTCTGGAGTTAGTTCTCTTGGTAGGCGATCGATCACGCAAAGCGTCCCAAAAGCATGACCTTCACTAGAGATTAAAGGTACCCCTGCATAAAAGCGGACGTGGGGTTCGCCAGTCACGAGTGGGTTATCAGCAAATCGCTCATCTTGATGGGCATCTGGCACGATAAACACGTCGGATTGCAGAATGGCATGGGCGCAAAATGCCAGATTTCTTGGCGTTTCCGTAGCTTCTAAACCCACTTTAGATTTAAACCATTGGCGATCGCGATCGATCAAACTAACCAGAGCGATTGGTGTTTGACAAATGTATGCCGCCAGGTGAGTGATCTCGTCAAAACCTCGCTCAGGAGTAGTATCCAAGATCTTGCACTGTTGTAAAGATGCAAGACGGGCAGATTCATTGGCGGGTATAGAAGCTGGAATCATAGGAAGATTATTCCTTTTAAGTTACCGGGTTATTTGCCTAGGATTGTCAAATATACTGGTCTCTATCAGACTGCGGCATAGTTTGAGTGGATTAAATCAAAATAACTACAGTTAATTATCCGTAATAGCAGAAAAATATTGGGCACAGTTCCACGCTTCCCCCTAAAACTTATGTTATTAGTCTACCTGTTTCTCAAATAATATAACTCAGTGCTACTAGATTAGCCGAATTATCGTTATACGCGATCGCGGCTGTGATTTGCGATGGGGTCAGTGCAGTTATTGGTAATCGGCAAATTTTGCCTAAACGCATTCAAAATTTAGTGCTTGAATCGCTATGCAGTGGCTACTTTGCTTCCATCCAGTTTTTACCCAAATGCATATCCACTACTAAAGGTACTGATAGGGACATTGCTGATTCCATTTCGGATTTAATCAAAGGCTGTAATATCTCAAGCTCATCGGGAGGAACTTCAAACACTAGTTCGTCATGCACCTGCAATAGTAACCGTGCCTGATAGTCGTGCAGTAATGCGTGTAACCTAATCATGGCGATTTTGATAATATCAGCGCTCGTACCTTGAATAGGAGCGTTAACTGCCGACCGCAATGCCCCTGCCTTATGATGTCCCCTTAAATGTTTGATTTCACGAAAATAGCGCCGTCGTCCTGTTAATGTAGTGACAAATCCTTTCTCCTCAACTTCTGCCTCCACACTTTGCATGTACGAAAAGATACGCGAATAGCGATTATTAAAAGCATCAATAAATTTTTTGGCTTCACTTACAGATACGCCTGTCTCGCGGCTAAATTTTTGCGAACCCATGCCATAAATCACGCCATAGTTGATGATTTTGGCAAGGCGACGCTCTTCGCTAGAAATCTCATCTTTTTCCAGCAGAATCTGTGCCGTGCGTGTATGCACATCATCGCCACGATTATAGGCTTTGACTAGTTCTGGCTCCTGGCTGAGATGAGCGAGAATGCGCAATTCGATCTGCGAATAATCAGCCGACACGAGAGTCCAGCCCGGCTCAGGTAAGAATCCGGCGCGAATCCGGCGACTAAAGGCGGTGCGGATTGGGATATTTTGCAAGTTGGGGTTAGAGCTACTGAGCCGACCCGTCGTAGCTACTGTTTGGTTATAGTCAGTATGGATTCTTTGCGTTTTGGGATTAATTAGGGCAGGTAGGGCATCGACGTAGGTAGACTTGAGCTTTGCCAGGGTACGATGTTCCAAAATACTGTCGATTAAGGGGTGTTCGCCTTGCAGCTTATTCAATACCGCTACATCAGTGGAGTATCCTGTCTTACTCTTGCGTGATTTTTTGGTAAAGCGATCGCCCAGTTTTTCAATCAGGATTTCACTAAGTTGCTTGGGCGAATTGAGATTAAATTCTTTGCCAGCCTCTGCGTAAGCACCGATCGCGATCGCGGCTAAGTCTTTTTCTAACTCCACAGACAATTCAGCCAGATATGCTTTGTCTATGCGAATGCCATCCCATTCCATCGCAGCTAGTACTGGTTCCAATGGTAGCTCTATTTGATTGAATAGATTTAATAAATCAGGAACCTCTTCTAACTGACTTTTGAGAATTGGGTAAAGGCAATAGGTGGTATATACATCTGCGCCACAATAGTTGGCAACTTCAGGGATAGATACTTCGGCAATTGACTTGTGCTTGCCCACAAGCTCTTTATAGCTGGTTGTCTCTAACCCAAGCAAACTACGGGACATCTCACTTAAACCGTGGCTAGCTTCTGGATCGATTACGTAGCTGGCGATCATCGTATCGAAACTTACGCCAGCCAGTTCTATTCCTACGGATTTAAATATGAGGCGATCGTATTTAGCATTTTGCAGTACCTTACCATACCGAGCATCTTCTAGTATTGGCTTGAGTGAATCTACTACTAATTGCAAATCAAGATTTTGGCCTGTAGCGTGTGCGATCGGCATGTAGGCAACATCACTGACCTGCTCTCCCCAACAGCAGCCAATCCCAACTAATATAGCGTCATGGGGATTGAGGGAAGTGGTTTCTGTGTCCCAAGTGACAATACTATCTAGCGACCGCAGTTTTTGCTGGAGCCAATCTAATTTCTCAGGGGTGTCGATAATTGTCACCTCCAGTTGTAACAATTTTAGGTGGGAAGGTGTAGCTGGCGTTGGGGTTGCCGCGAAATCAAACCATAGATCTTCCTCGCTAGCATCCTCTTCAGATCGATCAGATCGTTCTGGTTTACTAGCTAGCTTGGGCACAACTATACCGCCCAGCTTTGTCTGAATATCATCAATCTTATTAATAAAAGCCTTGAATTCTAAGTTCTGTAATAATGGAATTAGGTGTTCGTTATCGAATCCTGTCAGCTTACATTCTTCCAAATTCACAGCTAAAGGCACTTTAAGATCGATTCTCGCCATGAACTGCGAATGTTTGGCAGCTTCTATGCCCTCCTCTAACTTTTTCTTAATCGCTCCTTTCATTGTGGGAACTGCGGCCAAGACGTTTGCTAAATCACCATATTCCGCTAACAACTTCACTGCTGTCTTTTCGCCAATCCCTCTTACACCTGGAATATTATCCGAACTATCGCCACATAGCGCTTTAAAATCAACTACTTGACTGGGCAGAATACCCATCTTTTCCTGCACTTCCGCCGCATGAAATTCGATCATTTTATCGGCGCGATTCAAATACATTACAGAAATTTGCTTCTCGGCATCGACTAACTGAAACATGTCGCGATCTCCGCTGAGAATTTTAACCGCATAGCCTTCATAACTAGCACGTTGTGACAGCGTTCCGATCACATCATCGGCTTCAAAGCCAGGTAAGGTAAATGCTGGCAAGTTCATTGCCGCTAGAATCTGCTGCAAATTTTCTAGATCGGGAATGAAGTCCTCAGGTGTTTCAGGACGCCCCGCTTTGTACGTACTATCGATCTCGTGGCGAAATGTGGGGGTAGCTAAGTCAAAGGCGATCGCCACCGCCGTCGGTTGTTCGCGGTCTAAAATTTCGAGCAAAGACTTCAGGAAGCCAAAGCAAATGCTTGTGGGTATACCTGTTGATGTGCGCAAGCCGCCATCACCTCGATAGGCAAAGGCGTAGTAGGATCGAAATGCCAGCGAATGGCCGTCAACAAGCAGGAATGTTGGTTTAGTCATGATTGTTATATTCTAATTGCTTGAGTTAAAGTAGTCATTACAAGTAGTGGAAAGCGAGACTACACAAGATCGCAAAGGCAAAGTATATGGCTCAATTACCAATAAAACTGCCAACCGATACATGGGTTCCGGCCACCTGGAATGAATACATTCAAGCCGTTGAAGATCCTGACTACGTAAAAGCAAAAAGCTACTACCATGATGGGAAATTAAGAATTGAAATGGTACCAATTGGTAACGACCACGCTAGCGACCATACGGTGATTATTCTTGCCATTCATTTGTTTGCTGGGATCAGGGGTATCGATCTCAATGGCAAAGACAACTGTACCTACCGCAAAACTGGTATTCGCGAATGTCAACCCGATGTATCCTACTACATTGGGGCAAATGCTGGCGCTATCCCTTGGGGTACTGGAATTATCGATCTAGATCTCTATCCTGCGCCAAATTTAGTGATCGAGATCGCCAATACATCTCTATCTGATGATATGGGTGAAAAACGCTTACTGTACGAGGATTTAGGCATTGATGAATATTGGGTTGTCAATGTGCAAAATGCCCAAATTACGGCATTTGCCATTACTGAAGGTGGTAGTCATCGCATTACTGTGTCCAATGTTTTGCCAGGGCTAACAATTTCCCTGCTAAATGAAGTATTACAGCGATCGCGCCAGTCCAATCATGGTCAGGTTAGCGCCTGGCTATTAGCCCAATTCCAACAGTAGAATCGAATACCTGTGCTAAGACTCTATGCGCTGACCTCTGCCCATTGGGAAGGGGTGTAGGCCTTGATCGAGAGCGCGTGAATAGTAGTTTGCATTTCTGCAGCTAGTGCGTCGTAGACGAGACGATGTTGCTGCATCATAGTTTTACCTGCAAACTGAGGTGAGACAACGACCAAATTGTAATGACCGCTGCCTGCTGGAGCATTCATTCTGCCCTGATGATGCTGGTGGATGTGGCTTTCATCTTCAATTTCTACATACTCAGCCCCAATCTGGTCTTGCAAAATGGTTTGAATTTTGGTGAGTGTGTCCATGTTATTTCACTTGTTGTTGCTTGGATATTTTAGCAATCTAGATGGTGCTTCTTAAATAGCTGGTTCAGAGCGTAACTAACAGGGGATGGTAATGTTTTTATACAGCGTGGTACTTTTATTATGTGGGAATAATTACTTGCAGAACGTGAGTGACAAAATTTTATTATTTGGCCTCAAAATGGGTTTCTAGATTGTACAAAAATAATGCTGGGAAAAACTCTTGTAAGCCGTTTCAAAATTTCTTCAGAACTGGGACATGGTGGCTTTGGCCAGACCTTTATTGCTGAGGATATGCACTTGCCTGGGCATCCCAAATGCGCGATCGAACAATTAAAAACAATGGATACTCATCCGCCTGTTCTAGATACACTTCAGAGATTTAAAATGCCTGCGACACTAGTGCTTGGAGTCCGGTTAAATCCAAAATGTTGCCAAAACTAGTAGGCTGAACCTGGCGATTTGGTTCTGCCAGAAATGCTGGGAGAGAATCGGGATATGTGCCCGTTGCATAGCCCAACATCAGCAGGTGAAGATTGTACGAGAGAATAGAACCGCCATCAGCAGAGGTGGCAACCTCTTCGCCATAGTAGCCATCAAATCCATCCCATTCAGATTGAGGAATAACATAACCGAGGAAATCATTCGTCAGTCCGAAGAAAAACTTGTAGGGAGAATCATTCCAGATGGGATTGAGTGCTAAGGGAACCTCTAAAGCAGACTGATTGTTAGGTGGACTGCCGATACTGGGATCGATCCCCCCCACAAGCAACTCTGGATATAACTCTCCTCCCATCGTCAGAATTGAAATTGACCCCAAGGTAATAAAGTTAGATTCTGTCTTGATGTACGATGTCAACAAATCTGAAGAGGAACGCCAGCGCTCCTGCACAGGAATCTCATTCTGACGGTACGCTGTGGTGGGAAGACGGTTAATTGCTTTGGCTGTTAAAAATAGGGGATTCTCAACTGGCAAGTAAAAATCTCGCTGCGAATAAGAAATAGGAGAAACGGTTGTCAAAGTTTCCACCCGATCTGTTACCTCCGGATTCATCACCCTTTGCAGCAAACGACGGGCGACTTCTCGACCAATGACTTCGGCTTTTTGAAAAGACGCATTCGGTAGCTCTGGCAGGATATTGGGATTGGAACTTGTTAAAAGCCCTCCGATCGCTCCGTTGACAAAGAGAGCAGTCCCCCCCAATTGGGCTTCTGTTTCATCAACGACCCACTTGACAAAGTCAGCCGTAATTGCATGATTTAGATCGCCTAAAACTTCGGGGTGGCTGGCCCAATTGATTAACGTCCCCAAAACTCGATCTTTGGTGGCAAATAGGAGTAAGTGGGCAAAGGGATCGGCAACATGTGGAGGGCGATCATCAATTACCAGGTCTTTGAGGATGGAGTCATCGATATTAGCAACCTTCAGACTAACAGTCTCACGGCTGTTCCAGGAACGCTCCACTGCGTCAGCCACCTTTGTTCCGATCGCTTGAATGTAGTCAAGGGGACGGGGATTGAGAAAGGGGAGAAAACCACTACCGCCCCATAGCCCTACCGTGTCTGGAGCCTCGTGGTTGTGGGTAGTGTGGACTAAAATTCGACCGCCCAACTCAGGTACCTTAGCAGCGATCGCATCTTGGATGATTTGGATATCATTGGATACCATCCCCAACAGATCCAAAGTAACAATGGCCATGGGTTTTATGCCGTCGTCTACGACGAGAGTACGGGCGTACAAGGGATCGTGGACGCTGGTTGCGAGGCGATCAGGATCGAATCCTGCTAGCCAGTATCTACGCTGCGCCCAATCGACCGGAGTGATGTCAACATCGGCGGCTCCTGCCTTGTAGGCGACACCATCACTGCCGCTAGGATCGGAGGTGGGGGGAACAATCTCGATGGGAGTGCCATTCGTAATGCTATAGCCTTCGAGGTGGATAATGGCATCGCTGTCCGCTTGGAAGCCGGCCCTGCTGTCATTGAGAGCGGTGAAAGTACCACTTACTCCACTAACAGTAAAGGCTTGGGCTTGGTTGGCTCCAAAAGTTCCTGCCGTCAAGATTGTTTGGATGGCTGACTCTGACAAATTAGCTGCCGTACCTACTGAGCGGGTTAAAGTAGTCTTCCCTATCCCTGCCGGGGCTTTCAGGAGATCGCCACTGTAGTCCTTAATTACATCAAACTTAGCCAGCAAAGATTCATTGAAGGTATTGAAGGCAAAGGTATCTTTACCGATACCACCAAAAAGGGTGTCTGCCCCACCGCCACCGACGAGGGTATCATTGTCTTTCCCCCCCCAGAGTTGGTCGTCCCCTTCTCCTCCATTGAGGATATCGTTTCCTAAATTGCCTAAG
Source organism: Rhizobium sp. Q54 (assembly GCA_943367755.1). GTDB lineage: Bacteria > Cyanobacteriota > Cyanobacteriia > Pseudanabaenales > Pseudanabaenaceae > PCC-6802. The sequence goes on along the minus strand of CALRKB020000005.1, from coordinate 19,347 downwards.
AGATTATCATTGCCTAAGTTGCCAAAAAGAGTATCATTGCCCCCCAAGCCAGAAATGGAGTCATCGCCGCTGAGTCCGTCAATGGCATCAGGTCCATCGGTTCCTTGTAGAACATCGTTACCTATTGAGATAATCATCGCGTTCAATAGTTCCAGTGTTGACACAGTTTACGGGATTTACACACTGGACAGTGATAATTTTCATTAAGCTCAAGCCGCAATTTTCTGGGAAGTTCAGAATAGGGAAGCTCTTACCCTTTGCAGTATCCAGCAGATGTAGATCCTAAATCACGCTTAAAAATTGAGATCTGGAAAAATAATCCCAATCTCTGTAATCATTGAATAGCAAGAGTGTCCCCCTATCACTACTTGCGGATCGCTACCAGCAACGGGGAGCATTACTTCACGAACACTACCAAAATACAATAGCGGGTTTGATTTGAGTACAGGACAAGGGGAGATCTGAGTGTTTGCCTGCATAGCAGGAGAGGGTACTTCTTTGATATGAAAATCGCTACCTACCCGTGATTTTGGCAACCAGTTCCGAGACTGTATCGATCGCAGTGGGATCGATCGCCACCTGATATTGTGGGTAATTGTGAATAGCTGCTACGATTTTTGCTAAATCTGCATTGCCTTTTCTAGCTCCCAGACCATTAATCGAACACTCGATTTGCCTGGCACCACAGCCCAAAGCAGCGATTGAATTATCTACTGCCATTCCCAAGTCATCATGACAATGTACTGAAACAATGGCGCGATCGATATTTGGGACGCAGTTAAAGATCGTTTGCAGCAGACTAGAAAAACTCTCAGGTGATTCCATCCCCATCGTATCTGGAATATTGACAGTAGCTGCACCACTTGCGATCGCCACCTCTATCGATTTACACAAGAAATCTAGTTCGCTACGGGGGGCATCAAAAGGAGTCCATTCCACATCATCACAGTACTCTCTAGCCAGAGATATGGTTTGTCGGATAGATTCCCACACTTTCTCTTTGCTAAGCAGTGATCGATCTTTAATATTCACAGGAGTATAGATGTGGATTCGGGCTTGTTTAGTCAATTTCAACGCATCGCCAATGCGGACGATCTCGTCTGATTTGGAACCTGCTAGTCCACAGATCGTAGACCTTTGAATTACTTGGGAAACGCTAACAATTTCATCGAAATCTTTAGCGAAATTACCTGGATATCCCACCTCGATGATATCTACTCCCATTTCATCTAATAGTTGGGCAATCTGGATTTTTTTGTGAGTATTCATCTTGACACCAGGCATCAATTCTCCATCGCGCATGGTGGTGTCAAAAATAATCACTTTATTTTGGCATGGTGGGTTATTCATGGCACAAGTCATCCGCAACTGGTTACAATGTAAGGCTGAAGCTCAGAGCTAGTATAGTTTTCTGAATCAATGAGGATATTTTGACGGCATGGGTAGAGCCAAAGTGGCAAGCGAGGGTGACCTAGCCATTGCCACAATTTGAAAGCTCGGTCGGTAAACTTATTGGTAAATAGGGGGTAATAATCAGCATTCAAATGCTGCCCTGCACATATTGTTAAATAGCTATTTATTAAGAGATAATTCGATCGCGTGCATCTGTGGAACTTTCCCAAATTAGTGACTATCATAGGAGTTAAACGAATTCTGCTAATTTTAGGTTAACCTGTGGAATCTCCTTCTGTTAGACCAAATTTTGTGATCGATCGCTTTCCCCAATTATTTAGTGGGCTACTTTCACTCTCCCTGGCTTTAGTTGTTGGGGCTTGGCTGGGTAGCTCGGCTATTCGCACTCTCAACCGTGGTAATGACGTTTTGACCGTGACTGGCTCTGCCAAAAAGCCAATTCGCTCTGATTACATCATCTGGCGTAGTTCAGTATCTGGCCAGCAGCCCACCTTACCGCAGGCGTACCAGGAAATTAAACGCCATACCGAACGGGTACAGGCTTATTTAAAAGAAAAGAATGTACCTGAAAATGCGATCGCGCTGACGGCGATTGAAACGCAATCGATTCCAGAAGTTACATCTAATGGTACCCAAACGGGTAAAACCCAAGCATATCGGCTGACACAGCGCTTTGAAATCCGCTCCAATGATGTTGATGCGATCTCCACAATTGCTCGCTCTAGCACTGAGCTAATTAATGAAGGTATCCCGTTTGAGTCGCAACCACCCGAATACCTTTATACCCAACTCAGCCAACTGCGCGTCGAAATGATTGGGGAGGCAACAAAGGATGCGAAATCTAGAGCTGAGGCGATCGCCCAAAATGCCGGAGGGCATATTGGTGTAGTGCGCAGAGCCGAAACGGGAGTATTTCAAATCACATCACGCAATTCCACCGAAGTGAGCGATTCTGGTATTTACAATACCTCTTCGGTTGATAAGGACATTACCGCCGTTGTCTCCATTACCTTTGCCATGGAACCCTAGGATTCAGTTACAAATTACGACGCGGAAACCAAAATTACTATCCTTGCGATCAGGTTGCAGGCGATTGCGAAAGGCGGAGCGGCAGTTGTATTGATGATTGCGCCAGGAGCATCCCCTCGATAAGCGATATTGCTCGTTCCCACTTTCTTCCCAAATACGCCCATCATCCGGTGCGCCATTGTAACTGTCATGCCAGACATCGGCGCACCATTCCCATACATTTCCATGCATATCGTATAGGCCAAAGGCATTGGCGGGAAATACCCCCACTTCGGTTGTTTGAGGTCGATAGTAGCCTCCCTTTGTCCCATCGGTGTAGGTGCCATCATAGTTAGCGAGATCGGAGCTGAGTCCCTCACCAAAATAGAAGGGAGTATCTGTGCCAGCGCGACAAGCATATTCCCACTGCGCTTCGCTGGGTAGTTGATAGCATCGTCCGGTTTTACGAGAGAGGCGATCGCAAAATTCCACCGCATCATACCAAGAGACGCATTCTACAGGTCGATTGCTGCCTTTAAAGTAGGAAGGATCGAGATCGAGGGTGCGATGAATTTGCGGTAACATCGACACTGCCATCCATTGCGCTTGCGTGATGGGGAATTTGCCCATGTAGAAGGGCAGAATTGAGACAGGATGCTGGTCTGCACCAAAGTCAGATCGCCTCCGCTCTTGTGGTGATGCACCCATGAGAAATGTACCTCTTGGGATATGGAGCATTTCCAGCACAACGCCATTAGCTAAATTTTCGGTGATGGATTGAGACGATCTTGCGAGCGGAGATGGAGGGGAAATCGCAGTAGTTGGCTTCTTCTTTACCTGATTAGCTAATACTTGCACCCTTGCTCTTCCTATGACAGCGATCTCAGATGCATTTGTTGATTGTTGGGGTATCTGTTGGGATGTCTGTTGGCTGAGGGAACGTCGCAGCGCTGCTAGTTCAGCATGATTTTTAGAATTTTGCGGGGAATTTTGATGATAATGGTTATTGTGATTGTTGCCGTGATTGCCATTGCTCATAGGTGATTGAGCGGTGGAAATTGTAGCGATCGCCGGAAGCGGTTGACATGTTTTGTGTCGAGGTGTGGCCGATGTAGGCTTGAGATCGGCTAAAACCCGATCGACAGATTGGTAGCGGTGATTTACGGCATGGGCAATCAGTCGGTCTATGGTTCTACCCAAACTATGCGGGATCTCTTTACCTTTAAGATGCGATCGCCAAATCCAGGCATTGTTACCATCAATTAGCTCAAAGGGTGAAACGCCAGTCAGTAAATAAATACAGGTGACACCCAAACTGTATAGATCGCTGGCAAATACGGCTTTTCCCCTTGCTTGTTCGGGGGCAATGTATTCGGCGCTGCCAATACTCGTACCTGTCCTCAGCAGGGCGGTACTGGTGGCATACTTCGCTGCGCCAAAATCAACCAGCACTAGCTGACCATCGCAATGACGGCGAATAATATTTTCAGGCTTGATATCGCGATGAATCACCCCACCAGCATGGATGAACTGTAATACTGGCAACAAATTGCCCAAGAGATGCTCCACCTTAGCCCGATCGAAAGTACCTTGCTGGGCGATCTCGGCACCTAAATCGTGCCCATCGATAAATTCTTGCATCAGATACTGCTGCCCCTCCTGCTCGCAGTATGCCAGTAGTTCAGGAATGCGATCGTGCTTGCCCAGCTCTTCCAGCCGCATCGCTTCTTGTTTAAATAACTCAGCAGCTTTTTCCAGGTTGCCCTGACCTTGGGGTGCAAACTGCTTGATCGCACACTTAGGTTGCGAAGGCTTGTACTGATCGATACCTAGGAAAGTCCTGCCAAAACCACCTTGAGCGATTAATCGCACCGCACGATAGCGATCGCCTAATAGTAACTTGGCACCGCAGGCTTGACAAAATCTGGCTTGAGCAGAATTTTGACGCGTATGGCAACTGGGGTTAAGGCAGTAGCTCATGGGCAAGATTAACGACAGATTTACAATGAATCTCCCTTCAATTTACGGGAGATTCGAGGAATAGGGCACCCCGATCGGCCTTAAGAATTCCTAAAATTTGGACTCAAGTGTCCTGATATACTATGGATGCGCAGTCAAAATCTTGATAATGGTTGACTTTGATACATTCTTTAATGCTGTCGGCGATTTTTCGTGAAATAACTGATCTTGCAAAAGGAAATGCTTAGAAAGCCATGATTTTGTTAGGGGGTGTCTCTTTGTCATTGGTATCGATCTCTACCAGGAACAGAAAAACCAACCAACCTGCCACTGTTACCTAACATCCTGGTAAGGCTATGCGGATTCTCTTGGTTGAGGATAACCAATCTGTTGCTCGATCGCTGACTGATGCCCTAGAAAAACAACACTATACAGTTGATTGGGTTGCAGATGGAGAAACTGGATGGCAACAAATTGAAGCCATTACCTACGACTTGATTTTACTGGATGTCATGTTGCCTCAGGTGGATGGTATTAGTTTGTGTCGGCGCGTCAGATCGTCTGGTATCGCAACTCCTGTTTTGATGCTCACCGCTAGGGATACAAGCACTGATAAAGTTTTAGGTCTCGATGCCGGAGCCGATGATTATGTCGTAAAACCGTTTGATTTACCAGAACTCTCCGCCCGAATTCGAGCATTACTGCGTCGCGGCACCACCACCACTTCCTCCCTTTTGGTCTGGGAACGCCTTAGTCTCGACCCCAGCAAATTTGTCGTCACCTACGCCGATACACCATTGGAGTTGACCCGTAAAGAGTATGCCATTCTGGAATTATTGCTGCGAAACGGAGATCGCGTCCTCAGCCGTAGTGCCTTTATCGATCGTCTGTGGGCACTAGACGTTATACCTGGCGAGGAAGCAGTTAAGTTCCACATTAAGGAGTTGCGAAAAAAACTGAAATCAGCAGGCGCGCCCCCTAATTTAATTGAAACAGTTTACGGCTTAGGATATCGACTGAGACCTGTTTAACCTACCTATACGATCGATGTGATTAGGCAACGTCAACAAACAAATACCATTCGCGATCGCCAATATTCCGGATTGCGCTGGCGGTTGTTGCTTTCGTATCTGGCAGTTATGACGGCGATTTTTGGGATCTCTGGAACTGCGATTTATGGTTTGTTTGTGAAGAGCCTGTATCAGCAGGTAGACGATCGCTTAGGACTGCTGGCAGATGCTGCGGCCCATAGCCTCATCGATATTCAGCAAAAACAGATTAATTACCCCCTAATTGACGCGGAAAACGCACAACTTCCCATTCGCCGCATCGATCGCGATGGTGACCTGGATGTCGCTTGGCAAAATCTCCGACAACCAACTCAGGGAATTGAGTGGTTTGATGCTCGTCGCCAACGATTGGCTACCAGCGGTCGGGTTGTAGCATCGGCTCCACTCCAACCGGAGATACACCTCTTGCGGATAGGCGCTCTTCGTTCCCTCACGCTTCCAGTTTACAAACAACAAAACGGGCAATCGGCGATCCAGGGATATGTGCGAGTCAGCGAATCAGTACGCGCGTTAGAAGATGAGTTGCATCGGCTACAGTGGGTATTTGGATTGGGGGGAATCCTTGCCCTAGGGCTGGTAGGAATTGGGAGTATTTGGTTAACCCACCAGTCACTTCAGCCCATTCAACACAGCTTTGAGAAACTCAAACAATTTACTGCCGATGCTTCCCATGAACTCCGCAATCCTCTGACTGCAGTCAAGCTGTCGGTGGATGTTCTCCGAAGTGACACCGGGCGATTTTATCCAGAGGAACAGCAACGGATAGAGGCGATCGCCACAGGTATCGATTTAATCCGCGTTCTCGTGGAGGATTTGCTTTTGCTGGCTCGGATGGATGCCACTCAGATCGAGACACAGGAGCTGCGACTAATTGCCATAGATGAGGTCTTGGAAGATCTCATGGAGTTACTAGAATCCCAAGCTGCAGCACGGCAGATCGCACTAAAGGCTGACTTGCTGCCGGATGCGTTCGTAAACGGCGATGCCACCCAGTTCCCCCGATTGTTTGCTAATTTGTTGGAAAATGCCCTGAAATATACGCCCGTTGGCGGCACGGTAATGGTTTCTATGCAGCGGAGCGATCGCACCGTTACGGTCAGCATTAAAGACACGGGAATGGGCATTGCTCCAGAGCATTTGCCAAAGGTGTTCGATCGATTCTGGCGAGCGGATGCTGCCCGTTCCAGCCAGCAACCAGGGTTAGGATTGGGATTGGCGATCGCTCAGGCAATTGCTGATCGGCATCAGGGTAAAGTGACAGTCACTAGCAAATTAGGTGTGGGCAGTTGCTTTCAAGTCCAACTTCCCCTAGCATGAATCCATTCATTTCATTCCCTCCCGACTTCCTCACACTGTTGCGCTATCCTCAGGAAGTGCAAAAATTCAGTGATTGGCGACTGAATTCTCTGGCTTACCCTCAGACATTTTTGGGAGCGTATTATGAATCGTGTATTTCGAAAGTATCATCGTGGGATTGCCATTATCCTTTGCCTGCCGCTGGTTACCACAGTCTTGAGTGGCATGGGGTATACCATTGCGGATGAGTGGCTGCATCAGGAAAAGCTGGGTGAATTCTTAATGAGTATTCACACTTTCAAAATTTTAAAACTGGGAGATTTTTTCCCCATCCTTAATGGAATCGGTCTCATTGGTCTGCTCTTCACCGGATTAACGATGACCGGGCTATTTCGCAAACGCTCCGAATCTCGACAAAATTAGGATTGAGCGCTGAAGCGATGAATCGTCGAAAATTTCTAAGCTGGGTAGGGGTGGGTGGTGTCGCCAGTTTCTTACCCGTCGCGATCGCCGCCTGTTCTGGTCAGCTCAAAACGCTGACAAACCAAGCCACCATACAGTCAGATGGATTTCGAGCAGTTGGTACGCTTGCAGAACTGGACCAGAAAGGACAATTGTCAAACCAGCAGGTTGCGGGTTCTCCAGTACTGGTTTTGCGGCATCCTGACGATTTTCAGCAACTACTGGCAGTAAATCCTACCTGTACCCATCGGGGATGCATTGTAACGTGGGAAGCAGACCAAAAAGCCTTTATTTGCCCCTGTCATGATGCAAAGTTCGCACCCGATGGCAAGGTCTTACAGGGTCGAGCTCAAGATCCGCTAATCACCTATACGGTGAAGATTGAGCAGGAAAATGTTTTAATTGCAGTCCAAGGTCATACTGGTCTACCTGCTGCACTTGAGAAGCAACGAGATGAAGAAGATCAGATGGATCCCTCCAAACAAGAGAAAGAAACTGAAGGAGATAAAGAAGCTGAGCGCAATCGCCGAATAAATTATTAACCTAGTAACGCAACATGAGATGGGATATTAAAAGAGGTGCTTTTGCCTTGCGGGTTTCTGCCTAAAAAATGCAAGATCGATCGTTACCAGACTAATAATTCTACCAAGGTTTGTTATGGTTCTATCAGCACAGGATTTGCAATTTACAGGGCTGTCTGGCCATGAAGCTGCTAATCGTCTCAAGCAAGATGGTTACAACGAGCTTCCCTCTACTCAACACCGCACCTTTCTGACGATCGCCTGGGAAATCGTGCGGGAACCAATTTTTCTACTGCTGATTGCCTGTGGCGCGATCTACCTATTTTTAGGCGATGCTCAGGAAGCATTAATTCTACTGGGGTTTGTCTTTTTTATCGTCGGCATTAATCTCTACCAGGAACAAAAAACCGAGCGATCGCTAGAAGCCTTACGGGACTTATCTAGTCCACGTGCTCTGGTGATTCGAGATGGGGAGCGGCAACGGATTGCGGGTCGGGAAGTGGTGCGAGGCGATTTAATCGTTCTCTCAGAGGGCGATCGGGTTCCTGCCGATGCTGTTCTACTTTGGTCTACCTACTTGACTGTGGATGAATCGCTGTTAACGGGTGAATCTGTCCCAGTCAGAAAAAGAGCCATCCAATCGGGAGACAACCCGGAGCAAATCGCCGCAACTTTGCGACCGGGAGGAGACGATTTACCCTGCGTTTACTCTGGCACCCTGGCAGTGCAGGGGCAGGGGATTGCCCAGGTGCAAGCGATCGGCGTTCATACGGAAATGGGCAAGATTGGTAAGGCACTGCAAACCGTGGAGCAGGAAGACACGGTGTTGCAGAAAGAAACCCGTCGCATTGTGGGCAAACTGACGATTGTGGCGATCGCGATCTGCATTGCGGTTGTTGTTATTTATGGTCTGACCCGAGGTCACTGGTTAAATGGGATACTGGCAGGCTTAGCCCTGGCCATGGCAATTCTACCCAACGAAATTCCAGTCGTGCTGGCAATCTTTCTGGCGTTAGGGGCATGGCGGTTTTCCCAGCAAAAGGTCTTAACGCGACGAATTCCAGTAGTAGAAACGCTAGGTTCAACAACAGTTCTTTGTGTGGATAAGACGGGAACGCTGACGTTTAATCGGATGGCGGTTAAACAGTTATTCGTGTACGAAGATTCCAGTCCTTACCATTACGATGTCACCTTGCATGATCGCGAATCTTTGCCGGAAGTAGTGCATCCCTTGATTGAGTTTGGCATTCTGGCCAGCCGTAAAGACCCGTTTGACCCGATGGAAAAAGCGTTGCAGCAGATCGGGCAGGATTACCTGGCAAAAACGGAACACCTGCACGATGACTGGCAACTGTTGTACGAATATCCCCTTTCAACCGAACTTCTGGCAATGTCATGTGTGTGGGAAGCTCCAACTGGCGAGTTAACTGTTGCGGCGAAAGGCGCACCGGAAGCGATCGCCGATCTCTGCCATTTCAGTACAGCCCAACAACAAGAACTGACTCAGCACATCCAGAGGATGGCAAAAGAAGGATTGCGAGTTTTGGGAATGGCAAAAGGAAGGCGAACTGGAACATTGCCAAAAACGCATACTGACGATCCATCTAATACCTTGCCACATCTTGAATCTGACGATCGCCTGCCAGCCCAGCAGCACGATTTCGAGTTTGAATTTGTCGGATTAGTGGGACTAGAAGATCCGGTGCGCCCGACCGTCGCGCCTGCGATCGCCGAGTGCTACGGTGCTGGAATTCGTGTAGTCATGATCACGGGAGATTATCCGGTGACAGCTCAGAATATCGCCCGTCAAATTGGACTCACGCCGACTGATAAAGTGATTACGGGTCGAGAACTAGAGGAGATGAATGAGGCTGAACTGCGCGATCGTATCCAGACTGCCAACATCTTTGCCCGAGTTGTGCCGGAACAAAAGCTGCTGATTGTAAATGCTCTCAAGCGGTGTGGTGAAATTGTTGCCATGACGGGTGATGGAGTGAATGATGCCCCTGCACTCAAGTCTGCCCATATCGGCATTGCGATGGGAGAACGCGGCACTGATGTAGCGCGGGAATCGGCAGATCTAGTTTTGCTGGAAGATGATTTCTCATCCATTGTGGAATCCGTCAAGTTAGGTAGACGCATTTTTGATAACTTAAAAAAAGGGATGGCATACACTCTGGCAGTTCACGTTCCTATTGCTGGGATGTCCCTAATTCCCGTAATATTTGGTTGGCCGCTGGTGTTGCTGCCCATCCACATTGCCTTTTTGCATTTGATTATCGATCCGGCTTGTACGGTGGTGTTTGAAGCCGAACCCGCAGAAAGCAATATTATGCTGCGTCCACCACGTAGCCCCAAAGAACCTTTGTTTAGCCCCCGAACGCTAAGACTAGCGTTACTTCAGGGAATCAGCGTTTTAGTGGTGCTGGTGGCGGTATTTGCGATCTCTTACTACAGCGGCAATGGTGAGTTTGATGCCCGTGCCCTGGCCTTTACGACGCTAATCATTTCCAACCTGGCGATGATTTTGACCAACCGTTCCTGGTCTCGCACTATTCCCGAAATGCTGCAAGCACCCAATACAGCACTCTGGTGGGTACTGGGTGGTGGCTTTGTCTTTCTAGCGCTGATTCTTTATGTACCTGTTCTCCGTCACCTGTTTAGTTTCTCCTTCCTGCATCCTGATGACCTGTTAGTTAGCTTACTTTCTGGAATTGTCAGCATTCTCTGGTTTGAAGGACTGAAACTCTGGAACCGGAGGGAGAGACGCGTTTAAATGTAGATATGCCATCTGAAGTATCAATTCATGGGGATGAGAATGGACTCAAACTTAGAGAAATTAGAAATGTTTTGGGTACAGCGCGTTTCGTCCAACCTCACGCTCCTGACTATTACCGTGGGTATTGCTGGGTTGACTGGTTGCGCGTTCTTCCTATGGGTAATGGGATGGGTCTTTACGAGCCTTATCCCCCTGAAGATATATACGGCGGAAGTAGAGATAGAGATATTGCAATGGATCCACCAGGCTGCTAATCCGTTGCTGGACGCCCTGATGCTAGCTGTAACGCGGTTGTGCAACCCGGAGGTGGCAGTGCCAGTTGGACTGGTGACATTGGTGACGCTCCTTGTCCGACATGCCCGTCTGGAAGCTGGGATATTTGCGATCGCCGGACTGGGAGCCATTCTCCTGCATAGAGGACTCAAGCTCATGTTTGCTAGACTCCGTCCAGACCTCTATCCACAACTAATTCAGGAGGAAACTTTCAGCTTTCCCAGCAGTCATGCCCTGGGAGCCACAGTTCTCTACGGCGCGATCGCCTACCTACTGACAAAGCGCTGGCCTCAACATGCCATCTGGATCTATCTGCTGGCAACTATTCTAGTCATAGCAATAGGGTTCAGTCGGCTCTATCTCGGAGTGCATTGGCCCACGGATGTGCTGGCAGGATGGATTGCTGGTTACCTGTGGCTGACGATCTGTATCACCATGTTGCGGCTTCAAACATTGCAGAAAGAAAAAGGATGAGCTTGATGTTGCAGACTATCTTCCAAACCATATAAAAAATGAAATTGCTCGCTTCAGATAATCAATCCATAAATTTATGAGTAAAAAGTTTCGCAAGCCCGGTTATCACCCCCTCCGAAAGCTGAAAGTTGTATTTTCAGGCCTCTATTTTGCAGTCGTATCTGATTTTAGTGTGGCCTATAAACTTGTTTTATCATTTCCCGTCCTGATCTTTGCGTTTATGACTCGGCAATGGGTAGATGTGACTCAGATTTTGCTAGCTACTGGAATGATGCTGTCTGCCGAATTGTTTAATAGTGCGATTGAAATCTTGTGCGATTTTGTGGAACCACAAAATAACGGTCGAATTGGAACGATCAAAGACATCGCCGCTGCAGCAGCTGGTATCAGTATCTTTGTGTGGCTGATAACTCTCATCCTCGAAGCAAGTCACCTCTGGCAATTACAGAAAAATTAACACTTAGATTCAAGTTCGTAGGAGGCCGTTATATCGCCAGGACGATTGAGGTTATGGGTTGGGTTTGAATCAGCGAACTCTCACCAACTCACAAATGCATCCTATAATGCCTATATAATTATATAAGATTTAAATCAAATATGCTCATAATTGGTACAACTAGCAACGATACCCTCACAGGAACGACTGAGAATGACAGTCTCATTGGTCTTGGGGGCAATGACTTTCTTGATGGAATTGATGGCAATGACACTCTCAATGGTGGGGAAGGCAACGATACCCTGGAAGGTAGTGCGGGTATTAACGCCGCCGATTACACGGATGCTACTGCTGGAATATCAGTCGATCTCAACGCTGGAACAGCTACGGGTGCGGCAGGCAATGACGTTCTCTTCAACATTCAGGTAGTGAATGGTTCTGCATTTAATGACACTCTGACCTCTGGTGACGGAACGCTGAGGGGTGGAGAAGGTAACGATCTACTGAGTCTGAATTCCTATAGCTATACAAATAACTTGCTTCAAGGTGACGCGGGAAGTGACACGCTTAGTTCTGACTACACTGTTGGTAATAACATTCTCAATGGCGGCGATGGGAACGACTCCCTGATTGCAGATCAGGTATACGGTAGTAATACCTTAATAGGTGGTGCTGGGGACGACACCCTGATTGCAAACCCCGGAGCGCTCAACCGTCCCCCCGTAAACTCAGGCTATGGCAATAACCTGCTCGATGGTGGGGATGGGAACGATCTGCTCAAAGTGGACGAAGCACCCAGGGGTATTAATACCTTAATCGGCGGTGCTGGTAATGACACCCTCATGAGTGTATTAGATACCAACAGGCTTGATGGCGGTACCGGCCTGGACATTGCTGACTATTCGCTGGGTGCGTATGTTGCAGTTGATATGACCTTGGGCAATGTAGTCAACATCGAAGAAGTTATCGGATCTCACTACGACGATACGATCGTTGGCGGTGACGGAAACGACACTCTACTTGGCAGCAGTCCCAACTACATCCCCAAGGGTGGGATCTGGAACCCGCCCCCAACTGAAGATGATAGCCTGGTTGGTGGTGGTGGAAACGACCTGCTCGATGGTCGTTATGGAAACGATACGCTTAAGGGTGGTGTGGGCGATGACACCCTGATTGGCGGTAACGGTGATGATATCCTTAACGGTGGCGCGGGTAATGACACGCTCAAGGGCGGTGTAGGCGATGACACCGCTGACTATTCTGATGCTATGGCGGGAGTATCGGTCAACCTGAAAAACGGCACTGCTACTGGTAGCGCTGGTAACGATAGTCTCTCTAGCATTGAGGCGGTTATCGGTTCTGCCTATGATGACACCCTTTATGGAGGCGGCGGCAACAATACCCTGGATGGTGGTGCTGGTAATGACACACTCAGGGGCGGTTTAGGGGACGACTATCTAGAGGGCGGCACAGGCAATAATACTGCTGACTACTCCGATGCTACTGCGGCTGTGGAAGTCGATCTCAGCACTAATTGGGTCTCAGGTGGTGCTGGTAATGACATGCTCAACAACATTCAGGGCGTTATCGGCTCTAAATATAACGACACCATTTACGGTGATGGCCAGGCAAATGACACGCTGATTGGCGGGGTAGGCGATGACAGTTTGGATGTGTTCTCTAGTTCCAGCAACAACTTCCTCCGTGGTGATACGGGCAATGATACCCTCGTTGGTGGCTCTGGCAGCGACACGCTCGTTGGTGGCTCTGGCAACGATATCCTGGTAGGTGGCCCTGGTAATGATAGTCTCACTGGCGGTACTGGCGCAGACCAATTCACCTTCGATTCGGCAAGTGATGGTACTGACGCCATCACCGATTTCAGCACGAGTCAGGGTGATAAGATCGTTGTCTCTGCTGCTGGTTTTGGAGGTGGGCTGACTGCCAGTGTCTCGCTAACCTCAGTACAATTAGTATTAGGCACTACAGCCACTCAGGCATTTGGTCAATTTCTGTATGACAGTAGTACCGGTAATTTGTTTTTTGACGCAGATGGTACGGGAGCAAGTCAAGCCCTTCAGATTGCGACATTAGGTAGCATACCCATCCTCAGTACAGCCAGTTTTTCTGTAGTAACTTGACGCTGGTTTGAGATGTGGATGCGAGAGATAAGGAATTATAAGGTTTAGTAACGAATCGTTGAAAGGGGATTGACAAATGGTCGCTAACTCTAAGTTGTGACAAATGGACTCTGAAGATGATTTAGCCTCGGCGATAGAATTGGCTCTTCATTCCCGTTATGACAGCAATGGTTTTGCAACTTCCTATTTTCAGTTTTCTTATGCTTAGATACTTAGCCCTGCCCCTTGTCATCAATCAGGGCAATCAAGTCTTCTGGCGAAATCTCGGCTAACGCCGCTTCCCCAATTTCCATCTTCAGTGAAAGGAAACCCACAAAGGATAAGCGACTACCCAGTCAGCCTTACAGGGGCGATCGCACCCACAAAAAAGCTGTCGTCTACCTCCCCACCAATAAACATGAGGCGACATAAACTTATATAACTATTAAAGTTATCTTAAGAATTTCCCTAAATTCCGCTAGGTCTATGGGAGTTTAGTCGCAACTTAAATATAATAGGTGGGGCAAATAATAATTTAAAGTCCTACTGACTGCAACTATGATCAACACTATAAAGCGCTCTAAAGTTGAAAGCATCAAAGAGCAAAGCAATTTTCTGCGCGGCCCTATCGATGCCGAGCTCTCTAATGGCAATAGTTACTTCAGTCAGGATGGCACACAGATCCTCAAATTTCATGGTTCCTATCAACAGAAAGATCGCGATCTAGAGAAATTAAAAGCTAAGGGTGAAGAACCCGCCTACAGTATGATGCTACGCACCCGTAGTCCCGGTGGCTATATTCCTTGGCAACTCTACATTGCTCTGGACGATCTCTGTGATCGGTATGGCAATCACACTCTGCGTGCGACTACCCGTCAGGGGTTTCAGATCCACGGCATTCTGAAACACAATATGAAGACAGTAATTGCGGATATTGTGCGCAATATGGGTTCGACGGTAGGTGCTTGTGGCGATATTAACCGCAATGTCATGGCTCCGCCTGCTCCATTCAAAAATAAGCCGGAATACGAATTTGCGCGGGAATATGCTGTCAAGCTTGCCGATCTGCTCGCCCCCCAAGCTGGTGCCTACTATGACATCTGGCTAGATGGTGAAAAGGTGATGACCGCAGAAGCCGCAGAAGTAACCGAAGCGAGACTTCACCCAGGTAAAGGTAAAGTCAGTACTAATATTCCTAACAGTCCCGAACCGATTTACGGTACCTATTACATGCCACGCAAGTTTAAGATTGCGATCGCTGTACCAGGAGATAATTCGGTGGATTTGTTCACCAATGACCTCTCACTAGTCGTAATTTTAGATAGCAACCAGCAGCTAGAGGGGTTTAATGTTTATGTTGGTGGAGGGTTAGGTCGCACGCATAATAACGATGCTACGATTGTGCGAATTGCTGACTGTATCGGCTTTGTGCCGCTATCCGATCTGTATGAAGTTGTTAAAGCAGTGGTGGCCTTGCAACGTGATTACGGCGATCGCCACAATCGTCGCCATTCTAGATTCAAATACATTCTGAATGATTGGGGCGTAGAGAAATTTAAACAGGTTTTACAAGACTACTACCCCACCCCTTTGCAAACTGCAAAATCCTTGCCTGAGTTTAAGTATCAGGACTATTTGGGTTGGAACGAGCAGGGTGATGGTAAATACTTCTTGGGCATCTCCATTGACAATGGTCGCATTCTAGATCGAGAGGGCTTGCAACTGAAAACAGCATTGCGCGAGATTACTGAGAAATTCCAACTCCCAATGTATCTGACGCCTAACCATAACCTCTTGCTAGGTGACGTCACTCCCGCTAACAAGCAAGAGATTCAAACAATTCTGGATCGCTGCAGCGTATTGCCCCCTGACAAGATCGATCCGCTTACCCGCTATGCCATGGCTTGCCCAGCTTTTCCTACCTGTGGTTTGGCAATTACCGAGTCCGAACGCGCCATCCCAGAAATTATTCAGCGCATTAGGGTTTTACTGGATCGCCTGGGTTTAGGTGACGAGAAGTTGATCACGCGCATGACTGGTTGTCCTAATGGTTGTGCGCGCCCTTACATGGCAGAGTTAGGTTTTGTAGGCAGTGCCGTTGATGCCTATCAATTATGGTTGGGTGGCAACTTCAACTCCACCCGTTTAGCTCAACCCTATATGCAGCGCCTCCAAATCGATAAATTAGAGGATACACTTGAGCCGCTATTTATGTACTTTAAGCGCGATCGCAAAGAGGGCGAAGGTTTTGGTGATTTTTGTGATCGTAAAGGCAACGAAGATCTGCGCCAATTCGTCTCCACCTACGTACCAGAAAAAGCTGGTAAGGGTGATACTGCATCTATTCGCAAGGATCAACGCCACCGCATAACACTTTCATCGTCCGTATACGATCAACTTAAGCAAGCTGCCACTAAAGAGCAAAAAACGATGAAAGAAGTTGTGGAAAGCGCGATCTCTAAGTATCTTGCTGGCGAGTGAGTTAAAAGCTAGCGAAAAAACAAAAATGCGACCCATAGGTAGGCAGACATGTCTGCCTTATTTTTTAGGATTTCAGCGCAAATCCGAGTAGAATTTGTTGACGTTGTGTTATAGTTATTACCCGTCAGGACGCATAGCTCAGTTGGTTAGAGCACCACGTTGACATCGTGGGGGTCACTGGTTCGAGTCCAGTTGTGTCCATAGGTTTCAGGAAAAAAGCTAAAGCCGCGTACTCAAAACGTACTCAATTTTACCTCTTTTTCTTGCTGCTTAATAAGCTAGCTTGGTAAATCTCGATCGCTCGTTGGTGAGCGCGTTCGTCGTGACGGTTCTGCATCCAGTCATGCAAAAGGTCGCCGTTATACCTGATGGTACGAGAGTTGAGCTTGACGTAGTGAATACCTTCCTTGAGGCTACCTGCAAGCCGCTCTCTTTTGAGGGTTTCAGAAGAAAGCCCTGTAATCTTTGCTGCTGTGTGCTTATCAACAAACATATCCTTGCTCAACTTCCTACAATTGGTCTAAATACAAAACTCGTTGCAAAGAGATCGCCGCTACGGCAGGGACAACTGCGTTGCCGATCGCGGCAAGTCTGTCCAATCTGCGGGAAAGCCCATGAGCCACTCCACAAATTGGGGGTTTAACACTTCGCCAGAGGGCAAGTACGGTTTGATCTCCTTCACTAGCCCGAATCCCTGCGACGCAGTTGGAGTCGGTAACAGCCGCAATCTGCGATCTAATTTGGTCTGCCCAGGGCGGTGCTTGCCCGCATAGGCTACTGGCGTAGGCAGCCACAAAGATGCGTTCGCGTAGGTGGGGTGCTCCGACTGCTGCTGCCGATAGGATTTCCACATCGAAGCGATAGCCCAATTGGCAGAGTCCGTGCAAAACTTCGGCAAGTCCACCTGTGTAGAAAGCGCCTTTGACGTTTTCCCAGATGACAAATCTGGGCTTTGCTTCCTCGATGACGCGGAGCATCTCGAACCAGAGTCCTGAGCGACTGCCTGCAATTCCTGAGCGTTTGCCAGCGAGGCTGAGATCTTGGCAGGGAGATCCGCCCGTGATGAGGTCGAATTGGTTGGGATTGGCATGGAAAGTCCTGATATCTCTGTGGATGGGGATGGTGGGGAAGTTTTTTCGTAGAACATGGCAGCAGTAGGAGTTAATTTCGACAAATTGCACGGTCTCAATGCCCAGTGATTGGGCTGCAAGGCTAAAACCACCGATACCAGCGAACAAATCGAGGTGCTTCATCTAAAATTCCTTACCATTTGGCATAGATAGTTTCTGGGTAAGGTTAGAAATCGTTTGCCCGTAGTTGAGCCGTTTAGATCTCTGGGATGCCCATGTATCCCAATCCGCTTTGTGCCACAGGTGCATACGTTCGCAGTGAGCGGTAGTCAGGCGGATGTCCCACTGAGCTTGATACTCATGGCTTGACATGGCTTCCCCGCCGTGCTTTTTGGCATATTCTTGCCGTTGAGCGTCAGATAGATAGTAGGCAGTACGGTATTTTTTCCCTTCCTCACAGTCAGGCCGCTGGCAGATGAATGGCTTGCCATTCTCTCCTAGTACAAAACAGCGGAGGTAAGGATTAGACACCTTGCCAGAGTCGCAGCAGCAAAAGCATTTCCACGGCGGTCTGACATCGCGATCGCGCACCTGGGCGGGAATCGCAGATATTATGGGCAAGTTTTCTTGAGTTTCCATAGCTACCTCCTGAAGGCAAAGTTGTAGCGTTCTTCGTATTCGGGACAGTCAGATGGCACTTGTGCCATGAGGTAGGAAACACCGCGCATGGGGTCATCGAGGATCGCCTGCCACTCGGTATATCTGCTGTCTGGTGAGGCAGTTTGCGGGTAGAGCCTTTCGTATTCAGCTTCCAGGTGTTCGAGGCGCGATAGTATCCAGGCGATCGGATCAGCGGGACGGTGAGGTAGCTTGTCCACCTGTTGCCAGCAGAAGTTTTTGAAGGTTTGATCCAGGTTTGCCCAGGCGCTGGCGGCGCGGCGAGATTTATCTTTACTTCTGGATTCCACAGAGGTTTTGTCAGTGGGTTTTGAGAGATCTGAAAAATTTTCAAGATTCTCTCTCTCCACATTTTTTGTTGGCGCAGACAGAGAGAGATCTTTGTTTAGATCTTCTTTGTTGAATACATTATTTGTATGTTGCGGATTTACGGGATACGGTGAAACCGCATACGGTAAATCGGGATACGGTGAATCTCCTAGTGGGAGCGACATTTGTTCGATTGATGTCTCTGAAAATGGATCGCCAGGACAAGGATCGATCGGCAAGGGATGCTCGTAGATTTCGTACTCGATCTTTGCGAACCGACCGCGATCGCGCTCGAAGTAGCGACGCAGGTACCCAGCCTCTTCCAGTTCGGCAAGGGCAGCATAGATGGCGTTGCGTCCCTCGCTGCATTGGGTCAGTAACCACTCGATAGAAATTTCCCAGTCGTGGGGAAAGCTGAGCAACAGGTGATGCAGTCCTCTGGCTCTAAGGCTGAGGCGACTGTCCCTGATTACGGCATTGTCAATGATCGTGAAATTGCTGGAATGCTTGACGCGGATGATACTCATGCTTTCACCTCCTGATATGTGTATGGGCTGTTGAAATACTGAGCTTGTTCGAGGGCTTCTTTAGTCGGCATAGGGATCTCCTTCTGGCATGTGTAGGGGACGCGGGTTGGTATTACGCTCCTTTGGACAGCGATGGTTGTGTGACCGCTTGCGCTGTTCGCGGGTGATGATTTCGCTGCCGATCGCTAAGCGGAGCGTCTTGACCAAACTTTCCAACTGAGGCAAAACCGCCTCGATGTCCGCGTCAGTGACCGTGCGGAAATTGACCTGAGCGCGCCACTTCTCAAGTTTTTTGACGGCGACTGTTACGGGCGCTTCTTTGGGCAATAGCGGAATGCGGAAGATTTTGCAGACTTCCTGGGCGTATTTGGCGACAGGAATGCGGTACTTTCCGCCCTTGGTAAATTCGGTCATCAGGCGCGTGGCAACACCGATCGCCCGTTGCCTGAGCGTTGGATCGAGCGGCAGTAA
>CALRKB020000004.1:0-163893 GCA_943367755.1 Rhizobium sp. Q54 | reverse complement strand
ACCGAGCTTAGGGGGTGACGGGGTAGACCCCCTTCGTGGGGGCGCAGCCCCCACACCCCTCATTAGCATTATTTAGGTATTTCTACCAATCAGTCTGTTAAATCTACTGCGATCGCGAAGCTAAATCAAGCTCGTCATCGAACTAGGTTCGATCGAACAACCAAACCCTTAACAAAACCTTAAATTTTGTGATGTATTGCCTAATTTATATCCGTTTGGATGATGTCATGAATATATGTTTTTGGGCAACATAGAATTGTGAGCTACGTCACTTGCAGAGATGATTTGAAAAGATATCCTGCAACTACTGCTCTTAAATGTTCATTATAGGCGATGAATCTAAGTTGAAATTCTCGGAGAATGTATCTAATCAATTCATAACCCAATGAGGATTACTTCTTTAACTTTTTATTGAAATCTGTAATAATATTTAATCCAGAAGTCGATCTAGACAAAAGCCTAACTCTTCATCATAAGTGATTACGGTGTGGCGTTTGGCAGAACAGTTGCCAAGTTTACAAAACTTAAAGCACAACCTATTTTGCCGCAGTCTTCTGGATATAGAGATAGACCGATCAGGCGTTCAGTTAAGAGTCAAAATTATGTCTAAACAAAAGCTGACCCAAACACCCGGAAAGACAACTGTTAGGCAAACTGGCAGACAGATCAGCATCTCTGCGGATATGGTACGCACCTACTTACACGAGATTGGCAAGATTCCCTTGCTGACGAATGAGGAGGAGATTATCTTTGGTAAGCAGGTGAAGCAACTGATGGACTTGGTCACGGTACAGGAAAATTTGTCTGAACAATGCGATCGCCTACCTACTAAGCAAGAGTGGGCAGATGCAGCAGGCATGACTCCTAACTCCTTAGATGAAGTTCTCAGGCAAGGTACTAAGGCAAAGCGTAAGATGATTGAGGCGAATTTGCGCCTGGTGGTTTCTGTAGCGAAGAAGTATCAAAAGCGCAATCTTGAATTATTAGACCTGGTGCAAGAGGGGACGCTGGGCTTAGAACGCGCCGTAGATAAGTTCGATCCAACTAAAGGGTTTAAGTTTTCGACTTATGCCTACTGGTGGATTCGGCAAGCAATTACGCGAGCGATCGCCCAACAGGCACGCACCATACGTTTACCAGTGCACATAACAGAGAAATTAAATAAGATTAAGAAAGCTCAGCGCCAACTGGCTCAGTCTTTAGGTAGAGTGGCAACTGCGGCGGAAGTAGCAGAAGCGCTGGATATTAAAACCGAGCAGGTACGCGAATGTCTTTCTTTATCAAGACAGCCCGTATCGCTAGATCTACGCATAGGTGATAACCAAGATACAGAATTAGCCGATCTCTTAGAGGATCAAGGGCATTCACCGGAGCACTTTGCTGTGAATGAATCTCTGCGTGATGATATTGCTGCACTATTGTCTGAGTTGCCCCCCAAGCAACGTCAGGTGATGGTGATGCGTTACGGCCTAGAAGATGGACAGGAAATGTCGCTTGCGAGTATCAGCAAGCACATGGAACTGAGTCGCGAGCAGGTACGCCAATTAGAACGGCAAGCTATGGATAGCCTGCGCAAGCGCAGAGCCAGAATGCAGGAGTATATTGCCAGCTAAAATGGACAGGGCAGACCTATGTGTCTGCCCGTACATCTGCAAAAGGTTCGCGTAGGGGACAGGTTTTGTACGAGCGTTACCGATGATAGTCGAAAACTTCTAGCTAAACCTGCCCGTCCGTAAAGCGCATCAATGGAAAATTTATAGGTGGAATTTTTGTGTGTCACTTGGTCTGGGTTACCCTCCAGCTTAGTTTTAAGTTGATCCAGAAATTCCAAATCGTGACAATGGCGATCGCCAGCAGGTTTGCAACTTTATAGTCTTTTACCCCGGCATATTCAACCAGAATATTTAAGATCAGGACATTTAATCCCAGTCCGATCAGACAAACTAGATTAAATTTAATAAACCGTTTAATTCGCTTTTGCCAACCACTTTGCTGGCTGGAAATATCGCCAAATGTCCAGCGATCGTTCCACAGGAAATTGTTGAGGATCGCAATTTCGGCAGCAATTATTTTACTGCGGGTTAATGGCAGGCCAAGCGTTTGCGGATCGTGGAGTAGATACAATATCGTCATATCCACAAACACACCGCTTAGCCCGACTAGACCAAATTGCAAAAATCGTTTGATTGGTAGCTGAAAACGCTGAGTGAACTGACCAATTCGTCCGCGAAAGCGCAATCGTAATAAATGTGATATGTACTCTATATATTGCTTCCAGGTGACCTTGCTCGCTCCCTCCTGCCGCTCCTGAAACACATATCCCAACTCAACTATTTTACCGATATCACCGCGACCTAGTACTTCAATCAGGATCTTATAACCGATCGGATTGAGATCTCGTTCGGCGATCGCGCGGCGTTGCACCATAAAGTAACCGCTCATGGGGTCAGAAACGCGCCCAATCACATTTGGTAAGATAACTAGCCCCAACAGTTGTGCCCCACGCGATAAAAAACGCCTGATAAAACCCCAATCGCTCACACCGCCACCTTCGATATTTCGGCTAGCAACTACTAAATCGGCTCCCTTATCCATAGCCGTTAACATTTTGAGCAGGATCTCTGGTGGATGTTGGAGGTCGCTGTCTATTACTCCTAATACTTGCCCTTGGGCCTCTTGCCAACCTCGGATCACGGCAGTGGCTAAACCGCGTTCTTGCTGTCGCCTCACCACCCTCAATTGTGGATATTCTGCACATAAAGACTGCGCCAACTCCCAAGTGCGATCGGGACTATCATCATCAACGACGATCAACTCATAGCGCCGATCTAGCACAGGATCGAGAATTTGGCTAATCTGTGCAACTAGAGCATGAATATTCAGTCTTTCGTTGTAGGTGGGCACAACCAATGACAGGTAAATCTGCCGAGCGATCGACAAATCCAGATCGGCAATTCTTAAACTCATACCTCAAATTTTTCCAGGTTATATGGGGTTGGCTTGACTGGATTGGCGTCTAAACTCTTTAGGAGAAAGGCGCATGGGGTTGTGAGTGTCCCATATACCAACTTCCATAAGTCTGGCCTTACGCTGCACAAGCTCAAACTCTTCTTGATGCTTGAGATTTGGAGGCAGGGAATCAGCTACAACATATCCTTCCTCAATCAGTTGGGCATTAACCAGACGGTTATCTAGCCATACATAAGCTAACAAACGATCTGAATTATCCTTACGCTCAATATCGAACTCTAACATTACCTTTTGGTTCCCTGTCAACTTATCTAGTTGACGCTGGGCGCGTTCTCCCCATGGCGATTGCTCGCGCAGAGGAGCGCTAACGCCAATCAAACGCACCCGTTGCACTATTTCTGTCGAATCACTAGCTAGAGTAGCTTCGAGCGTCTGACCGCTAACCACCCGTTTTACGACCCAGGCTTCACCCTCATGCTGTGGATGACTACGAGACCATTGCAAGCCAAAATTGATTAATGCCAATAGCAATAGCAAAATCAGCCAAAGCCGATAACGTTTAGAGTTACGTTTAACAGTAGTAACCCTAGTAACAGGTCGATCTTGCTTGCTCATGGTGATAATTTTCTGATCTGCTAATCATGATCTATCGGCAAACCAAATACTACTCGACGGCGCTGATTTTTGGCAAAATAGCGACCAAACTGGAGCTGATACACTTCATCTTCGTCCTGTGTCTCTAAATCTATGTCAGAGCAAGCATAACCTACACAAACCAAGGCATAGTTTTGTTGTTTGAGGTCTGCTGATAGGCCGATCGCTTCGGGTTGATTTATTTTGCCAGACTTAACCCGCATCGCGCAGGTGGTACAGGCACCGTTGCGACAGGAAAAGGGGATTTCTATACCTTGATCTTCTACGGCATCAAGGATATAGCGATCACCACTCACCTGTATTTGTTGAGTTACACCAGTTTGGCGATTGCGGATGCGTACTGTGTATTTATTATTAGTTGTCATTTAGGTAGTTTTGAATAGTTGAGGCAAAGCAGTGCCAACGTGACTCAAATACTACACTAGCAATCCTGTGGAGAACGCGCAATCCTTATGTATGCTCCTTCTATCACTCTCTGTGATTGCTGGAGACGACTGCATTGTCTCAATTGATTTCGTGGTGATCGCCTATGACAATTTACTTTTATACAACAACGGATGAATATGGAGCGTTCTCCAATTTCTCTCACCGCAGATTGGGAAATTATCAAATGGGATTTCAAGAAACCAATTCGGCTTGGGCTTCTGTTTGAGTTACCGCCAAGGGACTAAGCATCGTGCCTTGGATAGTTAAAACTGAGCAGAATGCGTGGTGAATTACGTAGTTACTCACACTTCCTAGTAATAGTTCGCTCAGTCCTTTGTGTCCTCGCCGTCCCATCACGATCAGATCGGCTCGCCAACTATTGGCAACATTACAGATAGTCTTACCCGCATCACCAGTATTCTGACTGAATTCAACAGTTACTCCGGCTTTGCTGGCTTCTGTAGAGAGCGATCGCAAGAAATTGAGGTTTTGTTCCTCGAACTCGTTCCACTGGCTCTTATAACTTTTGATAGTTTCCTCATAAAGGTTAGGATAAACGTCCGCTGCTCCTGGGAACATCAATGTGGGATAACCTTCATCAAGGGGAGATAGAACGTGTAAAAGCATCAGCTCGGCTTTACTTAATTTCGCTAAAGATAAAGCTTCCTCAAATACTTTTTTGCTGCTTTCAGAGGCATCAATGGCAGCTAGAATTTTGTTAAACATATTTCCTTCCTAAAATTAACAAAGAGTTAACTAAGAGTTCTATGTAGATGAATACTCAAAGGTTGCGTTAGAAATGCAGGCAAAGCTAATATAGCTTCCCTACCTTTGAGTATGACATGTTTGAAAGCAAAGAAACGGAAATGAGATATTTGTTAAATATCCGTGTAGGCAGTTAGTTGGGCAATTAAGCTGTTTTCCTCAGCCCAGCTAGTCTCTTTAGGCACATAACCGTTGTCTTTACACATCGACTTAAGTTTATCAACAAACAGAGATGCGTCAGCCAGCAAGCTCATTTGCTGCATGGCTGACTGGTAAGTAGAAGATTGAGGCTTTTGCACCTGGGGCTGAGCAGCAGAGGACTGATCGACCTGCTGGATTAAGTGGTTAGTTTGGGATTGGATCGGGGCTGAGGCTTTGTAGGATGTATAGGTGACTTTGCGAGGTAAGCTTGGTAATGGGAAGACAAAGTCACCACAAACTAGACGCTCAAATTCTCGGCTAAATCTACAGTAAGGTTCTCCTCTCCGCTGCCAAAACCCTAAGATTTGGTCGACGGATACGGCTTTGTATCTGCCTCTAAAAAGTGCCTCAATAATTGCCAACCTCACCCAAATGGGATCGTATTCTTGCCAAAGTTTTACTAAATCGTCAATCGAGTAATCACCGAGATCGAAGCCATAGTATTGTATTAAGGCGATTACGATATCCATAAGTACTCAAGATTACTAACTTTGACTTGTATGCATTGGCTGAATGTATTTGGCGGTTTCCAACTTTTGGCCTCATATTTTAAGTATTATGCCACATTGCAATTCGCGCTGAACTGCAACCTAATTAGCTGACTAGTTGCCAGGTGCTGGATTGAGTGTAAACAGAAAGTCCAGACGTGTGACGCGGTTATCTAAGGTAGAGTTTGTCACGGCAATTCCACGTATGGCATCCAGTAAGGTTCGGGCTTGGATGTATCCCTGGCTAGTCTTGGCCCCAGATGGGAGTAGGCGATCGGCGATTGCGATCGCTGAACTCATATTCAGATAAAAGTAGCCGCTATTATTTTTAGGCAGGGCTGTGGTTAAAGTTTGAAAGTTGCTACTGTCTGGGAGGTTTTTGCTCGCCTGCGGAATTAATAGCTCGGAAAGATCGCCCATTGCCCAAAAGGAATATTTGTCATCAATGAATCCGTGCGATGCCACGATGGATGGCCCAACTTCCCAAGTAGCGATTGGCTGACCACCTAGTTGTTTCGTTTTAATCTCAACTCCTTGGGGAATTACGCCGCTATTGGATGACTTTGCCAGGTCATCAAGCTTGGTCAGCATCGAACTTGTGGCTTTGCGATCGCTGGTTTGCATTAAGACAACAAGGCCGAAGCCAGGGTTTTTCAGTAAGCCTCGATCGGAAGGGATCGCGGCGATCGCAAATTCCCCAGTCATCCACTTTAGGATATCTTTTTCTAGATCTAGCTGCGTGGCACCTTTAACTGCCTGACGCAGTTGCTTAGCGGCCTGTTCTGACCCTGGATTGCTTTTTGCCTGAGCTGTGATTTCTTGCCACGATTGGTTGAGATTATTGCCAGAAATCAACAGAAATGTTTCCTGGGGTAATTTGCTAATAATGGCATTAGTCCCATTCTGGCGATCACTAGTTTGCTCATTTGACTGTGATGATTGAGCATTACTATCAGATTTAGGATAGATGCTCAGCTCCATGCGAATGCCCTCCTTTTGCGTACCGACCGCTAGGGTAATGGCATCTAACTGCTTGCGAGATTCTTCTAGGACGGGAGTGCTCAGGTTGACCTTTGCTTGCGAGCCAATATACTCCAGGGCGATCGCGCCATCGAGATAAATTTGGGCAAGCGGATCGTTAAGGTTCGTCTGCTTATCTGAGCCAAATACGTTGTTAAAGTTGGGCTTTTTCGCCAGTGAGGGCTTTTCGCCTTTGAAGGTGTCAAAGGTTTGTTGGATTAATTCGGCGCTGGTGGCGATCGCAACATATCGACCACCTATATTAGCCGTAACAACGCTGCGACCTGGCTCTCTCGTGGGTGACTCAAAGTAGCGTAGATCTTTATACTCCTTGGGGGCAAACTTTGCTCCTTGCTTAGTCAGTGCATCGCGATACTTCTGCAAAAATGCATCTGATTGGTTGCTGTCATTGGTACTCGCAATTACCAAAGTTCCACCCGGACTGTTGGGCTTTTGCGGATTTGGGACTAGTGCTGTGATGGCATTGCCTCCTAGCCATGGCTGCACATCTTTACCGAAATCGGTTTTGCTCTGACTAAGCAGAATGCCGAGTGGTGATTGCTGCATGGACGTACTCAACAGTTTTTGTGACTCCGGTGTCCCAAACTGGTTCAGCTTTTGCCAATACTCTGGCTTGGTGTTAAACG
The DNA here is from genome assembly GCA_943367755.1 of Rhizobium sp. Q54. Lineage (GTDB taxonomy): Bacteria > Cyanobacteriota > Cyanobacteriia > Pseudanabaenales > Pseudanabaenaceae > PCC-6802. The sequence continues at coordinate 156,722 of CALRKB020000004.1, read as the reverse complement.
CAATCACAACTTGAGCGTCTTGGGGAATCACCGTAGCAATCCCCGTAATGCCATTGCTTTTGGGCGATCGCGACAGCACGAAGTATCCTACAGCTCCACCCACGACCAGGGCTGCCGCACTGATACTACCAATTAGTAAAGCGGGAGACTGCTTCTTACGCTTAGGCTGCTTCGGATTCTTTCTTCTGGCAGGGGGCCGATCGGATTTAGTCATATGAATTATTTTTGAGCGATCGAGTAAATTTCAAAGTTTAAATTTTAAACCCACAGTTACACTATTTTTCGATGTCCAGGTTCTAAATTGTTGTTCAGTTTACTTTAGTTCATTTCTAAATAGGACACTGAAGACCTCGGAACTATCCTTAGCACCAATTTGAAGTGATTCGTTTGTGGGAACGCTCTGCTGAGGAATTTCAGCAATTGCCTGGGTTACTACCGATTACTGTATTAGGACAGACTAATGACCGTATCGCAAACTGAACAAGGGTTAGCAGTTTATGCCCAACTAGATAAAAATCAATACAGCAATGTTATCCAAGTGACGGATAAACAATTCAATGCCATTACCATTCAGCGGCAGCGATTTCATGGCGATTGGAACTATCAAATTAGCTCTAGAAAAGCTGCTTAGTTGCTCAAGTTATTTCTACATGATCCCTAAAGCACCTAAGCTGGTAATAGGAAAGTATTGAATAAGCTTGAACATTTTGTATCTGCTGTATTTGCGGTGATATGCATCCTGAAAGGAATCGCTTCTAAGTGCTACAAATCCTGGCTAAAGTTTTCTAGAACATTGAGCAAATTAGCTTTTGAGCGATCGGGGATAAAGTCGCTGAGGGGAAGTTCACGCTTGCCATCACCAATTTTGACCATTGTGCTGCTGAGAACTTGGTTGACATGACTAGCATTTACTCCCGCAGTTAGCATGGGATAAAACTGTTCCGCTAGCACCGTATGCAGGTGGGCATCACCCAGGTACAGGTGCCATTTAGCAATATCAATATAGACTTCCTCGGCGATCGCCGCTGCTAATTTTTCGATATTTTCTGAAGTCATCGACATAAATTTTATTTCTCTCTACTTCACGGGTTTACTTCTTTGAGAACACCCAGATACAATGCCCCAAGAGCAGTAAAGCCCATAATCCTGTTACTTGAACTGTCCAATCCCAATCGGCATATTTAATTGATCGCACAAACCACAAACCAGAATTTGCAGCGGCAAAAATACCGACATGCAAAGCAAAATTAACACGTCTTTCGAGACTTTGGTATTCAGGATCTCTGGGATCGGGCGGCTTCGATAAACTGAGGGGCATAGGTTACCAGATATATTGAGTATAGCTTGAGCTGATGCAAGATCGGCATACTATGCTAGCCTAACACCAGAATACACAGAAAAAATAGTTGACTTGGCAGCCTCGATCGATCGAATAAGTGGATTGAGTCAAACCTGTAGAATACGCATATCATCTTTAAGAATAGTCCGATTATGGGATGGGAAAGTGGCGATCGCCTACAAGCAGGGAAGTACGAAATTATAGGTGTGATTGCCAAAGGCAGCTTTGGTTTGATTTACAAAGCTAAACTCCTTTCCGCAGATCGTGATATTGTGCTTAAAACTCCCCTAGAAGAATTTAAACACGATCCTCGCTATCAGGAACTGCTTAAACGCCTTCAAAACGAAGCAAAAAGCCTAAAACAACTATCCCATCCCAACATCGTCAAATTTTGGGATGATTTTGAAGAGAATGGTACTTATTGCATTGTGCTTGATTTTATCGAAGGTGAAACTCTCTACAGCTTAGTCAAATCTCAGGAGCAACCTTTGCCTGAAGCAGAAGCTGTGGGCTACATTCAGCAAATTGGGGCAGCCTTAACCTATATGCACCAAAATAAGGGCAAGGTACATCGTGACACCCATCCCAGCAACATTATGGTGCGGTCTGATGGTAATGCTATTTTAATTGACTTTGGTTTAGCAGTTGATGTGGCGATTGTTACACCCACTTACTTACATCACGGGCACCAAAACTTTGCTCCCTATGAGCAAAAGGAAGGCAGCGCCCGACCGTCTGTAGATATTTATACCCTGGCCGCAGCCCTTTACTTTGCTGTCACAGGTGAAATTCCTGCTTCTGCGATCGCTCGCCATCAAGGAATTGAGGGATCGCACCTCAAATCTCCACAGGAGTTTGTACCACAGCTTAGCGACCATATCAACACAGCTATTTTGAAGGGAATGGAAATCAAGGCAAAAGATCGCCCTAAGACAATGGCACTTTGGCTAGAACTCCTGAAGATACCGCCAACAACCCAGAAATTAGATTCTGCAACCAATACTTTGCAGGCAGTGTTTTCGCTAATCACCAACACGTTACCTTGGGGCAATCCCCTCGCACTTCAGCAAAAAATAATTCCTTGGGGATGGTTGGTATGGAGTGCGACGATGTACTTAAGCATTGGCGCTATCCTTGCAGCGCTGACTGTGCCGCGAGCAATTTCTGCTGGTGCCGTATTTTTGGCGATCGCATGGGGATTAGCGATCGCTGGTACATGGGCAATCACCTGGCTATTTTCGCTTACATGCGTTTGGTTAATCAGTGTCGTAGTCGCGATCGGCTTTGCCTTGGCGAGCGTTCACATCACACTTGGGTGGGCGTGGGTGGTAACGGCGATCGTCGGAACAATCTTAGTCTGGTTATTTGCTTCAGATCGAGTGGAAAAAATTTTTCGACTACTAGTTACCGCATGGAGTAAATCCAAAGATGATTTGCTTAAATCATTTAGCCCAGCCCATGCGTTCTTAATCTTAGCTGGCACAAACATTGGGAGTTTCCAACTTGGCAGGTTTCTATATAATTTCCTGCGATAGAAAAGACATCATACAGAAAGTTGTGCGATCGCAGATAAAATGCGAGTTGAGGTATCTCCTGAAGTATTTCAATGTGTATCGAAAGATATATTGTCTAGCTGTATAGCAATATAATTGTTAAATACGGCAAAGAGAGCGTAAATGCCCGAATCTTGCCCTCTGTTCAGGTAATGGTAGGGAGGTTGACCGATGAAAACCAAGCTTTTTACCCGAGATATTACAACTGGTGATATTACCGTAACAAGCAATGTAACGAGTGTTATGGCAAACGGAACTCGTATTTCGCGTGTAGAAGAAGTTCCGGGCCACGAGAAGGACTGCCCTTCGGCTATTTACATTGACTTGAGAATCCAACACCCTGTAAAACTGCACGATGTTTTAGAAGCAACGGAAGAGGTCGATCTGAGCCTGAACCTGGGAGATGCCGTTGAACTGGGGTTGCTCATGGTGGCTATGGGGATGGAGCATAAGACGGATGACGACGTTGTGGCAGTGATGTCTCGGTTATCCAAACTGATTGCTGAATATCGGTAGAGTGTCTTTATTTTTTCGCCACCCTAAAATCTGCTTTCTGGAACCTTTGCTGCAAAAGCACTCAAAGGGAAGGCAGCACAGAAGCTAACAACAGGCGGATTGAACGGTCAAGCGAGCCAACATTCGTAGTAATAAAGGTAATCTCCAATGTTGAACTGATTACAAAAAACTTGGTGCAGAAATGAATAAATGAATGAGGTAACTCTTAAGGCATGGCAACATTTTTTGTAACCTTCTTTAATATAACGTATTAGTAATATACTTATTTAAGCAAAAACTCATATTTAAATAAGATTTACATGATACCTGTACAATTCATTCAATTTATACAGTTCTCAAACACGATCTTATACATCAGAATGTCACGCTCATTTTTGTTGCTACTTCCCATAATTAAACTTAGGTATGTAGTGGTTTTACCCATTTTTTAGCCCTACGCCAATTCAAGTGGGAAGTACGTCAGATACGCGATCGCTTTGGAGATAATCGTTATGAATTCAGAAAGTTTGTCGGCTCTCAAGCCCTATCTCAGTTTTTTCCACCCCATTGTCATGTTGATATTGCTGGTCGTTGCGCTCTATGCCATGTACCTGGGTGTGCAAGTTCGACGCACAAGGCTGGCGGACGGCGATCTTAAAAAAGAAATGGTAAAAGGCCAATTCGCCATCCGTCATCACCAAATTGGCTCCATACTCCTGGCGCTGATGGTAATGGGAGCGATCGGGGGGATAACGGTGACCTACCTCAACAATGGCAAGATTTTGATCGGTCCTCACTTGTTTGTCGGCTTAGGGATGGTAGGGTTAATTTCCACGTCTGCGGCATTGGTTCCCTTTATGCAGAAGCAGGACTGGGTTCGTAACATCCATGTTTCGTTGAATCTGATTCTGCTGGGATTGTTTGGCTGGCAAGCCTTGACAGGCGTGCAAATTGTGCAGAAAATCTTGAGCCATATGAATACGCCTGCTGGGGGGTAATTAGTATTCACTTAAAGGAATTGTCAATGGTTAAACGTCTCATTATTACGGTTCTGGTGGATAACACTGCTGGTGACAGGGGACTGCTGGGCAAGATTTCCAACCCCGACGAGATTGATTGATGCTAGAGCGAATTGAGAAATCCATTTTAGAAGAAAATTTATGAAGTCAATCCAAACTCTACTGCTCGGACTCATTTTGTCATTTTGTCTCTTTTTTGGTGTTGAATCAAATTTGATGGCATCAGAATCTTCCACTCCCTTAGACCCAATGACTAAGACTGTTGTTCTGTCAAGTTTACACGGATATCCTAAATTGGAAGTAGCCGTGGATCGATATCTCATGTCGATGCCATCGGGATATTATACAATCGCCAATGTCGAAGAGTTAAAAAATTTGATAGCAAACCGTCAGGCGTTATTGGTGGATGTGCGAGAGCCATCCGAGTACCGGTCTGGCCATATCCCTAGTGCAATCAATATCCCGCTCCGAATGCTAGCTCGTAATTTAAGCAAAATTCCCAGCGATCGCCCTGTGGTGTTGTACTGTTCCACTGGCTATCGTTCTTCCATGGGTGTGATGACGTTGCATCTGCTTAATTATGATAATGTGCAGGGTTTTCCCCCTAGCTTAGCAGGCTGGGAAAAAGCAGGAGAAGCGATCGCCAAGTCTTAATATTAAGGAAATCGAACTATGACTACAGACCGAAAACGTATCCTGATTATCGGTGGAGTGGCGGGTGGTGCATCCTGTGCTGCTCGTACCCGTCGCCTATCAGAAACGGCTGATATTATTATGTTTGAGCGAGGTTCGTTTGTTTCCTTTGCCAATTGTGGTCTACCCTACTATGTAGGCGATGTAATTACGGATGAGAAAAAGCTGCTAGTTGCTAATGCAGCACTGTTTCGGCAGCGGTTTAACATTGATGTTCGATTAGAGAATGAGGTGATTGCGATCGATCGGGCTGCAACGCAAATCACGGTCAAAAATCGCCAAACGGGTGAAGTGTATCAGGAATCTTATGATGCGTTGGTATTAGCTCCAGGTGCGGCTCCTATCCGTCCACTGTTGCCAGGAATTGATTTACCCGGCATCTTTGCCCTGCGAACTATCCCTGATAGTCGTCGTATTCGAGAGTGGATTGCAGACCATCAGGTAAAACAAGCGGTGGTGGTGGGTGGCGGATTCATCGGGTTAGAAATGGCAGAAAATTTGGTGCATCGCGGGATTGAAGTAACCCTGATTGAAGCACAATCACAGGTAATGGCACCCCTCGACCCAGAAATGGTGGCTCCGGTGCACGAACGGTTGCGATCGCATCATGTCACCCTATGTCTGGGCGATAGTGTTGCCGGATTTGAACCCTGTATTAATGGCGGGATTTCTGTCTCTACTAAATCAGGAGGAACCCATACCGCCGATTTAGTCATTTTGGGAATTGGGGTGCGTCCTGAAACCACGCTGGCAAAAGCAGCAGGATTGGAAATTGGCGATCGCGGTGGTATTCGTGTCAACGCTCAGATGCAGACTAGCGATCCCAAAATCTGGGCTGTGGGAGATGTTGTCGAAGTTCAAGACTTTGTGACTGGTGAGTGGACGGTAATTCCCTTAGCGGGGCCTGCAAATCGCCAGGGAAGGATTGCGGCTGATGTGATTTGCGGACGTGATAGTACTTTTCGAGGAGTGCAGGGAACTTCAGTGTGTGGCCTATTCGGTCTGACGATTGCTTCCACCGGAGTCAACGAGAAAACCCTGCAACGCCTGAGATGGGATTACGGCAAAGTCTATCTACATCCGGGACACCACGTCAGTTATTATCCCAATGCCAAACCTATCGATCTGAAACTCCTGTTTTTAAATCAAAATGGGCGTATTTTGGGGGCACAGGCCGTGGGAGAAGAAGGTGCAGAAAAACGCATTGATGTCATTGCCATGGCACTGCAAACCGGAGCAACAGTGTTCGATCTAGAAGAAGCGGAACTATGTTACGCGCCCCAATTTGGAGCTGCAAAAGACCCAGTGAATATGGCGGGGATGATTGCCGCAAATGCCCTCAGAGGTGATGCACCACTGGTTCACTGGCAGCAACTCGCAGATTTGAACGGTAGGTTACTGCTGGATGTTCGCAATGTCAATGAGTTTGCAGCAGGGCATGTGAAAGGTGCAGTCAATATTCCCCTATCTCAATTGCGCGGTCGAATGCGTGAACTTAACCCTGATCGAGAGATTTGGGTTTACTGTCAGGTAGGACAGCGAGCCTACTACGCCACTCGTGTCCTCCGCCTAAATGGATTTAACGCCCATAACTTGAGTGGTGGATTCAAAACTTACCAAGCGATCGCCGAAACTTCAAAACTCAGTAACTTAAAAAGCGTATGAAGACTTCACTAGATTGTACTCCCTATATTTTGCGCCAATCCCTAAATGCAGCGAAGTTAGTTTCCACGCATCCATCTGTTCGCGAGCAAATCCTTAGATGGATGCATGACAGTCTTTGAGTCAAGCACTGACAGAGCCCTTTTCTCCCTATAGCTCTGTCGGAATTTATTTAACTACATCACTATATAATAATATAATTGACTTAAATTCAGTTTGACTGAGGCGTATTGAGGTGTAGCCATCAGTGAGTAAATAAGCCAGTTATTAATTTTTTGCGATTGGTGTCCTATGAAATTACTTACCCCAGTACCTGTTGAAGAGTTTACCCGCAATGTTTATCAGTGGTTTCGCGATACACACCTGCGATCGCTAGATCGGGCTTTTAAAGCGGCTATAGCGATTCAAAATATTGAAGCTGAATACTTTAGCGGCAAAAAAATTGATGCTGATGTAATTCATAATCCATCAACTAATCCATCGACAACAGCATATTTTCAAACTAAACTTCATCAGTTGTTACGAAAATTGCAATGGAGCTTAGCTGAGTTTCGGATAGCTAGTGCGATCGCGCCCAATCCTGAAGACCAAACCAGTCAAAAAGCAAAACAAATTCTCAATAAATTGGCGGTAGTAGATCAAGTTTTAGCTCGCTACAAAGACTCAGAAATATCGCTCTTAGATTCTATTTTAGATTCCCATCATCTTGAAGAATCCCTAGTTGTCAGCAAATCCCTAGATCTAGATCAAGACGAAAAATTTGCAGCTAGTACAATACCAGAACCAGAGATTTTAGCGAATAAACCAGTTCCCTTGCTACGATCAATTTTTCCTAGTTTTACAAAATACAATCGTGAATGCAGATCGAATACAGAAGCCGATGTTATCAAAGAATTTCAACTCTCACGATACCGCACCAAAAGAGCTTTAAAGTTTCTGGCGATTTTAATTATCATTCCCCTCGTAACACAGCAGGTTGCCAAGAATTTTATTTTTTCGCCAATTTTTTCACACTTTCAAGCCGCCAATCTGTTAGAGATTTCACTCAATTCACAGTTAGAAAGAGAAGCGATTGAAGAGGTTGAGGCTTTTGAGAAAAAGATTAAGTTTGAGATAAATATCGGTAAAACCCCCAATCTTTCTACAGAAGATGTGGAAAAGATGGTACATCAAAAAAGTATTGAAGTTGCTAGAAAGAGCGAACATGAAGGCTCTAATGCCTTGCAAAATATCTTTGCCGATCTCCTTTCCGCAATTGTATTTGCATGGATTCTAATCGCAGGCAAAAAAAGCGTAGAAATTCTCAAAGATTTTTTAGATGAAAAAATTTACGGTTTGAGTGAAAGTGCAAAAGCCTTCATGATTATTTTGTTTACCGATGTCTTCGTAGGATTCCACTCTTCGCACGGATGGGAAGTAGTTATGGAAGGTGTTATGAGGCATTTTGGCATACCCGAAAATAGGGATTTTATTTACCTATTTATCGCGACCTTCCCTGTGGTTTTGGATTCGATCTTCAAATATTGGATTTTCTGCTACCTCAGCCGTGTATCACCATCTGCGGTCGCTACTTACAGAAATATGAACGAATAGATATAGTGCGGGTTGCAACTACCTCATCTACTCAGGACTGTGTCCGTTATCCAAGATCGCTCTGACTTCTTTCTGCGAGAGAACTTGGGGAATACAAGATACCTAGACCCCCACCAGACCTGTTAAGAAGGCAATTCCACCAGTAAAAACTAATCCGATGCCTAGCGCCGAGTTACTAAAGGAGAAAAGCCCCAGATAAAACAAGACAGAAGCTAGCAGTAGGCGGATCGAGCGATCGCTACAGTTTGAGATTGGGTCAGCGAAAGTTTGCAGGTTAAAGTTTTTGATGACAAGAGCGATCGCGCAGCGTAACAAATCATTGCGTCTGACTATTTTTGATTGTCTCAACAGGAGCGAAAAGCTATGATAGCAGGTGAATTTTGCCATTTGCCTGCTGACTTGTCAGTTGTGGCGCAGGAAGGAGACTACCGTTGATTGCTATACCTAAATAAACGAAAATCTAAACTAAAGTTAAGTTGGATGATGTCAAATCGATCGCCAAGAGATACAACTCTCTATTGGGATCTTCTTGAAGAGTCATAAATCGTTCAATCCTTCTACCAACCACATTGGAAAGTAGCTGAATTCACTAAATTTAACAAATGTTGAGAGGAAAGATGTATGAACTGGTATTTAACGGCTCTGAAGAAGTATGCGGTTTTCAGCGGGCGGGCACGGCGTAATGAGTATTGGTATTTCGTTTTATTCAATTTCCTAATTGCTCTAGTGCTGGGTTTTATCGATGGTTTGCTCGGTTTAACGCCTAAAGAATCAGGGCTTGGTTTGCTTGGTGGACTCTACTCATTAGCTGTTTTAATTCCTGGAATTGCAGTAGGAGTAAGAAGGCTTCACGATACGGGTCGTAGTGGGTGGTGGCTATTGATTGGATTTATCCCAATTATCGGTGCTATTGTCCTGATAGTCTTTTTTGTGGCTGAAAGTCAGCCCGGACAGAACCAGTATGATACATAGCCGTAATTACATTTTAGTTTTCTTAGGTTTGTTACAGATGAGAGCGATCGCGCCAGTCACAAATTACTAGGCTGCCGACTTTGAAGCGACTAAACAGGTGTCGACCTCCGTTTGTCGAAAAGATGCGATCGATTGGAGTTGATTGGAGGCAGAATCCCACAGAATGAATTTGAAGCAATTAGGAATATCTGCTATACGTAGTTTTTTGACATGAGTAAGCAGGTGCATATTTTCCTTGTGGCAAGCTTCGAGATTGTAATTTGGGATTCTCTCGGAAAGATGATGAATATTGTGATAGCCGATATCTGCACCAAACCACTTGATTACAGTGGGTAGTTCTAGGTAACTGCTACCTTCGATCGCTCCCAGCAAATAATCCCAGCCTTCGGTTTTGTGAGCGTAAGAGCCCTCAAAATTGTGCTGCACAAAAAAGATGCAGATGAAGATTGCCGCAGAAAAAGTTAGTGTAATTGAGTAAACGCTCAGGAAGAAACCAAATCCAAGTAAATTGCCGAGAAAAATCCAGCCACTGACCACACAAATATTATTGAAGAGTAGATCCCAAAACTCCCCCTTCGTGTACCAATTCTTAGACTTATGGGAGGAGATAATTCCCTTTAAACCCATGCCTGGATCTTGCTTTAAGCAGGTCAGCAGATGAATTAAAAAATCATAAGTTCCCATAATCAGAGCAAGTCTTGGCTTGATCGCGAGATAGAAAAAACCTCCGGGCAAAGTCATAAAGGGGTGCCGCAACAGTTCATAACGTGTTTGGGCAGATGGACTGAGTTTGGCAAATGCCTCGGTGGAGATTAATGCCGAAGGGCCACGATACTTCTCCCAATCACCATTATGTTTGTGGTGAAATGCATGTCCTCTCGACCACGGGTATTGAGGTATCCCATTGATTACTCCCAAAATAAAACCGATAATCCGATTAACCCTTTTGGAACGAAAGAGTGAATAATGCCCGCAATCATGCATTAAAGAAAAACAACGCAATGAAAACAGTGCGATCGAAACCATAATGGGCGGCAGCAACCAAAAAGAAATAGAAGCTGCTTTCACAGCTAAAAACCATAGGAAAAAATATGGAACAACTGTATTGAGGATTTGATAAGTTGCCCGCCAGTCGTTGCCCTTCATGTAGGGAGTCAGGACGAAATCCGACTTTTTAACTTTTGTTTCCATCAAATAAAACTTTCTCCAGAATAAATATTTTTTTAATCTTTCCAATGAGCGGATTGGAAAGTGATGCCAGAGAATTACCGGATTGGGGGTAGGTATCCAAGCATTTAAGCAAGCAGCTAATCGATGAGGCGGCACAAAGTAAGACAGGAAAGTTACACCTGCCACACTAAGCACAAGGGAATTCGCGTTGTAAAGACTTCAGGTGATTCCACGAAATAACTGTACCGATAATTGTGGGGGCAGTACTTCCGTGCCTGCCCTAAACCAATCGGTTCAACCACAGGAGGATTGCCCCTGCGGGTATTTTCTTGCTTAGATATGTCCTTAGTCTTCAGATTAATATGGGGGTATATACTCAAACATGCTCTGACTCAATCAACACACGTCAGATCATGTTTGAGTACGATCAAATACTGCAGAAAGAATGATTTTGCTTTACAAGGGTTGCCTGCCAGATATCAACATTCCGTAACACTATAACTAATTCTGGCAATTAATTATTTGCTTGGGATCATGCCGGTTTGCCGCGCATAGGCAAACAGCCCGCCCGCATCGATCACCGGGCCCACCTCACCCAGGGGCTTGAGCGTAAATGTTTCACCGAGCGTGTGGTTGGTAATTTGATTTTGGTCGAAATCGATGGTGACTTCATGCCCTGTTTTGAAGCGATCGCAAAGTCTAGCTTCCGATTCCCAAGGATATAGTTCGCCAGTCGCAGTGCTGTTGCGAAAGAAAATCCGGGCGTAGGACTGCGCCACTACTGCTTTTACACCCGCAGCCCCCAGCGCGATCGGTGCATGTTCGCGGGAAGAACCACAACCAAAGTTTTCTCCTGCAATAATAATCGGATACTCAGTTTTGCTCGCGCCATCAACCATAAACTTACCGTAGCGATCGGGCAAGCCGATCATGGCATAGCTACCTAGCTTTTCATATTCATCTGGCTTAGATGGCACCAATGTTAGATATTCGGCTGGAATTATTTGATCTGTATCGATATTGTCATCAACTACAAATGCTGTTCCAGTAACAATTTTGCTCATGGGTCTAAATTTCGTCCTCGTACTTTGAGATCGAGCCAACTATATCTATATATTGATTCATATATCGTTATATTGTTGCGATTTTGTCCTAAATGCCTTCGGCCACCATCTCTAAGCAAACTACAAAACTATTTGTTGCTGTAAAAGATCCATTGTCGTAGGGGCAGGTTTTGTACAAGCGCTGCCAGTAGCAAGCAAAAACATCTAGCTAAACCTGCCCGTACATACAGCCCATCAATGAAAAATCTACAGTGGGAACTAGTTTAATCACTAGTCAAAATAAAACAGAGTTACAACCTTGCGTTGCTCCTCAGCATTTTCACAGGTTGTTAGCAAAGTATGGCTATCATGAAAGGCGAAACAGATTAACTGTTGACACTTAGTGATGATTTCTTGATTACACAGAGCGCTAGCTTCACCCAAAGCCATCTGATCGCACTCGCCGTGCTCGACTAGATTCATCACATTTTCGAGTTGGTCGCGTGATTCATGTGGCTGTCTTGCCAAACTTTGGGGCAAGATCACGGTCAAAAGATTAGGATCGGCGCGTAAAGCACCTCGAATCACTGCAAAATTAGTACCTGTCGCACCTGAGGTAATAATACGGTTGCCCGATAATACGAGAGCGTAACTCATAAGCTCAATCAGGTGCTGATGAGTAATCGGTACATGACGAGAGCCCAAAATGGCTACACGCTTTGACCCCTGCTGCTGGATCGTGGCTAGCTCTTGCAGGAAATCATCGATCTTCGGTATGTTAACTGACTGAGTCAAGCAAGCCCCTACAATGAACTATTGAGTTGGATAAGTTGAACATAGCAAAACAATATCATTTATTCTTGAAATTTCGATAGCAAGTTTCGCAGATAAATCATATACTAGAAAGTCTGGAAATTTAGCACCTTAAGGAAGGAGTCATGTCTCGATACCGAGGACCACGCCTCAGAATAGTTAGACGATTAGGAGAATTGCCTGGTCTTAGCCGCAAGCAGCCTAAGCATGCCTACCCCCCTGGACAGCATGGTCAAGATCGCAAGAAAAAATCAGAATATGCTGTTCGTTTAGAAGAAAAGCAAAAGCTGCGGTTTAACTACGGTTTGACCGAAAAGCAACTACTGCGCTACGTCCGCAGAGCTAGAAGAGTCAAGGGCTCGACCGGTTTGATCTTGTTGCAAATGCTAGAGATGCGCCTAGACAATACCGTATTTCGTATGGGGATGGCTCCTACGATTCCGGCAGCCAGACAGTTGGTCAATCACGGCCATATCACTGTTAACGGTAAAGTGGTTTCAATTCCTAGCTATGGTTGCCGTCCTGGGGAAGCAATCAGCGTTAAGGATCGCGACCTATCGCGTAAATTGGTTGAAACCAACCTAGAGTTCCCTGGACTTGCCAACACTCCTAGTCATTTAGAGTTTGACAAGTCAAAGCTAGCAGGTAAAGTCAATGGCGTCATTGAACGCGAGTGGATTGCTCTGCAAGTAAATGAACTGCTAGTGATTGAGTACTATTCGCGGCAAGCTTAGTTGCTACTGTGTATCTGTTGTATCTATAACCAGTCCGTATCCAGTTAGAGTAATTAGGGGCAAAGCCCCTACACCTAAATTTCATCTGTTAGATCAAGTTCTCCTAGATGCTGGGTAAGCTAATTTAGCCTAAGTTGTACTGCTAACTATGCAGTTAAATATTTCTCAAACTGACCAAATCAATCTAGAACTACCGATCCCAACCAATTTGGCGACAAGGGGTTGTCCCCGTAGCGTTCGCATGGATTTAGACAATCTTGTGTTGGCGCTGGAAGCGATCGACTTGCAGGTGACGGATGTCATGCTTTATCTGGTGACACAATTGCATTTAGAAACGGCTATTCCTAACCGTGTTAGTTTTTGGCGGCTGCGCAACACTAATCCCCTCAGACGTAACTACCAGCGAGCATCTTTAGAGTGGGATGAAGTTAGAGCTATGGTTAAACTAATTTGTCATATAGCGAGTCAGCTCAATACCCATTTGCGCTTATTAGTCGCTACCTGCGAACAAATTAATGAGAATAAAATCGATGCTTTGGGGTTACAGCAAAATCGCTTTTATGTGGAAACTTATGTAGAGCAATTTCGATCGCTCTATAAAAGTCGGATGCGATTGCCCCTCATCTTAAGTGAGGCAGAGCTTAAGGATTTGTCATTGCAATTGCTTAATCAACTCTTGTTCAGTAGCGGTATCGCGGGGGAAGTAAGATTGTGGCATGCTTTGTTTGATGGGGCGATCGCATGACCATCCAACGCACCTACAACTTACCTAATTGCACGCTACTGATTGAAGGCATTAGTCCTGGGGACAGTGGTATTTTGTCAATTTTGACAAATTTTGAGTGCAGATTTCAGCATACTCAAACCGTGATTGCTGGTGGGCGCAAGCTCTTAGATGCCCTGGTTGAATCTGTGGGGCAATATGCTCAGGATCTGAGTGGAGGCAATGTTGTGGCGATCGCCGTTGCCCCAGTCCGTCTGGAACCGATTAATGTCCATGCCCACCAACTGCACATTGATCCCAGCGATGATGAAGGCGATAGTGCTCTGCTGGCAAAGCCAATAGCAGTTCGCTTAAATACCATCCAGCTATTCGATCTAATGGAGAGTATCGATCAAATGTGTCTCGATCGGCAAACTCTCCCAGATCTGGAATTAGTTACTAATACCAGTGAGTTGGTAATTCAGTCTAAGGCAAAGGAGAGGATCGTACCAGCAGTGATGGGTATTGCTGGATTTGCGATCGCGGCTTCTGCCATGTTTATGATCCCAGCGCCCAAACCGCAACCACAATTTCAGACGCAGTCACAAACATCGACTCAGATTAACCCCAAGGCCAGTCCTCTACCTCCAGCGATCCAAGATCCCGATCAGATTGAGGAATTGCAAACCAAGCTCAAAAAACAGATCGATCGTGCCTGGGTATCATCACCTTCATTTACCGAGCCAGTATCCTATCGGGTCGCAGTAAATGCTAAGGGGAAAATAGTTGGCTACAAGCGCATTAACCAATTCTTTCCGGTACCAGAAGAAAAGTTAGAAAAAGAATTACCACTTAAAAAACTAACTAGCGTTAAAACTGACCCCAAAACAGGTGGTAGTCCAGCCAAACCCCAGCCGACAGTGACATTTCGCGTGACGTTTGAGCCCAAGGGTACATTTACAGTTAAGCAAAATAATCCCAAAAATAATACGCAAAATAATACACAGAATAATACGCAAAACAGATAAAGTACTATCTCATTGCCCATAGTACCGACAGGTATCTAAAAGGATATGTAACTCGGCCACTACCTTGCAGGAATTTTTGGCTATAGCTAAAGCCGCGATTGGCTTCGCTACGCAAGCTAACGCGGCTTCATAGGGATTTCTGCCAGATCGATTTGCTTCAGATCATCAAATGCTTCAAATCACCAAAAACACCGCCCTCGCCATCGACGAAATTAGTCTGACTGCAATCCGATCGCAGGGAGCAGGCGGTCAAAACGTCAATAAAGTCTCTACAGCTATTCATCTGCGTTTCGACATCAACGCATCTTCCCTATCGCCTCTCTATAAAGAACGCCTGCTCAACTTAGGCGATCGCCGCATCACGAAAGATGGCATCATCATCATCAAGGCGCAGCAGCACCGTACCCAAGAACAAAATAAAGAAGATGCGTTAAAACGTCTCCAGATCCTAATCCAAAGTGTAACGGTCTTGCCGCCAAAGCGTAGACCTACCAAGCCCTCGCGTAGCGCTCAAAGTAGACGCATCGATAGTAAAACTAAGCGGGGCGAAATTAAAGCACTGAGGGGCAATGTTAACGATTTGGAATGAAACAAACTTTAAAGGTCTTGATTTCATAGGGTTGAAATTCACACGAGAATCGATTACCTGAATGCGCAATCACCTCAAGATCCTGTTCGATCAAATCGCACTCAGTTATAGAATTAATTTCCAGGTAAAAAGTAATCTCGGTGGTGACTGGCTCACCATGCGCTTCGTATAATCGCAGAATCCAGCTTAAGCCATCTTCAGCAAGCTTTAAAGCAGAGATTACAATTGCATTTGAGGAGATCGAGAGAAAACTAAAGCGATCGCCAATATACTCGCGATCGAGCAAATTATGGTTGGGGGAAACGATCAAAGCGTTATTGAGGTTATATCCCTCGCGGACAACCTGAGCATTGCGCCAACTTCCCTGATGCGGTAACAGCCTGTAAGTAAAATCATGCACGCCTCGATCGGAAGCTGGACAAGGCCAATTGGGGCTACGCAACAAGGTTAACCTGAGTTGACTCGGTTTGGCATCGTAGCCATATTTGCAGTCATTCAAAATGCTTAAGCCCACATTCTCACTACTGAGGTCTGCCCAAAACTGAGCCGGAACTTCAAATTTAGCTTTGGCTTCGGGAGTTTCTGCCATTGTGCTGCGCGCGATCGCGCCCATGGGAATTTCATAGGTGGCTGAGGGAGCAGAAAAACTGAGTGGGAAAGCCACTTTAACCAGGGTA
This sequence comes from Rhizobium sp. Q54, assembly GCA_943367755.1. Taxonomy (GTDB): domain Bacteria; phylum Cyanobacteriota; class Cyanobacteriia; order Pseudanabaenales; family Pseudanabaenaceae; genus PCC-6802. The sequence goes on along the minus strand of CALRKB020000004.1, from coordinate 140,639 downwards.
TTATTCTCCTGCCAATCTACATGGTTGGTAACAGTGACAAAAGCGCTATAGGCATCGAGATAAATATCTTGTTGGAAGCGCGATCGGCCAAATTTTCTCACGATACGCAGTGATACACGAATTGGCCCTTGCTCCTGAATTTGGATTGATTCTAGAGTTATTCCAGCTAATTGTTTGCTTTCATAATCAGGATCGATATTCCAGGCATCCCAATATTGCCCTTCATCCTCAAAGAATTGCAGTTCGCATGGCTGTCTCAGTAATGAATTGCCATAGCGCCGATCGAATACTTGAGCAATTTCACCCGTCTCAGAATTAATCGTGACTTTGAGATGCTGGTTCTCAAGATAGATCTCCGCATTTGCACCTGAAATCGTTACACTTAGAGGAGGAATGTTGACGATGGTTTGCGAGCGATCGGCGGGCAAGAGTTTATAGCTAACAGCCCCAAAGCTAGGGACATCCTGCGCAACGATCAGTAATCCTTTCTCAGTTGACTGGGTTAGGAAAGGAGCGCCATTGCTTTGAATGCAAACCAGATTTACAACTTCGACACTAGTGAAATTCCCGATCGCATCGATCTCAATAACTTCAGTGCGAGGCCAATTCAGGAAGTTCCATAGCGTAAATGAGATCTCTTCGGTTGATTTAGATTGAGATGTGGTAAAGATCGCATTAGTGAGGGTCGCACAGAGATTTCTGACCTCAGCCCAAACTAAATCGGCATCAGTGAATACTTCAGGAATGGACGTGCCAGGGAGAATATCATGGAATTGATTTAGCATTAAACCCTGCCAAGCCTTTTTTAAAGCTGGTTTAGGGTATTCTGCTTGTTGCATAATTGAGGCGATCGCACATAGCTTTTCCGTATTTGTAACTAGAATTTCGGCCTTGCGATGCTGGCGCTTTTGATCGGCTTTGGTGGTATAAGTACCGCGATGGAATTCTAAATATAGCTCATCTTGCCAACAGGGAATCATGGCTGGATCTACATCCTGCTTGAGTCGAAGGATAAAATCTTCTGCTGTAGATGGTTCAAGGGTAAAGAATATTTCGGAATTTGCCCACTCCCGACCGATATTCAACATATCCGCTGTGGGACCACCGCCGCGATCGCCCACGCCATAAAGCCACAGACATTCAGGAACATGATGCTTTTGTTCTTGTTGGGAGAGGAATTTGGCGATCGCTACTGGTTCAATACCTAAACCGATCTCATTACTGAAGTAGGTAAATATTTTGCTGCCATCTAATCCTTGCCACCAGAAGATTTGATTTGGGAATTTGTTCGTATCGTTCCAGGTCAACTTTTGGGTAATTAAAGCCTCAAACCCACTTTTGATCAGTATCTGTGGTAACTGCCAGTTGAAGCCAAAAGTATCAGGCAACCAGGCAATTTTGATGTCTCGATTGAATTTGGTGAGGAAGTAATGCTTGCCATAGAGAATCTGCCGAATTAAAGATTCGCCACTGGGTAAATTGCAGTCTGGCTCTACCCACATGCCACCGATTGCTTCCCATCGTCCTGCTTGTACTGCAGTTTGGATCTGTGCGAACAGTTCGGGATGTTCCTCTTCCATCCATAAATAAGAAAGTGCCGTACTTTGATTGAAGATTAATTCTGGATAATCTTTTTGCAACTGCAATGCTGAGCTAAAAGTGCGTTGCATGACATCCTTGGTTTCCGCGATCGCCCACAACCAAGCCACATCAATGTGAGCGTTACCCAATAGATATACTTTCCGTTGTTTGAGAAATTCACCAATCGGTAGAAGCGATCTCCTGATATTTACCAGCTCTGACAACCATGTACCGTCTAGATCGCGATCGGGTTGATTGGATAATAATCGCTCTAACTGGGATACTATTTCTTCTAAGTGGAAATTTGCAGCTAGAAGGTGTGGTAAATAAGCATGAATAACGCCTAACTCCGTGGCCAATTTACCTGGATCGCAGGGTTGATGTGGATATTCAATCAGGATTTCTGATTTTTGTAATGCGCCGCGATCGTGTTTAGGAGCAGTGAGTTTAATATCAAATCTAAATGTGCAATCGGGTTCTATATTCTCGGCCAGAAGCAGACGACACTTTTGATCGAACAGATCGCCCGTATGGACTTTGTTGCCGTTAATGTATATTTCAGCTAATGACGCCCACCAGAGTAACCCCAACCGCAAAGTTGTACCTTTAGTTGAAAGACCATTGATTGATTTCGGTATACGCCAGATTTGTTGGATGTGGATGTGGCGATTCCTTGCAGGATGCGTACCGCCGCGCTCGAATGATATTATTCCCTTCTCATTCAGCGGCAAAAGTTGTAAGTCAGATGATTCTCCCTCACAACTCCACTGATGCAGAATATCGATCTGAGAGAAGGAATATAAATTAGCAATTATCTTTTCTAATCGTTGTGAAAAATCCAATTAATATCTCCTATCTCCAGATCAGAAAGCGCAAAATCATATAAATAGCAGCGACAACAAGTTGCAAGCCCATGATGGGAATACCATAGCGTAAGAATCTGCGAAATGTGATGCGTTTACCGTGCTGTTCGGCAATTCCCGCTGCTACAATATTCGAGGAAGCTCCCACTACGGTGCCATTGCCACCCAGGGTAGCGCCGTACATCATCGCATAAAACAAAGGTAGTACGACAGCAGGATATTGCCCAGAGAAAGCAGGATTCAGAATTTCTGGGTCTGCCAATCCCACCTTGACAACGTATTGCTGCAGCAGTGGTACCATCGCTACGACGAGTGGGATGTTAGGGACAACACTAGATAAAATTCCAACCGCAAAGAGAAGTACTAGAGAGCCAAGCGCAATATTCTGGCCGAGGATTACAGCTAGCACTCCTGACAAGCTGCTGATTACACCTGTCTTTTCCAATCCACCGATCAAAACAAAGATGCACATAAAGAAGATTAGCGTACTCCAATCGACATCTCTAAGGATATGATTGACAGAATCAATTTTGCTGTGATGGGCAAGCATCATCGCCAAAGCCGCCCCCATGAGCGCGACGGTAGCGGGCGAAACAGGGACGGGAAGCGATTCTCCCACCACAAAAAATATCAGCACAAATGCAGCAATCAATGCTCCCACAATTAAAGTGCGAGGGTGATTGATTTTGGGATGTGGTAGTTCTTCTAGGCTGGTTAGCTTCTTATTCCAGATTTTTTTGAATAAAAATGGCAATACGGCAACGATCGCAGCGATCGCTAGGGCCCCACCTAAACTCAGACGTGCCAGGTAATCCATAAAGCTGATATTAATGGCATCACCCACAATGAAAGTAGCTGGATCGCCCACAATTGTCAGCAATCCGGCACTATTAGCCACAAATACCATCAAAATTAGTAACGGCACGAAATCTACCCCGACCTCCTGGGCCATTGGTGGTACAAGGGGTGCAAGCAGCATCACGGTTGTGGCATTAGGTAAAAATGCACAGATTGGTGTGGTGATCGCTACAATACCCAGCAACAGGCGATCGCCTCTACCTTTAGCCAAAATCACGATCTGGGTTGCCAGGTAATCAAAGACTTTAGTTGGTTCAAATGCACGCACCATTACCATGACACCAAAGAAAAGCCCTAATGTGGCATGACTTTTACCAATATAGGCAATTGACTCTGGCAGAGTCATCACGTTAGTCATGACCAGCATTAATGCGCCTAAAAATGCCGCAACGGTAAAGTGAATCCACTCAGTGATTAGTAAAATAATCACGCTAGCAAACGCAGTGAGAGCTACGATTGTTTGCCAACTTTCCATAAGATCCTCCTCGTCAAAGATTTTGGTCTAGTTAGGGGTATGGGCAAAAAGCCCTCATGTGGCTGGTAAATTTCCTCTTAGGCTAGCAGAATCTTCTCCCATAGGTAAAATGTTTAGCAAGTAAATTGCGAATTATTGCAATTTTTACTGGCTCGCAATGGGCTGCGTCGCCTTTGTTAGACAAGCTAGATCGCCTCAATCTCAGAACTTCAGGAATAAGTTTAAAGCATGATAGATTCAGAATTACCTCAAAAAATGCACGTACATGTGCTTATATCTGGGCTAGTTCAAGGAGTTGGTTATCGGTTTTCTACCGCCTCCGAGGCCCGGCGCCGCCATCTTGTGGGATGGGTGAGGAATCTGAGTGATGGGCGAGTAGAAGCTGTGTTTGAGGGCGATCGTTCTGATGTAGTCAAAATGCTGGAGTGGTGTCAGCATGGCCCAGTTGGTGCTGTAGTCAAGGATGTTTGGGCTGAGTATGGCGCACCTGAGGGTCTACAGAGTTTTGAGATCGGTTACTAAAAAAGCTAAAGGACGGAGAGGGGGGGATTCGAACCCCCGATGGCTCGCACCATAGCAGTTTTCGAGACTGCCGCATTCAACCACTCTGCCACCTCTCCATATTGAAGTAGGAAGTGTTCTTGTTGAGTTTAGCATCAGTGTGGCACCAGTGTGCTGCAACGTGCTGGCACGATCACGCAAAATATGTTTGGCGTTTGGTCAAATGTATAGAATGTTTGATTAAGATTAAAAGATTGCCAAATTATTTGTTCTAACCTAATCGTCATGAAACACACCCTCTCTGTTGTTGTTGAGGATGAAGCCGGGGTACTCACTCGTATAGCTAGCCTATTTGCACGTCGCGGATTTAATATTGAAAGCCTTGCAGTGGGTGCTGCTGAGCAAGATGGATGCTCTCGCATTACCATGGTCGTACCTGGGGACGATCATGTGATTGAGCAACTAACAAAACAGCTTAACAAGTTGATAAATGTGATTACAGTAGACGATTTAACCGAGATCCCCAGCGTCGAACGCGAATTAATGCTGATCAAAGTAAATGCTGCCCCGAGCGATCGCTCGGAAATAATTGAAATTGCCCAAATTTTCCGTGCTCGCGTTGTCGATGTTTCTGGTGACTCACTCACGCTTGAGGTGGTTGGCGATCCAGGCAAAATGGTGGCGATCGCCAAAATGTTGAAAAAATTTGGTATTCGTGAAATTGCGCGCACGGGCAAGATTTCCCTGACCAGAGAGTCTGGGGTAAATACTGAATATCTCAAGGCTTCGTGACCAAAGTGGCGAATATATGCCGAGCCAGCATACCAATTAGCCCTCCAGCTATTACCAACCAAGCAGAGTTGATTTTGTAGCGGAAAACCGCTATACAGCTAGCGATCGCCACAGAGGTGCTTAGCCAGTCTACGATCGCCGTGCGTCCTAGCTGCCAGGTCACAACTGCCATCAGCCCCAAAGATGCAACATTAACGCCATCTAAAAAGCCAGATAGCAAGCGCGATCGCCGTAGCTTTGTCACCCAAGGTCTAACCACAGCTACCAGCATAAAGGCAGGTAAAAATATGCCAATCGTAGCGGCGATCGCGCCCGCATGACCTGCCAACAAATAGCCGACAAAGGTGGCAGTTGTGAAGACGGGGCCAGGGGTAACCTGCCCAATCGCAACGGCATCGAGTAATTGTTGTGAGGTGAGCCAATGCAGGCGATCGACTAGCTCTTGCTGTAAAAATGCCAACAAGACATAACCGCTACCATATAAAACCGCCCCGATTTTGAGAAAAAACAAGAAGACGGCTAGCCATGTAGGCGATCCCGCTGTCACAGCTAATGTCGTGGGAACGCTTGCCATGCTCCAACTAGAAATAGACAAACTCGAAGGTAAATTGGAAATTAAACTAGATATAGGCAATAATAGAAGAGTTTTACGATCATTTTCTGCAACTTGCCAATGGCTAATCAGCATGATTATCAGCCCTGTGAGCAGGAGTAAGAGAATCTCATTTACTCCCAAACAGAAAAGCACAACAACAACCAGCCCTGCGCCCAAAGTCTGCACATTCTTGACTGCTGATTTTCCCAATTTCCATAATGCTTGCAAGATAATCGCTATGATTACAGGCTTCACACCATACAAGAGCCAATCTACCTGTGGAATCGTTTGATATTGCCCATAAATCGCGGCTAAAGCCCAGACTATCAGCATTGCAGGCAAGATAAAGCAAGTTCCGGCAACTAGCAATCCCAGCCAACCAGCTCGCTCCAGTCCAATATGAATCGCTAATTCCGTAGAATTAGGCCCAGGGATTAGATTTGTTATACCCAACAAGTCAAGTAATTGCTCTCGACTCATCCATTGTCGCCGCTTCACCACCTCATCATCCATCATGGCAATATGGGCAGCGGGGCCACCAAAAGCAGTTATACCAAGCTTCGAGAATACCAAGGCGAGTTCTAACAACCTCTGCTTCTTTTCTTTAGGCTCTAGTTGCGCATAATTAACCACGATCGCCACACGAGTTATTTAGCAAAGCTAAAGAAATAGGTGTTTCTACTATAACTCATTCATAATAGGCAAAAAGTTGGGAGATAAGAATGCAATCTGAAGTACGTCAAACATAGACTAATTAGTCATTCGGATGCTACGCCTATCCTTAACTTTATCTATACACACCTCAAATTGTGCGATTAAACTGGTCGTTTGAATGGTCTTAACCCTAACTTAATCAAGAAACAAGTTCACCAAACTCAGAAACCCCAATCCGCCTAAAATAACTTAGGAAACATTCAACATACCGCCCTGCGCTCATGAATATACACACTGTATCCACTCAACCATTTACAGATCAAAAGCCTGGTACCTCTGGCTTAAGAAAGCAAGTTGCCGTGTTTCAGAAGCGCAACTATCTAGAAAACTTTGTGCAGTCAATATTTGATAGTTTAGATGGCTATCAGGGTCAGACATTAGTTGTGGGTGGGGATGGTCGCTACTATAACCGTCAGGCAATCCAAATCATTCTCAAAATGGCGGCGGCGAATGGGTTTGGCAAGGTGCTGGTAGGTTGTAATGGCATTTTGTCTACGCCTGCGGTTTCGTGTGTAATTCGCAAACATCAAGCCTTTGGTGGCATTGTGCTTTCTGCCAGTCATAATCCTGGCGGCCCAGATGGGGATTTTGGCATTAAGTACAATATCGGCAATGGCGGCCCCGCTCCCGAAAAAGTCACTGATGCGATCTACGATCGCACCAAAGCGATCGATAGTTACAAAATCCTGGAAGCTGCCGATCTTGACCTCGATCGCCTCGGCAAGGTGCAGCTAGGAGCAATGCAGGTAGAAGTAATTGACTCTGTAGCTGATTACGCTGCGCTGATGGAGTCAATATTTGATTTTGATCGCATTCGGACTCTCCTCACCAGCGGCAAATTTCGCATGTGCATGGATTCGATGCATGCCGTGACAGGTTCATATGCCCGTGCGATTTTCGAGCAACGCTTGGGCGCACCAGTCGGTACGGTGACCAATGGTGTGCCACTGGAAGACTTTGGTGGTGGTCACCCTGACCCTAATTTGGTCTATGCGCATGACCTGGTAGAGGTGATGTTTGGTGAAAATGCGCCGGACTTTGGCGCAGCTTCCGATGGCGATGGCGATCGCAATATGATTTTGGGCAGACACTTTTTTGTCACGCCCAGTGATAGTCTGGCTATCCTAGCGGCAAATGCTAAGCTGGTACCTGGTTATAGCAAAGGCATTGCGGGGGTAGCGCGATCGATGCCAACTAGTCAGGCCTCAGACCGCGTGGCAGCAAAGATTGGGATTGATTGCTACGAAACACCTACGGGCTGGAAGTTCTTTGGTAACCTGATGGACGCAGGTAAAGTTACTTTATGCGGCGAGGAAAGCTTCGGCACAGGCTCCAATCACGTGCGCGAAAAAGATGGACTATGGGCAGTACTGTTCTGGCTGAATATTCTGGCGGTGCGGCAACAGTCCGTCGAGCAAGTTGTGCAGGAACACTGGCAACAGTACGGTCGCAATTACTACTCCCGCCATGACTATGAAGGTGTAGATATTAGTAAAGCCAACACTTTGATCTCAAACCTGCTGGCTGCTTTACCCAACTTAAAGGGTAAGCAGTTTGGCAATTACCAGGTGGAATATGCCGATGACTTTAGTTACACAGATCCGATCGACCATAGCGTTAGCCACAATCAAGGCATTCGCATTGGCTTTACGGACGGATCTCGCATTGTGTTTCGACTCTCTGGTACTGGCACGCAGGGGGCTACCTTGAGGGTCTATCTAGAGAGCTACGAAAGCGATCCCGCCAAACAGCAAAGTGATCCGCAAACAGCGCTGGCATCCCTGATTGCGATCGCCGACGAAGTTGCCCAGATTCAGGCACTTACAGGCAGAGAGCAGCCGACCGTAATTACCTAAGGTAAACACGCGCCTATCTATAGCATCTGTCCTATAGCATCTGGCTGAATTACTGCCGATACGACGATCTAAAATTTGGAAGGAGAAACACATGTCTCAAATCAATCAACTCGATGAAGCCACAGTCATCAATTTAACAATAGAAGACTGTCCATTAACAATAGAAGACGATCGCACTGGGCTAAGTGTAGAGACCCTGAGACGAGCCTTTGCTGATAACTTGTTTTACATTCAAGGCAAGTACGACACCATTGCCACGCCTAATGACTATTACATGGCGTTGGCCTATACCCTGCGCGATCGCCTGCTGCAAAGATGGCTAAAGACGATCAAAACCTATCTCGAACAAAATGTGAAGGTGGTCTACTACCTATCGGCTGAGTTCCTGATGGGAAGACATCTGGGCAATAGCCTGATCAACCTGGAGATCTACGAACGGGTGCGCGAGGCAGTCAGACAGTCGGGGCTAGACCTGGATGAACTATTAGAGCAAGAGCCAGATCCAGGGTTAGGAAATGGCGGCTTGGGACGACTAGCGGCTTGCTTCTTAGATTCACTTGCCACCCTGGAAGTGCCAGCGATGGGCTATGGCATTCGCTACGAGTTTGGCATCTTTCATCAGGGTGTGCAGGATGGCTGGCAGATGGAAATTCCCGACAAATGGTTGCGCTATGGCAATCCTTGGGAAATTGAGCGCCCCGATGGCACAGTGGAAGTCAAATATGGCGGTCACACCGAACTATTCACCGATGATAAAGGTCACTACCGTGTGCGTTGGGTTGCCGATCAGACTGTGATTGGCATTCCCTTCGATACACCAGTGCCCGGCTATGACACAAATACAGTCAATACCCTCCGCCTCTGGAAAGCAGAATCTGGTGAAGACTTTAACTTTCAGGCATTTAACTCTGGGGATTATGATGGCGCTGTAGCGCAGAAGATGCGTTCTGAAACTATATCTAAGGTGTTATATCCCAACGACAATACACCGCAAGGCAGACAACTGAGGCTAGAGCAGCAGTTCTTCTTTGTTTCCTGCTCGCTCCAAGACATTATCAGGACACATCTGCTATTGAATAAGAACTTGGATAATCTGCACGAAAGCGCTGCGATCCAACTCAATGATACACACCCCGCCGTCAGCATTGCCGAGTTAATGCGCTTACTGATGGATGAACATCAGATGGATTGGGCAAAAGCCTGGCACATCACACAGCATACCTTTGCTTATACCAACCATACGCTCATGCCTGAAGCGTTAGAGCGCTGGCCAGTCAGCTTATTTAGTAGCTTACTGCCAAGGCATATGGAAATCATCTATGAAATCAATCAGCGCTTCCTCAATGATGTCAAAACCTGGTATCCCGACGACGATGAATTGCTATCGCGCTTGTCAATAATCGAAGAAAACCACGGAGATAAGCAAGTACGGATGGCACATCTTGCCTGTGTTGGCAGTCACGTTGTGAATGGCGTGGCAGCGCTGCATACGGAATTACTGAAACAAGATGTGCTAAGAGATTTCTACAAGTTATGGCCAGAGAGGTTTCAGAACAAAACCAATGGTGTCACTCCTCGCCGTTGGGTGCTCTTGAGCAATCCTAAGCTATCCAGTTTGATCGATGAGAAAATTGGTAATAAGAAATGGCTCACGCACTTAGATGAGTTACGGAAACTAGAACCATTTGCGGAGGATCAATCCTTCCGCGATCGCTGGCATCAGATCAAGCTGCACAACAAGCAGAAATTGGCGGAATACATCGAAAAACATGAGTTTATTGAGGTCGATCCTAACTCGCTGTTTGATATTCAAGTCAAGCGTATGCATGAATATAAGCGCCAGCATTTAGCGATTTTTTACGTGATCACCCTATACAACAGAATCAAGCAAAATCCCCAAATAGATATTCTGCCGCGCACGTTTATTTTTGGTGGTAAGGCTGCACCTGGCTACTACATGGCCAAGTTGATCATCAAACTGATCAATGCCGTTGCCAGTGTCGTAAATGGAGATCCCGATGTTCATGGTCGCTTGAAAGTCGTATTCCTATCTAACTTTAGTGCTTCGCTAGGACAACGAATCTATCCCGCTGCCGACCTCTCAGAGCAAATTTCCACCGCAGGGAAAGAAGCTTCTGGCACTGGCAATATGAAATTTTCCATGAATGGAGCCTTAACGATTGGCACCCTTGATGGAGCGAATATCGAGATCCGTGAAGAAGTGGGCGCAGAGAATTTCTTCCTGTTTGGCCTCACGGCTGGAGAGGTTTACGATACCAAAGCCAAAGGCTATCACCCGCAGGAATATTATCAGAGTAATGCCGAGCTGCGCAGCGTGATCGATCGCATCGCTTCTGGGCACTTCTCCGGTGGTAATGCTGACCTGTTCAAGCCCTTGATCGATTCTCTGATGTATAGAGATGACTACATGCTATTCGCCGACTACCAAGCCTATATTGATTGCCAAGAGGAAGTAAGTAAGGCTTACCGCGATCGCGATGGCTGGATTAAGAAGTCCATTCTGAATGTGGCACGGATGGGCAAATTCTCATCTGATCGCACAATTCGCGAGTATTGCGACGAGATTTGGCATGTCAAACCAGTCAAGATCGATCTGGAAGAATACAAACAGTCCGATGCTGGTCTTAAAGTCAAACCCTGGCACCATCTCTAATTGAGGGATAGAGTATTTACTCCCTGCGATCACAAGGGTTTAGGATATGGGAACTTTCCCCCCATCCCCTAAACCCCATATCCCACTAAGAAAGTAAGGTTGCTATGAGAGTTGCAGTATTCAATACCAAAGAATACGACCGCCAATACTTAGAATCTGCGAATGCCCACCACGGTCACGAGCTGGTCTTTTTTGAGCCACGTTTAAATTTCTATACGGTGGTGCTAGCCTCTGGGTTTCCTGCCATTTGTGTATTTATCAATGATTGCCTGGATCTGCCAACTCTTAACCTGCTTGCTAAGGGAGGTACAAAAGCGATCGCATTGCGTTCTGCTGGTTTCAATCATGTCGATTTAGCGGCGGCAAAATCACTTGGGATGACGGTGGTAAGGGTACCTGCCTATTCTCCCTATGCAGTTGCCGAGTATACCGTCGGCCTAATCTTAGCGCTCAACCGCAAAATTCATCGTGCCTACAACCGCGTGCGCGAGTCGAACTTTTCTCTAGAAGGTCTGTTGGGATTCGATCTGCATGGTTGCACGGTTGGTGTAGTTGGTACTGGTAAAATCGGTGCGCTCGTGGCACGCATTATGCATGGGTTTGGCTGCAATCTGCTTGCCTACGATCCTTACCAAAATCCCGATTGTTTAGCCATGGGAGTGAAGTATGTCGATTTGCCTGAGTTACTCGCCAATTCAGATATTGTAACGCTGCACTGCCCATTAACACCGAAATCGCATTATCTGATTAACGCGCGATCGCTAGAGCAAATTAAACCCGGTGTCATGCTAATCAATACAAGCCGAGGCGGATTGATCGATACCCAAGCCGCAATTGATGGTTTGAAATCTGGCAAGATTGGCTATCTGGGGTTAGATGTTTACGAACAGGAAGGGGATCTCTTCTTTGAGGATCTCTCTAGTATTGTGATTCAGGATGATGTGTTTCAGCGCTTGCTAGCTTTTCCCAATGTTTTAATCACAGGACATCAGGCTTTCTTTACTAAAGATGCACTCAAAAATATTGCGGAAACCACTCTATCTAACCTTACCGATATTGACAAGGGGCACGTTTGTCCTAATGAAGTGAGATTAGAAACGGCGATCGCACCCAAGAGTCTAGCTTAAGAAAAGATATACAGATGCCAGATTCGTGGTTTAGGATTTTAGACTAATGGCAGCTAAGTTCAAATTAATTCGAAGAATACAGCTAGTGCTTTTTACCAGTAACTAAATAGACTAACAGATTGACAGATTAACGAATTAGCGAATTAACAAATTAACAAATTAACTTAATCAAAATCAAAATGGCTAAACTAAAAGTAGGTATTAACGGATTTGGACGGATTGGTAGATTAGTGTTGCGAGCGGGGATCGGCAATCCCGATGTTGAATTTGTCGGTATTAACGACCTCGTACCACCAGATAACCTGGCATATCTGTTTAAATATGATTCCACCCATGGTATCTTTGATGGCAAAGTGGAAGCAAAAGCAGATGGCATTGATATTGATGGTCATTTCATCCCTTGCACATCAATTCGGAACCCGGCGGAGTTACCCTGGGGTAAATTTGGTGCAGATTATGTAGTTGAAGCGACAGGTCTGTTCACAGATTATGATGGTGCTGCTAACCATCTTACCGCTGGTGCCAAACGCGTTGTGATTTCTGCCCCGACCAAAGAGCCAGAGCGCGTACCGACATTCCTGGTTGGAGTTAATCATCATAATTTCGATCCAGCTAAAGATGTTGTGGTTTCCAATGCCAGTTGCACCACAAATTGTCTTGCTCCTATTGCTAAAGTAATCAACGATCGCTTCAAGCTTACAGAGGGTTTAATGACGACCGTACACGCTATGACGGCAACTCAGCCTACGGTAGATGGCCCCAGTAAAAAGGATTGGCGCGGTGGACGGGGTGCGGCGCAAAACATCATTCCCTCTTCCACCGGAGCGGCTAAGGCGGTAGCACTAGTATTGCCTGAGTTGAAGGGCAAGCTCACAGGTATGGCATTTCGCGTACCCACGCCGGATGTATCTGTCGTAGATTTGACATTTAAAACCGAGCAGTCCACCAGCTATAAAGAGATTTGTGCGGCGATGAAAGAAGCCTCGGAAAACGCTCTCAAAGGCATTCTTGGCTATACAGATGAAGAAGTTGTTTCCATGGATTTTAAAGGTGATTCTCGTTCCAGTATTTTCGATGCTGGGGCTGGGATTGAACTCAATTCCAACTTCTTTAAGGTCGTATCCTGGTATGACAATGAGTGGGGATATTCCCATCGTGTTGTCGATCTGATGTTGTCTATGGCCAAGAAGGAAGGCATTTTATAGCCATATAGCATGTCTTTACTGATTCTAATTCGCCATGGTCAGAGCACTTGGAATGCTGCCAATAAATTTACTGGCTGGGTCGATGTGCCACTCAGCAAAAGAGGACGGGCAGAAGCTGCTTGTGCTGCCTATAAATTGAGCGAATATAAAATTGATGTTTGCTTTACTAGCCTCCTGATTCGAGCGATCGAGACGGCGGTAATTTGTCTGACTGAGTGCGAAGCGAATTGCGCGGGTAAAAGCCCGGTGCTCAAACATGCTAAGGACGATCCGCAATGGCACGGCTGGGATAAATATGAAGGCGATCCAACTCAGGAATTACCCATATTTCCCAGTGCGGCCCTAGATGAGCGTTACTATGGCGCTCTCCAGGGATTAAATAAGGCGGAAACCACGGACAAGTTTGGGCAGGCACAGGTGGTGGCGTGGCGGCGTTCGTTTAGCGATCGCCCACCCGGCGGCGAAAGTTTGGAAGATACGATGCATCGGGTCCTACCTTTTTTTCGTGATCGCATTTTTACGCATCTGTTACAGGGTGATAACGTGCTGGTTGCCGCCCACGGTAATTCTCTGCGCTCGATTATCATGGAACTAGATGGACTGAGCGAATTGGAGGTGCCAGGGCTAGAACTCGCAACCGGTGTGCCAATTGTTTACCACATTGAGCAATCGGGTCAAGTCACTCGTAAACAGATTTTGAGTTAACAGCTAGTTTGTATAGGAGCATCAAAATGTCTAAGAATCTACTAGAACAACTGCGAGAAATGACCGTTGTGGTTGCAGATACGGGTGATATTAATGCGATCGAAGCTTTTACACCCCAAGATGCGACGACTAACCCTTCCTTGATTACTGCTGCCGCTCAGATGCCTCAGTATCAGGAAATCGTCGATCGCACCCTAGCCCAAGCCAAGCAAGATGCTGGAGAGGGTGCCACAGCCGCCCAAATCGTCTCCTTAGCCTTCGATCGCTTAGCGGTTGCCTTTGGGTTGCGCATCCTCAAAATTATCCCAGGCAGGGTATCCACCGAGGTCGATGCGCGCCTATCCTACGATACCGAAGCGACAGTTGCCAAAGCTCATCAACTGATTGCTCAGTATGAAGCCGTCGGTGTTTCGCGCAATCGGATCTTGATCAAAATTGCCTCAACATGGGAAGGTATCCGCGCCGCCGAAATTTTGGAGAAAGAAGGAATTCACTGCAATTTAACCCTGCTGTTTGGCTTACATCAGGCGATCGCCTGCGCCGAGGCAGGTGTGACATTGATTTCTCCCTTTGTCGGTCGCATTCTCGACTGGTACAAGAAAGACACCGGACGCGCCAGCTATCCTGCCGCAGAAGATCCAGGTGTGCTTTCCGTATCGAAAATCTATACTTATTACAAGAAATTCGGCTATAAAACCGAAGTAATGGGAGCGAGTTTCCGTAATGTCGAAGAGATTATCGAGTTAGCTGGTTGCGATCTACTCACGATCTCGCCGGCTTTGCTAGCAGAATTGCAGGCGACGGTAGCTGTATTACCGCGCAAACTCGATCCATCGCAAGCTGCCAACACTGATGTTGAGAAAATTACGATGGATAAAGCCACTTTTGATCGCATGCATGAGAGCGATCGCATGGCAACAGATAAGCTTTCAGAGGGTATTCAGGGCTTTACCAATGCACTGATTGCCCTTGAAAAATTGCTCTCCGAACGCCTCAAGCACATCGAAGGTAAAGATACACTCCATAATGCAGCTCAGGATGTTTTCCGTGTTTACGATCTAGATGGCGATGGCTTTATTACTCGCGAGGAGTGGGCAGGAACGGATGCGGTGTTTGATGCCCTCGATATCAATAAAGATGGCAAAATCACACCTGAAGAGATGGCGAGTGGTATTGGTGCCGCCTTCCATCTGGCTACCGTCTGAATCTTTGTAGGCCCAGGTTCTTGTCGAAAGACTTTGGTAAGGAACCTCTTACCCTTATCTAAACCTGTCCCTATCGCTGGAAATTACACCTAATATGAGCCTAAAGTTATATTTTCTGCGGCATGGGCAAACAGATTTTAGCCATGCCAATGCCTATTGCGGCGATCTCGATCCCGAACTGACGACCGAGGGGATGCAGATGGCAGAAGCGTTCGCGGCAGCTTACAAAGCCTTGCCCTGGACGGCTGTATTTGTCAGTCCTATGCGACGCGCGATCGCCACAGCTACTCCCTTATGCAATGCCATAGGAATGGAAATGGAATTGCGAGATGGCTTGAAGGAAATTTCCTACGGTAAGTGGGAAGGTATGTCACCCGATCAGGTGAATCGCGATTTTCATGACGATTACATTCGCTGGTTAGCCGAACCAGGTTGGTATTCTCCCACGGGTGGCGAGACGGGTGTATGTATCCAGCGTCGTGGTTCGCGGGTATTGGAAGAAATCGAGCAAACATACAGGACTGGCAACGTACTTATAGTTTCTCATAAAGCTACGATTCGGATTATTTTATGCACTTTGCTGGGAATTGATATCGGGCGCTTTCGCGATCGCATTGGTATGCCCGTCGCTTCCGTTAGCATAGTAGAAATGGCAATGCATGGGCCTTTATTACATGTGATGGGCGATCGCACCCATCTCAGCGAACATTTACGCAATTTGGAAGGAACGTAGTATCGTATAGGCTTTCTCTGGGAAGGAGATACGGTAATTTCTGAGTGCATTCTGCATCGCAAAGAAATTTATCGCTACTTCCCATAACTCTGCATTCTACAACGTACCTGATTCTATTTGATCTAAATATATGAAATCAGGAGACTTTACTCCCGCTTCGGCGCGTATTCTAACGAGCTTAGGGGATTCGAAAAAACGCTTAGCAGCATCTATCGATATCCAGGATGATAAATGCACTACTTTGTTTGGATCGTTTTCATATTTAAAGACCTGATATGCGCGCTCTCCTGCTTCTCTTCGGATATCAGAGGCATTATCAAAAATCTGCTTCCATGCCTCGTAGTCTTCAACCTCATGAATAATCAATACGTATTGCATAGTCTTTGTCTATCCTACAGCATTTATTTACTGAATCGATGTTTTGGGTAGGCTAAATCCCATTTAAATCGATGCCATTTTCTCGCAATTTTGCGGCCAATTGCTCATTTCTCCGGCGTTCTTGCTGCAAGAGTAATTCTGCTTGTTCTGCTCGCTGCCGTTCCATTTCGACTTGTTGCTGTTCTCGCTCAGTTGGTGTAGGCAACCAATTGTCTGACGCATCAAACCAGCGCAACCACTGTCGAGATAAATCTTGATATGTGCCAGACCATAGTCCTAAGCCTAGTTCGATCTCTGGTAACCAAACTCTTTCTGTTGATAAGATTGCTTCCCGATAGCGATTTTTGGCAAGTTCAAACACCCTTAGTTCATTTGTGTAGCGGTTGAAAACGACATAATAAGGAATGCGTAAGATCTGCTCGTATACCTCCCACTTAGTTGGCGGTTGGTTGACTTCTCGCAAGCTCTGCCCTAAATCTTCTTTCTCTGTACTTGGAGAAAGCAATTCGATCGCAATGAATGGATCGACACCTTCCTGCCATACCACATAACTTAAGCGCGAATCCCTTTGTTCGTACAATCTATCCACATCTAATACAGCAAACCAATCAGGACGCTTGAACCACATGGGATGACGAGGATCGTAATAAAGATTCAGGTCACTGGCAACTAAAACCCGATCTGTCGGGAAATTAGGGGGGGTGAAAGTTTGCTCTAACAACTCAGCTTGCCAGAGATGATATTGATCAGGCAATCCTGCATCCTCAATCAGTTCACTTGGAAGATCGTACATTGTTGGTAGTACGTCTTTGGGCGATCGCGGTGGGTCAGTCTGAAACATATTACAGAGCAGGTATCAAGCTTGTTTATATGGTAACGTACTCCACCTCAGCTATCTCTACGAGCATTTTCACTTGTGATTCATGCGGCTCATCTGCTCCAGATCGAGCACCTCTGACAGTTGTGCCTCCGACATTAGTCCCTTTTCCAGCACTATCTGGCGTAGAGATTTGCCCGTCGCTAAAGACTCTTTAGCAATATCCGCACTATTGAGATAGCCAATGTACGTATTCAAGGCCGTAACCAGCGATAAACTACCCTCAGCATAGGCAAGGCAGCGATCGCTCATTACTGTAATTCCTCCGATGCATTTCTGAGCCAGACTATTCAGCGCATTACCCAAAATCTCAATACTGTGCAGCAAGTTATAGGCAATCAGCGGCATCATCACATTTAGCTCCAACTGACCCGCCTGAGCCGCCATCGCGATGCTGGCATCCAGACCCATCACCTGAAAACAGACCATGTTGGTCATCTCAGCAATCACAGGGTTATATTTGCCTGGCATAATTGAAGATCCAGGCTGTACGGGTGGCAGTTGAATTTCTTTGAGTCCAGTTTTGGGGCCAGAGTCAAGCAGACGCAGATCGTTAGCGATCTTATTGCTGTCCTGCGCCAAGTTGCGCAAAGCCCCGGATACATGTACAAATGGAGCCATACTTTGCATTGCTGCCATCAGATGGGGTGCAGGCTGAAGTTCAAATTTAGTTAACTCACTCAGTACTCTCGCAACGCGATCGCAATATTGAGGATGCGTATTCAATCCTGTACCAGATGCACTACCACCCAAGCCCAACAGTTTGAGATCGTCGGAGGCTTGACGAATTCTCCGTGTATGGTCGGTAATAATTTGGGCATAGGCACCAAACTCATCGCCTAGTCGCACAGGTACGGCATCCTGCAAGTGGGTACGACCGGACTTAATCACATCTTTGAACTCTTGAGCTTTTTGAGCAAGCACGGCATTAAGATTCGAGAGGGCAGGATACAGAAAGCGTTCTAGTGCGATCAATGCCCCAATCCGAATTGCCGTCGGGATCACATCGTTGGTAGATTGCCCGTAGTTGACGATATCGTTGGGACTCAGGCGGGCATAGTTGCCTTTCATATCGCCGACAATTTCCAGAGCGCGATTGGCCAAGACTTCATTCACATTCATGTGGTGCGAGGTCCCTGCACCTGCTTGGTAAATGTCCACGACGAACTGATCCCTTAAAGCCCCGTGCAAAATTTCATCGCAGGCAGTGGCGATCGCTTCACCTGCATCTCTAGGAATGCATCCTAGTTCAGTATTAACTAAAGCAGTGGCCTGTTTAATTAGTAGACAAGCATCAACATATACGGGTAGAGGTTTGATGCCACTAATCCCAAAGTTGGCGATCGCTCTAGCAGTTTGGATACCGTAATAAGCAGCCTCAGGGATTGGCATCTCTCCCATAGAATCGTGCTCTATTCTATGTTGGTTCATAGGTGGTTATTTATCTGTACTGAATGGGAATAATAAAAACTTGAGTGGGGGGACATTTTGAAAACTGACAGCAAGGACTTAACTAAGGTGGCTTAAACAGCAGTACCTTCCTGCCAGCGATCCATAGAGTCTAGTACATCAAAGTTGACGTTTACCTGGGTATTTGTCAACTTTTGAAGACATTATTAAGTTAATTTCTTCTTCGGGATCGCTGTAAATCACTTCTAGGAACGATCCCAGTCACATCGATCCCTTAAACCCTTGCTGCATAATTGTGGACATATAAATTGCGGGTTACTTTAAAACACATCGTAATAAATGGATTTCTTAACAAATTCAGATTTAACTTGTCGTTTTTGTAGGCACTACGATCCTATTGGTAGGAGAGGGGGGAACTGCCAGAAACTACAAGCTTCTGTGGAAGCAACTTGGTCGGCCTGTACGCTTGCTACTCCAGCCTTTAACCGTGACTGGGAGTCGCCTACAGAAATTGCTAATAGTCTGCCTGCCCAGGTAAATGCTGCTGTTCAGGTAGAACAGTACGAGCAGATGTACGAACAAATGTACGAACAGATTGCTGAAGAGACTTTGGCAGAGAATCCTCCCCTCGCTTTCGCCAGACTTAAAGAGTTCAGGCGATACGACTAAGGATAGAGATTGTGCCAAAGCCAATCAAAATAATCCCGCTTACTCGTGTCAGCCAGCCCGACCACGTCCGCATGGCCACGATCTGTTTTAATGCACCGGTAAATGTACCGGCCAATACCAACGGTAAAATTGAGCCGATCGCATAGGCGAGCAGAAATCCTGCGCCGATCGCAATACTCCCAGTTGTACTTACCCAAGTAAGTAGTGTTACCAGCACAGGCGTACTACAGGGGGAAGCCACCAAGCCAAATGTCAGCCCTACTAAATAGGATCTCAAGGCATTAGGGAGTTGCCGTGAAATCTCGATGTTTCCCCAGTTGGGTAGCTGCATAGGTAAGATTTCCAACAATTGCAGTCCCATGGCGATCGCCACCACACCCATCAGAATTGACCACCCCCAACCCACCTGACCGTAGATTTTGCCTAGTAGGGCAGCGGCTAGCCCCAGCCCCGTGAGCGTAGTAGCGCAACCCAGCGCAAACCAGGCCGACTGCGTTGCGGCAGTCAAACTACTTTTCGACTCAAAGCCACCGATGTAACCGATGGTCAAAGGCAGCATTGACAGCGTACAGGGTGACAAGCTAGTTGCCAGTCCAGCCAGAAACATAAAGCCAATGCTAAAAGGAGACAGATGAGCTAGCTGGGCGCTCACCAATACATCCGACCACTGTTCGAGTCGGTACAGCCCCAGTTGTAAAGATTGAGATAGAGGTTCAAACATATAAAGCTATTTTAACTTTGCTACTTCTGCGTAAAAACCGCTATCTATAACAATTTGGGTAAGGTATCTAGGGGGAAATCCCCAAACTGAGTGCCAAAGTGCTGTTCTGCCGCATGGGTCAGGGCAGCGATCGCCCGATCGATTAACTTGTCTTCGTCGAGATCGTGATTATCAGTATTATCAGTCGCGATCGCCTCAGGATTTATAGGATTCAGAGGATTTAGTAACTCTGCTAAGCCCACAACTGGTGTTTCAATACCAAATATTTGTTGGAGTAAATCATAGTCTGGCTGGATCGAGATCGAGCCATGTTGCAGCACGGAATTATGTCGATATAGCTGGGCGCTACCAATCAGTTTACGGCCATTAGATATAACTAGATCGGCACTGGTAGCTGTGGCAAAACAATTGGGATTATGTATATACGATCTGCCCGCTTTACCGTATTGCAGTTGGATGCCCAAACTTGCGAATCCCTGGATCAAAAATTCGCAGATGTATTCGTAGGTTTCGCGGCGATTGGTATGGCTGCTAGTAATTACGGCATAGGTGAGATCGCCCTTATGCAATACCGCTCGCCCACCACTAGGTCGACGGACTAGATCTAAACCCTGCGAGATCGCTAAATCGTGCCAGCGATCAGGAATTTCTCTCTGGTGATAGCCCAGGGAAATAGCGGCTGGCGACCAGAGATAAAACCTTAATAAGGAGTAAGCTCGATCGCTTTGGCAATGTTGGTCTAGCAACCAATTATCTAACGCCATCTGTTCTGCACCAGATGCCTCAATCTGCGGCAGCAGTCGCCAAATGCTTGACATTAGGTAAAGTAGCTAAAGCCACTTCTATGCACCAAATTCTGCCTTCAGGAGTTCATCATTTTCATCGGCGATCGCGGCAACGATGCCAATAGTTCGGGCAATTTCCTTAGGCGAGAGATCTTCCACCGAACGTGCCGCTATCACAATCACACGATCGCCCTGAATGGCATATCTAGCTTCAAATGTCTCTGCGGCATTCTTCTCTAACAGCAACTTCATCAATTTGGCTTCATCTTTGACAGGATACGAGAGGACAGTTGCCAACACCGTAAATATGTCTGAAGATCCCTCACCCGTAATATTCACAATCACCTCGACGGTACCATACTGGAATTTCCATGTATCGCCTGGCTGGTTAACTACAGCCGTTTTGTCGGGATCCATTGAGGAAATAACGGTTTGAATTGTTTCAGCGTGGTTGAAAATATTGGCTGAATCAATCATTTCGCCCGTACCTATTATTGTGGTTTCAGTGCTGGATGGCATAGGAAATTCATTTTAAAGGTCTAGATTTACTCTATACCAGACATAGCACTTTGCCTATCTAAGAATTACCAACCAAAGGGGTTAACCTACCATGTGATATCTGCCAACTGCGATCGGCAATTGACTTGAGTTCCTCAGGTTCGTGGCTAACTACTAATAATGTCCAATCTTTCTTCAGGTTTGCCAGTAATTTCAGTAGCTGTCGTCGCATCGACCAATCTAAGCCAGCGGTTGGTTCATCTAGTAGCAGTAATCCTGGTTGCCGAATTAGCTGAACCGCCAGAGCCAGGCGGCGCTGCTGACCACCACTAAGTGAATTAGGAGAGGCATTCAGCGGAATCTGTCCTAAACCCACAGCTTGCAGCGACGCATCCAGGCGATCGCCGTCTAGATCGATATGTCCGAGCCGCAACTCTTCTAAGACTGTATTGCCGCAAAAATGCCGCTCTGGAAACTGAAACACCAACCCACATAGCTGTTGGAGGTGATCGGGGGTGAGATCTTGGTTGCGCCAGTAAACTGCACCACTATGCCACTCGACAAAACCAGCTAAAATTTCTAATAGAGTGCTTTTACCTGAGCCACTTGGTCCAACTACGAGCCCCAACTCCTGTGGTGCCAGTTCTAAAGAAATTCCTTTTAAGATCGGTTCAGGGGTGGCAGGAGGGTGGTAAATCAAATTTTGGATCGATAGCATAATAAAGTTATGGAACTGGTGCAGATAGGCTGCGTCTTGCGATCAGCGGGCTCAATTTGTGAAACTAAACCTATGTCAGCCTAACACTACTCACAGATATCTATAGGCATTTATCTATAGGCATGGTGCTTTAAGGGAAATTGTATTAAGAAGGAAATTGTATGAAGCGATTTTTGTCAAAAGTCTCAGCTCATTTGGTTATTACCGTGCTAGCAGGTGCGATCTCCTTACCCGCATTCGCCGGCGATCCTTTTCGTACTCAAAACCCCAAACCAATTGGCGCTGATACCCAAGCCGCCTTTGAACTCATGTTTAAGCAAGGTGACTATCCCGCCGCATCAAAGCAACTTAATAAAGCTTTGCGCAGTGAGTATGACGACCCGCTTGCCCAAGGGATGAGAGCATCGATGGCTTATATCGAAAAAGACCTGGCAAGTATGCAGATTTACACGAATAAAACTCGCGCTGCTGCCCAAAAATTGCTGGGTACTGACAAGATGCGCGGCCATCTCTATATGGGAGTTAGTTACTTACTGGAAGCAGGCTATATCGTGTCTTCCCAAGGCGTAGTCAGTGGCGCACCTTCTGCCCTGGGACTAGTGGATAAGTTACTCAAAGAAATTGATGAAGCGCAGGATATTAACCCCAACGATCCGGAACTCAATCTGATTAAGGGTTATATGGACATGCTGATTGCTTCGGTTTTTCCTTCGGACTTGGAAAAAGCCTTATCCAGCCTGCGTAATTCTGCACCAGACTATCTGAAATATCGCGGGATTGCCTTAGGCTATCGCGATGCCAAAAAGCCCACCGAAGCACTTGATGCCATTGATAAAGCCCTTGCATCTGCACCTGAAAACCCCGAACTACAGTACTTGAAGGGTCAAATTCTGTGGATGAAGGGTTGTAGTGGTGTAGAAGCCGCCAAAAAAGAGTATCGCAAAGCCTTAGGTAAATCTAAGCAGCTACCTAGCGAACTAGTGAAACAGATTAATGGTGAATACTCTTCGTTGAGTAGCTCTAAATGTCCGTAGCCTGGAAGACCGGGACTTGATAGCAGGATCTACTAAACTAGGTGAGTAACGATCGTTAATTTCAAAATCTGATATGGGGCAAGCAATTCGTTTAGTAGTGCTAGATATAGACGGTACGATCAATGGTGACTCCAATCAGGTAAATGAACCAGTCAAGCAAGCGGTTAAAGCTGCTCAAGCCAAGGGTGTCAAGGTAGCGATCGCCACTGGGCGGATGTATCGTTCAGCATTGCGGTTTCACCGTACCATCAAATCTGATGCCCCTCTGATTTCCTATCAAGGGGCGCTGATCAAAGATCCACAGACTGAGGAATTGGTGGGTCACTGGCCTGTAGATCTAGAATATGCGTTATCTTTGATCGATGATTTTGCCCCCTATGCGGATACAGGCAAGCTATCAGTGCATC
Organism: Rhizobium sp. Q54; assembly: GCA_943367755.1. GTDB lineage: Bacteria > Cyanobacteriota > Cyanobacteriia > Pseudanabaenales > Pseudanabaenaceae > PCC-6802. Next base: position 117,258 of record CALRKB020000004.1, on the reverse strand, counting down.
TCTACATCAAAGATGAGCTGTACGTGCGTCAAATTACGCCCCAAACTCAAGCCTATGCCCAGCGATCGGGTGTAAAAGCTATTCCGGTGGGAAATTTGCGCCAGTTCTTGCTCGACCAAGCACCTGAGCATCCCCTCACTAAGGTTTTGGCGCTCAGTGACGATCCTGAGTTAATTACGACGTTATTAACAACGCTAAAGGAGCGTTATACACCTGGGCAACTCTATCTCACTAAGTCCGTCGCGACCTTCTTTGAAGCCACCAACCCGATCGCCAATAAAGGTACAGCAGTTAAGCATTTAGCTGAAAATATCTTGGGATTCGATCGCAGCGAAGTGATGACCGTAGGTGATAACTTTAACGATTTGGAAATGATTGAGTATGCTGGGGTTGGTGTGGCAATGGGAAATGCCCCTGACGGATTAAAAGAGATTGCCGACTGGGTAGCGCCTGATGTTGATGCCGATGGTGCCGCTGATGCGATCGCCAGGTTTGTGCTTTAGCGTTATGATATTCCCGATTCCAACAATTTGAGATCGCCACCCATGACGGTTATTTGCGATACTCCAACAGAAGGTGAATTAGGCGAAGTAGCAGAACCACCTGTTGGAGTTTTCTTTACGCCTTTAAAGCAGGTAACATGGGTCTTAGAGAAATATCAAATCTTAGATAAGTGGATCGATGGTGCGACGATTTTCGACCCGACAGCGGGGGAAGGAAGGTTCTTAGAAGGATTAATCGATCTGGCGATCTCCAATGGCATTACCGTGAATTCCAAGATGCTCGATCATCTATGGGCAAATGAGAAGCAGCCAGAGTTTGTTCGAGCGTTTCACACAAATATCAAACGTAAGTATGGCTTAGAATTTCCGACAAGCAACTTTTGGCAGCAAGATATTCTCTGGTGCGATCGCGAGTTGCAAGTAGATATTATTCTAGGTAATCCCCCCTGGTTGAATTTCAATAACCTGAGCGATCGCTACAAGGAGAAAATAAAGCCTTTATTTCATGAGTATGGCTTGGTGGACAATCCCAAAGATTTGTTGCTTGGCGGTAGTCGTATCGATCTAGCTGCCTTAATTATTGCCAAGTCACTGAGAGAGCATCTCAAGCCTAATGGTAAAGCTTATTTCTTCATGCCGCTATCAATTCTGCTCAATGATGGCGCGGGCAAGGGGTTCCGCAATTACAAGATTGGGGATATCGACTTCTGTATTCAGGAAATCTACGATTTCAAACACAACAAAATTTTTGCAAACATCAATACTAGATACGGTCTAGTCGCTTTTGAACGCGATCGCTCCCAAGCTTTTCCGATTAAATATTTTATCAATCAAACTCAGCAAACCAATCAAACCAATCAAACTATTCCAGATGAATGGAAAAATTGTGAGGCAACACCACTATTCAATCGAAATGAGCCACTGACTGTCTTTGAGAATTTGGCTAGTCTGAAAGAACTGCAAAGTTACACAAAAATTCCGCTCACTCGTATTAGTAAGCCTCGACAAGGCATCAATACCTGTGGTGCGAATGACATCTTTATCTTCGATCACTTGGAAACTTTACCAGGAGAAGATGACACTTGGGCGATCGTCAGTAACCACTTAGTTAAAGAAGTACTCCTACCTCGTCAATTTCTTTTGCCTCTGATCGCTAAGCATAACTTTCAAGAGGAACACCCCACACCAACAAAGTATATTTTAGTGCCTTACAACTTTCTCACAGGTAAAATTTGTAGCCAAGAGGAATTGCAGAGATATGCGGATTTGTGGCAGTACCTTTGCCAATATCAAACTCTACTGCAAAATCGCAAAGGAAGCTTAATTCAATCAAAGATTAGAAGGGGATTTTGGTACGCCTTGTTAGGGGTGGGAGCATATACTTTCGCTCCCTACAAAGTATGCTGGCAGGCATACGGTCAAAAACATTTTTATCCTAAGCTGTTTGGGGGTAATTGGCAGGGAAATCAAGCTCTGCATGCATTTATCCCATTAACTTCTAAAGAGGAAGGAGAAAAATTAGTAGAACAATTGAGCGATCCATTAGTCGAGAAATATCTGTGCAGTCAGCAGATGGAAGGCACCTGCAACTGGGCACAGCCAGGTAGAATTCAGAAGCTTCTACAGTTTGTGTAGTTCCAGTGATTATAGCGTCTCCTGCTATAATGGCAGATATCTGCACTCGCTATAGTGAACTTTAGGAATCTCTTAAGCAATCAGGATGCGTCCATGATAGCCGGCATGGTTGTAATCATGTAAAACTTGCTCGGCGATCGCATTTCCCTTTTGCGCCTCTACCAACGCCACACAACCACCTCCAAATCCAGCCCCTGTAAGCTTCGCCCCAAATACGCCCTTTGTCTTTTGCAGCATATCAACCAGGATATCTAATCCTGCAACTGAAACCTCGTAATCATCGCGCAAACTGGCATGGGATGCGTTCATCAGTTCGCCAAACTGCTCTGCGGATATGCCCTGACGAGCCATTAAAACCCGATTATTTTCTGTGATGACGTGACGCGATCGCGCTTGCAAAGGCGATGGTAAATGCGCGATCGCCTCAACATTTTGAATATCTCTTAGGGCTTTGACTCCCATCAATTGAGCCGCAGCTTCGCATTCAGACCGACGCTGGTTATAGCCACTCTCTGCTAACGTACGAGGAATGCCACTATTGATCGCGATGATTTCGGCTCCAGGGGGAAGAGGAAGATGCTGATATGCGAGCGTGCGAGTATCAAGAAACAGAAGATGTTTGGAATCGCCAAGGCTAGCTGCCATCTGATCCATGATGCCACACTGGACACCGCAATACTGTCGTTCGGCTTGTTGACCTAATTGGGCAATTTGCCCGTCATCAAGGTCGAGGGACAGGAGCGATCGCAATCCTCTCAACATCGCTACTTCTAAGGCCGCACTACTGGATAATCCAGCACCGATAGGTACAGAGGAAGTGATATACACGTTCAGTGGCGGGATGGAAACACCCTGTTGTTCCAGAACGCGAATACAGCCGTAGGGATAGCTCGCAAAACCTTGCGGTACTGGATCGGTGGATGTCAAGCTTACTGGATCGGGGAATGCTTGTGAATAAAAGTGATGTCGTTCATTGGCGCTAAAACTAAGCTGTACTGTAGTTTGCTGTGGAATGGCGATCGGTAGAACATAGCCATCGTTGTAATCAGTGTGTTCGCCTAAAAGGTTAACCCGTCCAGGCGCACTAGCTTGAGTGATTGCAGGTATATGGAAGATATCTTGAAAGTTCCGCTCATCTGGGTAAGCAGGTGAAATGGCAAAATAGGAGAAATCCGTTTTCATCAATCGTCAGACATGCCATGATAAAGTTTCCCCTGAGCAAGTTATTAGATGAGCAAGCTTGCTACGAATGGTTATTAAAGATCCTACATCCGAAAGGTTTACCTTGTCCAAATGGGCACGCATTACCAGCAGGACAAGCACCGCACGACCGCAAACGCGCCTCCATCATCAAATACAAGCGTCGCGAATGCGGCAAAGTGTTCCATATTTTCACAGGGACAGACTTGTCGGATAGCCATTATAACTGTGGTCAGATCGCGAGCAATGGTGCGCGGATTCTTACAAGGACAAACGACACAACACATACCAGAGGAGTTAGGACTGGACGATGGGACGGTATTGGCCTGGCGGCATCGCATCCAACGCCTGGACGCACAAACCGTAAGACTAACGCAACTCAATCCTGATTCGCATTAAGCATTACCATGGAATAGTAAATTGTTGCAGATCGAGCAACCTTAGAATGTCATGGCAATTATTTCTTCCCACAAAAGCAATAACAGTAAGGACGATCCTAAACAGGGCGTAGATCTGTTACAACCGATCGCAAATAAAGAGGAAAAAATTGCGGAGGCGAGCCCTGTCTCGGTAGAGACTAATATTCGACCGCAGAGCCTGACTGACTATATCGGGCAAAAAGATTTAAAGGAATTACTACACATCGCGATCGCTGCTGCCAAGTCTCGCAACTCGGCATTGGATCACATGCTGTTCTACGGTTCGGCGGGTCTAGGCAAAACTTCGCTGGCATTAATTATTGCCCAGGAAATGGGCGTGCAGTGCAAAATCACATCAGCCCCGGCGCTAGAACGCCCACGTGATGTTGCGGGATTATTGGTAAGCTTGCAACCAGGCGATATTCTATTTATCGACGAAATTCACCGCTTGCCCAGCGTGACCGAGGAAATTCTCTACCCAGCTATGGAAGATTTTCGGCTCGATATCACGATTGGCAAAGGACAAGCGGCACGAATTCGTAGTGTGCAATTGCAACGATTCACGCTTGTGGGAGCAACTACTAGAATTGGGGCATTATCCTCGCCATTGCGCGATCGCTTTGGGTTTGTGCAGCATCTCCGCTTCTATGAAGTGGATGAACTCGCGCAGATCGTCCATCGCAGCGCCGCGATTTTAGAAACTCCGATTGATGAATCTGGGGCAATGGCCGTGGCCGCGAGATCGCGCGGTACACCACGTATTGCCAATCGTCTGCTCAAGCGCGTGCGCGATTATGCCCAGGTCAAAGCTGATGGAGGGATTACCGGGGCGATCGCCGAAGCAGCCCTAGAGTTATTTAATGTCGATCCACGCGGTCTAGATTGGATTGATCGCAAGTTACTGACGGTGATGATTGAGAATTTTAATGGTGGCCCCGTGGGATTGGAAACCATGGCTGCTGCCACGGGTGAAGATACTCAAACTATTGAAGAGGTTTACGAGCCTTATCTACTGCAAATTGGCTATCTCAACCGCACGCCCAGAGGACGCGTTGCTACCGCTGCTGCCTGGAGACATTTGGGCTATCCTTCACAAACAGAGTTCAAGATCTGACTCTACAACATACCTGATTCTATTTGATCTAAATATATGAAATCAGGAGACTTTACTCCAGCTTCGGGCTGAAGGGTTGTCAAAGCTATAGGATCTCTCGTAGGTAGGTATACAAAGTTAAGTGGCTGCCGCTATGCTAGCCGCCATAAGTTGCCAAATAACTAAAAGCAAGCTGCAATCATGAGTAACACAAGCAAACAGCGTCGCGAAAGCCTGGTACGGCGAGTGTTAGTAGGATTAGGTACTAGTATATCGTTGCTAGTTACTGCGGCTTTATTGCTGTTGCTATACGTTCATCAAGGTACACCGGATGAGTTTCAGCAGATTGCCACCTTGGTAGCGATCGCCTATTTGATCATGGGGTTAGGAGCAAGCATATTCGTCGGCTTGTTGATCGTGCGTAGTATCCAGCCATCTTTAACAGAGCTATCGCGCGTCGCCGAATCAATTACGGCTGGCAATTTATCTGTGCGCTCCACAATTGAACGCAATGACGAATTGGGAGAATTTTCTCAGGTATTCAATCGCATGGCGGCAGAACTGGAGGCCAAAACTACAAAGCTAGAAGCACGCGATATTCAGTTTGGACTGCAATCTCTCGATCAGGTGCTGGTAAATACAACCGACCAAACCAAGTTGATCCAAACCAGTCTCGAAAAAGTCTGTCAGCTCACAAATGCGCAACTAGGCAGCATTTATCTATGGCAGGGAGAGATATTGGAACTAGCGGCGGAATGGGGGTGTAAAACCAATCAGTTGATGACAGCGATCGCGCTTGGCGATGGTTTGGTGGGACAAGCGGCACAGCTAGGCGAACCTGTAATTTGGGAAGTAGATCAGTTGACGGGGCAGACTTTGGTCTATCGCACGCCAGCGGGCGATCTACTCCCGCAAAGCTTATCCGCCTGGCCCTTGATGCTAAAGAGGAGTCTCGTAGGCGTTCTATTTTTGGGCAGTCTTACACCTCTGTCAGCGCAAAGTCGCAATCTGTTGAGGTCGATCGATCGGAGATTAGCAACGGCAATCAGCAATGCACAGAGCGTGCAAACGATCGCCCGCCAACGGGAAGAACTAACTATCCTGTTTGAGCAATTAGCCGACGGTATTTTGCTGAGCGATCCGGCAGGACGAATTCTGAAAATCAATTCGGCAGGTCGAGCCATGTTGGGAGTATCAAACCCTGAAACCATTGATGGAGCGAAGTCTTCGCCTCTAGTTGCCAAATCAATGGATGAGATTATCGAACAATTTGATGTCCGCCACGCCAATGGCGAGCCAATCGGTTTATCCGATCTAGTCATATTTCGAGCTATGTCTAGTAGTGAAGTAGTAGAAGATCAGATCGTATTGCGTCCGCCGCATGGCAAAGAGGTAATCCTCAACACAAAAGCAGCTCCTTTAGTCGGCATGGGAGAAGAGCTAATTGGCAGCGTCATGATATTACGCGATGTTACGGAGGAACGTTACCGTGAAAAGGTAGTACAGGAAACCAACCGTCTGATGATCGATCAGCAGAAACGCATGAGCATTCTGCAACGACTCACTAACTTAATCAACCAGCAGTTACAGGATCTCGATGTCTTGTTGGGGTCAGTCGTAGAGGCAACTTGCGATGCGATCGCGTGGGCTGAAATATGTGTCCTCGCGCTCTACAATGCCAAGAGCAATGAGCTTGTGTTCTCTGCAATTAAGGGGTTGCCGCTCGAATTTCCCCAAAAATCCACATTCAGTCTGACACAGGCAAATCTGCTTACACAGGTATTTCGGGAGGGTATTCCTGGTGAAATTAAGTCAGGCGAAGTTTGTCTGGTGGAAAATTTGCCAATGCAAAGTGCGCTCTGCGTTCCAATTGAATCAGCCCGTTCTGGCAGGCTAGGGGTACTAGCAATTGCGCACTCTCAACTAGCAGAGGCGGGTTCGCGCGAGGATATTAGCTTGTTGGCATCATTTGGTGTCCAGGCCGCGATCGCCATTGGTAATGCCCAGTTAATTAATCAAATTGAAACCCAGAACGCCCAACTCATAGAAGCTACCCAACTAAAAAGTCAGTTTCTCGCCAATATGAGCCACGAGCTCCGCACACCCATGAACGCAATTATTGGATTCTCACAGGTCCTGCTGCGGCAGCGCCGAGACCCCCTCACAGAGGGCCAATCTGATATGCTCGATCGCATCCTGCGCAATGGCAAGAATCTATTGGATTTAATCAACGATATTCTCGATCTTTCCAAGATCGAGGCTGGACGAATGGAAGCCCATCCCGAATATTTCCATATCGACGAACTCATCCTTCATACCTGCGATAGCTTACAGGCACTAGCTAGTAATAAGGGATTGCACTTCTTCTTCAGTAATCACATTGGCAAATGTAAAATCTACCAAGATCCAATAAGGGTGCGTCAGGTGATTACTAATCTAGTTTCAAATGCGATTAAATTTACCGATCGCGGTGAGGTTAGAGTGGAACTCCAGTATGGCCATTTACCTTCAACACCACAATCAATGGGAGGTAGCGATCGCGAACTGGTAACCCACGAATTAGATCTGCAACCACCAGTTGTATTCTCAGTACACGACACAGGTATCGGTATTGAACCGGAACATCAGCGCACAATCTTTGAACAATTTCGCCAGGTCGATCAGTCGTCAACCCGCAGACACGGCGGTACGGGTTTGGGACTATCAATCACAGAACAACTAGTCAAAATGATGGGTGGCGAGATCGGCTTAGAAAGTACGATTGGCAAAGGTTCAGTATTCAGCATTAAGTTACCCAGTCGTTTCGAGCAGAGCGCGATCGCCAATACAGAGCTGAGTTAACGTGAGTTTGATTATTTGAACTTGAGGTTTTAGCAGTAAGGCAAAATAAAAACTAGCAATGGCTCTGTTAGGATGTGACAGTATTAAAGCTGCTTTGAGGCGTTCATTCCCAAGGATATGTTAAGCATTTTGCCCCTTGCCTTTGAATTTACTTCCCCCTCAGATCACCTGCAAATTGGGCCGATCTCAATTCGCTGGTATGGACTATTAATTGCCACCGCAGTGGTAATTGGCACAGTCCTAGCGGCGAAACTAGCCCCTAAACGCGGGGTTAAGCCCGAATTTATGGAGGATTTGGTGATATGGCTAGCAGTTGGGGCAATTCCTGGAGCTAGAGCCTACTATGTAGCATTTGCCTGGCAGGAGAAATTTCAGAGCCAACCCTGGTATAAAGTCTTTGCCATCTGGGAGGGCGGTATTGCTATTCACGGTGCGATTATAGGCGGTACGATCGCCGCGATCCTATTTGCCCGTCGCAACCGTCTCTCATTTTGGAAGATTGCCGATCTAGTAATGCCGTCACTGATCCTCGGTCAGGCAATTGGCCGGTGGGGCAATTTCTTTAACTCTGAGGCATTTGGTACACCCACCGATTTACCCTGGAAGCTATTAATTCCACCCGAGCATCGTCCCAGAGAATTTTACACCAACGCCTATTTCCATCCCACTTTTCTCTACGAATCGCTCTGGAATCTCATGGTATTTGGCATCTTGATGGCTATTTTCAAACGTTTTCCCAAGGCCAAACCGGGCACATTGGTTACGATCTATGCGATCGCCTATAGCTCCGGCAGATTATGGATTGAGGGACTGCGGACTGATAGCTTGATGTTAGGCCCTCTGCGCATTGCCCAGGTGATTAGTTTAACCTGCATTGCTCTAGGCATATTTGGCCTATGGTGGCTATACGGGCGTCGCGGTAGATTTTGGGATACAGTAGCAACGAACCCCAGCGAGTAGGGAAAGACCTATATGTTCCCCCCCCTAATCAAAACATCTGTTCGGGCGACCTATGTGTTTGCCCCTAAACCCCTTGCCTACAACCCACATCCCATAATCAATGCCCCAAAATCGTCCGAATCCTGCTTTGGCAATGGTGGAGACTGCGTTTTTAGCCAGCGCCACAGGCATGATTTTTCTAGTTAACTTTTATTTCCCAGTTGGCCCTTTCCTGCGCATGTTTTTCCCGATTCCAACGGCGCTTGCCTATTTACGTTGGGGGAACAAGTCAGCCTGGAAAGTAATGGTGGTGACCGTACTACTCCTGACAGTTCTGATGGGGCCAACCCGTAGTATTCAGTATGCAATCCCGCATGGCTTCTTGGGCGTGCTGTTAGGGTATTTATGGAAGCGGCGATCGCCCTGGTCGATATCGCTCTGTCTGGGGACGTTGGCAGGCTCGCTTGGCACCTGGTTTCAACTTTTTTTTCTCTCCGTCTTACTTGGGGAAAATGTTTGGACGTATATCACCGTGCAGATTACTGGTTTGATCGGCTGGCTTCTACAGTTATTTGGTTCGTTAGAAGAACCAGAGCTATGGGCAGTTCAAGCTTTTGTGATAGCTAGCATTATTTTCAGTAACTTTATGTACTTATTATTGGTACATCTTGTGGGTTGGCTACTGCTCGATCGCCTGGGTAATCCCATCCCACCTGCGCCCAAGTGGCTAGAAGCTTTGCTGATTTAACATCAAACTGGGGATCGTGTGTGATTATGTTGAAGTTTAAAATAAAGCAAATTTATATTAACTATTCTCTAAAACAGTTGCGATCATGCTTTCATACCGATCCCATAAATTGCTAGGATGGTGTTACATCTCTAAGTAGTTAAACTCATTGCCACCATGACTAACATCGCTGAGCTCAACCAAGCACAAAGTCAATCGCCCATTAATCTTTCGGAGCGCGAAATTCAAGTGATTGAGTTAGTGGCCGCTGGCTTAACAAATCAAGAGATCGCGCTCAGGTTAGCAATCAGCAAACGTACTGTGGACAATCATATTAGTAATATTCTGACTAAAACCCATACAGATAATCGCGTGGCGCTGGTAATGTGGGCATTGCAATGGGGAAAAGTGTGCATTGATGAGGTCAACTGTTGCACCATTATTTCTAAGCCTAGAGTTCAAGAAGAAGGATTGCAAAGTGTTTAGTGGCAAGCCTGTCAAGATTACTTACACGCCCGAACTGCCGCTGGCAATGTACAAAGAACTAGCTACACATCTGTCTCAGCTAGATGGTGTGTCTACCGAGTTAATTTGGCAAGATCGCCAAGATTTTAGTTATGACGCCAGCCAGATTGCTGGTATGCATGTTACCTGTTCGTCGCAGATGCTGGAGCGATTGCAGGAATTAGTGTCGTCAATTCTCGATCGTTACGGCGCTTGGCAAATTCAATAAATTCCCCATGTCATCTCTACAAGCTTCTCGCGGTACCCGCGATATTTTGATCCCAGAAATTGCCTACTGGCAGCAACTTGAATCTGTAGCGCGGCAAATTTTGGCCCAGGCAGCTTACACTGAGATTCGCACGCCTGTCTTTGAGTCAACCGAGCTATTTGCACGCGGCATCGGTGAAACCACTGATATTGTCGGTAAAGAGATGTACACGTTTAGCGATCGCGGCGATCGCTCTTTAACCCTCAGGCCGGAAGGCACTGCTGGTGCTGTGCGAGCATTTATTGAGCACAAACTCTATGCTCAAGGTAGCGTGCAACGCCTGTGGTATATGGGCGCAATGTTTCGCTACGAGCGTCCCCAAGCAGGTAGACAGCGACAGTTTCATCAGTTAGGCGTGGAGAGCCTGGGTAGTAAAGATCCCCGTGCAGACGCCGAAGTAATTGCGATCGCGGCGGACTTTCTGACACGATTAGGACTTCAAGATCTAGTTGTCGATCTCAATTCTGTTGGTAGTAGCGAAGATCGCCTTGTTTATCGGGAAGCTTTGGTAAATTACTTCACTCCCTATCAGAGCGAACTCGATCTCGACTCGCGCGATCGCCTCAGCCGCAATCCCCTCCGCATTCTCGATAGCAAAGACCCTCGCACCCAGGCAATTGCACAAGACGCACCTAGCATCCTGGACTATCTCAGCCCAGAATCGCAACAGCATTTTGAGCGCGTGCAGACATTTTTACAAGATTTAGACATTGTCTTCCGGCTTAATCCCCGCCTTGTGCGCGGTTTGGATTACTACACCCATACAGCCTTCGAAATTCAATCTTCTCATCTTGGTGCACAATCAGCCGTGTGCGGTGGTGGTCGTTACGATCGCCTTGTAGCAGAGTTAGGTGGGCCCGATACACCCGCTGTTGGTTGGGCGATCGGCCTCGAAAGACTGGTATTACTATTGCAGCAAAACGATCGGCCTGCGGCTACGCAAATAGACCTTTATGTGGTTTCTAGAGGCGAACAAGCCGAAGGCAAATCTTTACAAGTGGCGCAAAGTTTACGTCGCGTTGGGTTTAGCGTGGAATTAGATTTGAGTGCGGCCAAATTTGATAAACAACTCAAGCGTGCTGCCAGTAGTGGCGCGATCGCCGCCTTGATTATTGGTGATGCCGAAGTCGCTACAGGTAACCTTAAGCTTAAGTTGCTAGCTTCTGCCCAACAAAAAACGGTCACTTTAACAGAGATGCTCAACGATCCGCAAACATTCCGTCAAATGCTTCTATCCCCACAAGGGCTTTAGCAGAAGTACGATTTTTTGGTTGTCCCCAGCGATTAGAGGATAAATACTATATGGCAACAATACTAAGGGAATGGAGCTATCGCTATCAGTGGCTATACGATTCGGTGTCGGCACTGGCAGCACTTAGTGTCGGAGGTACGGCAAAATTCCGCCGCTTATTTCTGCGCGATCTGACGATTACGCCTGAGATGCGGGTGCTGGATCTGTGCTGTGGTAGCGGCCAAGCAACCGAGATGCTCGTGCAGTATTCCCATCACGTTACAGGACTGGATGCATCACCTTTTGCGATCGCCCGCGCCAAGCAAAATGTCCCTCAAGCCGAATATGTGGTGGCCTTTGCCGAGACCATGCCATTCCCCGATGCCCAATTCGATCTAGTAATTACCAGTACGGCTTTGCACGAGATGCAAAGCGAGCAACTTCGCCAAATTCTCCAGGAAGTAGCGCGAGTCTTGAAACCAGGTGGTTGTTTTTGTGCGATCGACTTTCATACGCCAACTAACTGGCTATTCTGGCCGCCTTTAGCTCTGTTTTTGCTGCTATTCGAGACGGAAACAGCATGGCAGTTATTACAAACCGATCTGAATATGCTGTTCAAAGCAGTAGGACTTGAGGTGAGTCATGCCTACTTATATGCTGGTGGCAGCCTTCAGGTTGTTCAGGCAATTAAACCAGATGCATGCGCCGCTGGCTTGCCTTCATAAGTATTCCCCTCTTGCATAAATTTATGGACGAGTGCGCCCAGTGGTAAAATTGAGTACGGCTTTGTCTGTAGCAAAAACTAAATTTTTTATATGCTCTCTCCAGAACTGGTTAAACCTCAGCTTAGTTCTACCCTTGGCTGTATTCTGATTGTTGAAGATGAAGCAATAATTCGCGATACGATCGCCTTAGCGCTCAGGGGCGAAGGCTATGAAGTTCTGATTGCAGAAGACGGTAAAAATGCTTTGATGGCAATCGAAAAACAAGATCGCATCGATCTTGTGATTCTCGATATTATGTTGCCCTACATCAATGGTCTAGACTTTTGCCGTGCCATCCGGCATGAAGGCAACTCTGTGCCAATCCTGATGCTGAGCGCTAAGGGCAGTGAATCAGATCGCATCGTTGGTTTAGAAGTCGGCGCTGATGATTACTTAACCAAACCCTTTGGTATGCGCGAACTAGTGGCACGATGCCGTGCTCTTATCCGCCGACGCAGTGGTTACAATCGGCAAGCTAGTCTCAATGCTGGCTTAAGATTTGGCGACTTGATCATGTATCAGCAAGAATGTCGGGTGATGGCACGCGGTGAAGAAGTTAATCTGTCCCCCAAGGAATTCCGTATTTTAGAGCTGTTCATGAGTCATCCCCGTCGCGTTTGGTCGCGCGAGCAGTTGCTGGAGAAAATCTGGGGTGCTGACTTTGTCGGTGATAGCAAAACCGTTGATGTGCACATCCGTTGGCTGAGGGAAAAGCTAGAAATAGACCCCAGCGATCCTAAGTATCTAGTCACAGTGAGAGGATTTGGTTATCGATTGGGATAATTTGTGGAATTAATGTGGTTCTTACTGGGATTTGCTGCTGGGATATCTTTGTTATGTGCTTGTCTGGCAGGGCTATATTTCCGATTGAGACGCGAATTGGCACAACAAGGATTCATACTCAGCCAGCATTTGCTTTTGCGATCGCTCTTACCAGCAACTAACACCAACGAACCACATGCTCAGCACCAACTACAGGAAAATTATGATTGGCAGTATATCCTGCAAAGTGCGCCGATTGGTTATCTGGAAGTAGATGAAGAGAATCGTTTATGCTGGGGTAATGTGCAAGCCTATAACTTGCTGGGCATCCAATTACGGCAAGAGGATCTAGTCACCAAGCGGCTACTGCTACAACTCGTGCGTTCCTATGAGCTGGATTTACTGATTTCGGAGACGCGTACCGCCCAAAAGTCTCAACAAAAGAAGTGGGAGTTTAATCAGATCGTTCCCGATCCATTACATCCCGTCCAACAGCAGGGACGTATGCTGAGAGGTCATAGTATTCCCTTAGATAACGGTAATATTGGTATTTTTATTGAGGATTGTCAGGAAGCGGCAATCTTACAACAGCAACGCGATCGCTGGGCATCGGATGTCGCTCACGAGCTTAAAACTCCACTCACTTCCATTCGCCTGATTGTTGAGACATTACATAGTCGCGTCTCGCCGGAATTGCAAGATTGGATGGAACGCCTGCTGAATGAAGTGATTCGCCTCGGTAATCTAGTCGAAGACTTACTCGATCTTGGTCAGATGGATACCAGTATGTCTTTGCACTTAAATCGGCAGGATATAGATCTGCACCAACTAATACAGTCAGCATGGATGAGCCTTGAGCCCCTAGCAACAAAGCGGCAAGTTAGTTTAGAGTATCTCGGCCCAGATAGTTTGTGCATCCAGGCAGATGAATCGCGGATTTATCGCTTGCTGCTTAATCTTCTCGATAACAGCATTAAATATAGCCCGCGATCGCAAGCGGTGTTAGTCAAACTGGGGATCGAGAATGAGTCTGCGAGCCCGCATGCGGTGATTGAAGTAATCGATCACGGTAGTGGATTTCCAGAGGTAGCTTTACCACATGTGTTCGATCGCTTCTATCGCGTCGATGAATCGCGTACGCGTTCTGGGACGGATAGCGGTGGCAGCGGTCTAGGACTGGCGATCGTGCGTCAAATTGTATTGGCTCATCAGGGTGCGATCGCAGTTAGTAATCATCCTGAGACTGGTGGTGCCTGGGTGCGCATTACCCTACCGGCTCAGTTACCAACTTAAGCACATCCTTACCAAAAATTATTAGATTGATAATTCAGGGGTAAACTGAGAACAAGAGCAATGAGCCGCCCAAACCAGGAGATCTGTTATTTATGAATTCAGATTTTAGCGATCGCAGCACGCACGAGCTGCTACAAGGCTATGCTGAGGGAAAAAGAGACTTCAGCAAAATTAATCTAGTTGGCACGGATCTACTTGGTGCGGATCTTTTAGGAGTTAACCTTTCCAAAGCTGATATGAGGCGCTCTAGCCTCATTTTTGCCTATCTGATTAGGGCCAACTTATCCAATGCCAATCTTTCTAGCTCTAAGCTTGGTGGGGCTATGCTCAATCAAGCAAATCTCACTAATGCCAATCTGAGCGATGCCGATCTACATGGGGCTTCCCTACAACGCGCCAACTTATTTGGTGCTAATGTATCGCTGGCCAACCTCATGGATGCAAATTTAACTGAGGCCGATCTCCGCAGTGCCAATATGAGTGGGGCAAATCTCCGCAGCGCCATCTTGCGTAGCGCCCTCCTCCGCGATGAACGCGGTTATGCCAGTACTAACTTACGGGGTGCAAACCTCCAAAAAGCCGATCTCAGTGGCGCTAACCTCAGTGGTGCTGCTCTCAGTGGCGTCGACCTCAGTGGGGCTTGTCTCAAAGATACCACCTTAAGCAAGGCAGATTTAAGCGGTGCTAACCTCAGTGGGGCTGATATGCGCGGTGTCAATCTAGGGGAGGCCACTCTAGTCAAGGCAAATTTAGCTGGCTCAAATCTCGGTGGGGCAAATTTAGTCAGGGCAAACTTAAATCAGGCCGATCTCAGCGAAGTCAATCTCGATCGTGCCACCATGTCTAAAGCTAACCTGAGTAGTTGTGACTTAAGTTTAGCTAGTCTGCGCCAGGCAGTTTTGGGTGGTGTCGATCTCAGCCGCGCTAATTTGACTAAAGCGAATCTGAATGAAGCTAGCCTGGTGGATGCCGATCTAGCCAGAGCTAATCTCACTAAGGCTGACTTCACCAATGCCATACTCACTAGAGCGGAACTCAGCGGCGCCAATCTAATGGGAGCGATTTTTGATGGTGCTACGATGCCGGATGGTAAAGATTTCAGAGGATAGCAAGAGGTAAAGGATCGCTATTGCGAAACGATTTTTGGTAGGATGGCGAGATATAAAAAAGCACCTACGCAACTGCCCAATCATAATGAAGTCATGTCAGCCATAAATCTTCTGGATGAAGTAATTGACGAGCTAGAGCAAAGTGATAACGTTATGAGAATTAAGCGCCTAATTCTCTTTACCTGTCATGACTTTTGGGTAAACGATCCTAAAGAACTACAAGATGTAGATTTGAGGGAGTTAATTCAGGAGTTACTAGCGGTAATTCCTAGCCTCGATAATTTAAAGCTTCTGCTCAATAGCCATGTGAAAAAACTTTCGAAGCCAGGCGCATATTTACTGGCTGCGGATGTGATTATTGATACAGTGGGGCAGTTATATACTCATCACGCTAGCAATGCGTTCGCAGGTACAGAAGTCACAGAAGTTACAGAAGACAAAGATTTCTTAGTTACGACTAATTTCGATCGGCCACGGAGCAACAGTGATTTACTTGGCGATGCGCAATCTTGGCCACCGGAGCAAGACTCAGCGATCGCTGCTCCTCGCGAGGATACTCCACCTCCTGCTCCACCATCTAAGCCCGACTATATTGCTAAGCCTTTCGATTTGCGCTATGAGATCGCCAGCAATATCAGTCCCCTAAGGGCTAAGGTCATAATTTTCTCAGCACTGCACTATAAATTTAACCCTAGAGATCGGGATTGGGCACAGATCAATAGCCACGATCTAGACGACTTGCTATTGGAGCTATTCCAAACCTGCGACACGTTTGAGATATTGGAGGCAAAACTCTACGACACTGCGAAGCAGCTAGACGATCGCCAGGAAAACGAACAGGCAGCAAGTTTAATCTGTGGAACCATGCGATCGCTTTATTCCTAGAAATTCACAGAATTTGCTTAGAGTCCATTGCCAATCAGGATGAATGCTGACCAGTAATAGGGTTGGCTGATATCTATTTGGCCGCTGATAGGAGGACGATTAACGAGTTGCAGTTGCGCCTGGTGTAAAGCTTCCGCCGTAGACATCCCTTGCTTGAGCGCAGGGTAGAACTTATCCATCAGGATTTGCGTACCGCCATCGTCAATTTCCCAGAGGGTAGCGATCGCTGATTTCGAGCCTGCTAATTGAAATTGGTAACCTAAGCCTAAAATTTCGACACCACTCCCCAATCCACCCAATCCGGTTTGACAAGCACTCAGGACGACCAGATCTACATTACTGAGCTTCCATGATTTGACCTCGCGCAGAGTCACTTTATCCCCGTTGCCAAATAGGATAAAAGAAGCATCGGGCGTACCATCAACAAATTGCGCATGGGTGGCTAGATGCACGATATTCTGGTTATCAATCCTTGATTCCAGGGCTCTACGATTCAAATCCGCTTCGGTCAGAGTGACGGTGTTGGGTAGGTTTGCGGCGATATTTTTTACTTCAGGGAGCGTGGCAGGCAAACCATTAAAACCAAATCTGATTTCCTGTGCTTTACCGCCAAAGGCACCCGCTAAGATACTATTTTGCGGTTTTGGTTTGGCAGTGAAATCTGTGAGATTATAAGCAACGATATTATGAATGCGGTATCGCTGGACTAACCATTGCTTGCCATCATGCAATGCCGCTAAGGGAATGTAACGCAACTTGCCATCGGGTGCATAGGTAATGGTTTTCGGTTTAATGCGATCTAGATCCGCTTCAATCGGTGCGACTAGCCATTTGTAGAGCTTTTGGGCAGATGCTTTAACATCATTGGCATCTTCAACTGATATTGGTCGGCTTGATAGATCCTGTTTAAAGGTAGCAATTGCCTTCTCTAACTCTTCGGGCTTCACGGCAACGGAACGATGAATCGGTGGTGAACCTGGCGAGAATAAAACTAGCTCCAGGCGATCGCCCAGGCTGATAGGGTAGAGCAACACAGAATCCTGCGGAATCTTCTTTAAGCTCTCTGGTACAGCATTAAGTTCCTGGGCAGAAATTTGATGCAGTTGTTGCACGAGAGCAGTCACGGCTGGATTATTCATGAATTCGGTCTTGCCAGATGCCTGGTATGTGTGAAGAAATTGCTGCTCTGGCGGTAATAATTGGATTCCCAGTGCGGTTTTCTCATTCCCTTTTACATTCTTCAGGTAGTCCTCCAATTCTTGCACCTTGAGCAGATCGAGTACCTGTAATGCTTCCATAATCCGTCCCTGTTGCAGCAAAACTCCAGCTAGCGCGCGATAATTCTTGGCGATCGTTTGCTTGTAAGCACCGCGATCTTCTTTGGATAAGCTTTGGATGTTTTGGCGAATTCTCTCTCTGATATTCACTGACTGTTTGTAGAACCAAATGGATAGCTCTGGTCGATCTTGTTTGCCAAACAACTCACCTAAATCGCTTAAAGTCACACCCTCAGCTTCGCGATTGCCGATCTCACGGAAGATTGTTAATGCTTGTTGGTAATGATTCAGTGCTTCTTGATACTGAGACCGATCGCGATAGACCGTCCCCAGGTTATTTAACGCAACCCCTTCACCAACGCGATCTCCAATCTCTCGACTTGATGCTAGGGATTGCTGGAGCCAATCAGATGCTTTGCCAGAATCTTTGAGGGTGTAATATAACAGGCCAATGTTGCCTTGGATAGCGCTGAGGTTCGTGCGATCGCCAACCTCACGCGCAATCGTGGCAGCTCGTTGGTAGTACTCCAGTGCCTTGGCTGTCTTATTTAGAAAATCATAGTTGCTGCCAATATTATTGAGCAGGATCGCCTCGCCACTGCGATCGCGCAATTTCTGGGCGATTGGAAGAGCTTGTTCTAGATATGTCAGTGCCTTCTGGTATTGGCCTAAGCTTTTGTAGAGAGCACCAATGTTATTTAGGACTGAATTTTCGCTGGCGAGATCGCCAATCTCCTGCGCGATTTTTAGTGCTTGCTGCAAGAAATCTAATGCTTGTGAGTATTCCCCTTGATGCTCGTAGATGAGGGCTGTGTTGCTAAGTGTGTGCCCCACATCACCGCGATTGCCAATCGCTTTACTAATAGCGATTGCCTGTTGATAGGCTTGCAGAGCTTGAGGGTAATGTCCCAAACTATCATAAACCAATCCCAAACCATTGAATGCTGTGGACTCACCACTGCGATCGCCTGTCGCTTGCTTGAGGGTTAGCGATTGCTGATATAACGACAGGGCTTTGGCATACTGCCCCCTGCGACGATAGACGACACCAAGGTTACTGAGTAAAGTGCCTTCACTATTGCGATCACCCATTTGTCGCACGATCTCTAGTGCCTGCTCGTAAAGCGCAATCGCCCGATCATATTGGCTTAGGCTCACATACACCGTCGCCAGATTATTCAGAGCGGTTTGCTCCCCGGCACGATCTTTGATTTCTCTGCGAATCTCAAGGGAGCGCTGGTAGTGGTCCAGTGCCTGAGGATATTTGCCCTGGCTATCGTAAACAACTCCAATATTGCTGAGAGTTGCAGCTTCCCCATTGCGATTGGCAGTTGCCTTAAATGTAGTTAGTGCCTGCTGATAAATTTCCAGTGCCTTAGTATATCGATCCTGCGCCGTATAGACAGAAGCAATATTGTTTAGCACAATCGCTTCTCCCTGCTTATCTCCTAAAGCCTTTTTGATTGTCAATGCTTGTTGATGGGCAGCTAACGCTTTGTCGTACTCGCTGAGCTTGGCATGGATTTCTCCGAGATTGCTCAAACTGATTGCTAAACTTGCACGATCTCCAAGCGCTTGTTCAAGAGTGATGACTTGTTGCATCGTGGCTAAAGCTTTAGCGAATTGCCCCATACCACTGTAAACCGCCGCAATATTATTCGTGGCGAAGGATAACCCTTTGTGGTTACCTGTTGCTTGTGCGATCGCGATCGCCTGTTGGAATGTTTCTAATGCTTTGGCAGATTCGCCCCGAGAAAAGTAGGTCAGCCCCATTTTATTGAGCATTAGAACTTCGATTTCTTTATTTCCCTGAGCGCGCACAAATTTTAGAGCCTGTTGGTAAATCTCTAAGGCTTTCTGGTCTTGCTTCAACTGCTCGTACATATTGGCAATGCGCAGAAACGTGAGAGATGCCTGAATGCTACTGCCATTTGTTTGGAAAATCGATAATGCCTGCTGGTATTTGCCAATAGCTGCCTGCCACGCTTGCTGAGCGGCCATTTGCTCCGCCTCTTGGAATAAGCGATCTCCCGCGCTCCGATCTTGCTGTGAGATGATTTGCCGATCGGTGTTCTGTGCCAGGGTGCGATCGTCAAGTCCTGCAAGATTCAGTAAAATCCCCCCGCACCATAAAATCAGCACGGGAGTAAGTAAAAGTCTCAAATGCATAGGACTTAGTGTGATCACATTTTTCTAGAATTATAATTCTTGGTGGTGATATTTCGTGCCGCAAGCCACAGATCCACACTGCTTTATCGCTATCTTAATTTGTTTCGAGCGATCGCCAGTAACGACTCATGGGAAAATGCAGTACGGGTGACCACAAACTGCTGAGGATAGCGGAACCGAGCGCGACCCGCTGCTGAAGCGTCCACACCGTGGCAAAATTTTTCACAATCAGAGCAAGCTGAATTGCCAAAGCGGTTTCAGAAATCACAGCCATGCCAAACACAATCAGTGCTACTGAAATAAAGTCTTCCTGCATGTATCGCTGCTTTTGCAACATTGCCGTGAGGCCACCAGCGATACCCATCCCAATCGCGTGGGTAGGAGTCAGACTAGGAGCTAGGCTGGCCACCTGACTAGGAATAGTAACAGCATCTTGGAGGAAACCAACTGCTACCCCAGCGATCGCGGCAATTAAGACGGGGCGCTTGAGGCTCCAGGCCACCAGCCAGATCAGTAACCAGTTAGGCCCCAATCCCATTAGGGTCATCCCAGGAAATCTCGTATGTAAAGCCAAAGTACACAACAGTAAGGATAGTAAAGTAACTAACCAGCTCAGAATTTGACGGGACTTAGATCTGGGGGCACTGAGTTGTGGTAACGACATTCGCTAGATTTAGCTTTTACTTTCGCTTAAGTTCTCGATCTTAAATAGCTCTGACTTGTTGTTTGATTTAATTATTAGGTTTTGGGAGCTTTGGTAGTTCAGAGGGGAATTCGGTGTATGGATAAACCCTAACGAACTCTAATGGCCCCATAGGGACAGAAAACTCTACTAGAGCTTCGGGAGCAGGCTGTTTATCTAAGTTGACCGACTTGACTCGGCCTACAGGTATACCCGACGGAAATATTGTACTGAAAGGTGAGGTCAACACGATATCACCAGGCTTTACGCCTGGATCGCGATCGAAGAACTCCAAAATAGCTAGATCCTGTGCTTGTCCGCGCAGCATCCCCATACTTCTGGTACGGCTGATCACTACACCCACCTGACTGGTCGGATCGCTGATTAGCAAAACTCGACTGCTATTAGGCGAGACATTTGCAACTCGCCCTACCAATCCGCCTGGACCAACTACGATCGCACCAGCGTTAATGCCATCGCCGCTGCCACGGCCAATCAAGATTTGCTGCCACCAGGAATCAGCACTGCGACCAATTACCGATGACCAAATACCACGTCCCGCTACCTTAGATTTTTCACCTAATAACACCTTAAGCTGGCGATTTTGGCTTTCAATCTCAGTGATACGATACTGGAGTTCGCGGATCTGAGCGTTAGCAATTACTTCACTGTCAGAGTATTCAGGCTGGAAAGGACGCGCCAGAACCTGATAGATCTCCATCAGCACTGTGCCCTGTGTTTGTTTGATCGCCCATGCAGCTAGGAGACCTAAGCTCACAAGAATCAATTGTGAGCTATAGCGCTCCCACCAACGGCGAATCGACTCCATAGCCTAGAAGTTACGTATGCGATTCGTCAAGACGCGACTTAGATTCTTATAGTCTTCCAACACGCGGCCTGCGCCCAGCACAACACAGTTTAATGGGGCTGGTGCGATGTGGGTGACAATTCCGGTTTCATGGCTAATCAGGGTATCAATGCCATTCAGCAAGGCACCACCGCCAGCCAGCATAATGCCGCGATCGACAATATCTGCTGCCAGTTCGGGCGGAGTCCGTTCTAGCGTGCGCTTGACCGCTTCAACTATGACTGAAAGTGGTTCGGCCATACTTTCTCGAATCTCGCTGGCTTTAACCGTGACAGTGCGAGGCATGCCAGATAGCAGGTGCAACCCTCTTACTTCCATGGATGCGTCATCATTGGTTGGGTAAGCAGAACCAATTTTGATTTTGATCTCTTCTGAAGTGCGTTCGCCCACTACAAGGTTGTGGACTTTCTTCATATAACTCATGATTGCTTCACTCAGTTCGTCACCAGCGACACGAACTGACTCGCTCAGCACAATGCCTTGCAAGCTCATTACTGCGACTTCAGTAGTACCACCACCGATATCAATGATCATGTTGCCGGTAGCTTCAGTAACTGGTAAACCAGCACCGATCGCTGCGGCTACGGGTTCATCGATGGGATATACTTCCCTTGCACCAGCACGGCGCGCAGCATCCATTACAGCTCGCCATTCCACACCAGTGACACCACTGGGGATACCAATGGCAATGCGGGGATTGAAAATGCCACGTTTAACGCGCTGGATAAATGCACGCAGCATCATTTCTGCTGCATCAAAGTCCGCAATTACACCATCACGCAATGGTCTGACCGCAATAATATCGCCAGGAGTGCGGCCAATCATCTTATTGGCTTCATCACCGACTGCATAGGCAGTATTGTCTCGTTTATCGATCGCGACGACAGATGGCTCTTGCAATACAATGCCTTCGCCAGAGACGTATATAACAGTGTTGGCAGTACCGAGGTCAATGCCAATATCTTTTGAGAAGCTACGTAAGATCCCCACGTCAGGTTTTTCCAGAGAGTAAGTGTTTTAAGTTCACCGGCAGATTTTATTACGATCTCGACATAAAGTCTAGTCAACTGCGGTATCAGCATAGGAGCGAAATCGGTCTAAATCGGCTTGTAGAGTAGACTCTACTATTCGACCTAAAAATAAATTATCCATCACCTGACCAATAATGCCAGGGATTGCGTAAGCAACGGTTAGCTTTACTATTGTACGATCATGGCGGTCATAGAATCTAATTGCGCCTCGGTTAGGCAAACCATCAATTGATTCCCACTGAATAATTTGGTTTGGGATCTGCTTAAGGATGCGCGATCGCCAGGTAAAAGTAAAGCCATTTGAACCCAGCTCCCAGTTTGATATATCGGGGCGATCTGGCGGTATTTTGACTGACTCGATCCATTTCATCCAGCGCGGCATCATTTCTAGATTCGACCACATTGACCAGACCTGCTCAATGGGATGATCGACTTCAACTTGTACTGTGTGCTCTAGCCAGTCGGACATGATTGGGGATAGGAGGTAAGTGGGGAATTGTTCTAATTCTAACCCTTCTGAGGTTTTCGCGTTCAAGATCGTGGTTGACGCTGCGTCAATCCCTCCCCTACTAAAGATAGGCTGACTACCATGAGGGTAATGGCGAGGCCTGGAAATAATGCTGTCCACCAGATATTGTCACCTGTAGACAGGGCATCTAGTGCTTGCTTAAGGTCGTGCCCCCATTCTGGTACGTCATCTGGTACGCCCAAACCTAAAAATCCTAGCCCTGCCAGGGTTAAAATTGCATCCGCTGCATTCAGGGTAAATAATACGGGAATACTTTGAACTACATTTTGGGCCAAATAGCGGGTTAGTACTGTCCAGGTATCAGCCCCCAATGCCTGTGCGGCTTCAATATATAGCTCTGTTTTCACGCTCACGGTTTGGTTACGGATCACGCGGTAGTACTGGGGAATATAGGCAACGCTGAGGGCGATCGCAGCATTCCAGACCCCCGCACCCACCACAAAAGCGATCGTGATCGAAAGTAAAAGCCCTGGCAACGTATAAATGCTGTCCATGATAAATACCAGCACGCGATCGACCCAACCACCTCGATAGCCGCTGATCGTACCTAGCGGTACGCCGATCGCCAGACTCAGCAGTGTCGAAGCTAAGACCACTTGCCAAGCCACACCAGCGCCAGCGATCGTGCGTGCCAGCACGTCATGCCCTTGGGCATCCGTACCAAACCAGTACTGCCAAGATGGCGGCACATGAATGGGGTTGCTGAGAAATTCATTGGGATCGGCCAGGATCGCCTGTGATTGCAGCAGGGGGGAGAGGATAGGCATGAGCACAAACGCTACGGCGATCGCTATGCCTACGTACATCAAACGGTTAGAAGTCTGGGTCATTATTCAGTTATCAGTTACCGTAGAGGCAGATTTTGTCCAACTATTTTAGTCATTGCTAAAGCCTACATTCAGCAGGTTATTTAGGACAAAAAATAATATTTCTGAGAGGATGCACCAAGAAACTGCAAAATCTGAACCAACTATAGCAACGATCACCCCAAACGGCTTCACACATGTTGTCCGATATGTTTATAGATCCACCCAAAAAAGCTAAACCCCTCTCCGAAGCTGGGAAACAACTACTGCGCCAGCAACCCATAACTGAAAATAGCCCCGGTACGATCCTGCGCGATTTTCAAACCATGCTGGAGCTTTTACAGCCCGATGGCATCGAGGTTAGTGGTACCAACAGCTTACTGCCAATGAAGGCGCTGGCAGGTATCAATCAAAGACTCAGTCACCCCATTGATATCAAGTTGTCTCGCCCGCAGCAGAAATCCTATCCATATATCAATGGTCTGTATCTTTTATTGAGAGCATCAGGGCTATCCCAACTGACCATCCAAGGTAAAAAACAACTTCTGGTTATAGACGCAGAGGTATTGCGATCGTGGGAATCTCTCAACCCCACCGAACGCTATTTCAATCTTTTAGAAATTTGGTTGAGCAGGAGTAATGCCGAAATTTTAGGTGGCTATCGCGACTCATTCGGCCCATTGTTCAGACTCCTAACCTTTTGGTCGCGCATTCCAGCTCAAGGTATAACCTATGAAAGCTATCAACGCCAAGAAGACTTGAGGCTGCCTGAACTCTACAATGTCGCGCTTCTAGAACTATTCGGGTTTATCGCGATCAAGCAAGGTGAAACAGAGCAAGGCAAAGGTTGGCGAATTAAACGCATACATCGCCTACCCTTTGGGAATGCAATGATGGATTTGCTAGTGGATATCTATGCCAAAACTGATTTTGAAAGCTGGCTAGAGCAAGAGAGTACAAACAACTGGGCGATCGGTGAGTGGCAACCAGCAATTAAACCCTTCTTCCCTGAATGGGAGAGCAATCTAGAGATCCCGATTGATGAATTTCAGGAGGGCATTTTCGTTTTCAAGATTTCCCTAGCAAAAGCTTGGCGGCGCATTGCCATTCCTGCCGATCTGAACTTAGACTCCTTAAGTTTTTCTATCCTCGATGCCTTTGACTTCGATAGCGATCATCTCTATGAGTTTTCCTACAAAGATCGCTTTGGAATTAAAGCAACAGTAAATCATCCCTATACAGAAGACCCTCCCTCTACTGATGAAGTTTGTATTGGCAATCTACCCTTGAAACCAGGAGATAACATGGTTTTCCACTTCGATTTTGGCGATGACTGGAAGTTTCAAGTCCTGCTAGAACAGATCGATCCACCCAATGCCAAAGTCAATAAACCAAAGATACTAGAATCGCACGGTCGAGCACCGCAACAGTACTCTGGCTGGGACGGGGAGTGGGATGGAGAGTGATAGCTCGGATTTGAATCGGCGGGATTAAAACTGCTCTACCCATTTGGATATCCATGCCAAAGTCTGATTGACAATTTCTGGGGTGGCAGCCTCGCAGTAGAGCCTCAGCACGGGTTCAGTACCGCTAAAGCGCACTAATAACCAGCTATCGTCCTCCAGGCGAAACTTAAACCCATCGATCGCATTTATATGCACCACTTTGCGGCCATTAATTTCGCTGAGCGGTTCTGCTTGCAGGTGTTGTACCAGGCGATCTTTGGCTGCCAAACTAGCTAGATGCTTGTCGATGCGATCGTAATGGGAAGAGAAGCCCGTTTTGGTTTGTAGTTCCTGGTAAATTTGGCCTAGATCTTGTTTGGTGAAGGCGATCGCTTCTAAGAGGTAAAGTGCCGATAACAAGGCATCACGCTCAGGGATGTGAGTGCTGTAGCCAATTCCACCTGACTCCTCGCCACCTAAGAGTACCTGCCCACCCGCCATCATGCGATCGGCAATGTACTTAAAGCCAACTGGAGTTTCGTAGACGGGAAGATCGTACAAGGCCGCAACCCTGGGCATCAGATCGGAGCCGCTAATCGTTTTAATAAACTCACCCGTCAAACCTCGTTGTCGGGCTAAATGATCGAGCAGGACAGGAATCAAGTTCTGCGAACTCATAAAGTTGCCATTACCATCAACAGCCGCAATGCGATCGCAGTCACCATCAAATACGAATCCTACCAACAGTTGTTCGGGATGCGCAGCACGATAAGCTTGCATTTGCGACTGTAAGCTGCTGATATAGCGTGGTAATGGTTCGGGTGAACCGCCGCCAAATAAGGGATCGGCATTGGCGTTGATTTCTTTGAGACCACTTTCTGCATCACTATTCTGGGATGGTATTTCTAAAATTCTTGCTAACCCAGTTGCTGCCGCACCATGCATGACATCTACAAATACCACTAGTTCGTTATTAAGAATTGCTTGCCGGATTGCTGTCAAATCAACCTTAGTCCGCAATTCCTGGCAATAGCTATCCCAGGGGTCAAATAAGGTGAGCTTACCTGGTGTTTTTGCGATCGCCTTTGTGCGATCGGGATTGGCAAGTATTGCCTCAACCTGTTTGGTCACAACAAGGGAAACCGATCCACCAAAAGCACCTTTAATTTTTAAGCCTGAGTAGGCAGGTGGATTGTGACTCGCCGTGATTACTAATGCTCCCAATGCCTTTTGTTCGAATGCAGCCCAACTAAAGGCAGGCGTAGGTGCAAAACTTTGAGCAAGCTGGACATCAAACCCAGCCTCACAGAGTGATTCTGCCGTACTTTTCGCAAACTCAGGCGATAGAAAGCGGCGATCGTAACCCACGATTACAGTATTGCTAGCTGCAGATGAGCCAAACGTATCGGCCAATACTTGAGCCGCTACAGGTGCAACTGTAGTTAAACGGGCAAAAGTAAATTCATCAGCGATTACACCGCGCCAGCCATCGGTACCGAAATGAATGGGTGGTTGCATACCTGTAGTTGCAGACATAGATATTAGCTAAGTAAAAGTTGAGGGGAGTAGTCATCAGTTTGTCATAGAATTGCGAGTGTTATTCCTATCCCCGTAGCATTTCTTGTGGGCTGAAAGATGCTAATTAGTATGACAGTGGGAATTATTGGTTGATGCCCTACTTAATTCCCGATCTGTTGTTAGTCTGTTATTAGATAGCAACCAAAAACGGGAATTAATTGCCGCACATATCGCCCTATATATCGCACTATTCAGGTGAACTGAAATCATGGAGAAAACACTTAGAGGTCATTACCAGATTATTGAACACCTGGGTAAGGGGGGATTTGGCGAGACGTATCTAGCTGCGGATATCGATCTGCCTGGGAGCCCCCGCTGCGTTGTCAAATTGCTGAAGCCTCAGTGTTCTGACCCAACCGCCATGGAAATTGCCAAGCGTATGTTTGAGAAAGAAGCCGAAACTCTTCACAAGCTTGGTAGCCATCCGCAGATCCCCATGTTGCTAGCCCACTTTGAGGCAGACGCAGAATTTTATCTGGTACAGCAGTTTATACAAGGGGAGAGTCTCAGTCAGGAATTGAAGCCAGGTCGCCCAATTAGTGAAATGCAGGCGATCGCCATGCTCAAGGATATTCTGAGCGTGCTGGAGTTTGTCCACCAGCAAAATGTCATCCATCGCGATATTAAACCCGCCAATCTGATCCGCAGGCGCGAAGATGGCAAGATCGTCCTGATTGACTTTGGTGCAGTGAAAGAATTGAGTGCGCTGACAGTTGACGCTGAGGGGCAAACTAGCATTACTGTGGCAGTTGGTACGCCTGGGTATATGCCTAACGAACAACAGGTGGGCAAGCCTCGTTTTTGCAGTGATATTTATGCTGTAGGTGCAATTGGCATTCAAGCCCTGACAGGAATGCATCCCAAGCATATCCCAGAGGATGCCATTACCGCCGAGTTACTTTGGCACGATTTAGTCGATCGCCATTCTTGTTCGCCAGCCCTGATCAAAATTCTGGATAAAATGATCCGCTATGACTTTCGTCAGCGTTATCAGTCTGTGACAGATGTGCTCAATGCCCTGGAGAGCGTCACCGTTGCCGATCGACCTACAGTGACAGCACAAATTCCTTGGGGGGTATCAAGCAAAAATACGCCCAAGAACCTCAATAACCCAATAGCTCTACAAGCATCTAAAGTTGACAATGGATCTGGGCGATCGCCACAACCTAAACAGCAGACTACCCTTCAGTCCAAACCACATTTTGCATCCTCTCCTTGGGTTTGGGGCATGTTCGCAGCGGGAGTGGGCATCGCAGGGTTAGCTGCGGTTGCGTTCGTTAGCATCAATGCAACCAAACCTACCAACACTACAACACAGGAGATCGCTACTCGCACTACTCAAGTCCCTGTTACTCAAACTAATGTGGCAATCTTGCCCACGCCTCAGGCGTCTCCCCTATCAACATCCACGGCAATAACGCCGAAACCAGAAACTTCAGTTGCCAGCCCTGAGTCAACTAGTCCTGAGCCTCCGACTGCCAAGCCAGGATATCAGTCACAAAACCAACCGCAGGCAGTCCTACCATCACCACTACCGCCGCCTGAATTCCATATGCTGATGGTGCGTGGAACGGATCTGGAGCGATCTGGACGCTATACAGAAGCACTAGCAGTGTTTGACCGCACGATTGAGCTATATCCCAAGATTGCTGATGTCTGGCTAGCTAAAGCAAAAGTACTAGCGGTAATGGGCCGCGACGACGAAGCTCAAGCTGCGATCGCCAACGCAATTGCACTTAGCCCAGAGGAAAGAAGGCTAGATCTACCTACTCCTATCCATATACGACCAAAACTGCCCCGATTGCCAAGATAATTGTTTTGGTCTGAATTTGCATACCAAAGTATCGTCTGATTAGTTAAAGTGGCATAGAAAACGATCCTTGATATCAAATTAAAATGAGCCCTCAAATAGTGGAATTACCAACCTTGGAAAATGCCTTGCCCTCGCAATGGCAGCGCCCGGATGGTCGAGCCTGGGATCGATTGCGTCCTGTCAGCTTTCAGCGCCACTTTACAGAATTTCCTACTGGCTCAGTATTAGCAAAGTTTGGTAACACCCAACTCATATGTACGGTATCGATTGAAGAGGGAGTTCCAAGGTTTTTACAAGATAGCGGTCAGGGTTGGTTAACTGCTGAGTATCGATTTTTGCCTGGAGCCACAAAACCGCGACAACCCCGCGAGCTAATGAAGCTATCTGGCCGCACCCAAGAAATTCAGCGTCTGATCGGACGCAGTCTGCGCTCAGCCCTAAATCTACAGTTGCTTACAAACTATACAATCGCCGTTGATATAGACGTTTTACAGGCGGATGCAGGTACGCGTACAGGTGGAGTTACGGCTGGGTTTGTGGCTTTGCAGTTAGCAGTTGAGCGGCTCATGGCAGAAGGTTTATTAACGCATTCGCCAATTGAGCGAGCGATCGCCGCAGTATCGGTAGGGTTAATCCATGGCGAACCATTCTTAGATTTAGACTACATCGAGGATGTAGCTGCCAGCGTCGACTTGAATGTCGTGATGGACGATCGCTTAAACTTAATTGAAATTCAGGGCACGGCAGAATCAGATTCTTACAGTCGCCGTCAACTCAACCAAATGCTAGATTTAGCTGAAACTGGTATTAAGGAACTCCTAGCAGTGCAACAACCTAAATGCGAAAATTCTGACAAAGCCCTTCAATAGATTTCATGGAGAGATAGAGCTTCAAGGAATTTTGTTTGAATTGCTGAAAGCCATACTTTATATAAAAATTCAAAGCCTCCCGATCTAAAGCTTCTGCGATCACAGCCAGAGACGCAACTTGGGAAGAAACCTCTAGTGACCTCTTGAGAGCATCAACCAACATGAGCTCGCCAAATCGTTTACCCTTCTGCCTATTGTCAACTGCGAGACGACCCAATAGAATAGCTGGCAATAGTGGGTAACGGGGCAAGCGTTTCGCGAAAGCTTCATCTAGCACTGAAATGTCAATCGTGTAGGTCGAAAGTGTGTAGTATGCCAAAACGCTAAATTCAGGATCGTCGATTAAGACAAATACGGTTGCGACTCTTTTTTTGAGATCCTGAGATGCTTGCTTACGAATGTAATTATCTAAACTATCTTTTCCACAGCAGAAGTCAGCACGGAGATGCTTACGACCATCAAGTGGTTCAATCTTGAGAACCATTAAACTCACATTACCTGCTTGTATCGTAGAGCTGCTGCCTTTAGCGCCCCATTAGGCTGTGGAGGATTGAGGAGTGCATCAACAAAAGCTTCACTATCCTCAATACTAAGCTGGAATGTTTGATGTTTCGTAATGACTCGATGAGCTTCTGCCTGAACACTTGCAACGACAAAATCGGTTAGGGTACGCCCCTCTAGATCGGCTGCTTTCTGCAAAAGAGCTTTAGTTTCTGGGCTGATGCGAGCTTCTAGTCGCGCCATCGATTTTGGATGAATTGCAGCCATATCAATAGAATTGAAATTCTAGACGTGTTGTTGATTTCTATTTTATACGGCAAATTGCCGTATGTCAACGACCTTTGGAAATGCTAATATGCCAAAAGTTATAATGCCTTAACTGCTTAAGTCACTTCTGATTTAAGTATTTGATCGCATGTCTTAATAAAGTTTGTGGAGAAATTTACTTTGAAAGGAATTCTAATTAGCTTCGGTATTGTCGCCGTTGCTGTTTTAGTCTTATTTTTCGCTAAGATGCCTGGTGGCTCTGATACCGCAGTCGCCTCCGATCGCCCCGCCACCGTAATCGCCAATAACATAACTATTGAAGAACCTGTTATGACCGCAATCAATGATGCTGAGCTTGTTACTACTGAATCTGGCCTCAAGTACAAGGAAATTAAAGCTGGGACAGGTGCCACACCCAATCAAGGACAAACCGTCACAGTTCACTATACTGGCACGTTAGAAGATGGCACTAAGTTCGATAGCTCCCGCGATCGCAACAGCCCCTTCTCGTTTAAGCTCGGTGTCGGTCAGGTAATCAAAGGTTGGGATGAAGGACTATCAACCATGAAAGTAGGCGGTCGTCGTCAGTTAATCATTCCACCTGAACTGGGCTATGGTGCTCGGGGCGCAGGTGGCGTGATTCCCCCTAATGCTACGCTGATCTTTGATGTAGAACTACTGAAAATCTCTTAAATATTTTTTTGGCAGGTAATGATTTTTGGATAAGGAGGTGCTGCGCTTTGCGCAGCACCTCCTTACTTCTTTCTGTTTTATCCCCCAAAAGAATGATCTTTCTGTACCACGACGATCTGGGATCACTTTGCCTAAATTATTGGGAATAATAGAAGTACAGATACTCCATATCTAAACTAGCTAACCCCTATCTAGGGCATTGATCGAAATCACACTGTATGGGGATTAAGATCGCTGAAGGTTAGAGGAAATTCTAGGAATATGGAAACATGAGGAGTAGGTAGGTAGTCAAATAAGGGTAAGACAGGCAAGGTCTCCAACTGATAATACAACGAATTCAGATAACCTACCAACGTTAAGCGAGTTAAGTCTAATTCAATCCTACTACTTAATTGGGACAGGAGGGGTCGCTATGAGCGAACTATCATTGGAGAAGCAATTTGCACATTCGATGTTTTGCCAACAGGTCAAAGACATCAGCAATCTAGAGTCAGCCAAGAAACTACTTGAGGACTTACATCTACTTTACCTAGGTCAACAGTCCTTGTTTATCCAGCTTGCCAGACAAGATGCTTTCAGAGACTTTCTGGATCAATAGCCTTGTTTAGTCTCCTAGTGGAATCTCAGAGCAAGCTATATATGACTTTAAAGAGGTGGTGAACTTTATTCTGAACACTAATGAAATTGATAACTATAGATCCTCCTATCCCCTATGATAGGGGGATCTATGACATTCGCCGCTAAAATCACACCCGATCGCTACAAAAGTTGAGGTAGCTTCTCAATTGGGTAGCTATACCAACGCTCTAGATGTCCCAACTCTACGTCTAAGGGATGAGTAGAAGCGAAGCTATTACAGGCATACCCCAGGTCGCGTAACGCTGCCACAATCGTACATGGTGCCACCCACCATTCTTGTCCCAGTGCTAGCAAGTTAAGATGGTTGGAACCAACCAGAGCAGATACCCTAGAGCGCAAATCTTCCTCCGTAAGTAGATTTGGTATCTCATTCCCTAGATAAATTGACTCTGGTTTTGCCAGGGCAATCAACCAACGTAAATGGGTGAGGGAGGGAGGTAAACTCCAAAGGATGAGAGAGCCATAGGTGCGGCAGGGGCGATCGCGATCCACATCACTCTGAAATCCATGATCTGGGCGGTCATAGCCATATAGCAAAACTGGCTGCGGCAGATTCTCCACTTTTCGATCATGCGAATTATAGAGATGCCATTGTGGCAAATGTTTGATACTTGGAGCCTGCTTATACTCCAAAATTGGCTCCCAATTTTCTGCTTGGACAGCATAATTCTCCGGTTCTGGCAACCGAATACCAACCAGCTCTAGCTCCACTGAGGTGGTATCTTGCCAATGGTTAGCACGCAGTTTGTAAGCCAGGTCTACTCGATCCGGGACTGGGCAATATTCTCCCCAGCGCCAGGCGATCGCTTTGATTTTGCTGCCGTTACCCCGATCTAACTCCATCGCTAAGCAATCACGACTTTTGCCCCGCCGTTGCTGCGAGAGCACGCGCACGTTACGACTATAAAATACTGGATCGGAATTGCCCATACCGCAGGGTTGCAGCGCATCGATCTGCTCAAACAGAGCCATGGAAATATCTTGCAGATCGGCTTGGACATCCACCGTTACTAATGGTTTAAGATGTTCGGCTTTTAAATGCAAATTGGCAAACTCGCGCAGGCGATCGCGCAGTTGCTCTAAATTCGCCGCAGGCAGGGTAAATCCACCCGCCGCAGGGTGTCCACCTCCCTTACCGCGAATATCTTTGATAAATTCTAATGACTCAAACACATTGAACTCAGGAATGCTGCGTACCGAGAAGCGGATATTGCCATCCTCTTCACTGGAACCAATAAATACGGGCACACCATAGCGTTCGACTAGGCGTGAAGCGACAATCCCGATCACACCATGATGCCAGTTATCTTTGACCACAACCAGGACGCGCTCTTTGGCTAGGTCGATATCGCTTGACTGCACGAGTGCGATCGCCTCTTTTTCGATTTGAGCGCATTTTTCTTGACGTTGTTTGTTAATCGCCTCACACTGCATCGCCCGCTCTAGGGCTATACCCATATCCGTGGTGGTGAGCAACTCAATTACGGTGACGGGATCGCCGATGCGACCCACCGCATTGATGCGTGGCCCCAAGCCAAACCCAATCGCCTCCGGCTTTAGTCCTGTTTGTTTTTCGCCGACCATACCAGAAACTTGAATTAATGCCTGTACTCCCATCAGTTGCGATCGCGCCAATAAACCCAAACCCTGCTTGACCAAACGGCGATTTACACCCCTGAGCTGTGCTAAGTCGGCGATCGTGCCCAGCGTAAATAATTCTAGTAATGGATGCGCGAGTTGATCTCTTTTGCCAAAGCGGTCGGCTAGCTCCAGGGCCAGTACATAGGCCACCCCTACGCCCGCGATCGCCGCAAATTGGGACGCAGGATCGATTAACTTGGGATTGAGAATAGCATCGGCGGGTGGTAACTGGGGCGGAATGTCATGGTGATCGGTGATGATTACCGATACGCCCAACTCTCTGGCACGGGCGATCGCATCATAGGCGGCAATGCCATTATCTACGGTCAGAACCAAGGTAACGCCTTCCTGGTGAAGTTCCTCGACAATGCGGATGTTAATACCATATCCCTCTTGCATACGGCTAGGAATGGCATAGCTGGCATTAGCCCCCAACAGTCTGAATGTGCGGAGCAGCAGCGCCGTACTAGTCATACCATCGGCATCATAGTCACCGCAAATGGCAATTTTTTCCGCATTTTGGATGGCCTGCTCCAGGCGATCGAGACTTTTGAGCAGGTCGGGGAATTCTAGCTTGGGATCGCTTAAGGCTTCACGATCTGGATCGAGAAATAGCTGCGACAACTCTACCGTATTCATGCCGCGATTAATCAGCACCTGAGCTAATAAAGGTGATACACCCGTTGCCAGTGCGATCGCCTCAGCAGTTTGAGGATCGCTCCGAAAAATCTGCCATCTTTGATTAGGTAAAGCCATGAACGCTATAGGATATTATTAACAAATAATTAATATTTACTTTTCATTTCGCTCGATTTTCATCAAGCTCAATCAAATTAGAATCAAATAACGTGCCAGCGCCACCTTCCGAGTCAACTTTACAATTATTACTCTTTGTTGATGAGCGCCCTGGTGCCCGCGAGCTAGTCGAAGAGCTAGAGCAGTTTTTGGATGTGGATCGAGAGTATAACTCTAATCTCCAGGTAATTGACGTGTCTGGTCAACCCTATCTGGCCGAATATTTCAAAGTGGTAATGACACCAACGCTAGTCAGGATTGCTCCCCTGCCGCGCCAGATTATCTCCGGCAAAAATTTGATCTCAAAGCTCAAAACCTTTTGGGATGATTGGCTAGTCCAATCCCAAATAGACTTAGGTAGCCATCCTAATGGCATGGATAGCAACCTTGCCTATTCTTCAGAGCTAATTCAGCTAGGCGATCGGGTTTTTCAACTCAAGCGCGACAAAGAAGACCTCGAACAACAGTTGCACTTCAAAGATCGGATTATTGCTATGCTGGCCCACGATCTGCGCAATCCTCTCACCGCACTCTCTTTGGCTCTAGAAACTGTTGAGGTAGGTGGCGACAAGGTAACTCCCGAATTGACGATGCAGTTGCTAAAACATGCCCGCAATCAGACCAAAATTGTCAACTCCATGGTCACGGATTTGCTGGAGGCGGCCCGTGGCAGCAGTGCCGAATTCAAACTAGAGTTACGTAGGATCCAGCTAGACTCACTGTGTCAAAGTGTAGTTAGCGATCTATATTTGCTCAATCGGCTAAAGGCCAAAGAGCAAACCTTGTTTACTGATATCCCCAACGATCTTCCCTTAGTATTTGCCGATGAGGAACGCATCCGTCAGGTTCTGATGAATCTGCTGGGAAATGCCATTAAGTATACTCCCGTTGGGGGCAAGATTACGTTTGCGGCGCTTTACCGCACAACTCAAAAAACCGAAATTAGCATTGCGGATACGGGGCCAGGTATACCTTCAGATCTGCGCGATCGCATTTTTGAGGATGAGTACCGCATTGAGCGCGATGATAGTCAGGAGGGCTATGGCATTGGCCTATCTCTATGTAAGCGGATTATTCGTGCCCACTACGGTCAAATTTGGGTAGATGATGCTGGCAAGCAAGGAAGTTGCTTCCGTTTCACATTACCTGTCTACTAGAAGCAGTTACCCCAAGCTATCATTTACCTCTGGTACTGCCTCTGACACATCTGATGCATCTGAACTTTGCTGTAGATTTGCATTAACAGCCTGTTCAAACTGAGCATACTGAGAAGGAGAAATCATTCCTTTGATAACCTCTGTAGACCTAACATTACCTTTATTGTCAAGGGAGGTCTTGCTCGCGGTTAGAACAAGATCGTTCAGGCGATCGCCAGGGCTGCGTTGTAGATGCACTACCAAATTTGGCACAGGAGACTGTTTTTGTGGATCGACCAGCGCTC
Source organism: Rhizobium sp. Q54 (assembly GCA_943367755.1). Classification (GTDB taxonomy): domain Bacteria; phylum Cyanobacteriota; class Cyanobacteriia; order Pseudanabaenales; family Pseudanabaenaceae; genus PCC-6802. The sequence continues at coordinate 82,041 of CALRKB020000004.1, read as the reverse complement.
CTGCTTTAACAAAATTCTCATTCTTAATCAAACTTAAGAAATTCTCGGATTCCTCGTTAGGAACGCTTCCGACTGATTCCATCGGCAAATACCACTCATCGCTATTCTCGCAGAAGGGTTCTTTCGCAGCGGCAAAAGCCATGAAAGCGGTGATGCCACTAATAACAGCCAGTTCAATCGCCCAGTAGCCCCAAGCCCATTCATTTTTAAGTTCAAGTTTGCTAGAACCTCTAGTGATACCCACACCTTGTTGAGCACTAAATTTTAGAAATCCTAAAAAACCTGTGGAGCCTGTTTCTATCTGTAAAACGTTTTCATCAATAATCTTGTTAATCTTGGTATCATCACTTTCTCCTGTAGACTGCTTTAATTCTTTTGCGACCTCTTGGCGAAATGCCACGTAATAGCCAATATTGAGAGTGCCATAGATGACAAATCCAGTCAGAATTGCAAAGGCTCCGGCAATCATTGGGTTCCTGACCTTACCGCGATTCACAGCATAGGCTTGCAGGAAACCACCTCCAGCACCCATGAGCAGAGGAAATAATACGATCAGATAGAAGAGCCTCGATACAAGAGCAGTTACCCCACCAATCGCTAAACCTCCGATTAAAGCTGTCACAGTTAGCCAGGTAAATCCGGCACTAGGTACTTTGTTACTTGGCTTGTAAGGTTTCATGGTTAAATTCTCCGTAGATGCTAACGGTGAATTTTAAAATAGATCGACGATCGAACCAGTGATCTCGATCGCAAGATTGTTTAGAGTATTGTGCTTATTGGTTTTACAACTTCATCAACTTATGCATTATGCACTTCCAGGAACTTTCTAAACCCGATGGGCGAAAACTAACTCTATACAGCCGCTACCCGATCGCGTCGGATATTCAAGCTCCTAGCCCCAGTCGCGATCCAATTCAGGCTAATCCCCATCTGCGCTGGCATCCACTGCGGGGGGAGTGGGTAGCCTATGCCAGCCATCGTCAGTCACGCACCTTCATGCCACCTCCAGCATATAATCCGCTTGCTCCCACAACGGACTTGCAGTTCCCCACAGAGCTACCTGCTGGACAGTACGATATTGCAGTGTTTGATAACCGCTTTCCATCCATGACCTTACAGGCAAGCGATCCACCTGATGCGATGATCGTGCCGACTCTGCCTGCTAACGGAGCCTGTGAAGTGGTGGTTTTTAGCCAGAACCCACAACAGTCCTTGGGGAATCTAACACTCGATCGCCTCGATTTATTGCTGCAAGTCTGGGGCGATCGCACTCGCATTTTGGGGAGCGATGCCCAGATCCATTACGTGCTCCCATTCGAGAATAAGGGAGTAGAGGTGGGGGTGACGCTACACCATCCCCACGGGCAAATCTATGCCTATCCATTTGTCCCACCTGTTCCTGCGCGCATGCTAGAACAGCAGCAAATCTATTTTCAGCAGCATCAACGCAGCTTGTTAGAAGACTTAATTCAGCAAGAGATTGCCGATTCCTCTCGCATTTTGTACCAGGATGATTGGGCGATCGCCTTCGTACCAGTTTGTGCCCGTTATCCCTATGAGGTTTGGGTTGCTCCCATTGCAGCCTGTGCCAGTTTAGTAGATTTATCCGAAACGCAACGTTGGAGTCTAGGTAAAGCTCTCAAAACTGTTGCACTAAAATATGATGGCCTGTGGAATCGTCCTTTCCCATATCTGATGGCCTGGTTTCAAGCTCCCACAGATGGTCAACACCATCCTGAATTTCACCTGCACGCCGAATTTTATCCACCTTATCGCTCTTCCGATAAACTCAAATATCTGGCAGGGACAGAACTCGCCGCTGGCATGTTTGCGAATGATACTTTGCCCGAAGACAAAGCGCGGGAACTTCAGTCGATAATAGTTTGGCTTGGGGACGAGGTGTTATGACAAAGATGAACCAGCAAGAGCACAAACTGCTAAAAAAATGACATCAACGATGAAAAATGCGGAAAAGAATATATGCGACCCAGAATGCTAAAAAAACTAGCCCAGCAAGCACTACAAGGATACTAGAGGAATTAGTTGGCTGGTTCAAAGAGACACTGGACGTAGTGTCAGCCGAATTGATAAACGTATCGCGATCGCGGATAATTGCCTGTGGCAATAGATGCTCAGATGTGGTTGTTATCCCAGGCATCTTCTTCACGGCTGTACCAATTGCTAAAAACTCAATAATCCCACCCCCTAAGTTATACACATAAGTTTTAATGCCTACCACTCGATCTGCACCACTGCGACGAGCATCTTCTGCGATGTGTTTCAAAGCCTCTTCTCGGGCTTCATAAATGAGGTTAGTCAGTTCCTTAATCTCACCTCGGACGAAAGACTTGAAAAACGAGGTAATCCCTCCAATTAGCCCCAACGAGTAAACTGAAACACCTAGGACTAGCTGAACAGGCATGTAGCCCAGGTGGATGAGATTCCACATTTCCTCATTAGTGAGGTCGCTGGTAATTGGATTTTGGCGATACCCGTCTGGCAATAATGGATGGTTTGATGCAGTACCAATCATCACCATTTCTTGCATGCCACCGAACGGCAGAATAGCAGTGTTAATGCCCACGACTGCATTCGCACCCACCCCTCGTGCTTCAGCTTTGATTCGCTTGAGCGCTAAATGACGAGTTTCGTTAAAAATGCGCGAGAATTCTTTTATTTCCCCCCTTGCAAGGCTCCTCAAACTGCCCAGAATGCCACCTCCCAATCCAATGGAATAAGCGACATTGCCAAAAACAAATTGTTTGGGTGTGAATCCACTATCGACTTGGCAGTATAGAGCTTGTCCATCAGCAGATGTAGAGAATTCAAAGCGTTCTGTCCGATCTCCATCTCGATGGACACAAGAGCCAATTGCTAAAAATTCAATATTTGTGCCATGAAAAATGAGCTCGTTGGAAACTCCAGTAATTCCAACTCCGCCACGCTGCCTGGCTTCTGCGAGCATCCGTACATAGGCACGTTGTCGTCCCTCATGGATAATCTTAGTAACTTGATGAACTTCTCCTCCAACCAGGGTTTTAAATCCAGAGCCAATGCTGTTAAGCAATCCGAGAGAGATGACACTGTTACCGATAACTAGATCTCCCGGAGTCAGGTCTTGCTGCTGCAAACAAAAAATCTCGTTACCTGATAACCCTGTAATTACTGTCATATTAGTATCTTGTACGAATGGAGCTTTCTTGCTAGGAAGGCGATCGATTACTTCTTGCCCCATTTTTCTATTATAGTGCTGGCTTCATTCTGTAACTTCTCCCCTTCTCCCTCCGAAATTGACCCCAGTTGATTCCAGGCCAGAACGTCTCGATAGTCTGTCTTTGCACACTGCACCAGATACAGCAGTTCGTCCATGCTACCCCGGCTTAGTTCGGTGATCGCTAACTGCACGCGTTCCTTTTCGGGCTCATAGGACTCTGTACCATAGAGGTCAAGGACGGCCAGGATCGTGGCAAGATCTCTATCTTGGAAGGTAAAGCGGACAGCAGCTAAAACGTCATCGCGAGTGTGTGTCATGGGGTTCCTAAAGGCTTTCGATTCGTCGAATAACTTACGTAGGTTTAAATAATTACTAATTTTTGGTGCTAGTTCAAAACCTGGAAGCCTTAAAAATCTCATGCGTAGGTTACAGGAGTCTCAATTTCATGCCTATCAAACATCCAAGGTCTGACGATAGCCCAGAGGAATACCATCATGGCTTGAGGCTCAAACCATGATGGGAATTGGCAAAATCTTTTAGGTTGGGAGCAGTGCTAACTTTGAAAATTAGCTCAATACTCGATCTCAACTAAAAGTTAACTATTACATGCCGAGATCCAGTTAAAGACTCTCTCAGACTACGAACTACAGCGATCGCAGCGATTTCATCTTTTAATTGATTGACGGCAGTACCAACGCCAATACCAGATGCACCAGCGGCGATCGCCATTGGAGCAGTAACGCTAGACAAGCCAGAAGCACATAGAACGGGGACAGAAACGGCACGGCTAATTTCATAGGCAGCAGCTAGAGTTGGAGCGGCCTTCTCGATTAAGCCCAACACACCCGCATGGGTAGGAGCGCTGCTAGTACCACCTTCAGTTTGAATAATGTCAGCACCGAGGGCGACAAGTTGCTCGGCTAAAATTACCTGCCGATCCAAAGGTAAGGTGTGGGGTACGGTTACGGACAGGGCGGTGTTGGGCAGAAAGGCTCTGGTGGATTTGGTTAGCTCAATTACTTCTGACTCTGTAAATATGCGTCCTTCAGCATAAAACTTGTCATAGTTACCGATTTCTACCAGATCTGCCCCACTGGCAACGGCCTCAGCTAGTTTGCTGGGTTCTACCGCAGAAACGCAAATAGGCAAGCTGGTAATGCTCTTAGCTAGATCGATCAAGCCCGCATCAGCTGCAATATCGACAAATGTAGCTCCACCCAACTCAGCGGCACGTACTACCATCGCCACCGACTCAAAGTTAAAGTTTTGCAAACCACTAATAATTTTTAGAGCCCGACGACTGTTAAAAGCGCTCTGTAACTGACTGGGCAACCGATTTGTCATGGTCATAATCTTTACTCGTTCAACTGTTTTTGCAACATTCTCGATATTTTAGTTGGTCTTGAGTCGTTTTTCGGTATATTGCGGTATGTAGATTGTAAAATTTCGAACTAAATTTTATGTGGGCGATCGCGAAACAAAAAATGAATCAAGATCGGAAATTACCCGTCTGGCATCGACTCATCGGACTAGCAATGGCGATCGTGCTGATGTTCTGCCTTACCGCCTGCGGTGGCGATCGCCCTGTTGCTGGCAAAGCAAGCAAAGCGAAGAAGATAGAGACTGCCACGATTTCCGAAGTCTCACCACCGTCAGAAATTCAGCGCCTTAACCAGACCTTCGATCGCTACGAGCCACAGCTAACAATTGTTAGTCCCCAGCCCGACACGATTATCCAGGAAGACAAGGTTACGGTACAACTCAGTGTCACAGACCTGCCAGTATTTAAAAGTAGCCTGGGCTTAGGGCCGCACGTACATGTGATCTTAGATGGGCAAGAATATAAGCCTCTCTATAATCTCAGTGAGTCTCTAACCTTTGATAGCCTCACACCTGGCACCCACACAATCCGAGCTTTTGCTTCCAGACCCTGGCACGAAAGCTTTAAGAATGAAGGTGCTTATGCCCAGGTAACATTTCACGTTTATGCCAAAACTGGCGAGAACACGCCTAATCCACAATTACCATTGCTGACCTACAGCCGTCCCGTAGGTACTTACGGTGCCGAGCCGATCCTACTGGACTTTTATCTCAGGAATGCACCACTTCATATTGCGGCTCTAGAGGATAGCGATATTAGTGATTGGCAGATTCGCGCCACTGTTAACGGTCAAAGCTTCTTGATGGAAAATTGGCAACCCCTTTATCTTAAAGGCTTTAAACCTGGGAAGAACTGGGTAAGGCTGGAATTCCTCGATCGCGCTGGGAATCTAGTGGCGAATCAATTCAACAGCACCGTTCATCTAATCGACTATCAACCAGGTGGGCAAGATGCGCTAGCACGCTTGATGCGGGGTGAAAAGATTGCCGATGTAGATAAAATCGTCGAGCTCAATTATATTGCCCCATCTGAGTCGGCCCCAGTACCTACCGCAGAACCCACGCCTCCAGTCACTGCGGAACCAACAGCACCCGTTATTCCTCAGGTGGCAAAGCCGGAGCCAGTAGCACCAACGCAGCCATTAGTCCCCATTCAGCCACAGCCATCGGCCACCAGTATTCCTGTAGAACCAATACAACCATCACTACCAGCAACTAAATCAGAAGCTAAGTCCGAAACCAAGCCCAAACCGTTGTTTGTGCCCATCCCTGTACCTGTCGCACCAGTCCCTGTACCTGTAATTAAGCAGCCCGAAGTTGCACCAATCCCCGTTAATAAAATCCCGGAGAAACCTCCTGTAGTTGTTAGTCCGCAACCTGCACCTAGAATCGTAGCGCCAAAACTTGCCGAACCAAAGCAAGAAAAGGCTAAAGAGGCAAGCGACCGTCCATCTTTCCAAAAGATGTTCGATCGCTTCAAGGAGAAAGTAGCTCCTAAGCCCGCACCACCAAAAATTGAGCCTAGACAGGTAGAGAAGATCGCTCCCCAGCCACCTACCGCTCCACCTGCCATTAAAGTAGAGGAGAAATCTGCACCCCAACCAGCAGCTACCACAGCACCCCAGAGCCCAGCCCCAGTAACCAAGGTAGAGCCAAAGGCCAAGCCTGTTTCAGCTCGACCAAAAGAAAAGGCTAAAGAGAAAAGCGACCGCCCATCCTTCCAAAAGATGTTCGATCGCTTCAAGGAGAAAGTAGCTCCTAAGCAGGTAGAAAAAATTGCTCCTAAAGTAACTACACCTGCCCCTGCAATCGAACCAGTCGAGAAATCTGCACCTAAACCAGAAGCTACAACACCCAAGGAATTAGCTCCAGCAATCAAAATAGAGCCCAAAGTCAATCCTGCTCCAGCTAAACCAAAAGCTGAAGCGAAGAATGATCGCCCATCCTTCCAAAAGATGTTCGATCGCTTCAAGGAGAAAGTAGTTCCTAAGCAGGTAGAAAAAATTGCTCCTAAAGTAACTACTCCTTCCCCTGCAATCGAACCAGTCGAGAAATCCACTGCACCTAAACCAGAAGCTACAACACCCAAGGAATTAGCTCCAGCAATTAAAGTAGAGCATAAAGTCAGTCCTGCTCCAGCTCAACCAAAAGCTGAAGTGAAGAGCGGCGGTACGCATCCCGCAGTTAATCGCCCATCCTTCCAAAAGATGTTCGATCGCTTCAAGGAGAAAGTAGCTCCTAAGTCAGCACCATCAAAAACTGTGCCTAAGCAAGTAGAAGAAAATACCCCTAAACCTGCGGTCACAACCGATCTGCCAGCACCAACATCTGCACCCCCAAAACAAGCTCCAGCCTCTGAAATGGCACCTAAAGAGGAAACTAAATCCGAAGCTACTAAAACTGCTCCTACACCAATAAACTGGAAGGAACGTCTGCGCCAGCTTCGCCAAAATGAAGAAGGGAGCAAAGGTAAAGATAGCTCACCCAAGCCAGTAGGGGTAATCTCTAGCCCTGAATCTCTGTAAACTCAGCTTCCTATAGAATCTATGTCACAAGTATTGTGTCTGGGTGAAGTCCTCGTCGACCAAATTGCCACGGAAGTTGGTGCAAGCTACGACCAAGTAAAATCCTGGACTGCCTATCCAGGTGGCGCGCCCGCCAATGTTGCTTGCGGTCTAGCTAAGCTTGGTACTTCCTCAGGATTTATTGGGTGTGTGGGGCACGATGAGGTAGGAATTAACCTCGTAAAATTACTGCAAGATACTGGTGTTGATACTACTGGAGTACAGGTGCATCCCACTGCGCCAACTCGCCAGGTATACGTAACACGATTAGCAAATGGCGATCGCACCTTTGCTAAATTCTCCAGTCCTGGGGTCAGCGGTGTGGAAGGTGGAATAGAACCAGTCTTTGCGGATACACTCCTGGACGCAGATAAACTGCCAGAGTCGCTCTTTGCTGAGGCAAATTTCCTTGTGCTTGGGACGCTATGTCTTGCCGATCCGATCGCAGCACGGGCAGTGCAGAGGGCTTTGCAGCTAGCTGAGAATTACTACGTGAGAGTTGTGGTGGATATCAACTGGCGACCGATGTTTTGGCACGATGAGGCGATCGCTCCCCATCAGATTCGCAACTTACTAGAGCATACCGACTTTCTCAAAGTATCGGCAGAGGAAGCAGAGTGGCTATTTCAGACAACCAACCCATACGCGATCGCCCAGCAGCACAGTCACTTGGAAGGAGTGATCGTCACAAATGGAGAATTTGGCTGTCACTACTATCTTGGCGAACACCAGGGTGAATATCCTGCTTTTAAGGTGCAAGCCCAAGATACTACAGGTGCGGGGGATAGCTTTTTAGCCGGATTTACGCATCAGCTTTGCCAGTATCCCCTCTCACAACTCAACGATCCTGATTTAGTCGCTCGGATTGTTGCCTATGCCTCAGCGGTAGGAGCAATCACCACAACGGGTTTGGGTGCGATCGCGCCTCAACCTACCGATGCCCAAGTAAAGGCATTTTTAGCAACTCACTAGTAGTCTGTGATGGGCTGTATGTAGATACTGTTTTGCCAAGAAAAAGTCAAGCCATTGGCAAATAGAAAAGGGTGGCTTTCGCCACCCCCTGTTGATTGTTAATCTACTGACAAATTAACCAAGAACTTTGCGGCAATGTGCCAAGACGTTATCAACTGTGAAACCAAACTTCTCATAGCAGGTAGGCCCAGGTGCAGATGCACCATAAGTGTCGATGCCGATCACCGCACCTTCAGAACCAACGTATTTATGCCAACCCATCGTCGAGCCAGCTTCTACAGAAACGCGCTTCTTCACTGAGGTAGGCAGAACAGAATCCTTGTATTCCTGGGTTTGTTCTTCAAATAGTTCCCAGCAAGGGAGCGAAACTACACGCACAGCTTTGCCTTCGGCTGTTAGGGTGGCGGCTGCCTTGGTAGCCAACTCTAGCTCAGAACCAGTAGCAATGATGATTAGCTCAGGATTTGCAGCATCAACAACGACATAGCCGCCTTTTGCTACGCCTGCAACCGATGTGCCAGTCAGGTTTTTGACATTCTGACGGGTAAAGGCAAGCAGAGAAGGACGCTTGCGGTTCGCGATCGCGATTTCATAAGCTCCCACAGTTTCATTAGCATCCGCAGGACGTAAAACCAATAAATCTGGAATTACACGCAGTGAAGCAAGGGTTTCAACCGGTTGGTGGGTAGGACCATCTTCACCTAGCATGATCGAGTCATGCGTCATGATGTAAATTGCGCCTACTTGTGACAATGCCGACAAGCGAATTGCGCCGCGCATATAGTCAGCAAACACTAAGAAGGTTGCGCCGTAAGGAATCAATCCACCATGCAACGCCATACCGTTCATAATCGCACCCATGCCATGCTCGCGCACTCCAAAGCGGAAGTTGCGTCCTTCGTAAGAACCAGCTTGGAAGTCAGGAATACCCTTGACATAGGTCATGTTGGAGTGGGCCAAGTCAGCCGAACCACCAAGAAACTCAGGTAGGACAGGGGAAAGCGCATTCAAGCACGCCTCGGACAATAGACGAGTAGAGGTTTCTTTTTGAGTAACAGGTTCCAACGCCTTCTGCCAACCTTCTGGCAATTCTCCAGCCATCACGCGCTTAAATTCAGCGGCTTCAGTGGGATAGGCTTTTTCGTAGGCGGCAAAACGCTGATTCCACTCAGCTTCAGCTTCCGCACCTTTATCGATCGCCTTTCTGAAACGCTTGAGTGCATCTTCAGGAATCACAAATGGCTCGTATTCCCAACCCAGATTATTGCGGGTGGCGGTTACCTCATCACCACCTAACGCCGCACCATGAACGCCTGCGGTGCCAGCTTTGTTGGGCGAGCCGTAACCAATCACGGTGGTAACAACTAGCAAGCTGGGCTTATCAGTAACTTTTTTGGCTTCAGCGATCGCACGGGCAATACTATCGAGGTCGTCATTGCCATTGGCAACATGCTGAACGTGCCAACCATAGGCTTCGTAGCGCTTACCTACATCTTCGGTGAAAGCTAGATCGGTGCTGCCATCAATGGAAATACTGTTGCTGTCATACAGCATGATCAGCTTACCTAGCTTGAGGTGCCCTCCAAGCGATGCAGCTTCGGATGCTACACCTTCCATGTTGCAGCCATCGCCCAGAATCACGTATGTGTAGTGATCGACGATATTGTGACCGGGCTTGTTGAAACGAGCAGCAAGATGAGCCTCGGCGATCGCTAAGCCAACTGCATTACCCACACCTTGACCGAGAGGGCCTGTGGTGACTTCTACGCCTTCGGTTTCAAAGTTCTCGGGGTGACCAGGAGTCTTACTACCCCATTGGCGGAATTGCTTAATATCATCTAGAGAAACACTGTCATAACCAGTTAAGTGCAACATCGAGTATTGCAGCATGCAACCATGACCGGCTGATAGGACAAAGCGATCGCGATCGACCCATTTAGGATTTTTTGGGTTGAACTTGAGGAACTGATCCCAAAGCACAAAAGCCATTGGAGCCGCTCCCATTGGCAACCCTGGGTGTCCAGACTTGGCTTTTTCTACTGCGTCTATGGACAAAAAGCGGATTGAATTTATGCAGAGTTGTTCTAATGTTTGGGTAGCAACAGCCATAATCAGGGTACCTAAGTTTTTATCTTGACTATTATTTTCACCCAAGCTTGGCACTTAAAGATCAAATTTAGCTACGGAATTTTAACTATTTCTTTATGAAAATCTTCTGGATTGGGGTGCGGGGGATTGGGTAATGCTAAATTAGCGATAGAAAATATCAAAATTTTAATAACCTGCGTTAGTCATGAAAGATTTTCTGGAAAATGTTGGTCGCTATCCCCGCTACTTGATCTCAATTGTGCTAGGGATTTTGTTCTTTGCCCTAAAGCCTCTCATCCCTATGTTTAAGAACCCCATAACAGCGATCGCGTTAGTTACGGCATTTATTGGTAGCTTCATTGGTATATCGCTGATTCTGCGTGGCATGTTGGGCTTAGACCCCATCTAAAATTTCTGCCGCAATTCTGACAGTTTAAAGTTTATGGAGATATTTTTAGTTATTGTGTTCGGGCTCTTGCCAACAATATTCTCGATCTGGGCAATGCGACGCCTGGGCATTCAGACCGAGACTAGATTGAGATCTGCGGCGGCGGAAGTTGCCCTATCAAGAACGCGCCGACAATTATTACCTAGCGATACTCATTACGTTGAAGGAATTGGTTTTGCGATCGGAGACTTTAGCTGTCGTTTCAATGCGCGCTCTGCCCATGTACGCTGTGCCGTTAATCCAGCAGGGCCTTGCCAGTCTTGTCATCATTATGAGTCATCGCTATGAAGCGAATAGGCTAGACTAATAGCTAGAAGTGTATTAGGTCAATCCGATGCCATATTCACTCCAGCAAAAACCCCACTGCCAGCTAAATTTGGAATGCCGTACTAGTGGGGCTGCTCACACCAACCAAGTTTGAGAGATTTTGAGAAACCAGACTAAAATACCTTGCCTAAACCTAAACATTCTCCCCCATGACAGAGCTCGCAATCAGTAGTACTACGGTTAGCACTCCGGCCATCTTGGAAGCCCATTGTGTAGGCAGTTTCAGCCATCTTGATGCTCAGGTTAGTCAATGACAGAGCCACATAGGGATCTAAAGGCTCGGTGATATCCATATATAACTTTTCGATCGCACGCTTTAGCATTTCTGGAGTTTGAATCATCAGATCCTCCGTTTATTCGTTTCGTGTAGGTTTCAGGCTCTGCTAGCATGATTAAGTGCGAGCGTTGAGTATATATGCCTGTGTTAGCACTATAGCTTTGATTTCATAACAGATTGTAACGTTCTATACAAGATCGCACTCTCTGTGGTAGGAGAGCTAGGATTGGGAAATATTTTTTGCATTGCCGAGGTAGAGATTATGGCGACTAGCCGAAGAATAGCGCGCGTAGCAGAATTAATTAAGCGCGAAGTTAGTAACATGCTGCTACTAGAAATTAAAGACGATCGCGTCGGTGCTGGTATGGCCAGCGTTACCGAAGTAGTAGTTTCGGGCGATCTACAACACGCCCGCATTTTCGTAAGTATTTATGGTACTGAAGAAGCTAGAGCTGAGACGATGGCGGGTCTAGAAGCGGCAACGGGTTATGTGCGACGCGAAATCGGACAGCGATTATCGCTGCGGCGGACACCAGAAATTATATTTGAGGAAGATCGCTCATTTGAACGCGGCATCAAAGTACTCTCGCTACTAAATCAACTCAGCGAAGAAAGAGCCACTAAAGAACCACAACCAGAAGAAGAATTAGAGGGTATCTAGATCGATGCCTCTGGCTTGCAGACGGGATAACAGATCTTCTCTTAGGAGTCTTTCCTGCTCTGCTCGTTGCCTCTCTTGTTCTGCCCTCTGTCTTTCTTCTTCTTCAGGAAAGAGTACTAGTTCGTTGCCTGCGGTAAAAAAGCGCAGTTTCTCTTCATGCAAGCCCAGATATAAATCTAACTGTTCGCTCCATAAATACCCCTGAGCAGTTGGCTCTATTGGGACGTACTTGCCACCAATTAAGCGATATCCTTCAAATTCCAGTTTGTACGGCTCAAACAAATAATATTCTGGGGTGCGAAATATATCTTGATAAAATTGCTTTTTGGCTTTCTTATCAATCGCTGCGGTTCCTTCTGAGAGAATCTCGACAATTAAGTTAGGATACTTACCACCCTCTTGCCATACTACCCAGCTACGACGGTCTTTTTTTTCGGCTCCTAATACAACAAAGAAATCTGGCCCAATAAAGTCGCGTTTCTTGATTTTGTCCTGACTATAGTAAATCGTTAGATTGCCTGTGGCATAAAAGTCATGGCGATCTCGCCAGTACCATTTCAGTAGGCGAATCAGGGTATCAATTTGTTCGCGGTGTCGATCGGTTTCCAATTGTGGCTCGTCGCTATCAATTTCGATGGGTAGAGGCGTGATATTCGGTGGAATATAGATATATTCATCCGGCGGGATTATAAGTAAGTCAGTCATGGCATATACATGCTGGCGATGGCTTCATTGTACTGGCAAATTTGGAGTTAAGTAGGGGACGTTTTCCCCCTACTAGGAGCAAAAGATTCTCTTGGCTATCTATGTTTGGTACGCCTTTCCAGAACTTCTTTCAGGACTAAAGTTACTAATGCCAACAAGCCTAAAACGAGGGAAGCTGTGAAAGCTTCTTGGGATTGGTAGTTTTTGTAGGCTTCTTCGACGTATAGAGGTAGGGTTTGAGTCTTACCCGCAATGCTGCCTGATACCACGGAAACCGCGCCAAATTCTCCCATGGCTCTGGCATTGGTGAGTAGAAGTCCATACAGCAATCCCCAGCGAATATTGGGTAGCGTGACGCGCCAGAAAATCTGCCAATCGCTGGCACCCAAAGTCCTTGCTGCTTCTTCCTCTGCACTACCTATTTCTTCCAGCACGGGGATTACCTCCCTTGCCACAAACGGCATGGTGACAAACGCACTTGCCAAAATAATGCCGGGCAGGGCGAAGATTACTTTGAAACCAATCTGTTCCAGGAATGGCCCCAGCCAGCCATTTCTGCCATATAGCATGACGAGCATTAGACCTGCAACCACAGGAGAGATGGAGAAGGGCAGATCGATGATACTGATCAACAGTGTTTTACCCCGAAACTGATTGCGGGCAATTACCCAAGCGGCACATAGGCCAAAGATGGTATTGAGAGGTAAGGCGACGGCTGCTACTATGAGCGTCAGTCGCGCTGCACTGAGAAAATCTGCTCCCGATAGAGCATGTAGCACTGGGCCTATGCCTTTCGCAAACGCAGCAAAGACCACGTTCAATACTGGGAAAAGCAGCACCAAGCTAAGATAGAGAACAGCGATCGCCGTTAACGTAAATTTGACCCAGTAGTCTGAATCGCGAATTTTACTGGGATTGGAAGCAGGAGATATAGGCTCAGAAACCATACTTTTGACCCCATCGCTGTAGGAAATTAATAATCAAGATCAGTACTAAGGAAATTGCTAGCATTACAGTACCAATCACTGTCGCTCCAACATAGTCGTATTGTTCCAGGCGCTGGAAAATCAGGATTGGGGTAATCAGGTCTTTAAAGGGCAAATTCGCGGCAATAATTACAATTGAGCCGAATTCGCCTACCGCTCTGGAAAAACCCAGAACTACACCTGTGAGGATGGCAGGAATTAATGGCGGTAAAATTACGCGCCAGAAGGTTTGCCACCTTGTCGCCCCAAGACTCCACGCTGCTTCTTCCATTTCCTTCTCCATCTCTTGTAAAACTGGTTGTAGGGTGCGGACCACAAATGGTAGAGAGATGAACACCATCGCAATAAAAACACCAACCCGAGTGAACGCGATTTTGATGCCAAAGGGTGCAAACAAAGAGCCAATCCAGCCATTGGGACTGTAAACGGTGGCTAAGGTGATACCAGCAACTGCGGTGGGTAGGGCAAAGGGTAGGTCAACTGCGGCATCGACAATGCGCTTGCCAGGAAAGCTGTAGCGTACAAGCACCCATGCTAAAAGGGTGCCAAAGATACCATTCACTAAGGCCGCAAACAAAGCCGTTACAAATGTGACGTCATAGGTTGATAGAGCGATCGGACTGGTGGCAATCTTCCAAAACTCTGCTGGTGGCGAAGTTGCCGCCTTGAGAATCATGGCTGACATGGGAATCAGCAGCATGAAGATTAGATAAACCCAGGTGACGATCCAGGCATAGGGAATTTTGCGCTGTTGAGCGCCATAGGAAATTGTCATTACCAGCCCTCTTGCTCGTCAGCATTATTTTTATTCCAGACTTCTAGATCGAGTTCGTTCAAATAACTCAGTGCATCGTGAATTTGTCGATCTGTTCCTTGCAATTCCAAATTAAACCAACCGTCTTCTTGTGTATTCTCTCCTAGTAGTGCTGCTGTAATATTCACTGTTAAACCATACTTAGAGATGAGATGGGAAATTACCGGTTCCTGATGGTAATTTTTGTCAATGCGGACGGTTATATTAGCCTGAGTTGGTCTTGGATCGACCGGATCGGCGGCTACGTCATTTTCTGTAGATGGGCGATTCCCTGGGGGATGCGTACCGCCGTGTTGGGATTCAGTCAACATCTTAATCCTCCTGAAATTTGCCTGTTTGTTAAGCATTTAGGTTGATGGGAGATCGTTCGATCCCTTTTTTAATTCATACACTCCCCATATACGCGAGTGGTTAGGGTCTGAAAAGTCGATCTTTTTCATATAAAGATCGACTTATGTAAAAGCTATCTGAAAGAATTTTGCAGCAACTTATGCAAGAGGATTACCAAGATAAGGCTCAAGGAATTGGTTACTTGCCTAAGCTGGCTTGAATCTTATCGAACTCTGCTCCATCAGCAAAGAACTGAGATTCGATCTCACTCCAACCACCAAAGTCTTTAACTGTCAGTAGTTTTTCCACCTTGGGAAATTTATCTTTATTCTCGGCAGCTACCTCAGGCAGGATGGATCTAAATCCCAGATTACTAAACTCGCGCTGCGCGGGTGCGGTGAATAGGAATTCGGCAAAGGCTTTTGCTACTTCCTCCGTACCGTGTTTTTTGACGTTGGCATCGACTACAGCTGCTGGCGTATCAATTGAAATATTGATATCGGTTGGTGTGGTAAATGGGATTTTGCTACCTTCCGTCTTTGCCAGAATTGCTTCGTTTTCATAATTGATCAGGACATCGCCCTGACCTTGCTTAGCGAACACTTCTGTAGACTCGCGCGCATCTTTAGCCAAAACTTTGGCGTTTTGGTAGAACTTTTTGATGAAGTCTTTGGCTTTGGCCTCATCCTTCAGCTTTTCCTTACCCGCACCATAGACTACCAAGAAATTCCATTTTGCTCCACCTGAGGTTTTGGGGTTGGCGGTAATCAACTCTACACCAGGCTTGACCAGATCGTCCCAGGACTTAATTCCTTTGGGATTACCTTCTCGGTAAGCGATGACTGCCACTGATTTAGTCACAATGGAATCGTTGGGTAATTCTTTTTGCCACCCTTTATCGATCAAGCCTGCTTTCTGTAGCTTATTGACATCTCCTTCCAATGCTAAGTTCACCACATCAGCTTCTAAGCCATCTATAACGGCACGGGTTTGCGATCCCGAGCCGCCATAACTTTCTTTGACAGTTACCTTCTGGCCAGTTTTCTTCTCCCAATCCGCTGCAAACAATGGAATTATCTTGCCATAGGCAGCTTTAGTAACAGCGTAAGACACCAGGGTGATTTCGGCATCCTTTTTCGCTTCGGGACTGTTTGCCTTGGTGGTTGGGGAAGATGTTGGTTCGTTGGCTTGGGGGCTATTACAGGCCGCGATCGCCAAGCTGATACATAAACCCACACCAAATAAGCTCAACCATCGCCTGATGCCTTTCCAAGCTGTATTCATGTTTTAAACTCCGAATATCCTATGTATTTACCGTAGATTTCAAAGATACAGGTTTTTGGGGTAAGTTGACAAGAGCTTTAACGCTAAATCTTAATGAGTCTTACTACCTGGAGCGACAGCGATCGCAGGTACCGCAGCGTAAATTTCCCGATTCAAAGCCAAATGCTTGCATTAAAAAAGCCCAGCGACAGCCACGAGTGCTGATATATGCCTGCATTTGCGCTAGAGGCGTTTCACCTGCACCCCGTCCTAACATAATTTCGTAGCGCTATATTTGGAGACAAAGGATCAATCCACATTATATCTATCGGAATAATGTAGATTGTGATAGTATTTCCTGCAAAGCTTTTTTTTGATAGTACACAAACACAGTACAGAGCGATGACACATTTGCAGTTACAGCCATCAGCTAGCAATTCACAAGCTCTCGATTGGCCCGAGCCAATGTTTTACTACTTTGCCTATGGTTCCTGCATGTGTCCTGTAGATTTAAAGCGATCGCTCGGAGAAAATACGCATCACTACGCGATCGGACCAGTTCGACTCAATGGTTACCGCTTGGGCTTTTATTACCGCTCTGCTCGCCGTAGTTGCGGTTGCCTGGACATCGTTAAAGATCCAAATGCTTATGTGGAAGGCGTGCTGTATCGTCTGCCATGGCGGTTGAGCGATCGCCTCGATGACAGAGAAGAAGTTGCCCAAGGTGGCTACGAGCACGCAACCGTAACGGTGCAAAACCAGGGTTGCGCGTATATGAACGTGCGTACCTACGTAGCGATCGACAAACTAAACCAAGAGCTAGCTCCTAATGACTGGTACTGCAGTGTTGTACTGCGCGGTGCCATCACCTTTGGCCTTTCAGAACAGTATTGTTGGCAATTATTCAAGCACATGCATCAATTACAACAAAACCAGCAATACTCTGACTTACTACGTTCTGCCTAGCTCCGCAATCCAAATTTCAATCAAAAATCACCTGAATTATTATGGCGATCGCATCACTTTTGCCCGTTGCAGTATCTGAGCCAACCTACTACAAGTTTGAACGTCGCTCGTTACTCCCCCATGATTCTGATTTTTTCTGGCAAATTGAATCGGGTGTGGTTCGCACGCTCACATGGCTTGAAGATGGCACCGTTGTTGGTTTGGGATTATGGGGGAATGGCGATATTGTCGGTAGCGTCCTCTCAAGTATGAATCCCTATGAAATTGAGTGCTTAACCGATGTTAAAGCCAAAGTATTGCCTCGCTCAGAATGGCATCAAACTACTGAGATTATGATCGAACATATGCAACGCAGTGAGAAATTTCTCAAGATTGTGCGGTGCAAGATAACCGAATTATCTCTAATGCAGCTACTTAACTGGCTAGCCGGTCGATTTGGGCGTGAAATTGAAGCCGGACAGCTAATCGACCTGCGTTTAACTCATCAGGAAATTGCCGATTTGCTGGGAACAACCCGCGTGACAATAACCCGCACGCTCAATCAGCTTGAGAGACAAGGAATTATTTCCCGTCAGGCTCATCAGTTAATTGTGTTACCAGATCGACAACCTTTCTGGCATTATGAAATCTGAAATGAAATCTGAAATGAAATCTAAAATCAAAGCTGTTGCATTCTAATAATGCCATCCATCGCCATCAGAGTTGGGTTTACCCGAGATTTTTAAGTCCAACTCTCGCAAATAAGACAGCCCTTTTTGAAGCTGGGATGGTTTGCCATGCAACTCCAAATCGAACCAACCATGACCGTCGGTATCAGGGCCGAGTTTTGCACCTGTGATATTGACTAATAGCCCAAACTCAACCATCAGTCTGGAAAGAATAGGCTCCTGATGATATTCCCTAGGAATCCAAATTTGGATACGCATCTTTACCAATTGTTCATCATGCATATGCTCTAATACAGACAAGTTTGAGCTATAGAGTGAAATGTTGTGAGAAAAAGCCATGGTCAACCTCCAAAAATAGAATTCTTGCAAAAATAGTTAATACCCCATATCTTTGGGGTATTTAGAGTAAAAAGAGCACAACCATACAAAAACTACTCAACGAGTTTGGCTCTGGCGCAGAATTTGATATATATTACCAAAAATCTATCGGAATAGTGTAGTATATTCTCAGTCAGTTTTAAGTCAGTCTGTAAAAATCCAGCTAAACCCACTTAAAAGTGCTGTGGAAATAACCTCTAAAGTAGATTATGCTCTGGTTGCGTTGATCGAACTGGCAACACATGATGCCTTGGGCAAACCCATGAAAGTAGTAGAGATTGCTCATAGGCAGGGCATCCCAGATCGTTACCTCGACCAAATCATGACTACATTAAGGCGTTTTGGTATCGTTCGCAGTCAAAGAGGATCTAAGGGTGGTTATCTACTCGCTCGATCGCCCAAGCAAATTACTTTGCTTGATGTGATGATATCTATTGAGGGCAACAATAATTCTAAAGAAGACAAAACTTCTACATCAATCACGACAGAAAGAACAGTTGTCCTGGCTGCTTGGCAAAAGGTCATAAAAGCATCCCAAGATGTTCTACAAAGCATAACATTAGAAGATTTATGTCAGCAGAGAGATGTCTATAGTCATGCAGAGCCAATGTTTTACATTTGAAGTTCCAGCAGCTTAACGATACAAAGTTGAAGATCATTAACTAATGCTAACTACAGACTCTACAGCTTCAATCGCTATTATTGGTGGGGGATTCAGCGGGGTGATGGTGGCGACTCATCTGCTGCAAAAGACCACATTTCCCCTCGATATCCTACTGATCGAACGGAGAAGTCAACTGGGGCAGGGAGTAGCTTACAGTACTCCATTTCCATACCATCTACTCAATGTTCCCTCTGGCAAAATGAGTGCTTTCCCAGATCGACCTGATAGTTTTCTGCATTGGTTGCAAGCCCAATCTCCACAATTGATAGGCTTAGAAAGCTTAGATGAAAAGACATTTGTACCGCGCCAGCTCTTTGGCGCTTATATTCAGTCAATTCTCAATGAAGCAGAAGCTAATGCTCACTATGCTGTGAGTTTGCAGAGGATTACGGATGAAGCGATCGCCATCCAAGCTGCAACTGATGGAGCGATCGTCACATTGAAATGCGGGCAATCCATCCGAGCAGATCGGGTAGTTTTAGCTTTAGGGAACTTTCCCCCCAGCGATCCGCCTGTCCGCGATCCGTCGTTTTATCGCAGTAAGCGATACGTTAGTTATGCATGGGCGGATAGCGCGTTAGATGCGATCGCTCCAGACACTGACGTACTGCTAATCGGTTCGGGACTGACCATGCTGGATCGGGCGATCGCTCTGCATCAAACAGGTCATGCGGGTAAGATCTACGCGATTTCTCGACATGGATTAATGCCGCAAGGTCATCGAGCCACATCCCCTTATCCAGTATTTCTGGATATCTCGCAAGAGCATAACAACATACGCATTTTGGTACGCCAGGTACGCCAGGTAGTACAAGTAGCAATTAGCCAGGGATATGATTGGCGAGCAGTAATCGATGCGCTACGTCCTCTGACGCAAACTATTTGGAAAACCCTCCCATTAGAGGAAAAGCAAAGATTCCTCCGCCATATTCGACCGTATTGGGAGGTACATCGACACCGCGTAGCGCCAAATATGGCGGATGCGATCGCCAGCATGAGGGATTGCGGTCAACTGAGCGTTTATGCAGGTCGAGTGCTGGCTTACTCCGAGGATCGAGAGGGAGTGGATGTTTGCGTTCGCAAGCGACACAGTCCTGAACCTATAACGATACGAGTTGGCAAAGTAATCAACTGCACTGGCCCAGAATGCGATTATCGAAAATTTCAAGACCCTTTAATCGTCAACTTGCTGTTATCGGGTTTGGTTCGTCCCGATCCTCTAGTACTGGGATTGGATGTTGCTGCCAATGGTGCGCTTATCGATACTGAAGGAAAAGTTTCTCAGTTTTTATTTACACTTGGTTCTCCCCAGAAAGGATATTTATGGGAGACAACTGCCGTACCGGAGATTCGACAACAAGCTGCGGAGATCGCCCAGGAATTACTATCGCGAATTCAATAATTTGGTTGAAGGCGATCTACGCTGTTAGTCCTCGATCGCAACTTTATCCATCCTTCTCAATGTTTTAATTTTCTCCTTAGGACGCGCTCAGCTCGGGTTGCGTACCATTTGGAGATCGACTTATAAGTCATCGATCCGGCGATCGTTGCCGCCACGAATAAGACCGGGTTCCAGATCCCTAGCACTAGTGCTGTGAGACTTGGACCAGGACAGTACCCAGCGATTCCCCAACCCACGCCAAAGATAGCTGCTCCTATAACTAGCGGCTTATCGATATCTTTTTGCGTAGGGAGGTGGAACTTGGTATCGGAGAGCGGACGCGGGAGACGCAACACAAAGCGAAAGGCAGTTACTGTAACGGCAACTGCCCCTCCCAAGACAAACAGCAGCGTCGGATCCCAAGTGCCAGTTACATCTAGGAAACCAAGAACCCTTTGACGGTCGATCATCTGGGAAATTCCTAGGCCCAGACCAAATAATATTCCCGCAATCAAAGCAGCCAGATTCTGTGGCATTTTTCTCTCCCTAATGACGAATTCATTTTTTCCAATCAACGACTCAGACTGATAACAATAGGACGTGACGTACGATGAAGACCGTAGCGATCGCGGTTGCCAAGAATGTGAGGACTGCTACCAACGAACGAGGTGACAGACGTCCCAATCCACATACCCCATGGCCGCTAGTACAACCATTACTCATGCGCGTGCCGAAGCCGACCAGAAAACCACCAACTAGCATTGCCCATGGGGCAAATGCAGATACGGGTGTTGGCTGGGATGCGAGGATGTATTCGTAAAGCGCACCCCCACCCAGCAAACCGCCTAAGAAAAGCCAGCGCCAGCCTTCTCTAGGTGCAAAATTGATAGCACTGTTAACCAGGTTGCAGATTCCGGCAATCCGTCCATTAAAGGCCAGCAAGATAGTCGCACTGGTGCCAACGAGCAGACCGCCAAGCAAACCATTTATCCAGTTAAATTCTGTCATAGATTTCTTTCTCTGCCATTAATTGAGGATACCCCTGGCTGAATGCACTTAGCCTAATTGGGTGCCAAGCCTATAGCTAACTGAGAACAGGGAATTTTATCTATCAAGATCGCAGTCGGCGTTACGGCAGAATGAATTTCAAGCCAAGCCTCTGACGAAGTTTCAAATAGGAACCCCTCATCTGGGAAAACAACCCGCTCGTACCAGTTAGAAACATTGGAAACCCTAATAATTTGGGCCTTTTCCGTCGTATTGGAGTAACTGCAAAGAATGCGCTTCTTAGCTTTAGCAGGCAGTGCGTTCCATATTTGCAGCATCATGAACCTCCTCTGTTGAATTCCCTAAATTCCAGCTCCATGAAGAAACTCTTCGATCTCCAGATCGCTATCTTTTAAAGCACTTGAAGGTTGTTTTTGGCTTGCCAACACCGAGGGGCGAGGCAATTGAGCCTGTAAATCCTCAACTTGTAGTTCCAAATTCTTGATCCGCTCGAACAAGTTACGAATTACGGATGCTTCTGGATCGGGTAAGCTACCATTTTCTAAAGACTTTTCTGGTTCTCCCGAATTGTGGGTTACCCGCCCCGGTACTCCCACCACCGTACTGTGACTGGGAACATCGCGTAACACTACCGAACCAGCTCCAATACGGACGTGGTCGCCGATCTGAATATTGCCCAATAGTTTCGCCCCCGCCCCCACCATGATATGGTTGCCGAGGGTTGGATGGCGCTTGCCTGTTTCTTTTCCCGTCCCTCCTAGGGTTACCCCCTGATAGATGAGTACATGGTCGCCGACCACCGCTGTCTCGCCGATGACAACTCCCATCCCGTGATCGATGAACACTCCATTGCCAATCCTGGCCGCTGGGTGAATCTCAATTCCCGTGAACAACCGACTCAAGTGAGACAGGAAACGAGGCAGAAAAGGGATGCCGAGGTTATGCAACCAATGGGCGATGCGATGGCAAAACAGTGCCTGCAATCCCGGATAGCAGAACATCACCTCCAGCCAGTTGCGGGCAGATGGATCGCGCTCGTAGATCGCTTGCCAGTCGACAATTAAGACACGGAGCGGGTTAGGCAACCACGGCCGGAGTGCTCCCACTGGGCGAAATCTGGCTTCTCGTGAGGAGGAGCATTCAGCATACTTCGTTGTCAGGCCGTTTTGGGCTACCTCGGTCGTGGGTTGAGCTTTGTTCATGAACGCCCTCCTAGTATCTACAGTAACTCGGTCGAGTTACTGTACTTACTACTATATAGCACTTTTCGACGAGATGAAAGAATGGGGAGTAGGGATTTCCTAGTCCCCACTCCCCGGTTCCTATTCCTCTTGTCTTTTTTAACGGAAGCGCATACTCCGCAGGACTTCTACCAGGGTGTCAATTTCCGAGCAGGTGTTGTAAAACGTTAAGGAAGGCCGAACCGTACCTGTAAGGCCATAGCGCTGCATCGTTGGTTGGGCGCAGTGATGGCCTGCACGCACGGCAATGCCTTCTTGGTCGAGGCGTTTGCCCACTTCTTCCGGGGGGAGATCGTCCAAGATAAAGGACAGCACGCCAACTTTATGGGATGTCGTCCCAATTAGGCGCAATCCGGGAATTTGGGCGAGGCGTTCTATCGCATAACAGGTGAGTTTCCGTTCGTATTGCTCGATGTTTGGCAAGCCAATGCGATTGAGGTAATCGATCGCCGCACCCAACCCCACCGCATCGGCAATGCTGGGCGTTCCCGCTTCAAATTTGGCAGGCGGCTCTTCGTAAGTGGTATGCTCGAACGTCACGCTGCGGATCATGCTGCCGCCACCTTGCCAGGGGGGCATATCCTCTAAGACTTCCCTTTTCCCATAGAGAACGCCAATGCCTGTCGGTGCAAACAACTTGTGTCCGGAGAAGGTATAGAAATCGCAGTCTAGGGCTTGGACGTTCACCGGGAGGTGGGGAACGCCTTGAGCGCCATCGATCAGGACGCGAGCACCGTGACGGTGCGCCATTTCCGTGATTTCCCGCACTGGCAGAATAGTACCGAGGGCGTTGGAAACGTGCGTCACGGCAACAATGCGAGTGCGCGGCCCCAGCAGGCCTGCATATTCTTCCAGCAAAAGTTCGCCGGATTCGCCGACAGGAATGACTTTTAAGATCGCTCCCGTCTCCTGCGCCAACATTTGCCAGGGCACGATGTTGGCGTGGTGCTCCAGGGTCGAGAGGACGATTTCGTCTCCAGAGCGGATGTACTTGCGCCCGTAGGTTTGGGCAACCAGGTTGATCGCTTCTGTCGTCCCGCGAGCGAAGATAATCTCCGAAGCCGAACCCGCCCCTAAAAACCGCTGCACCGTTTCCCGCGCTGCTTCATAGGCATCAGTTGCCCGTGCTGCCAGGGTGTGCGCTCCCCGATGAATGTTGGAGTTGTCGCGCTCGTAGAAGCGCGAAAGGGTGTCAATGACGCTTTGCGGCTTTTGCGTGGTGGCGGCGTTGTCCAGCCAGATCAGGGGCTTCCCGTTCACCTTTTGGTGCAGGATGGGAAAGTCATGGCGGATGACTTCGACATCAAACGGTTCGCCCAACTCTAACCCCACGGTTTCCACCGCTGGGGGAGAGAGAAAATAGAAGGAGGGTTGAGCCGCTTCACCCCTGGTTTCACTCTTTTGGGAAGGAGTTTCTACCGCAGCGATGTCTGTCGCAGCTTTTGGTAACTCAGCCGGGCTCGATGGGAAAGTGGGAGTTGGCTGGACCGGACTCTCCTTGAGGAAAATTGGAGAGAGCTGGGTAGATAACTGTTGCACCATTGCGTTCAAGGCTTCTACGCTGAGAGTTGCACTGGAGGCAGGAGTACCTGGGAACTGGGAAACCGCGTCAGGGAAAAAGGTGGCGGAGTCTAGTCCGGCGAATGCCTGTTGCATGGCTGGATCGAGGCTAGCAGAAGACATCTGAGCGTACAACTGCTCGGCGATCGCGGTTAGAGAATTGCTCTCGGCGGTCGATTCTCCCTTTGGCACTCCAGGTACGTTAGGAGTAGGGATTTCTCTCCCAGCTTCTGGTTGCGGTATCGAGGAAGTCCCAGGAATTGTTGGTTGGGGTATTGGAATCGGAACTTCAACGATCGACTGAGCCTGGTTCGCTTGGTTCGCCGCGCTACTCCGACCTGGTACGACCCCGTAAAGCTCGTTCGCCATAGCCTCGATGGTGCTTGGGTCAAAAGCATTGCCGATCGAGAAAGAATCAGGCAACTGACCGACTTGAGGAGGTTGAGAATTGTTGTGACCGTTAAGATCCCGCGTATGCATAATCATGGTAGTATCCCACCTCAACGTTTTCCAGGACAGCTAGAGCGTCGTCGGTTAAGACAGCGCAGGAGAAATACAGTGTCAGCAAGTAAGAAGCTATGGCCTCATTGCTGATGCCCATTAAGCGCACTGACAGTCCTGGCAGTTGCTCGCCAGGAATACCGATCTTGTGCAGGCCGACGACTCCTTGATCTGCTTCACCTACGCGCACGAGTAAGATATTCGTTTTACCGGGACCTTGGAAATGACCATTGCGGCTCTGAACTTCCAGTTTGTCGCAGGGCACTAGCGGAACGCCGCGCCAGGTGATGAAAGGAGAACCAAACAGATTCACCGTTGCAGGTGGAACGCCGCGACGAGTGCATTCCCGTCCAAACGCCGCGATCGCCCTGGGGTGAGCCAGGAAGAAAGCAGGTTTTTTCCAAACGCGGGATAGCAGGTCATCAAGATCGTCAGGGGTTGGTGGACCATAGCGAGGCTGGACGCGCATTAAAGGCGAGACAGCATTGAGCAACCCGAAGTCTGGATTGTTAATAATTTCCCACTCTTGCTGCTCTTTTATGCCTTCAACCGTCAGGCGCAACTGCTCGCGCAACTGATCGATCGGTTCGTTGTAAACGTCGCTGATGCGGGTATGAACGCGCAGAATGCTTTGCACGAGGCTCAGTTCGTACTCGCGCGGGTCGCCTTCGTAGTCGATATAGGAGGCAGGAACCTCTGTTTCTCCTTTGTAATCCGCAGTAAGCGCTACTTTCTCCTCCCCGTAAAGGTTGAGAAAAGATTTCAACTGCGACCGTTCTTCAATCGACTGTTGCAGGCGATCTCCCAACTCTGGGAATTGACTGATGACCTGCTCGAAGCTACTTCTGGAAATGGCGAGTACGTCGGAATCGGTCAGGGCGCGAATAGTAACATCGCTGGGTACATCTCGAAACAGGTTAGCTTCACCAAAGTAGTCCCCGGCACCTAGCACGGAGCCTCGCAAGTTTTCGCCCTGCGAGCCGCGCCCCAAAACTTCTAATTTACCCTGAATGACAATATAGAACTTGTCGCTGGTTTGCCCTTCAACGATTGGGGTTGCGCCGATCGCAAAATGCTCGGGTTGGAAGCTGTTCGCGATTGGGAGAGTTTCAGCCTCCGCCAGCGTTGATAGCATCGGAATTACTCGCAGATCCTCTGGGGCGATGGTAGAGAATCCATTGTTGTTAGCAACATGAATCTTGGGATTCTGTTTCAGAACGATTTTAGTACGGTTGACGCGGTAAGTCCCCGATTGCACTTGCACCCAAGGCAGGAAATGCAATAACCAGCGGGGTGTAACTCCTGCCACCTGAGGGACTGTATTATTCGTAATCGCGAGATTGCGAGCAGCTTTTGTAGTTATGCTTTGCGGAAGACGAGGGGTTTCAGCAACTTCTGTATCCCTACTGCTTTGCAACTGGCGACTTTCATTCGTTGTGACTCTTGTGACCATAAGACTGCTCCAAAGTTTCAAAAAAACCGAGATCTCAGCTTCTATCCAACATTTCGCACCACTACCTACAGTGTCTGGGTTCTATCATTTGCGGTGCGTATGAATGCAAAAGCTAAGCCAGCTAATACCTTGATAATTAAGAATAAACTCTAAAAAAAGCTAAAAGCCATATTTCATCTTGCATCTGAGTAATGACGAGCATATTGATATATGCAATCTAACAGTTTCTACGCCTATTAGAACTCTCTTAAATTTGCTCCTCTGAATTTGATTGTACAACTAAATCGAACTTGGTTGATGGCATACTTCACAAAAGTTAATTGGAAAAATAAACAAACAAGAAACAAACATTAACCCTGCAATTTATCGCAATTTAGTTAATAGCAACCTAACTCAAAACTGGCGTTTTACAAGCATAAGTATCAACGATTCTGGAAATCCACGTTTATCAAACGTTATTTTTAAAGTTACAACTTCTCGGCAGTGTTGATAGATTTGAGATGCGTTAGATTGGAGAAAATGTTTCAATCTATGCAAGTAATACATTGAATTTATCTAATAGTTGAGAATTATAAATTTTGCTGTTATAAATGGATATTGGGAAATCCACGTTTTGCAAACGTTGTTTTTAAAGTTACAAATTTTTCGGTCATGCAAGTAGATTTGATATTGCTTAGATCGGGGCAAAAATTAGAGAGCTAAATATAATATGTTTGATTGACTTGTTGATAAGTGCTTCGCTGTCGGCACAAATCCTGCAAAGTATAGCTGCCTAAAAAGGCCCGACATGCGAGAGATAGTTGGTTCCAGGTAGCAATTACGACTGTTTTTTCGACTGTGCCGCTGGCCGTCATTTCCCCTAGCTGGCGATCGGGATCTCCCTCCAGCAGCGTCACGATCTCTAGTAAAGCGATCTGCTCGGGTGCTTTAGCCAATATATATCCACCTTTGACCCCGCGTTGACTCCATACCAATCCACCTCGCCGCAACACCATTAAGATTTGGTCGACGGAGCGTTCGGGAATGGATTGAGCAACTGCAATCTCGCTGACCTTAAGGGGTTTACCTTCTGGGTAACGATTTGACAGTTCTAGCAGGGCTAAGAGAGCGTATTCGACTCTAGAAGACAATTCCACGTGTTTGTTAGTTTGATGGCAATAATTGTTTGACTGAATATACTGCGATTTTCCTAGCGGGATTTAGTAATTTCGTGATCGATATTAACACAGATGTGATATGCTTGGAAGAGTAATCTACGATGAATCGCAGTAATTACTGTAGATTTGTCAATACCAATAGACTCAATGCATTTTCTGATTTGTTCGCTTTTTAGCTTCATTGTTTAGCACGCTTGCTGTATGGGATACGAACGTCGTATGTAGGGTGATAGCAGGAGCAAAAGTGTTAGAGACTCGTCGGATTGGTTGGCGGGTGAGGGGTTGGTTAGGTTCGGCGGTGTTTGCAGAAATGAATCTTAAGGTTAGCCCATTAACAGGATTATTATGGCTGTTTTGCAACTTGAAGGCGGAGAGATTTATACGGAGATGAATGCGATCGCCCGCAAACTCAGCGAGTTGAACGTTCAGATCGAACAACTGCCATTGCAGAAATACCTGGCCAATCCAGAAATGGGTAAGTCACTGCAACATCTTTTCTCTCAAGATATTCTCAACCTGGCCCAGAAGCAGGAAATTTTGCAGGCACTCAGTCCCAAGTTCGCCACTCGCCAGCACGTCAATGGTTGCACCTGGTGCGAGCTCATGGTAGTCAACCCTTCTTCACCACATCTGTACCAGCTACTCGCTCAGGGTAGCCGTCCGCGTTACCATAGCGACGATGAAGTGCTTTATCTCTTGGCGGGAGAGTGTATTTTTGGTTTTTCGCATCCTGATGGGTTTCTGATGGAATTGATAGTACAAGCCCAGGAATATATTAAAGTACCAGCAGGAATGAGACATTGGTTTGGTCTCTCAGCGTTGCTCCAGGTTAAAGCAGTTCGATACTTTACTACTGCTGCCAAAAAAAATAAATGCTCCCTATTTTAATGGTTGCTATCAGTCTAGGGGTGAGGGTGCTTCCCATCACTTCGCACTGGCTCTACCCGCTTTTTTAAAGATAGCCTCCAAATACATTAAGATGCATTAAATACACAATATCCGACTGATTTATCGTAGTATATTGAGGCTTAAGCTTTAAAGTCGAGATAAAAATAATTGCCGACAGCCCGGAGGCAGTCGGGAAAATTGCCGACCGCCTCCGGGCTGTCGGGGAGTACCTATTGGGTAAGGAGAAAAGCTATGCGAGTCGCCAACGATGTGACAGAGTTGATTGGAAAAACACCTCTAGTGCGGTTAAATCGCATCCCACAGGCTGAAGGCTGTAGGGCTGAGATCGTCCTGAAGTTGGAAGGGGCAAACCCAGCAGCTTCGGTGAAAGACCGCATCGGTGTCAGTATGGTTCGGGCAGCGGAAGAGGCAGGACTGATCGAGCCAGGGAAAACGATTCTGGTGGAACCGACCTCTGGCAATACAGGTATTGCCCTGGCGATGGTAGCAGCGGCTAAGGGCTATCACTTAATCTTGACCATGCCAGAAACAATGAGTCTGGAGCGGCGGGCGATGCTCAAAGCTTACGGCGCACAGTTGGAGCTAACACCAGGCAGTGAGGGGATGAAAGGAGCTATTCGTCGGGCAGAAGAAATCGTTACCTTACTTCCAGATGCTTTCATGCCACAACAATTCGTAAATCCTGCCAACCCCAAGATCCATCGCGAGACGACGGCAGAAGAGTTGTGGGAAGATACCGATGGCAGGATTGATATCTTAATTGCTGGTGTGGGCACCGGAGGCACCATCACTGGCATAGCAGAGGTAATCAAACAGAGGAAGCCAGAATTTAAGGCGATCGCTGTCGAACCGGTTGAGAGCCATGTTCTCTCCGGCGGCACGCCGGGGCCGCATAAGATTCAGGGGATTGGTGCAGGCTTTATCCCCGAAGTCCTGAAGCTAGAGCTGGTCGATGAAGTGATTCAAATCAGTAGCGAGACTGCCGTTGATTTTGCCCGCCGTCTGGCACGGGAAGAAGGGTTGCTGTCTGGCATTTCCTCTGGTGCAGCACTCGCCGCAGCAGTGGAGGTGGGCAAACGCCCAGAAAATGCGGGGAAACTGATTGTAGCGATCCAACCTAGCTTTGGCGAACGCTATCTCAGCACTGTCTTGTTTAAAGACTTACCCGATGTTGAGGTGGCTGCCCTCAATGGTGCGCGCTCTATCTCTGCCCCTGTAGCAGTTCTCTAACAAATACAGAATAAGACTATTATCTCACTCCTAGCGCGTTCCTGCGGTTTTATAAGGTACGCAGCCAGGGCAAACACATGAAGATTTTCTATCCTTGGAGGTCGGGCAGTTCAGCCATTAAGCATTCTTGCTTATGCAGTCTGAAACTCTTGCTGAACAAGCACTCAATTTTTTACGTGTTTGCCCTGGCCCAGAATGCGATTATCGGAAATTTCAAGATCCTTTAATCGTCAACTTGCTGTTATCTGGTTTGGTTCGTCCCGATCCTCTAGTACTGGGATTGGATATTGCTGCCAATGGTGCGCTTATCGATACTGAAGGCAAAGCTTCTCAGTTTTTATTTACACTTGGCTCTCCCCAGAAAGGATATTTATGGGAGACAACTGCCGTACCAGAGATTCGACAACAAGCTGCGGCGATCGCCCAGGAATTACTATTTCAAATTCAATAAATTCATCTACAATTTCTCGATCTCGATGTCATACTTTATACTTCCAATTCCTTGAAGTTATAGGATAATCTTTTATATCTCGTTAACTTTGTTACGTAGAAGTATATGAAACCCTCGTGCCCAGACCCTCTCCTTGATTAAGAGATTACCAGAACCTAAACGGGGGTTCTTTCCTCATAACAGAATTTGACTATGGAGACTTTCTTGAAAAATGACACCACTTACACTTGACTCTGAACAACAAATAGTTCGACAACCTCAGCAGAGATCGAGCGTATGTGGTTGCTGCCAGTTTTACAAGTTTCAAGGGCGGAGTGGTGGTCATTGTCATCGACTTGGAGTTCCAGTTAGGAGTCACTGGCGCACTTGTCCGTTAGCTCTGTCAGCCTTTGCACCATCCTGGGAAGGATCGAGCGACTAGGGAAGTATAATGTTTAGCTAATTGTTTATTAGTGACGAAACCCGTTCAATTGAGGATAGTTTCTTATCTAGCTCCCAATCTGTTTTGGTATTACAAAGCCGTGGGAGCTTATTTATCTCGCAAAATACAGGTAGAGACAGAGATCGTACAGAGTCAATTCGATCCGCTCGACGATCCCGCTCTGCGGAGCGATCGCTTGGATATCGCTTTTATCTGCGGGTTACCATTTGCACGGTACCAGAGAATTGTGGCTGCGCAACTAGAGGTGTTAGTAGCACCAGTGATGGCAGGCGGTCGCTATCAAAATCGTCCAATTTACTTTGCAGACATCATTGTGAATGCGGCCAGTAATCTGCAAAACTTTGACGATCTGCTTGGCAGAAAATTTTGTTACAACGATCGCGGCTCCCATAGCGGCTATAACTTACTGCGCGATCGCTTGATTCAACAGGAATATACCAAAGGATTTTTTCAGACGGTTAGCCAGTCAGGTTCGCATCAAGCTTCTATCCAAGCCGTTGCGAATGGATTGGTTGATTGTGCGGCGATCGACAGCACGGTCTTAGAACAGGCACTGCGCGATCGCCCGGAATTGAATGAGTATTTGCGCGTAATTACATCTATTGGCCCTTCCCCCATGCCACCTGTAGTTGCCTCGCGGCGGCTCGGTGCGGATTTGCTCGAACTGCTGAGACAGGCATTACTCGACCCAGATACAGAACTGCAAGCCGCCATGCAGGAGGCTTGCATACGCAGCTATACAGTTGTAGACGCTTACGATTATGATGCGATCGCGACGATGTACGATGCAGCTTTACAGGCAGGATACATGACAATCCATTGATTTCAGTTACGGTATATTTCTCTAGTGACTGCCATATCTGATTGTATTTCTGGTGTAATCCGCTTGGAAAAGCCCCAGCTAAACAGCACTGTAATCATTGCCATCATCATCCACTCTGGCATTAAATAATCTGGCGGCATTAGTGCTTTACCCAGCAGGCGCAATCCAACTGCCATCACAGTTAGGTACGCAGCGTCTTGCAGGTAAGTGAACCTCGCTAGCCACTGCACAAACAAACCCGCCAGAAACCGTAGTGCGATTATACCAACGATCCCACCTGCTAAAATGAGCCACAGGTTATTGGAAAGTGCGACGGCTGTGGTGATACTATCCAGGGAGAAGGCAAGGTCTGTTAGAGCGATTAATGGAATGATCTGCCATAACGAATCGGGGGGCTGTCTCTCATTTTGCCAGTTCTTGGAGTCAGGTTGGTTGGCTGCAAGGCGTTCCCAGAAGTACCTTATCGCTAACCAGAGCAAGTACAGAGCACCGGCTAGCTCGAACTGCCAAAATTGAATAACCCAGGTTGTTGTCAAGAGCAACACTGC
This sequence comes from Rhizobium sp. Q54, assembly GCA_943367755.1. Classification (GTDB taxonomy): domain Bacteria; phylum Cyanobacteriota; class Cyanobacteriia; order Pseudanabaenales; family Pseudanabaenaceae; genus PCC-6802. Next base: position 50,632 of record CALRKB020000004.1, on the reverse strand, counting down.
CCGCAGAACGAAAGCACAAACGAGACCCCAATTCAAAGCCCGACGCTGTTGCGCTGGGTCTTCCATATTCTGAACCAGGGCAGCCAAAGCGACCGCATTGTCAGCAGACAGCACTGTTTCTAGAATAATCAGCGCGAACAACATCATCACGATATTTAAAGAAAATCCATTCCCTAGATAACCAACAGCTTGTTCCAACATGACCCATTCCTCCGATTACATGGCGCTACAGATTAGTCCAGGATCTCCTGGCTAGGAGTTGTAGCATCGATATCTGCTTGGGTTAAGGTGGGGATCGACCAATTGGGGTCACCTACTTTGAACACATGGGCTGGTGCAACGTTTAATTCAATCGCATTTGTTGCAGGATTGATTCTAGCAGTAGACTGAGTTCCATCCACAAATTTGACCGCGATCGCTTCGTCTAACTTTTGGGCTTCAGCATTAGGACTGAGAACAACAGTTGTGCCCGCAGGTAGAAACATACCATCACAATCCCAGTCATCATCAGTTTCCTGACCAGCACCCAGGAAGTACAGCTGTGTAGGAGATTTTTTCGGCAGATTAGCGTAAACCGCCAACGTTCCTGTTAATTCGTTGTGGCACTGCGCCCGCTTCTTAGCTGTTTCCATAATCGTCTTCTGAGACTGCAATTCTGCCAATCGTTGTTGGAATTGCTCAGGAGAATATCCTGCTCGATCGGGTGCATCCTTCACTTGCAGAATCTGATCGATAGCTTGAGTCACCTCAGCATAGTCAGACCCTTTGGTGAAATCCTTATTTGCCAAGGCAGGTTTAGTAATTATCAAGTTAACTAAGAGAACTAAAGCAATTAAAGCAAATTTGAATAATTTCATAACTTTCCTTATGATCCGTCAAAGTCGATTTGTTCTCACCTTAAGTCATGCCATCAATAGATACAAATATTATTTGTTCGTTTAACGATAACTTTAATTTATCAATAGTCTAAAAATGGTCTTAAAGAAGTGAGAATGTGTCTCTGTCATTCTTTCTATAGCTATCATTTACGCCAGGGAATTAGTATTAATAACTTCAATTTATCGTATTAAGAAACAAGAATATTTGCTTTTATCGGAGAAGTCTCCTAGATTAAATTTATCGAGATTAGCCATGTGAACCGAAAAAACGTTTATTGACAGAGGAGAGAAAAATGTTCTCAATTAGAACGATTACAGATTTTATTGCACACGGGCATGATGTCCCAATGCACCCCAGAAAACGCGCATCGGGATATAAAAAATTTGAGGTTGGCAAGATGACTTTAGGTCAGAGACTTGCTGACCTGCTAGCTGCAAAAGTAGGCTCCTGGTCATTCCTCATCGTTCAATCTTCGATTCTGTCGATATGGATCGGAATGAACTTATTACCTGGATTTCCCCATTGGGACGAATCTCCCTTCATCTTGTTAAATCTGGTATTTTCATTCGCCTCGGCATATACCGCACCAATTGTTTTAATGAGCCAGAATCGTCAATCGGATGTCGATCGCAAGGATGCCGAATACGATCATCAGGTGAATCTCAAGTCTGGACAAGATATCGAATGGCTTCATGAAAAAATGGATTTGCTACAAGAGCAGCAGATTGCCGAACTAACGCGCATCGTCAAAGAGCAGCAACTATGCATTAATGAAATCAGAGCGAGTTTAGTTCCAGAACTCCGTAACAGAAGAGTTACCAAAACTTTCCAATAGATTTCAATAAACTTTGCCGAGATAAATCCTATGTCCCGCCCCCGCATACAGATCGCTCCTCATCTCGATAGCTCACAACTAAAGCAGCGCTATCAAGACTGTCAGGACTCTAAAAAGAAGAATTACTGGCACATCATTCACATGCTAAGCAGATCGGATATACCAATGACTGCCGAGCAAGTTGCTGAAACAATGGAAGTTTCTACGGATTGGATACGCAAACTTGCACGTCGCTACAATCGCCTCGGTCCTATAGCAATCACAGGCAATCGACAGCATAAAGACAATAGAGGGCATCTATCACATGGGTATGGCGATCGCGCAAAGGCGAGTTAAAAGGATTATTGATCCCTAAAGACAGAAGTCTACCCTGCCCTATATAAACTCCTGCCGTGGCAAGGGCGCATGACATACAACCTGTTCTGCCTATCTTGATGCGCTAAAGCATCCCGATACACTTGCTCGAATAGTTCGCGTTGAGTGTGACTGCCACCAATCAGATGAAAGTATGGCAGGATTGGTCTAAATTTATCGATGGTAGTCGTCCATTCTCCCCTAGCATAAGCAATTAAAGCCTCAGCAGCGGGCATAGCAATTTCATCCCATTGTTTGCGCCCACAGGGATTGACTTGACGGACATGTGCCTGCATGCTCCGCAACATTTCCACTGCCAGTTCGTCACAGCCAGCACGGGTGAGGGCATAAACGTAATGCAAATCCTGGAAAGGTAAGGCATGTTCGTGTATCCGAGCTATCAGGTAACTTACTAGCTGTTGCCAGCGATCGCCCGTATCTATCCCCTGCAATTCCAAGCGTAGGAGCAATGAGATCGCACCAACTTGATCTTTTGCCGAGTTTTTATCCGCCCGTCCCCAGATTCGATCGTCGTAGAGAGACAGTACTTTAGAGATATCCTTTTGCGCAAGATAATACAGGGCAACATGCCACCAGTTGTGAGTATACAAAAGCGAATTACAATTTTCCCAGGTATCGGCAAAGCTCTCCATCCAGGCAATACCTTCATCGACTCTTTGCTGAGTTTCCATGACATGAGCTACAGCATGTTGAGCCCAGGGATCGTAACGGTTTCCTGTAGTTGCAATATATCCCATCTCCTCCGCCTCTTTCAGGCGATCGCATTGTTCTAGACCAAAAGCCAGCATGCCAAGGATATACCGACTGTCAAGAGTATGCAGTAGGGATTTCTCGGCAATTCCTAATAGTCCTTCGCTATTACCAACATAAAAGTAGTGATATTGTCCTCGTTGCACGGCCAAAAGATCGCGGGGGAATTTATCTGCGATCGCCTCATAACAAGCGATCGCATTCTCTACCTCCCCGTTTGCCCATGACTCAACCGCTGATAGATAAAGTCGTTCGCGCTCGTTCGCCCACGTCGAATTTTGTTTGGCCGCTTCCAGGTATGGCAAGGCTTGCATCCAGTTCGCAGTCGTTTCTTGCGATAGATAATAAGCGGCTGCGTGAGCGTTCATTAGCGTGCTAGTTGGCTCGGTAGCAATACCTTGAAGAATGACAGCTTCTGCATCTTTACCATAACTAAGCGATAGATCTGTGAAGCGATCCAGTGCAGCAATAACTTCTGGTGAATCAGTCGTAACTTCCAGTCCTCTTGCATCGTGTAGCATGGAGTAATTTCCCTATACGCATTTGTACAGCAGAGATGAGCTTGAAATAGGTCCGGTGATGTGCTAAATTTCCCGAACTCAAGTAAGTACTTAGCTCACGCTTGATAGACTAACTTCCAACTCACCATCATCAAAATGGAATAGACAATCAAGCGCAAGGCTCTTTGAGGCGTGATTTTACAGAGCTTTGTGCCTATTAATACCCCCGGTACCGTTCCCAGCCAAATCGGTAAGACTAAACTCCAATCCACCGTGCCGAGGCTGAGATGCCCCAGTGAGGTAAAAAACAAGAGAATTGCGGCTTGAGCGATATCCGTTCCCACTAGTTTGCGCGCGTCAAGGCGGAAAAAAGTAATTAGCACGAGCGCGAACATCGAACCCGAAGATACGCTGGTTAGACCTACCACGCAACCTAAAATCGCTGCTACAGTTACGGTCGAGACTCGACCCAGACTAGTATTTAAATCAAATTTTGGCGATTCGGGGAGCTTCAATTTAGGAGCAAATATTGAAAGCAGTAATTGGGCTAGTGCTAATAAGGTAACCAGTAAAATCGCTATTCCTAGCAAATGCAGTAGAATATCATCCAGATTAATCCCCAAGTGTCTGAGTAGATGTAGGATTGCGACTCCTAGCAAGGAACCGGGTACGCTGCCCAACGCCAGCCATTTGACAACCTGCAAATCGAGAGTTTGTTGCTGCCAGTGCTTGTAGCCTCCAATTATCTTCATTAACGTGGCTGCCACCACATCAGAACTAACGGCGATCGCGGGTGGAACCTGAAATATCAAAATTAGCATCGGCGTGATTAAGGAAGCACCGCCAATCCCCGTCAAACCAACAATAATGCCGACAGCAAAGCTAAGTGCAGTCAATAATATATAGTCCACGATATCACCCGCCGTTCAATAGATTGGGAGTATCAAGGATATTGAGCTGGATCAAAACCAGAACTACGACAGTGAAAGCAGTTGAGGTAAATAGACCGCTTAGTATTTCTTTCTTGCGATCGCGCTCTTTTGCTTGTTTTTGCATAACATCAACTGCTCCTGCTTGCATTAAGAGGATACCTGCGATATTGGAAAGCCAGTATCCGGCAATTGAGCCAGGAATCAGTAAGTCTGCGGAAACCCAACTACAGATAACCCCAAAACCATAGGCAACGGGAAGATTAAAAAATAGGTCGTTCCACCAGCAGAGAGGCGATAGCAAATACCCCACTACAAGCATGCAGCCTCCCCTGGCTTGTTTGAGCGTAAAGCCAGCCTTTAGCTTATCTACTAGAGTTTGGAGCGCCCGCGCAGAAATAGCCCGCACGCTAAATGGTTGTTCTAAAAGCGTATTCTCGTCGCTGTTTTGGGGAATTACCTTCATTATTAAATACACTATTCCGATGGGGTTACTGTACTTTGATGTTGCCAGTTTAATATAGACAGAGCGCAAATGTCTACTATCGATCGCAATTATTTCTATAAAATCGCAATATGTTAGGGAATCAACATGCGTTCAAAGGCTTTAGACACTCGGGTCTGAAACCGCTGACGGTGCTTCAACTTTAGAAAAGGACGGACGATTTCCGCATTCACATTAGAACCATCTCGGTTATCGACGATCGGAACTGCTCGCAGAGAACCAAGCTGTAATTCTTTTTTGACCATCAGATCGGAAATTGCTGTCGCCCCTATACCACCCTCAAGCACAGCCTTCACCATTTCGCCGCTGTTTAGCACTAAAATTACGTTTAACTGATGGGGATCGATGCCCCAATTGTATAAAGCTTCCTCAAATCTTTGTTGCGTCCCCGATCCTGGTTCGCGCATTACCCAAGGGATCGAGCTTAGTTCGCTCAGGCATACTTCAGAGCGTTCAAACCACGCGTGAGATTGACCGACCACGATCAGCAAGCGATCGCTACCGATAACTTCTTCTTCCAGGTTCTGACGCAATGATGGTTTTACCTCTCCTTCTACCAACCCAAGATCGAACAAACCCGTTGCCGCTCCCGTACAAATTTCTTCTGTGTTGGCAAGCGTGCAGTTAACTGAAATATTAGGATACTGACGTTGGAATTGGCTCAGCTTATCGGGCAACCAATAATTGCCAATGGTAAGACTAGAGCCTAATTTCAATTCTCCCCGTTGCAGATCGTTTAATTCTCTTAGTCCCCTCTCAGTTAGAGCGACTTGATCGAGAATTTTTTGAGCCTCTGCTTGTAGGAGTATCCCTGCCTCAGTAATCTCAATATGGCGACCGATACGATGGAATAATTTGACTCGATATTGTTCTTCCAGGCTCTGGACTGCAGCACTAACAGCAGGCTGGGTAATGTAGAGGGATTCTGCCGCGCGAGTAAAGTGCAAATGTTCTACTACAGCTAGAAAAATCCGTAGCTGTTCGAGGGTCATCTTTGCCATTTAATTTGTCGACAAAAGAAGTACGAGATGTAAAATTCACATCGCGCCATAATTCTATTTCTAGGTCTCATGATGAATTCCTGAGAGGCCTTAAACTATTGAAAATACACTTGCCAGCAAAAGATGTGGAGAACTATTCGATACGTGCAGCAACCAAGCAGCAACTTGAGATCCACTCTCGCTTCCCTCATTTAATTGCTGAAGCTTTCACAATTCTCGGATCTTCAAACAACGCCGTACTCAGATAGCGTTCGCCAAAGCTCGGCTGTATTATCACAATTAGCTTGCCGTCATTTTCTGGACGCTGACCAACGCGAATAGCCGCAGCAAGTGCCGCTCCCGATGAGATACCTGATAATATACCCTCATCTCTGGCAAGGCGACGACTGTAGGCGATCGCCTCTTCATCCGCAATCGCGATGATTTCATCAATCAGATCGGTTCGCAAGACTTCGGGAATGAACCCGGCACCAATTCCCTGAATTTTATGCACGCCCGGATTTCCTCCTGCTAGTACCGGACTGTTTGCAGGTTCTACGGCGATCGCCTGAAAACTCGGCTTGCGCGGTTTAATTACCTCAGCCACACCCGTAATCGTGCCACCCGTACCAACTCCAGCCACTAAAATATCTACTTCACCATCAGTGTCGTTCCAAATTTCTTCTGCTGTTGTCTTGCGATGAATCTCAGGGTTAGCTGGATTGCGAAATTGTTGCGGCATAAACGCATGGGGAATTGTTTCCGCCAGTTCAGTAGCGCGACGAATGGCACCCCTCATGCCTTCAGATCCAGGTGTTAATTCCAATTCCGCGCCATAGGCTTTGAGCAATGCTCGTCTTTCTATACTCATGGTTTCAGGCATTGTCAGAATCAGACGGTATCCCTTAGCTGCCGCGATCATAGCCAGAGCGATGCCTGTATTTCCTGAAGTCGGCTCCACAATTACCGATCTACCTGGCAAAATCGATCCATTTTCCTCCGCAGCGTTAATCATGGCAATACCGATGCGATCTTTGACGGAAGACGAAGGATTCATTGACTCTAGCTTGACTACAATTCTGGCCACGCATTGTTCCAGGCGGGGAATGTAGTTGAGCTGCACCAATGGTGTATGACCGATTAATTCTGTGATGTTATGAGCAATATGCATAGCTGTGTGTAGTAGTATAAATAATCTACGATAATCCTATGTATTTATCGTATAATATGTAGCATTTCATACAAACGCACAAATCGCAAGTATCCCGTCTAAGAATGCCAGAGCCAAGATTATGTAAACTGGGCAATCCACAGGTCTTGATTTTATGCATAGAGTGTGAGAATTTAGTATGCAGAATTACACTATTCCTATGTATTTAGTGTAGATTAAGTTTTGTCAAATGTATGTAAAGGACTTTTATTCCCTATGAAACACCGCTCGGATAAGCAGGCCCCACTAACAGCTCTATTAGTAGCAACTAGCATTGGTTATGGGAGCATTCTGCCGGTTGCTGCGGCGACGGGTATTTTCAGTCAGCCTGCATCCCGCCACCAGTTGAGAACGCCAAACCAACAAACTCAGCTAATTGCTCAAAAGCCTAAAAGCATTCAGCTAACTCTAGTTTCCTATGCGGTTACAAAAGCCGCCTATGACCGAATCATTCCCCTATTTGTCGAAAAGTGGAAACGGGAGCACAATGGGCAAGAGGTAAGTATTCAGGGAAGTTATGGTGGTTCTGGCTCTCAAACTCGTGCGGTTTTAGATGGTTTGGAAGCAGATGTGGTGGCCCTAGCTCTGTCATTGGATACCAAGCGCATTGAAAAAGCTGGATTAATTCAACCTGGCTGGGAAAAAGAAGCTCCGAATGAAGCAATTGTCTCTCGTTCGGTAATTGCACTTGTGACTCGTCCGGGTAATCCTAAGAAAATTCGCACCTGGAGCGATTTAGCGAAACCTGATGTCAAAGTAATCACAGCTAACCCTAAAACCTCTGGCGGGGCACGGTGGAACTTCTTGGGTTTATGGGGTTCCATCAGTCAGACAGGCGGCAATGAGAACAAGGCTCTTGAGTATGTATCGCAGGTGTATAAGAACGTACCAGTGCTACCCAAAGATGCACGGGATGCCAGCGACGTTTTCTTTAAAAAGAATCAGGGTGATGTGCTGTTAAACTATGAAAATGAAGTTATTCTTGCGGGGCAGCAAGGTGAAGGAGCATCCTTCTATGTCGTGCCACCTGTGAATATTTCCATCGATAACCCTATTGCTGTAGTTGATAAGAACGTGGACAAGCATGGCACCCGTGAAGTCGCAGAGGCATTTGTGAAGTTCCTGTTTACCCCAGAAGCACAGAGAGAATTTGCCAAAGTAGGATTTCGCCCTGTCAATCCTGGTATTGCCAAGGAGGTAGACAAGAAATTCCCGAAAATTAGCAAACTCTTTACCGTTAAAGACTTCAATGGTTGGGACAACGTCCAGAAAAGATTCTTTGATGATGGTGCAGTCTTTGACAAAATACAAGCTGGCGCACGCTAACCTGGAACGCTATTTCAGTTGATATAAGTAGCGAGTTTCACCAACCAAAATTCCTGGTTAATAGCTGTATCTCAAACCAATGAAATCGGCTAGATGCCACGGTGAAAATCGCTACGTATAATTCTCAATGTAACAAACGACTTAGTTAGCATCTCATAGTCAATTTTTCTCGATCGCAGCACTCAGATAATTTTCCTTAAATTCTGTGCCCAACCCTATCAACACTATTACTACGAATGTGGATTCTCCAACATCTGTAGAACCATTGACATCTTTACCGCCAGACATCGCAAACTGGCTGCACTCACCACGCCAATCTGCTAAATTCCCCCAGAAAGTCTTTTGGTTGGGAACGCTCGTTTCGCTTGCACTGCATGGGTTGCTAATGCTCGTACCTCTGGAGCCGGATCGCAAGTCCGAACCAGTTAAGTTAGAAGAAAAAAAGGTAAGGATTTCGCAGTTACCTACTCCTGCCAAAACAGTTGCGACTAAGTTACCACCTGTTAAGGTGCCCCCCAAAGTAAAGCCTGTGATGGACAAACCCGCACTCGTGCCCCCTATTCAGGCTAAACCCATTATTCCACCCACTCGGTCGCCAAAGCCAGCAGTCGAGACTCCCAAGCAACAAACACCCGCACAAACACCCGCACAAACACCAAACCAACCGGAAAAGTCTGTCGATCGCACCACTGATGCCACCGCTTGGGAAGATTTCCCGCAATATCCTGGCGCTCAATCTGGATGCTACAACAAAGCTGCTTGCAAGCAAACAGTTAAAGGACTATCCGATGTCTCAGCTTTCTTTGAAAAGGAGTTGCCTGCGAAAAAGTATGATACCAAGTTGACTAGTAACGACTCCAATCGGAAGGTTTATCAAGTTAGCAGAAATGGACTGCTGCAATTCCTCAGTCTGTTAGTAGATAAATCGGGAACTCTGTACGTCTTATCGGATGCGCCACTAGCCCTGGGGGATTTAGCCAATGCGATTGAAGTACCGGCAGAAATCAGTAGCGTGCTTGGCGGTTTGCAGGGAACGGATGCAACTCCCACAAACTTTACTCAATCGGGTGATTTTTTTGTGGGGAGTTCGCCTCGTCCAGAGATCGGCATCATGCAGGTAGTAACTGGAGAAACTCCAGACGCTTTTTTTGATACTTACTTTCGCACCAATTTAGTCAACAATGGCTTCGAGCCGCCAGATACCCCTCAGCAATATGGAGGAGGGTTGCTCTACGCTGTTAAACGAGAGAAAATTTCTCTTTTTATTAATTTGGTGCCCACGGCAGATAAAACAGGAACGGTTGTTGTGATTTGGAAGAACTTGCCCAAGTGAGGTGCTGCTGTTATGTCTAATGTATTCGATTTAATTTCCAGGGGAGGCCCCATCATGATACCGATTGTGGGCCTATCCGTTCTGACAATTGCCACAGCGATCGAACGCAGTTGGTTCTGGTATCGCTTACTGAGTCAGGAAGATAAAATCGTTCGCGATGTTCTGGAGTTTGCCCATTACGATCTAGAAAAAGCGGCAGCGATCGCTCGCCAAGCTGATGGCATCCCAATTGGTCGATTTCTATTAGCCCCTTTAAGACTGAAACAGCCTACCCCTGAAACTTTCCGCCTAGCACTGGAAACAGCAGCGGACAAGGAATTTATGGAAATGCATCGGGGGAATAAATTGCTGGAGAGTACGATCGGAATTGCACCATTATTAGGACTTTTGGGAACGGTCACGGGTCTGATGCTCACCTTTGGTAATTTGAATATTGGAGGGAATGGTTCTGGAGATGTGACCAAAGCAGCAGCGGGCATAGGTGAGGCTCTGACAGCAACCGCTGGCGGCATGCTAATCGCGATCGTTGCTCTAACCATTTTTCGAATTCTGGCAGCGCTACAAGCCAAGCAGATGGATTATTTTCTGATTGTGGGTAGCGAACTAGAACTGATCTACCGTCAAGTTTGGTACGAGCCGAGATGGCTCCACTACGATTCGAACTTGCCAAACTCAAGGTTGGTGGGTGGCTCTAGCGAAGCAAAGCCTTGAAACTTTTGCAGATCCAGTGGATGGTTTCCCATGAATTCTGTCGTTAATTTACATAATTTATCCTATGCGCCGTAGAAATCGACGTGCCTCATCCCCCATGCCAGATGTCAATCTGGTGCCAATGATGGATGTGATCTTGACTGTTTTGACATTTTTCATTGTTGTCTCCATGACATTGACCCGGCAGCAAAATGTACTGAACGTGACATTGCCAAACGCAACGGGGAATTCATCGAGCAATCAGAAAACTGCCGATCCCATGGTTGTGGGGTTGAACCTTCAAGGGCAAATTGCTGTGAGGGATAAGATCGTGTCAGAAGCGGAATTAACGCAGCAAATTCAGGTTTTCCTCGGGACAAATCCCCAGAGTGCAGTACTTTTGAAAGCAGATCGCAAAGTATCCTACGAACAGTTAGCTAAAATTTTGGGAACGATGCAAAAGGTCGGGGGGGAAAGAGTGTCCTTAGCGATCGAAAGTAGTAATTGATAGAGTTCGATAACTTCTGTTTATCAATTCGACAATAAAGAATGTTTGCTCTTATTAGAATGTTTACCTACAGTTAACCTAATAGATTTCAACGCAGATGTCTGCACAAGGTAGGAAACAGCCAGTTCGAGTCGATCGTAGTGGCGATCACTCGATCTAATAAGGAGATTGTGAATGACGATAACCAAAATCGCGCAACTAAATAGGAGTTTGCATGGCTTAAAGCACGAATGCCTTTCCTACGGGGAAGTTCTGGCTCAATCGATTGCCGTAATCGCTCCTACAACTGTACCAGCAGCAGTTTTAAGCCTGATCTTTGCCTCTTCTGGCAACGGCACCTGGCTGAGTCTTCTGCTCGGCATGATTGGTCTAGTGTTTGTGAGCATCAACATTAATCAGTTCGCTCGTCGCTCAGCTTCTCCCGGATCGCTGTATTCCTACATTTTCAAGGGTTTAGGGCCTAGTGCGGGAGTTTTGTGCGGTTTGGGGTTGGTACTGGCCTATTTATTTACGGGCATGTCTACCCTGTGCGGATTTGCCATTTTCGGGCAAAAAATGCTTGGCCATCTCGGCATTCATGTGGAGATTCTGACATTATTTGCGATTGGGGCTGCTTCTGCCTGGTATATGGCCTATAGAGACATCAAGCTATCGGCAAAAATGATGCTGGTATTAGAGGGAGTCTCGATCGCCTCCATCCTGCTTTTAGGCTCGATTGTCTGGGCGCATAAAGGCTTTGCGATCGATCTATCACAATTGACCCTGCAAGGCGCAACCCCTGGTGGCATCACAATGGGCATCGTACTGGTCGTGTTTGGCTTTTCTGGGTTTGAGAGTTCGACATCTTTGGGAGATGAGGCGCGAGATCCCCTGCGCTCTATTCCCAAATCCGTGACGCAAAGTGTAATTCTGGCAGGTTCATTCTTTATCGTAATGTCTTACATCGTGATATTGGGGTTTAACGGTGCTGCGAGTAATCTAGGCACGACTGAAGCCCCTCTCGATTTCTTGGCACATCAAGCTGGAGTCGACTTCTTGGGCGTGCTGATTAGCCTGGGTGCGCTGTTGAGCTTTTTCTCCTGCACCCTCGCTTGTATCAATCCGACGGCCAGATTGCTATTCTTGATGGCACGACATGGGTTGCTGCACAATTCGCTTGGCAAAGCTCACGAACTCAACCTCACACCTCACACCGCGATCGCCTTATCGTCTCTGCTCACTTTTTTGGTGCCTGCTTTGGTGAACCTGTTTGGGGTGAAAGCCTTTGACAGTCAGGGCTACTTCGGCACGATTTGCACCTATGGATTTCTGCTGGTGTACATCCTGGTTTCGATCGCGGCACCAGTTTACCTCTATCGCTTTGGCAAACTACGGTCGAGAGACATAGTTTTCTCGATATTGGCAATAGGCTTTATGCTACTTCCCGTCGTGGGTACGCTTGGCATCCCCGGTAGCGAATTGTTCCCTACTCCAGCGTTTCCTAACAACGTGTTTCCCTATCTGTTCCTGTTGTATCTTATGGTGGGTTTTGGATGGTATGTCTTCCAAAGAGTACGCTCTCCAATCATGATGGGAAAAATGCAGCGATCCATGGAGGAAATTCATATCCGATTTAGCGATCTCCAATGAAAACCTGCGATCGGGATGCTGCTCCCGCTAAATCCTGCAAATATTCCCTAAACCCAGGCGGGGATATCACAAAAGCTTCTAATCTCTGGAATGAAATAAAGGACAAACGGAAATGAACTGGTTAGTAACCGCAATTCCTACCGGAATAACGGCTTTTACAGCTACCAATCTTGACGATCTGGTGATCCTGACGCTGTTATTTTCACAAACGAATAATACGTTCCGTCGCCGACACATCGTTATCGGACAATATCTCGGCTTCATCGCCCTTCTTGCAGTCAGTCTGCCTGGCTTTTTTGGAAGGTCGATCTTGCCCCACTACCTGATTGGATTACTGGGTCTGGTTCCAATTGCCTTGGGTTTGAGTCGCTTGCTCAATCCAGAGAACGATGCATCGGAAGAACCTGAAGTAGCTACCGAGCCGTCTGAATCCTCTCCTTTACAGAGTCTGCTTTCTCCCCAAACCTATAGTGTAGCAGCGATTACAGTTGCTAATGGTAGCGACAACATTGGTATTTACGTACCTTTGTTCGCCAATAGCGAATGGAAAAGTTTATTAGTAATCATCGCTATATTTCTCTCTCTTGTGGGAGTCTGGTGCTATGCTACTTATAAGCTAACCCTTCAACCGGCGATCGCTTCTCTTTTGACGCGCTACGGTAATCATCTCGTACCATATGTTCTGATTGGCTTAGGCGTGGTGATTATTTTGGATAGCGGTGCATTAAATCCACTAGCACTGGTTGGTAGTTGTCTCTGCTTGGTGGGATTGGTCAAAGATCGCAGGCAGACGGCTAAATTAGAAAACAATTGAAGTAGGAGATGGCGGCGCTGTCATGGGTTGGTTAACAGGTGCAATAGTTGCAGGGATCGTATCCTTTGCTGCCACCAACATCGATGACATTGTCATTCTGATGCTGTTCTTCGCACAGGTAAATACTACTTTCCATCCTAAACATATCATTATGGGACAGTATCTAGGTTTTACCGCAATTATCCTCTTTAGTCTACCTGGCTTCTTCGGTGGGTTAATCTTGCCGAAAGCATGGATCGGTTTTCTGGGTGTAGTCCCTCTAATTATTGGGATTGCCAACCTGATGAATCGTGAAGCAGATCGCGGAGAGGTACAGACAGTATCGGTTGAAGTCGTCCATGCCAAATTGCATCAATCTCCCATGGTTGTATCGCTAGCTCGTCTTCTGACTCCCCACACGTTTAATGTCGCTGCCGTGACCTTGGCAAATGGAGGAGACAATATTGGTATTTACGTACCTTTGTTCGCGAACTGCAATCTACCCAGCCTGGGAGTAACGCTGGGTGTTTTCTATCTGCTGATTGGGGCGTGGTGTTCGATCGCCTACTGGTTAACCCGCCAAACGGCGATCGCCCGCCCGATCGCGCGCTACGGTAGGACAGTAATGCCATTCGTTCTGATCGGTTTAGGGATTTATATCCTGACTGACAGCGGCAGTTTGCAACTACTGCAAAAAAGCCTATTTGCCACCTGAGATTCAGTGGCAGCAAGGTATTGATTTGACATTGAATCTATATCAACTTTAAAGGAGAAAAACTATGCAATTCCTGAAATCGTACTTGAAATTATTCTTGGTTGCCCTATTAGTTGTCGCTAACTTAGCGTTTGCACAACCGTCCTTAGCACAAAAGACCAATTTTACGAGAGGTGCCGTCAATGTCGAACACAATAAATCGCTCGCCAGCCCTTTAAATGCGAAGGAAGTTCAAGTTAAAACGGAGAAAACTGCCCCAGCAGAAACTCAAAATCAGGACGAACTTGACTTCCTCAAATATAGCCAAGCTTCGGGAATTAATTGGGGAGAATGCCGCAACGAGACGGGTAAAACCATCGCTGTTTACGGTCGTAAGCCCAAGAAATCAACTGATACCTATGACAATGCCATTTACTTTCTAGGAGATGGCCAAACAACAGAGGAAGAATGGGATTGCAATGGGATTTATCTACCTAGCGATGCCAAGCTGAAAGGCCAAACAACCAGCGGTGCTGTGGCGGTCGAAATTCTTGATGGTACGAGCTTAGTAGCCAAGAGCAGTCCTGATGGGACAATCGAACTGAATATTCCTAATCCTAAAATCTTCAAATCCGGTGAAGTTAACTGGTATATTCCTAATGTCTCCCAATCATTTATAGATGCACGAATTCCTAACGCTGAGGTGGATGACTAACCCCTAGCAATATCTATAAATTCAGTCTGTCCAGCTAGATCTCGTTATCTGGCTTGTTATGCAGAGATTCCCTCCCCATTGCGTTTGGAATTCCAAAGGGGATCTCTGCATTAACCTCCGATCTATCCATCTAACTTGCCACCCAGGAGTCTCATAATTGCCAATGCTGTACCTGTTTAAACCGAGAGATTGCGAAGCCGAAAAGTTAGTGAAGCCGAAACGAGACAATCCATCGCGCGTGCGCGACCATCTTGCCAACGAACGCACTTACCTGGCGTGGATGCGAACTGCGATCGCCCTGATGGGTTTTGGTGTCGTGATTATCCGGCTGCGCGCGCTTAAGCCTCCCCTGTCGCCCGAACCTGGTAATGGTTGGAAGTTGGGTTTAGCCTTCGCGATCGCTGGTTTGTTGACGGTGCTGCTGACTACGCAGCACTATTTCGCAGTTCGCTATGACATTGACGAGGATGTCTACGAACCGCCGGATCGGTGGGTGATTCTCTTTAGTCTGGCGATCGCCTTCTTAGGTGCAGGGGTAATTTATTTTGTATTTACGGCTCCCATGACTCCCATGGGATTGCTCGTGCCAGAGTAGGGGGCAGGTTTAGCCTAGATTCAATGGTTCTAGCCGTAAATCGATGGCAAAACCTGCCCCTACAGAGATTCTATTTACTTCAGAATTTCTTTAGTTTGAGCAACTTATTTAAATCCAAAAACTTGGTGCTGCTCTCACCTAAGATTAATGGCAGGTTGCCATCCCATTTATCGATTACCTGTTTTTGCAATATTTCGGGAGTCAAGGTATCGCGGATCAGGCGTAGCGACTCTGCTTCTCCTTTTGCCAGGTTTACTCTTGTTTCTGCTTCCTTGATTGCTTTTTGCGCCACGAACTCGGCGCGTTTTGCCTCCTGTTCGGCAATCTGTTTTGCTTCTACCGCATCGCTAAAGCGTTGTGAGAAGTGAACGTGAACGAGAGAAATATCATCAACGGCGACGTGATAATTGGCCAGTCGCCTGGTAAGCAGATCGTCTACACCATCTTTGACTTCACCTCGCTTGGTAATGATTTCCTCCGCTGTGTATTTAGCCATTACAGCCTTTAATACTTCCTCTACGGCGGGATTAATAATTCCATCCACAACGTTATGCTCATCGCCAATTCGTTGAAAAATCAGGTTGGCTTCCTCCGGCACGATATGCCAGTTGAGTGCGACATCTGTGAAAACATCTTGTAGATCCTTAGAGGAAGCTTCAGCCGAGCTTTCCTGTTTTTGCACGCGCACGCTCAAATTCTTCACAGTTTCGACCAGAGGAATAACCATGTGAATGCCTTCACCCAGTACCTGCTCCTGTACCTGACCAAACTTCATCACCACTCCCCTCTCTCCAGCATTGATAATCTTAAAAGGGCTGAACAGGATGGCTGCCAATAATAGAGCAAACAATATTCTGCGTCCGATCGCACGGCTATCCATAGCTAGACCACTGGTGCGGGGAAGATTTTAGTCTGACGTGGTTTAATGTAGACTTTCTGCTTAGCTACTAACTGCAGTTGATCGAAGCGATCGCGATTGATTTTGATCGTTAGCAACTGTTGATCTGGCAAGGTTACCTCCGTTTGGATTTCCCGACCGAGATGCGCCACATAGTTGACCTTAGCCGGCACATACCCATTCATTTGTTCGTCCTGTCCGTCAAACACTTCTACATCGTGTGGGCGCAGATAAACTTTATCATCGGGATCGACATTGAGGTGATGGGCAATAATCCGCCCTGACAGCACGCTTACTTCGCCAATAAAACTCATGACAAAAGACGAGGCTGGGCGATCGTAAATTTCCGTGGGCGAACCTACCTGCTCTATGCGACCTTTATTCATAATCACAATTTCGTCCGCGACTTCCATTGCTTCTTCCTGGTCGTGGGTCACAAATACGGTGGTGACGTTGACCTCGTGGTGTAACTGCCGCAACCATACCCGCAACTCCTTCCGTACCTTGGCATCTAATGCCCCAAATGGCTCGTCGAGCAGGAGAATTTGCGGCGCGACTGCCAAAGCTCTAGCTAGTGCGATTCGCTGTCGCTGTCCGCCGGACAGTTGGGATGGATAGCGATCGCCTAATCCCTGCATCTGTACGAGTTCTAGCAGCTCCCTTACTTTTTGCTTAACAGCTAACTGAGAGGTTTTGCGTATATCTAACCCAAACCCAATGTTTTCCGACACCGTCATGTGTTTAAACAAAGCATAGTGCTGGAAGACGAAACCAATGTTGCGATTCTGCACTGGTTGGTAGGTGGCATCACTATCAGCGATCCATACTTGGCCGCGATCGGGTAACTCTAAACCAGCAATCAGGCGCAACAAAGTTGATTTTCCAGACCCCGAAGGCCCGAGTAGAGCCACCAGCGAACCCGAACTAACTTTTAGACTAACGCGATCGACTGCTTGAAAATCGCCAAACTGCTTCGAGACATCCTCAATCAAAATACCCATTCTACCTAAATTACCTCTATAAGATCGCAAATAAGTGAAAAATCTGCAGAATATAAGGCTTTCTCTCTGTATAGCTTAAAAAGATATCAGCTTCTGTAGCCTCAGAGACTATTAGCTCTTACACTGCCTCAACCAATGTTAATAGTTTTACATTAAATCTACGCTATTTACATGTAAATACTGTATTTTTTTTGTAAATTCTTACTGCTTGGCGACAAAACAATCTACAGTATATTACTAGGGATACTGTAGTATTTAATGGAATTTAGCACGTTTGCGCCTAGGTGAATGCACTGATTCAATCAACGAGCCGTATTCCTATCCAAAGGCCAACAGTACTCGTCGCCCGCATAAATCGTCTAGTTAGGTACCCCATGACCCACAGTTTATCTTTGCCAGCAAACGTTCTCCATCTCAACTACTACAACTTTGAGCGGCGATCGCTTTTACCGCAAACTCCAGATTCTCTCTGGAAAATAGAATCGGGAATCGTGCGATCGCTCACCTGGTCTGAGGATGGTAGAGTTATTGGTCTGGGGGTGTGGGGAGCAGGAGATGTAGTTGGCAGTTCCATCTCAACTTCTAGTCCCTACAATGTGGAATGCCTTACTAAAGTAAGGGCTAAATCTTTGCCGCGCTTGCAGTGGCCCTATGAACTGGATGCCATCCTCAGGCACGTACAATACGGCGAGGAACTGCTCCAGATCGTGCAGTGCAAATACGTTGAGGTAGCAGTTTGGCGGATGCTCAATTGGCTAGCAAAGAGATTTGGCCAAGAAGTTGAGGACGGAATGTTAATCGATATGACGCTGACTCACCAGGAAATTGCTGAAATGATTGGTTCGACACGCGTTACGGTAACACGAGCGTTAAATAACTTTGTAAAGCACAGTGTTATTCAGAAACAAGATCGTCATTGGTTGTTGTTAGCAGATCGCCAACCCTTCTGGCACTACGAGATCTAATTTTTAGCGGCTAAGGTAATCTATTTTTTAGTGAGCTTGACAAGAGCATGGGGAATATCTAGTGTTTGTGGATCTTATTTGTGACGACAGCGATCGCAGGTACCGCAGCGTAAATTTCCCGATTCAAAGCCAAATGCTTGCATCAGAAAAGCCCAGCGACAGCCACGAGTGCTGATATATGCCTGCATTTGCTCGAGGGGCTTTTCATCAATGCCGTCAAAATGATGGTTGCCTGGCTGAATTTCGTATTCAAACGGAGTGTGCCAAACTAATTTGCCCACACTGTGCAGTAATCCCAAGGCGATCGCGGCCTCAGGATATTTCCGCGTCACGTCGGCGAAATTTCCTTGCTTAGGCAGTTTGGGAATCAGAGTCTGTGCTTTTTGTTGCAGATTTTGCTGTTGTTGCAGGAAGAAGGTTTGACGGTTGCGATCGCTGGCATCTAGCCAACCTGTAGGTTCGCTGACCAGCATTAATGCGTCCGCAGGCTTGCCATCACGACCTGCCCGTCCCACTTCTTGAATATATTCTGCCAGCGTCAGGGGGGCTTGATAGTGCAGTACCCAGCGAGTATTGGGATTGTTAATGCCCAGTCCAAACGCAGATGTGCAAACGATAAATTTGCATTTACCAGCCAGCCATTGTTGCTCGATGCGGCGGCGATCCTCGGCTGGTAATCCGGCATGATAAGCCTCAGTCTGTAAATATTGTTTATGCAGGGATTGGGTTTGCAGCCATGATGCTAATTCTTCTGTTTCCCTCCGACTGCGCATATAGATAATTCCTGGTTGACCGCGATGCGCCTCTATAAACTTTAAACACTGGCGTTTACGACCTGCGATTGTCCAGGCGATCGCCACATTCAGGCTCAAATTAGCGCGATAGGGACTGGTACAAATAATCTGGGGAGTTTGGAGTTGCAGGCAGGTTTGCAATTCTTGCTGCGTCTGCGGATCGGCGGTGGCAGTAAATGCCGCAACGGCGATCCTGTCATGGTTTGGCGACTTAAGTCCCATCAGGGACGACCGCACGCTACCCAAGCGGCGATAGCTAGGACGAAACGAGTCGCCCCACTGCACCAGACAATGCGCTTCATCTAGCATCAAGCCTGTAATTGCGATCTCGCGATCGCACAGACGTTCCCAAACGGGAGGACTGAGTAAAGTTTCAGGGGAAACGTATAGCAAGCGCAAACTGCTCAACTTTTGCAGAATCTGACGGCGATCGGAGGTATTGAGAGTGCTATTGAGTGTAGCTACAGGTAGCCCGCGCTGGCGTAAATCCTGCACTTGATCGGCCATTAGCGACAGTAAAGGGGATATTACGATTGTCAAACCTTCCTGTAGCAAAGCTGGCAACTGGAAGCAGATCGATTTGCCACTACCTGTGGCGAGTACGACCAAGCTATCGCGGTGCTGCAATAAAGCAGTAATCACCTCTTTTTGTGGATAGCGAAAATCCTCATATCCCCAAATTTGCTTAAACTTACTCTGTACCGATTCCCAATCTATTTCCATACCAGCCACACACGCAAATTCTTGGAGCCATCTGCCTAAATAAGCCTGATAAGATAGCTATCTAGAAAGCAATCGATGACTGCCTTAATCATCGATCTTAGTCCTATTGTGCACCTCATTCGCACGGAATCCTATAAACTTTGCACGGCAAATCCCGACATAAAACTAGAGCGATCGCGCCTGTAGCTGCCATTGAGCAAGCCCTTCAGGTGATTCAGTGGTACTGTTGGCGTTAGCTGATCGAACAGTTGTTTGCCACACTCAAACTTGCTAGGTTGGACATTGAAGCAACTCAATTGGAGTCTATCGAAGCCATTCAATGATTGACTGTTTTGCATTATCCCTGGTGGCGAAAACCTTACAGATGGTCGAAGGTCGAGATAATACTGACATCCATGCTTCTGTAGCTTTTTGCCAGGAAAAACGTAACTACGAAAAACTTCGTTCCTACGGCTCTTTAATTCCTTAATTTTGTCCGAAGTATTGCTAAAGAAAATTCAGTCTAACAAGTTCTGTTAAGTGGGAGAGATCGATCTGAATCTATTAATCTCTCCAATGGGAGATTTTAACCAAGTAAGTCGGAAGGTTGCGTTCTCACCAATCCAGGACTTTAAGCAGATAGCCCCCTTCGGCCTCGATAATTTTGCCTCATTCATTACCCGTTGACTTACCAATTTTCCCCCAAGTATTGATAAAGGAGTACCTCAAATTCTGGTTTCTTAATTTTGCCAAACAACTTAATCATTCTACAACTATTAAGTTATAATTATTGTTAATATAATAGTCCTTCAGATCTCCTGCTTGTCATATCGTGCCGAGTAGAACACCGAAGGGGATCTGAAATGGAAGGATTCTTTGCATCTTTAATTGGAGGTATTTATTGTGAAGATGCTTCTTGAAGGTAAAGGCAAATGCTTGCGTACCTTGTGAGGAGTATTTTGTAGAATAATACTTCGATACAAGTAAAAGCTCGCAATAAGTGCTTCCTATTCGAGAAAACACGATATGAATTTCCTCTTCAGAGAAACTCAAGTTTAAGTAGGAGCGTTAATGGTTATGACAGAATTTTTGGATTTTTTAAAACATAGATTTGCTTTTGTCGCAATTGGGGAGTTCAAGTCTGGCAAATTTGAAGAAGCAAAGCAACTTTACGAGAAAGCTGTATCCACTTACTTTCATGGGTTTAAAGGCGCTTATCTATTGCAAGAACCTGGCACGGATCGCGGTATAGCTGTCATATTTTGGGAAAGTATTGGTGATATGGAAGATAACTACACTGAGACCTATAAATCCATTTTGACAAAGATGTTGCCATTATTTGTTGAAGTGCCAAAGACTTCATTCTACGAAGTGAGTAGCTTGATTCAATCACCTGCTATACCTGCTTTAGGAAGGTAGTACATGGTCTTACTGCAGGTTTCTGCATGCAACAGTACTCTGAGGTTTAGGGGCCAATCGATCGCCGTGAGTTGATTCTGTAACAGTCGTCAAAAGTTGATTGAATCGCAGTTATAGCGCTCTATGACGAATAGTTTCTGAACCGCAGAAACATGAAGATTTAACAATTTTAGAGATCTAATTTATTCGGGATTCGTATAATAGAATAACAGCAAGAAAAGGAAGTGGTATATTCCGCCCCACTTTCTCTCTATCTTAAGAAAGATGGAGTATCTAGCGGTTGACAGTCAATGGATACTAAGTTTATTGAAGATTACCAAAAACAATGGCTTGAATGGCAAAAGAACTTTTTTGACACTTGTCTGGAAAGTATGCCAAATGGGAAAGTAGATCTCGATCTCTCGGGGAACTTTGAAAAAAACCTGAAATTTCAGGAGGAAGCTGTGAAAACTTATCTCGAAGCTCAAGAGAAATCTACTCAGATGATGATGGAAACTCAAAAGCAATTTTGGGCTGACTATTTTGAACTGATGCGGAAGAGATCTGGTGAGAAAGCTAGTGCCACATGAGCGATCGCCTGAAACCAGCCGGTTGCAATAAGACTTATTCCTCAAGTAGCGATCCCACTTGAGGTTTTTTGATTTAGACAAATTTGTAATTAATCAGCTCGGGCCTTCAACCAGTCGACGATCGTAGGAGGTAGATCTCGCTGTACCTTTCCGCTGACATACATGCCGATATGTCCGACAGGGAAAGAGCGCACGGTATAATCTTCGCTGCCTACATACTTCTCCAAGGCCAACGTAGATTCGGGAGGCACGAGGTGATCTTTGTCAGCATAGATATTCAAAACTGGCATGCAAACGTTTTTTAGATCGACGCGGCGATCGCCGATCTCTATCTCGCCTTTAATTAGTTTGTTGCTCTGATAGAAG
The DNA here is from genome assembly GCA_943367755.1 of Rhizobium sp. Q54. Classification (GTDB taxonomy): domain Bacteria; phylum Cyanobacteriota; class Cyanobacteriia; order Pseudanabaenales; family Pseudanabaenaceae; genus PCC-6802. The sequence goes on along the minus strand of CALRKB020000004.1, from coordinate 28,672 downwards.
TCTTTCATAAACTGACGGTAAGCTTCACCCGCTTGATCGGGACTATCAAAGATCCACTTTTCCATGCGCATGAAATTCAATAGCTTATCTTCGCTGGTCACGATCTCCGGGAAATCGAGATATTTCTGGATTCCCAACTGTTGGGGTTTGAGCATTAAGAATTCAAGGTTCAGAAAATCGCCGGGGATATTGCCTAAGCAATCCACCATCAGATCGACATCGAGTGCTTCCGATCCCATCGTACACCCACCCCGCATATTCAATAAGGCATTGGGAATGTGAAAATCTACGGGAGCAACCATCACGATTTCGTTCTTCACCTTTTCTGGGTAAATAGATGCGTAGCAAAGGCTAAAAGTTCCACCCTGACAAATTCCTAACAGGTTAATTTTCTCCAATCCATGACTGGCTCGGATAAAATCGACACAGTTATTGATATAGCCATTAATGTAATCGTCCAGAGTCAGCCAGCGATCGGCACGACTGGGATACCCCCAGTCGATCAAATAGACATCCAATCCTAGCTTGAGCAAATTGGCTACTAACGATCTATCTTCTTGCAGGTCAACCATAAATGGACGATTGACCAGAGCATAGACAATCAAGACTGGAACGTGCAGTGGTTTTTCCACCATCGGTTTAAAGCGATATAGCACAAGCTTGTCTTCCTGGTAGACAACGTCTTTAGGGGTAACGCCGATCTCGATGTCTTCTTCCCGCAAGCGACTCAAGTTTTCGATGCCTTTGACCACCTTTTGGGCCAACTCGGTGTACTCGTGGGTCATATCCTCAAGACGCATCTGTGTAAAAAATGGCAGCATAGTTCTCTTTCTCCTTTTTCCTGAAGCAACTGAAGCAGGCAATTTGCCGGCGGGATACTAGAACGGTTTGTCCGGATTAGACTTGGGCTTGCGATAGGATTTTGGCTCCTGAGCAGTGCTATCTTTAGGTTCCTGAACTGCAATATCTTTGGATTCCTGAACTGCACTGTTTTTAGATTCCTCAGCCTCACTAATTCCTGACTTCTGTGTTTCTACTGCACCTTTTATAGGACTTTTGCTGACTTTGGAATCTAGAGCCTCATATTTAGCCAGGGCTTTTTTCAGGGTTTTCACTTCCTTACGCAACTCATAGACGTTTTTGTGCATCTCATCCACCTCACTGCGCGAAGGAATGTTCATCATTTTCATCCACAGATCCATCAATTCGTTCTGATAAAGTCTGTAGGTATTGAGCGCGTTCAGGAATTTACCACGCACCCTGAGGTTGTCTTCAGAACAGAACGCCTCGGCGAATACTTCATCGGCGACTCGCCCCCAAATCTGCTGAAACTGCCGCCAATCTTCGACTTTCTCGCCCTTTTCTGCCATAGAGACCAGTTCTCGCATTAGGGCTTCAAAAGAGCGAACTTGAATATTAGCTAATACGACTTGGAAGTCAGTGGTTGCCCGATAGAGATTTGTCCAGGCATCAAAAGCTCTCAGCATTTTGCCGTTTAACTCACGAGTAGGTCCCAGGATAGGACTCTGCATCAAGCTGCCGAAAGTCTCTTCGTACAATAGATTCCAATAGAGATTGTTTAGCTCGATCCAGGATTCGCTCCCACCAGTTACCGTCTTACTCATCGGACTGAGAGTCGAGGTTAGGGCAGATGACCAAAGCTGGTTCAACTTTTGCGTTTCCTGGAGATAGAGCTGCCATAGTTGCCCCGCATCCTGACTGACCTTGAGCGTACCCGTGAAAAAGTCGTCAAGTTGCTTGCGCATCTGGTCTGTATATTTGTTCAACGACTGCTGCCAGTTTTCGCCAGCTTCAACCTTGGGGAAGATTTCCGTCCAGGCATTGAACGACAGTTTGAAAAACCGTGCAAATAGTTCCTGATTGTCGGCGAACCGTTGCGTGAAATATTTGAATTCTGGTTTGGTGTCGGTGACGGGGTTAGCAATAGGATTAACGACGGGCATCGAACCCATTAGATCGATCCAGTTTTTCCACATCTGAGTTCCCGTGTCTGCCCAAACATTTGCGAAATTATTTGCCATATCACCCCATTGAGTTTTCGAGTTTCCCATTTGTTTCTCCTCAAATAAAAGAAAACAAAATCTGATTTGTAACGCTACTCTTAATTTCAATCCTCCATCTATCATTTTGACACTATTGCGATCGAATAAAACATCTGCTCGGTGGAAAATTGCGATCACCACTCCATTACCTAATTTTTTGCCTGTATGGATAAGTTTGGCTAGAATTTAGTTGATTTTCAACCAGAACTGAGCTAAACCTACCCCTTGCAAATCTATATTCCACGGGAGAAGTGGCTCCCGTGGAGATGGACTAAACACCTTCGCGCAATTTGTCCAATACGCTGCGATCTTCCAGAGTTGAAGTGTCGCCTGCAACTTCTTGACCGGCAGCTAAATTCCGCAATAAACGGCGCATAATCTTACCGGAACGGGTTTTCGGTAAGGCATCGGCAAAGCGGATCTCAGATGGACGGGCGATCGCACCGATTTCCTTAACGACGTGTTGCTTGAGTTCTTTGGCTAATGCTTCGCTATTGGTGTGGCTGCTTTCTAAGGTGACAAAGGCAAAAATCTCCTCCCCACTAATTTCATTGGGTTTACCGACAACTGCTGCTTCAGTCACGGCAGGGTGAGAGACCAGGGCGGACTCAATTTCCATTGTGCCCAACCTGTGACCGGAAACATTAATCACATCATCTACCCGTCCTACAATCCAGAAGTAGCCATCGCGATCTTTACGGGCACCATCTCCAGCAAAATAGAAGTATTGCCCGTCCTTAGGAGGGATATGTTCCCAATAGCTGCGGCGGAAGCGTTCTGGATTGCCGTAAACATTGCGCATCATACCGGGCCAGGGATGTTTTATGACTATGTAACCTCCCTGGTTATCCTCGACGGGATTTCCTTCCAGGTCTACCACATCGGCAATCACACCGGGAAAAGGCAAGGTTGCCGAACCGGGTTTTGTCGGAATAGCCCCTGGTAGCGGTGTAATCATAATGCCGCCGGTTTCTGTTTGCCACCAGGTATCTACAATAGGACAGCGTTCGCCGCCGATGACGCGGTAATACCACATCCATGCTTCGGGGTTAATGGGTTCGCCAACAGTTCCTAACAAGCGTAAAGAAGAGAGATCGCGGGCTTGGGGGAGATGTTCTCCCATCTGCATGAATGTCCGAATTGCCGTAGGTGCAGTATAGAAAACATTAACACCGTATTTTTCGATAATGTCCCAGAAACAGCCGGGATTTGAGGGACGGGGTACACCCTCATACATCAGGGTTGTAGCTCCATTGGAAAGCGGACCATAGACAATATAACTGTGACCCGTAATCCAGCCGATATCAGCAGTACACCAGTAGACATCAGTTTCCTGGAGATCGAAAATCCACTGGGTAGTCATGTGGGCATAGAGGTTATATCCGCCTGTAGTGTGGACGACGCCTTTGGGCGTGCCCGTACTGCCACTCGTGTAAAGGACGAACAGCAGATCTTCACTATCCATCGGTTCGGCAGGGCAATCTGCAGAGATGCCTTCTCTCAGGTCGTGCCACCAGTGGTCTCGCCCCGGCTCCATGTGAACTTTTTCTTTGGTGCGCTGAACCACAAGCACGTTTTCCACGGTGGGGACGCTATTGTCAGTCAGGGCGCGATCCACCTGTTCTTTCAGATGAATTGCCTTGTCTTTGCGGAAACCACCGTCAGCAGTGATAACTAACTTAGCCTGCACGTCTACCAAACGATCCTTGAGGGCTTCGGCACTAAAGCCACCGAAAACCACGCTATGAGGTGCGCCAATCCTGGCACAGGCTAGCATGGCGATCGCTGCTTCGGGAATCATAGGCATGTAGATGCCCACGCGATCGCCCTTTTTAATACCCAACTTCTTTAGAGCGTTGGCAAACTGACACACTTCTCGATGCAATTGCGCGTAGGTGAGTGTGCGAGAGTCGCCGGGTTCGCCTTCCCAAATCAGAGCTGCCTTATTTCGGCGCGAGGTGGTCAGATGTCTGTCAAGGCAGTTGTAAGACACGTTAAGCTTGCCCCCAACAAACCACTGTGCAAAGGGCGGCTGCCAGTCCAGAACTTTATCCCACTTCTGAAACCAGTGCAATTCCTGCTCTGCTAACTCAGCCCAAAAGGCTTCTGGATTTGCCTTCGCCTTGTCGTAGAGTTGGTGGTACTCATCTAAGCTTTTAATGCGAGCGTTCCGCGAGAACTCAGTGGGTGGTGCGAACAAACGGTCTTCATGGAGAGTGGATTCAATAGTTGCCTGTGCCATAATTTTTATCGGGCATTTCTAAAAATTAAAATTATCGAGAAAAGCAACGAAGAATCAGGGATTACAACTCCATGCTCTTGAAAATAGACAGTTAATACAAAGAATAGAGGGGCCCTTTTTTCGTTGCGATCATTTAGAAAAGCATTATAATCTAGCAGGCAGGTATATAGCTATATTGTAATATAATGACAAGATCGCGCCAGCAAGCACTAGTTCCTAGAGTATGCGCAATCGGGACGATCGCTGGATCGAATCTCAAAAAACAAGAGGTGAAAGTTGAGAGAAATGGCAAATTCCCCACCGGTGTCTATCCGCATTCAACCCGAGACATTAGAACGTATTGACCGACTGGCACGGGAACTTTATCCATCGCGCAGGGCAGGGAAAAGCCCTAACCGCTCTCAAGTGATTTTGGATGCGATCGAACAATTCCTAGCACAACACGAATCTGGCGATCGCAGGTCTCCGTACGTTGACGGATCGATGGATATAACGTTGCAACATTACCAACAACAACATATAGAGCCGCAAATAAGCGAAAACCTATTGTACGAGGAACACCACAATAGCCTGGTACAAACTACAATTCTCGAACCAACCCACCAGTATGCTGACAAACTACTGAGTGCTTTTGATACCTTGAATAATTTTTATCGAGCCAGTATTAACCAGCAGTTTTTGCTAGCTAATTCCCAGTTTCGTTCGTTTGAAGAACTAATGCGGGAATTAGCTTCCTTAAGAGAAAAGAGAAGGCACTAACGGTCGGCAACCCACCCGATTATAGATCTAAGTTAAAGGCTACAACAACTTTAAAAAATTAGTGTGTATTACAGAGCAATCGGATATTGCTAAAGAAAGATTTTAGATCAAATTTTTATGCGATAAAAGCTATTTTTCAGCAAGTACAGATTCAATCCAATTCAGTTTTTTAATCATTTATTCGATGATATGAATTTGTCTGAAAATACAAAATATAAAACCTATTTTGAGCGTTAATTCATATCATTTTTTGCTGATCGAGAAAGTGCTGATCGCATCTAAGCCCAGCATAAAATTTCTCGTGCCTAAGCTCAGATACACTGCAAACTCTATATCTTGCTAATTGTATTACACTGTCGTTCAGTGTATTTATGGTATATAAGTTTGAGGATAAAAAGAAATTCTTGTATTACATCAACGATTTATTTTCTCAAACTTTCTTGCTTCCAAAATATTCTAGAAAAATGTAATGGTGCGAAGATAAATCGCATTAATAAATGTAAATTACCCATCCACAATATGGCATTCCTTATGTTAGGATTCCCTCATTATAGGATTAGCATTTTTCAGAAGTAATTAGGAGCTAATTAAGCTCCTAAAAGATAAGTCAGGTTAGACAATATATAAATTAGGTTGGATAGGCAGGCATCAATTGGACGAGTAATTGTCTGTATATGACTGCACTTATTTAGTTACTCTGCTTACCCAAAATTATTTTTATAAAAAACTGAGCAAGACTTCTTACTCAGTTATTAGATTAACTGTGCCAGAAAAAGCGAGAAGTAATTATGGCATCTATTACTACACTTCCAGTAAAACAACCCCCAGTTAAAGGTGTAAATCTTCGCGGCAAGATTTCTGCAGAATACGCTGAAATTTTGACAACGGAATCGCTGGAATTTATTGCTATGCTGCAACGTCTTTTTGACGCCGAGCGATCGCGTTTGCTCAAACTGAGGGAAACGATCCAGCAGCAACTCGATGCAGGTTCTCTACCTGATTTCCCCATCGAGACAGAAGCAATCCGCAACAGTGACTGGAAGGTTGCTCCCATACCTAAGGATTTACAAGATCGTCGCGTTGAAATCACCGGGCCGACGGATCGCAAAACGATTATTAACGCCCTAAATTCGGGTGCTAATGCCTTCATGGCTGACTTTGAAGATGCCAACAGTCCCACTTGGGACAATATGGTGTCCGGCCAAATCAATTTGCGCGATGCCGTGAGTCGAACCATTGCGTTTACCGATCCCAAAAGCGGTAAAGACTACTGCCTAAATGAGAAGACTGCCGTGCTAATTGTGCGACCTCGTGGCTGGCACCTGTCGGAAGAACACGTTCTGGTTGATGATCGCCCAATGTCCGCCTCGCTGTTCGACTTCGGGCTTTATTGCTTCCACAATGCGCGTAAGCTACTTGCCAGTGGCACCGGTCCCTATTTTTATCTCCCCAAGCTAGAAAACAGGCACGAAGCTGCCCTGTGGAATCATGTCTTTGTTATGGCTGAGGAAGCTCTGGGCTTACCGATGGGAACGATCAAGGCAACTGTGTTGATCGAAACTATTCTCGCAGCTTTTGAGATGGACGAAATCCTCTATGCATTGCGAGATCGCATTGTCGGTCTGAATTGTGGGCGCTGGGATTACATTTTCAGCTTTATCAAGAAGTTTCACAATCGCCCCGATTGTCTGCTGCCTGATCGCAACGAAGTGACCATGACTTGTCATTTTCTACATTCCTACAGCTTGCTGGCGATTAAAACCTGCCATCGTCGCGGTGCCCTGGCGATCGGTGGGATGGCAGCGCAGATTCCCATCAAGACAGACGCGGATGCCAATGAGAAAGCCCTGGCTAAGGTACGCGCCGACAAAGAGCGCGAAGCAGGAGACGGTCACGACGGTACGTGGGTAGCACACCCCGCCCTCGTCCCCATCGCCCGCGAAGTGTTCGATCACCTGGTAACTGGTTCCAATCAACTGTCCGAGCTTCGGGACGATGTTAGCGTGACAGCGAAAGATCTCTTGACAGTACCGGTTGGGAGAATTACGGAAGGCGGACTGCGGCATAACATGCGCGTGGGAATCTTATACCTCACAGCATGGCTGGCGGGCACCGGTTGCGTGCCTCTATTTAATCTGATGGAAGACGCAGCTACGGCTGAAATCTGTCGCGCCCAAATTTGGCAGTGGTTGCATTGGCAAGCAACCCTGGAAGATGGTCGTAAAGTCGACCCGCTACTGTTCAAAGCTATCCTTCATGAGGAGATCGCGGCCTTGCGTCGAGAAATTGCCGACCGAGGCAGTTGGAGTTCGACATTTGAGACGGCGATCAATCTGTTTATGGCACTTGCAGGAGCAGAGTGCTTCGAGGAGTTTTTAACGCTACCCGCGTATCGACACCTCGTTACTTTTAGAGAATAACCGCTGAAATTACGCGTTTGCAGGAGTCGACAGCGTCACAGAGTTATTGAGGCTGTCGGTAGAGGGCTTTTTGTCACTTTTAGAGAACAACTATAGGAGATTACACACATGACCGGACTTACCTTTGAATCGCTTGTTCCCACGGCTCCTCTAGGTCGATTTAATGGGATCGAACGCAATTATTCACCTGAAGATGTAGTCGCATTGCGCGGTTCGATCCCCATTCGCTATACCCTGGCAGAAATGGGAGCCAATCAACTTTGGGAGCTTCTGCATGAAGAAGACTACATCAACGCGCTTGGGGCAGTAACGGGAAATCAGGCAATGCAAATGGTGCGTGCCGGACTCAAGGCCATCTACTTATCAGGTTGGCAAGTTGCAGCTGATGCTAACCTGAGTGGGGCTATGTATCCCGACCAAAGCTTGTATCCCTCGAATAGCGGGCCGGAACTTTGCCGTCGGATCAACCGCACTTTCCAGCGAGCCGATCAGATCCAGCATCTAGAAAACGTTGGCAACATTCAGTGGTTTGCTCCCATTGTGGCCGACGCCGAAGCTGGTTTTGGGGGCTCCTTGAATAGCTTTGAGATTATGAAAGCGTACATTGAGGCCGGTGCTGCAGCCGTTCACTATGAAGACCAATTAGCCTCCGAGAAGAAATGCGGTCATCTTGGTGGTAAAGTGCTGATTCCTACGGCAGCTCACATTCGCAACCTCAATGCCGCCCGGTTGGCTGCCGACATCATGGGCGTTCCGACGCTAATTGTCGCGCGTACGGATGCCGAAAGTGCTACGCTGCTCACCAGCGTTGTGGACGAACGGGATTTGCCTTTTGTGACGGGAGAGAGAACGGTAGAAGGATTCTACCGCCTGAAGCCAGGCAGTGGACTGGCAAATTGTATTACTCGCGGGCTGGCTTATGCTCCATATGCCGATTTGCTGTGGTGGGAAACCTCCAAGCCGAATTTAGAGGAAGCTCGCCTGTTTGCCGAAGCAATTCACAAGAAATTCCCCGGTAAGTTGCTGGCTTATAATTGCTCTCCCTCATTTAACTGGAGAACCAACCTGGATGAGTCTACAATTGCTCGCTTCCAGAAAGAACTGGGGGCAATGGGTTATAAATTCCAGTTCGTTACGCTGGCTGGATTCCACAATCTGAACCACAGCATGTTTGAGCTGGCTCGCGGCTATAGCAAACGCGGTATGGCCGCTTATGTGGAACAGCAGGAAGCTGAATTTGCGAGCGAACCTTATGGATACACTGCAACGCGACATCAACGCGAAGTAGGTACTGGATACTTTGATGCTGTTTCCGTTGCGATTACCAACGGGCAAGCTTCGACCACAGCGATGGCTACCTCTACGGAGACAAATCAATTTCATTCCATCCCAGAATATAGCAGTTCCCATTTAAGTATTGACTATAAAAATCAATATGAAATGTTTCATGCCGAGTTGGTGAGTGCGGTTTGCTACAGCTCTCAGGAGAGAGAAGCCCAGGAGGCTTTTATCCAGGAGCTTTACTTCACGGCTGGCGACGAATAAATGCGAGGGTCGCTCGATCGCCTGAATGAGATCGATTTCTTTTTGCGTACTACTGAGATGGGGGTGCCGCTTGCGCTCCCACTTGGCTCGATAAATGGAGATATTAATTATGGGACTGCCGACAATTCAGACAAAGAAGTCTGTCTATATCAGATGGTTTGAAGATTTAGGTATGCGCGATATCGAAAACGTGGGGGGTAAAAATGCCTCCCTCGGCGAAATGATCCGCAACCTGAAGGACAAAGGGGTGCGAGTTCCGAATGGGTTTGCGATCGCCTCAGAGGCCTATTGGAAGTTTATGCAGGCGGAAGATCTAAGGGAAAAGGTCCAGTCCCTCCTGAACGATCTAGCCCAAGGAAAACAATCCTTAGCCCATGTTGGTAGGGCGATTCGATGGCTGTTTTTACAGACTCCCTTTCCCCCTGATGTTATTGATTCCATTCGTCAGGCTTACCGCGATCTGAGCCATTACTACGGCAGCGAACACGTCGATGTTGCCGTAAGAAGTAGTGCGACAGCCGAGGACCTGCCAGATGCTAGTTTTGCCGGACAGCAAGAAACGTTCTTGAACGTTTGCGGGGAAGAGGAACTACTCCATGCTTGCCGTCACTGTTATGCTTCTCTATTTACAGATCGAGCGATTAGCTATCGCGAAGAAAAAGGTTTTGACCACTTGCAGGTAGCGCTATCGGTAGGCGTTCAAAAGATGGTGCGATCGGATAAAGGCAGCGCGGGGGTACTTTTCTCCATCGATACCGAATCTGGCTTTCCCGATGTGGTAATCGTGAGCGCGGCATGGGGGCTGGGCGAAAATGTGGTGCAGGGGACGATCATTCCCGATCAATATGCTGTATTTAAGCCTTTACTCGATCGCCCCGAGCTTCAGCCCGTCATCGATAAAATCAGGGGCAGCAAGGAGAAAAAGATGGTCTACGCCATGTTCGGCACAAAGACCACCAAAAACATCGATACTTCTGAGAAGGAACGCCTATCGTTTGTCCTGGACGATCGCGAGATTTTGCAGCTCGCTCGTTGGGCCGTGGCGATCGAGGCGCACTATCAGAAACCCATGGATATTGAATGGGCTAAGGATGGGGAGACCGGTGAGTTATTCATCCTGCAGGCGCGACCGGAAACGGTACAATCGCAGCGATCGCAAGCGGTACTCAAAACCTACAAATTAAAGGAGCGCGGCAACCTCCTGATAACGGGAGTGAGTGTAGGAGAGGCGATCTCCTCTGGGAAAGTCTGTCGGGTGTTGAGTGTCAGCGACATTGACAAGGTGGAAGACAACTGCATACTGGTGACGGAAATGACGGATCCGGACTGGGTTCCAGTCATGAAAAGGGTAGCGGGCATTGTCACGGACTACGGCGGACGCACGTGCCACGCTGCGATTGTCAGCCGCGAATTAGGTATCCCAGCAATTGTGGGCACTGGGGATGGCACGCGTATCCTCAAAGACGGTCAGGCAGTAACCATTTCTTGTGCAGAAGGCGAAGAAGGCCTGGTTTATAGTGGCCTGTTGGATTTCGAGGTTGTGGATGTCAGCCTGGACGATATTCCCTCAACCCGCACCCAAATTATGATGAACGTTGCCTGCCCTTCTGCTGCCTTTCGTTGGTGGCGGCTGCCTGCCAGTGGCATCGGGCTAGCCCGCATGGAGTTTATCATCAATAACATCATCAAAATTCACCCCATGGCGCTGGTTCGTTATGACAATCTCCAGGACCGTTTCGCCTGGCAGCAAATATGCGACATGACCTGGGGCTACAAGGACAAGCGACAGTACTTCGTCGAAAAACTGGCGCTGGGTATTGCCAAGATTGCGGCCTCACAATATCCCCATCCTGCGATCGTGCGAATGAGCGACTTCAAGACCAACGAATACGCCAACCTGATTGGCGGGCAGGAGTTCGAACACAAAGAGGAAAATCCCATGCTGGGCTTCCGGGGAGCATCGCGCTATTACAGCGATCGCTACCGCGAAGGTTTTGCCCTGGAATGTCAGGCGATCAAGCGGGTGCGCGAAGTCATCGGCTTTGATAACACGATTGTCATGATTCCTTTCTGTCGCACGCTGGAGGAAGCGGATAAAGTTCTCGACGTACTGGCAGAAAATGGTTTGGAGCGAGGTGTCACGGTGAATGGCTGTTCGCCCTTACAGGTCTATGTCATGTGCGAAATTCCCTCCAACATAGAATTGGCAGACGAGTTTGCCCAGCGATTCGACGGCTTCTCCATCGGTAGCAACGATTTGACCCAACTAATGTTGGGCGTCGATCGCGATTCCGGCGAACTAGCCCACCTTTTCGACGAACGGAACTTAGCCGTGAAGCGCACGATCCAACGGTTAATCGATACTGCTCACCGTGCAGGCCGCAAGGTTGGGATCTGCGGTCAAGCACCGAGCGACTATCCCGAATTTGCGGCTTTTCTGGTAGAAGCAGGGATTGACTCGATCTCTCTCAATCCCGATAGCATCATTCAAGTGACGCGCTGGGTGGCCGAACGAGAAGCCAGCCTCCTTCGTCAGAAATTGCCAGAAAAGCCCCTCCTGGCGATCTGATGTCGTGTTCGTTGCTATCCCTATTTCTGTAGAAATGCGAAGTTGAGTTTTGACAACAGCTCTGCGATCGCGTCTCTACAGGGTTGGGAAACTAGTGAGTATGATTATCCCCAAACATTGAGATCGTCGCCGGCACTTTTTTCATTGACGGCGATCGCAGGTATGACAGCTATGGCATAATCAGCTTTACTACATACCTATATAGCTATGACCGCAAAATTAAAACCTAGTTGGGCAGGAGAAGACTTACTTTCCCAGTTCGTCAACCTCCTCATTCATACAAAACCCCTGTATCAATTGATGAAGCGGCAGGCCAGACAGGTAATGATCGGTACAGCCGAGAGAAATGGCGTACCCTGGCGGCAGCACTGTCAGGAGCTTGAAAAGTCAGGGATAAAAAAACTACTGGACGAGGTAACTAATAAGGCAGTAGATTACCCCGATTACTATCAAGTCCCCTTTCATGCCTACGATCGCGGCAATCTTTGTTGGGAGGCAGCCTTTGAAGCAATGCCCGGAACTTACGCGATGGCATTACGGGTATGGCCGCAAGAGAAGCTAACGAGTAATGCAGCCCAAGAACGCTTAAGGGGTGGCTTTCACAAAATACTGGAGGAGTACAGTCCCAAAATTGTTAGAGATGTTTTGGATGTTGGCTGCTCGGTGGGAATTTCGACGCTGACGCTACATCGCTACTACTGTCAGCAACAAAACGCACAAATTCGGACAATGGGGTTGGACTTATCGCCCTATATGCTGTCCGTGGCAAAGCAGCAAGATAAGAATGGAGAAATCGCTGAATGGATGCATGCCAAAGCCGAGAGCACAGGTCTGCCCGATAATTCTTTTGATGTGGTGACGCTGCAGTTTTTATTGCACGAATTACCTGGTAGAGCTTCCAAGCAAATTTTTCAAGAAATACTGCGGATTTTACGGCCGGGAGGGATCTTGGGAATTGTGGACAATAATCCGCGATCGCAGGTAATTCAGAATCTCCCACCCGCTTTATTCATTCTCATGAAAAGTACGGAACCCTGGAGCGACGACTACTACACCTTCGATGTTGAAACTGCGTTAAAGGAAGTTGGATTGGACTATAAGGTAACTTTAGAAAGCGATCCCCGCCATCGCACGATTATTGCAAGCAAACCGATGGCCTAAAATATTGCATTTCCAACATTGGACGATAAGGCGATCGTGCTTGCGGTTGCTTTTTCTAAATACCGAACGCGATTGCCAGCCAAGCGATCGCACTATACAGTATGCCCAGCAAAATCAAGCCAAACTTAGAAATAGCTGCTATCTTCGCCAAAATAGGTAATGCGGCAAGTTTAGAGCCAAACAGAAGGATAATCAGGGCAATATTTTCGATAACATCCAAAATTGCAGCTACCCACTGTCCCCATGCCAGGGGTATACCAATAAATATAACAGTCCACTTTCTTTCTTGTCCTTTTAAGGTTGCCCAGACACAAGCTAGGGCAATTGTTGTCGAATACAGCGCAATGAATAAGAAGTCCAATCCCAGACTAAAGGCAGCTCTAATTTTTCCTGGCTCTTTCCAATCAGCAAAAATGTTATCAACCTGAGAAATACTACCTGCAAGCTCAAAGTCAACAATGTTGAACTCTCCATTGCTGGAACTTTTCGGATCGACAGCTAGAAGCACCACCCAAACGATAAGAGTCAATATGAAAAGAGGTATGAAAATTTGCGAGTAGCGCTTTAGCGGCAACTGCGTAAATGGATGTGGCATGTATTCCTCCTTGAAGATTTTTCAACTAACAATTAGGACTTACACAGCCTGTCATACAAGTCCTTAAATTATTTACTACAGCTTTCTAGCGTTCTAGCTAATAGCTTTTACCAACTTGTCTAGATAGGCATCTCCATCCTCCTTATCTAGAAAGTCATTAGCAACGTTGGTCATCAGCTTTAAGTTATCAGGGTTAGCCTGAAACGTGGAAACTTCCTTTGGAATTAAAGGTTGATAGCGATAGTAGCTCTCTCCAATCATCTGGGTTGTAATGTAGTCCGTAGCATCCGACGACCCATCAGAGAATACATCCAAGAGGGGAATTCCCTCGTGAAAATCAACCCAGTCAAGACCGCCCCACGTTTCTGCTTCTTCAGGCTTAATTCTGCGTATAGACTGCCCCGTCCCAAACGAAGCAACAATAATATTATCTAAACCAATTTTTTGCTCGCTCGTCAGCCCCTTGTTCATGTTGATCCGTTCGGCGATCGCGCAAAGAGTAGGATTACCGGCAACAACTCCTCCATCAATTAAAGGAACTCCTTCCACTCCTTGCTTATTTTTAGGAACTTCAACAGGAACGGGATTTTTCACAGCTGTCCTAGGTGGAGCATTCCTTAAGCTTTCCAGATAGGTTGCATCTGTGACGAAATAACTTGGAAATGCAACGGGAGCAGCAGACGAGCAGCGACAAACCTCCCAAACGGGAATCTGAGCAAAGTCAGTCTTGTGACTTTTAAAAACCACGGCTGCGCGGTTGTACGTGTCATAGGCAACAGCCAACGTTGGAGGCAGCGTACCGAACAAGAGGTTGCCAGGAAAGATACTAGGATCTTGAAGGACGCTCTCTAACCCACTGCCTTTGAATAAGGGGAGAGAGGGATCTCCTGTCCTGATTTTATCTGCAAGGTTATTTAGCCAGTATCGATAATCCATGTTGGGAAAAATGAGCTCGCCTTTCTGTTCGTAGAATTGTCTAATCGCCGTAGCCGACATCCCTTTGGCAATAGCACAAGCAATAATACTTCCAGTTGAGGTGCCGGCAAACATATCAAAATGGTTACGTAGAGGCGAGCCCAGTTTTTTTCTAAACGCTCTAATAAAACAACTGTGATTAGTCCGCGAATGCCTCCACCATCACAGCTAAGAATCTTCCAAGGTTTAACGTCTGGCATATATTTTACCTTCAAGAAATTTTTTCCTCCTGTAAATAATCCATTGATAGCTTGTTCTGTGCAACGAAGAAATGGGACTTTCACCATTACAGCAGTCATAAATCAATGAAAAATTTACAGCAAGAATTTTTTTATAGAAATGTATTAAAAAGTGCACCAGTATCTTTGCTTCCTTATTTCTAAGTTCCTCTCAGAATTATCGCTACCTACTTAAGGGAACAAAATTATTTATTGAAACAAGGTTACCGTTGACTCAAGCGCCTCGATGAAATTGTAGTCGTGTAGGATTCACCTATACTCTACAACTTCACTACAATCCCAGAAGAACATAGCTATCTAGCGAAAATTTATTCCTGAGATTTATTTGATAATATCGCAATTTTTATCTAACCAATCCCAAGCTTTACACTCCGAAATCACTAATAGTTTAATTTTTGCTCGTATGAAAGTTAGCACTTACCTACAATCGGGCAAGATAGAATTTCCTTAACGAAAACCTGCTGACTTCAGTGCTTCTTCTACTGACAAACAATAAGGCATTAAGGTGTTTAAAGAATGTCCCGCTCCTGGTACAGCAACCCTCTCCAAGGCAGGCCGCGAATTCACCATACCCAACAAATCGATCTGTCCGATAAATTGGTGTACGTTGTTGAGCTCTGAAGGAAATCGAATCACTGCACCTAGGGTGATGATACACAGGTCAGAAATTACCGTCGTATTCGTTTTTTTGTACGCCGTAATCCATCCTTCTAACGCATTCTCTATGCTGTAGTTCCCCTTACTGTGACCTAGTAATAGCTTAATTCTATTACCGAGCTTCAATAGCAGGTAAAGGAGTGTCGTGGAATCCGGACTACCGTAAATGAAACTGTCATTGTCTATGCCAAACAATTCAAAGTGTCTCTTTATATCGTTATGGGACTCCTCGTCTCTGACACGATCTTTCAGATCGTATGCATCAAACACTCTAGCAAAACTATCTCGTAAGGCGTTATGTGCTCCAAAAATAAACCACCCACCCAATGCCTCGGTAATCAGGTCTGCCATGCCAAAACCCGAGACAATACCTGCAACAGGTCGGTTGAGACAATCTGCTACATTTCGAGCCAAAGCTGCTGTACCTATGGCAGAACTTCCTACTCCAGCTACAACTATGGCATCTATCGCTTGAACACGGGCCTTGTTCTGTTCCTCGACAAAGTCCATTGGCGTTAGCGTTCGAATCTGTAAGTCAGACGAGCGGGGATGGACAATTAATATTACCCCTTCTGGACTAACTTGAGCGGATAGCATAGCCCGCTCTTTTTGAGACAGAGCTGTCACATCGTAGAAAATTACATCGAGCGTGGAGTTCAAAGTACGCCACGATGAAAGTGAGAGGAATCGTGGAACTGTCGATACCTGTGGCATGGTGTTTGACTTCATAAGACTTGTTAAGTGTGGTGAGCGCCGTTGACGCGCAGTACCTCACCCGTGACGTAACTACTGGCTATTGGTGAAAGGAGGAAAGCTACAGCCCAAGCGATATCTTCTGGTTTGCCAAAGCGACGGAAAGGAATCTCAGCTACGATCTTTTCCTTGACTTTATCCGAAATAGCCCTAGTCATTTCCGTATCGATAAAGCCAGGTGCGATCGCATTTGCCCGTACTCCATAACGCGCTGCTTCTCTAGCCAGAGACTTCACCAGACCGATAACAGCGGCCTTAGTAGCAGCATAGTTAGCTTGACCGGCATTGCCTCGATCTCCAGAAATAGAACTGATACAGACTATCGAACCTTCCTTTTGCTCGTACATGCCAGCAATAAAGGGTTTAATCGTATGGTTGACGCCTTTTAGATTCACGTTAATGACGGCATCCCAATCCTCGGGAGTAAGGTTAGTAAAAAAGTTATCTCGTGTGATCCCCGCATTGGCCACCACACCGTAAACCGGTCCCAACTTCTCCACAACTTGGGCGGCTGCCGCCTCCATCGAGGCTAAGTCGGTTACGTCGGCTTGAATTGCTAAGGCTCCACTGTGACCGTCGGAGGTGGTAATGTCCGTATAAGCAACTTTTGCTCCCAGTTCGGTCAATAATTTGACAATCGATGCACCGATGCCACGATTGCCACCCGTAACAACGATAACTTTACCTTCTAATCCTAGAGAGACCATAAATTTTTTCTCCTATTTAAACTCGCTTGATCGCGATCGCCGTACCGCCACCAGTGCCGTGACAAAGGGCCGCAATGCCCAGCGTTTTGTCATGCTCCTGCAAGGCGTGCAGTAGGGTAACGACGATCCGCGCACCGGAAGCACCAATGGGATGTCCGAGGGCGATCGAGCCGCCATTAACATTTAACTTTTCGAGTGGAACGCCCAGAATGCGATGGAAGAGTAAAGAGCTGATTGCGAAAGCTTCATTATTCTCAAACAGATCGATATCAGATACCTCTAAATTGAGTTTTCCCAACAGTTTTTTGGCCGCTTGAACTGGTAATTCCGTAAACCGCCAGGTTTCGCCTCCTTCCCAGGCTCCACCCAACACTTTCGCAATGGGTTTCAGACCATGTTTCTCTATGGCTGACTCGTTCGCTAAGATCAAAGCGGCCGCCCCATCTGAAAGCTGACTGCTGTTGCCCGCCGTGAGTACACCATCCTTTCTGAATGCCGGTCGCAGCTTTGCCAGACTTTCTAAGGTTGTGTCGTGACGAATTCCCTCATCTGCATCTATGATATGCGTGCCTTTTTTGTTGGCAATTTCCATCGGGGCAATTTCGCGCTTGAAGCTTCCTCGCTCTGTTGCAGCGGCAGCACGCTGATGGGAATAAAGTGCAATTTCGTCCAGATCTTTGCGGGTAAATCCGTGAATTTCGGCGATGCGCTCTGTTTGATCTCCCATGCCCTCACCGGTCGTGGTATCAGTCAGACCATCGCAGATTATGATGTCTGCTAGCTGCTCCGGCGCGCCCATTAAGAACTTATACCCCCACCGCGCGCGATGGGAGAGGTAAAAGCCAGTCTGAGACATGGATTCCATGCCTCCGGCGAGAACGATGTCCGCTTCTCCACCTCGAATTGCCAGGGTGGCATTAATCAACCCGATCATGCCTGAGGCACAAACCATATCAACTGCATACCCATTCACAGCCTCTGGGATTCTGGCCTTAAAAGCAGCTTGACGGGGCAGTAGCTGTCCGTGGCCTGCTCTCAAGACATTGCCCATAATATAGAGATCTAACTCCGATCCCGGTATGCCTGCCCGCTCCAGTGCAGCGTGCATTGCATGGGCACCTAGATCGACAGGGGAAAATTCTGCCAGTGCGCCTCCGAACCGACCGAGAGGCGTGCGTACTGCTGAGACAATATAGGCTTCAACCATATATCCTCGCTTATTTGTTCTATGCAATAAAGTTTCTAAAACTCCACCTCACCCTCATTTTTTGGGTCGATCGCTTACCCAAACCACCTGTGGAACTTGCCTCAAACTGCAAATCTGGCTTTTTGCTGTGGTTGCCAAGTAACTTAGCAACCCCATTTTGCGATTTGCAATTTATCCAGAAGGTCGATAGGCTTGTAAAAAATTATACAATAATGCAGTCAAGTATGCCTATATAGTTATATTTCTAAAAATATTCTAAAGCTTTGTGGTGCAAAGGTAAGTGCCTCATTCTTTGGTCATGTTTTAGATCTGTGGATGAGTTTTCTGCAAAGCTGATAGTATGGTCATTCCGCAAACTTGCCCCACAGGTTCGGCACACTATCGGTAATCTATACCAATTCTCAATCTATTTCCATGCCAGCCACACCCACAAATTCTTGGAGCCACCTGCCTAATAAGCCTGATAAAATAGCTATCTAGCAAGCAATCCATAGGAGATAGCGATGACTGCCTTAACCATCGATCTCAGTCCTATTGCGCACCTCACCCGCACGGAGTTCTATAAACTTTGCGCAGCAAATCCCGATCTGAAACTAGAGCGATCGCGCCAAGGAGAATTAATTGTCATGTCCCCCACAGGCGGTGAAACAGGTAGCCGGAACTCTAGTCTTAACGGTGAATTGTATCTTTGGAACCGTGAAGCAAAGTTGGGTAAATGCTTTGATTCGTCTACTGGTTTTAGCTTGCCGAAAGGTGGCGATCGCTCTCCTGATGCAGCATGGATTCCAATTGCGAAATGGGATGCCCTTACACCTGAAGAAAAACAAGGCTTTTTGCCACTATGTCCAGACTTTGTAATTGAACTGCTTTCTCCATCTGACTCATGGAAACAAGGACAGCAAAAGATGACAGAGTACATGGAAAATGGCTGTCGCTTGGGCTGGCTGATCGATCCTAAACATAAGCGCGTCGCGATTTATCGCCAGGGGAATCCAATTGAAATCCTTGAAACACCCGCTATGCTCTCAGGGGAAGATGTCTTACCTGGGTTCAGCTTGAATATCCAACAAATACTCTTTTAATATTGAGGTACAGATGGATCGACAGCGATCGCATAAGCGGCGATGCCGCCACTGATGTTTTTGACATTAGTAAATCCTTGAGAGATCAGCCACTGGCACATTTGATCCGATCGCATGCCATGATGACACATTACTAAGGTTTCGGCTTGGGGATCGAACATTGTCGAAATTTGGCCAGACCAATCGGCATACTGGCTGAGAGGGAGATTCCTAAAGCCCTCGATCGCAGCAATCTCTACTTCTTCTGGTTCGCGGACATCGATCAACTGCAGGCTAGCTAAATCACCGGAATTTAGATAAATTGCTAATTCTTCAACACTAATTTTCTGCATAGCTGGCTTGGGATGGCTAGTTAGAGTGGCTAGTTAGGTTCGATGCGCATTAATATTTGCCCATACTCAATTGGTTGGGCATTGTCAACTAAAATTTCGACTACACGACCAGAGGATTCCGCATCAATTTCGTTCATCAGCTTCATCGCTTCGATGATACATACGGTTTGCCCCTTACGCACTTGATCGCCCACTTCCACAAATGGTGGTTCATCGGGAGCAGGAGCAGTATAGAACGTCCCTACCATTGGTGAAGTGATATCTATTAACTTTTTAGCTGGAGATGTCTCAAGCGGAGGAGGTGCTGAGACTGATGGTGTCGAGTTTGACACTGCTACGGTTGTAGGGTTAGACTGCGGTGCTGCTGCAACTGGGTTTGACTCGCTCGCCACAGCTTTAGTCTCGTTTTTACGAATACTTAAGCGCAGATCCCCCGATTCTAAAGTTAGTTCCGAAATATCGGTTTGATTTAGAATCGCAATCAATTCTCGTAGTTGGTCTAAGTTAAATTCCACTTAGTTCTCACGCCCCAAATAAGTATCACTACGCGTATCGACTTTGATGCGTTCGCCAATTTCAATAAACAACGGTACCATTACCTGCGCTCCGGTTTCTAGAATGGCAGGCTTAGTGCCACCTGTGGCCGTATCGCCGCGCAAACCAGGATCGGTTTGGGTAATTTCTAGTACCACTGTGTTCGGCAACTCAACATCAAGCACCTGTGTGCCCCAGCGGACGACAGCAACTTCCATACCTTCTTTGATGTACTTGACGCGATCGCCGATTTGCTTAGCACTCAAAGTTGATTCTTCAAACGTGGACATATCCATAAAGATGAAGTTTTCACCCTCTTTATAGGTGTGTTGCATCGTGCTCTTTTCTAAAGTTGCTTGGGGTACGGTTTCGCCTGCTCGGAACGTGCGCTCAACTACGCTGCCTGATTGGGCATTTTTGAGTTTTGTGCGCACAAACGCAGATCCCTTACCTGGTTTGACATGCAGAAACTCCACTACACGCCATACCCCTCCGTCGAGCTCAATGGTGACACCTGGTCGAAAATCGTTACTAGAAATCATGCTTGTACTTTATTTGCGATCGCTTTAACTAGAGGTTTAGTATGGGCAACTTTAGCTATATCCAAAAAACTACGACTCTATAGCTGGTCTGTAGCCGTGCTGTAGCTGACTGGAAGCTTAGCCGCCCTTCATTTTACCTTAGAGATGCTACATATTGAGCTGGCTGGCTGTAGATTAGGCTAAAGCTCGCCTAAGATCTTGAACCTGACATGATTAAGGGCTAGCTCCCCAATGGAAAACGGTTGGGGTCTAATGGTTTCGAATGTAATTCCTTTGCCAATTTCAACGTGGTACCAGGGCAAACCCATAAAAAATCTGGTGGGGTAGGGGCGATCGCCAAGATCGTCGGGATTTGATTCCATTGGTAACCAGCCAACGCTGGGAACATAAAACTCAATCCAGACGTGGTTGTAGTACTGATATAAGGGTATATTGTGCTGATCGGCATAGGGTGGGCATTTATAGCGACCAACGGTGCGGCAGGCAATGCCATTCAAGCGTGCTAGTGCCAGCAATACGCCCACATATTCACCACAGGAACCCGTGCCCCTAGCTAATACCAGATCGGGGGTGTCAATGTAAGGTTGCATGCGGTATTCCAGCTTGTCATAGACATAATCGCGGATGGACTGCATTTTACGGATGATATTTGTTTCAGTGCCGATCGCTTCCCTGGCAGCAGCCTGAACTGCTGGTAATTCCATACCTAACCCGTCATCGTCAACCAGATACTTAGCCTGCATCTCTGCTGATAGTGGTGGAATTTTTTCCACCTCAGTGTATGGAATTTCGTACTTAATGCCGCGCATTTCCAGGATGGCTTTCCAGCCGAATAGTTTGGCTTCCTCAGCTTGCAGGTCGCCAATCTTGAATACAGCAACGCGCTGTCCATCTAAAATTTCTTCTTCAAAGGGCATCCCCATGGGTTCGACCGATCGCACCTTTTGCCGATCTGTATCGGTGGGCAGGGCAATGCGCCAGGTAAGGTTATGTACATCCTGCGGCTCGTCTGCTGATGCTTCCTCCAGGTAAACCATCTCTACCAGATAGCCATTGGAGAGTGTGTGGCGCGGCTTGGTATCAACGTGAATTAGATTTAGTTTGTGGATGAAAGTGCGATCGCGCACCTGTACGGATAGGGGATCGGGATCGTTGGGATTATCGCGAATGTAGTATTCATCATCGGTATAAACCACATACAGCTCATCGCCACAAAAGCCTAAACCTGTAGGGCTGGGAAAAGGGGTGAGGGCACGGAACTTAATCGTACCGGTTTTGGCCTCTAAGCAATACACGGTTTCCTCGGTGCGATCGCATACCCATAGCTCATCGCCGTGCAAGGTAAGTGCCTCAAATCCAATGCCTGGTGCATGGATCACACGCAATAACCCTCTAGTAGCGCGACCAAACACAAAGATCTTGTCAGCTTGAGCCGAGGATACGTATATGGCTCCGTCTGAGACGGCAATACCATCAACTTTGTCCGGCAATTCCATATATGGCTGCAAGTCAAAGTCAACCAGGTCGCAGTAGTATATGCAGTTACCTTGAGTCACAAACAGCTTGTCGCCGCTGATCGCAATACCCGTTGCATCGCGGAATTGTTTGGCAGTATAGGGATTAAGTACGGAGGCACTATCCGTCAGTGGGTCGATCTGGAGTAAATGTCCCTGATAGGTATCGAGCGCGATCGCACATTGCTTTTGCGCGAAGGAATGCCAGATCAGACCGTAGAGTGTATAGGCGGCGACTGGTCGAATTAAGTGGGGCAGACTATGAGGCAAGGTTGACATTGAAATCACATCATTTTCGGCAATGCTAACACTACCTAATCAGTTCAATATGTTGTTTTGTTACTGTTTTGTCACAAATTGCTTTGCTACAAATCACCACCAGGACAACCAGCCACCTTTCTTAGGCTCTTTCTTGGCTTTGTCATGTTTATCCTCTCTAGCTCTACCTTGTGTATCGCCACCTTGCTTTTTAGCCCCCTGGCCATCGAGCTTTCTGAGGTTTTCCAAGGCTACTGGGTCTTTAGGATTAATCTTTAGTGCTTCTTGAAAACTGGCCTTAGCCATAGCAACAAAATTTTGATTCATATAGACAATCCCCATCAGCACATGGCCCTGGCTGTTTTGGCTATCTAGCTTTAGGGCGTTGCGGAGTTCCTTGATGGCCTCTTGCCACTGCTTGCGCGCGATCAAAGCTTGAGCTTCTTGCAGGTGCTTTTTCGCCATTACCTTTGTGAGATCGGCCTGGGGTTTTGCCGCTGCCGCATTGCTCGCTTTACCACCTGCTCCTGCTACTCCAGTGAAGCCTGTATTTCCGGTGGCAGAAGTGTCGTAGTAACCGGTACGGGCTGGTCGCGATCGCTCAGCCGTAGTATTGTTAATGGTTGTGCCTTCTATAGGTTTACCTTCTATAGGTTTACCTTCTATAGGTCTGCCTTCAATAGTTGTTTTAGGGCTGGGCTTAGCGATCAAATGCTGGCAACCCTCATTACAGAGCAGAAACACCAAATTTAATTCGCTCAAATCGCCTGCATAGTCCAGGAATCCCGACATTTGCTCATACTGCAAAATGGAGATCGCAACTATTGCTTGCTCATAGTTATCTTTGTTGGGGTCGTTGGCTAGGTTTTGCGCTACTTCAGATTGAGGCGAAATCCTTTGATTACGCTTGAGCATCAACTTTGGTATGAGTTTGAGTACCTTGAGGTATTCTGCACGTTCCCGGGTTCGATTGAGCGCAAAGTAAGCAGGGTTAACTAGTCTGGCAAAAAAGCGAGTGGCTAGATCTTTTTCATCGGCGGACAGCCGACAAACATCTGGATGCAGTTTTTTTGCAATCATTAAGTATCTATCGCGTACTTGGCGTTCGTTCGCTGTAATGGGCAACCCTAAAATCGCAAAGTGGTCGTCAAAGCCTTGATAAGCAATACCTTTAGTAATTCTTAGTAACCTGCTTTTTTTTAACTCCATATGTGCCCGTACTTTGCTTCAAACCCACTTAAAAAGATTCCCTAGCAAGAACCTAACATAGCAGCCAACAGATCGTACCCAGCAAACTACTAAGACAGTAATCGTAGCTTACCCAATTATTTTGAAAAATATTGTTTCATTGTATCCCTAAAAAACTAAATAATCAAAACTAGATGAACAGCAATGAAGTTGATGAACTTACCTATTCTCTATTCCTTTCGCCGTTGTCCGTATGCAATCCGTGCCCGTATGGCATTAGCTTATGCCGGGATTGTTTGCGAACTACGGGAGATTTCTTTACGGAATAAACCCGCAGCAATGCTAGCAATATCACCGAAGGGAACCACTCCAGTTCTACAGTTATCAAATGGCTGCATCCTGGAAGAGAGCCTTGATATTATGTACTGGGCAACGGAGCAAAACGATCCAGAGGGATGGTCTGAGTTGGAAGAAGCATCCTTAACCATGGGCAAGGAATTAATTGCCATCAACGATCTAGAATTTAAGCTATATCTCGATCGCTATAAGTACGCGATCCGTTTTCCTGAAGAACCGCAGGCAGTTTATCGCAACCGCGCTGAGGCTTTTCTGCAAACTTTGGAAAGCTTACTCCAGCAGCATCAGTTTTTACTAAGCGATCGCATGTCACTAATTGACGTGGCGATCTTTCCCTTCGTCAGACAGTTTGCCCATGTGGATTTGGAGTGGTTCCAAAGTTCTCCCTACGCTCGCATCCAGCAATGGTTAAGCTGGCACGAAGCCAGTGAGTTGTTTCAGCATGTGATGCAAAAGAGTCCAGTATGGGTACCCAAACAACCGCCTACGTAGATCGCAATCTCCATCAAGGCGTGACTGGGCAAAGAAATAATTTATCGTAATTATCGTAATTATCGTAATTCTATGACAACAGCATTAGAAAAACATAAGGTTGTAGTGGTAGGTGCGGGTTGGGCGGGTTTGGGTGCTACCTATCACCTGGTCAACCAAGGATATGACGTAACTTTACTAGAAGCTGGTGCCTACCCTGGCGGTCTGGTCGCAGGTTGGAAAACCGCTGGTGGCAGATCGGTTGAGGCGGGAGTTCATGGCTTTTGGTATCCCTATCGCAATATCTTCGATCTGGTCAAAGAACTCGATCTCAGCCCCTTTACTCCCTGGACGTGCTCTTCCCAGTACTCGCCCTCAGGGCTAGAAGTAGAATCTCCCATCTTTCAAGATTTACCGCGTCTGCCCACTCCCCTCGGCACATTTGCTTATACGCAATTCAAACGTCTGCCACTAAGCGATCGCCTTTCAGCCCTACCATTGCTTTACGCCATTGTTGATTTTGATAACTCCGACGATGCCTGGCGGCGTTACGATGGCGTCACTGCCCGTGAGTTGTTCAAACAATTTGGCGTATCGTCTCGACTCTATCGCGAATCATTTGAGCCCATGCTATTAGTGGGTTTATTTGCGCCCGGCGAGCAATGTTCGGCGGCGGCGGCTCTCGGTATGCTCTATTACTTTATTTTAGCGCATCAACCTGACTTTGACGTGGTTTGGTGTCGCGGCACGGTGGGCGAGCAGATATTTAAGCCTTGGGTAGAACAGATTGCCAAGGCAGGCGGTGAGATTTTGGCGCAAAAGCGCGTTAGCGATATCAGGGTTGATAGTACGGGCAGAGCGACAGGTGTTGTCTGCGGTGATGAAGTATTTGATGCCGATGCGGTGGTTTTTGCGGTTGGTATTTCCGGGATGCAAAAGATTATCTCCAGCAGTCCTAGCCTGCGATCGCGACAAGAATTTCGCAATGTGATGAATCTAGGTGCAGTTGACGTACTGGCAACCAGGCTGTGGTTCGATCGCAAAGTGAATATCCCAATGGCATCTAATGCTTGCTTTGGTTTTGATGCGACCACGGGATGGACATTCTTTGACCTCAATGCTTTGCATGATGAATACCGCGATGAGCCTGGCTCGGTAGTTGAAGTGGATTTTTATCATGCCAATCAGTTCTTGCCGCTGGGCGATCGCGAAATTGTGGATATCGTACAGGGTTACTTAGCCACCTGCGTGAGCGATTTTCGCACAGCAAAGGTAATCGATAGTAGTGTGATTCGCTTGCCGCGAGCCGTTACCCACTTTGCACCAGGCAGCTATCAGTATCTATTACCCAGAAATACGAGTTTTCCCAATGTATTTATGAGTGGAGATTGGATTATCAATCGCCATGGCTCTTGGTCTCAGGAAAAGGCATTTGTGACGGGTTTAGAGGCGGCGAATGAAGTAGTTTCTTATTTCAACTATGGAAATAAAGCTAAGATTTTGCCCATAGAAGCAGACGAACCGCATATCCAGGCAGCACGATTTTTGAATCAAACTGTGCGTAATTTTAGTAAGACTTTTCTGCCAAGTTTCTGGTTGCCTTGAACTAGTCTAAAAGTGCTAATTGAACTCACCCGCTGTTAGTAACTCTGGATGACGAATTTAAGTTTAACATTGGTCGGGTACAGTGATTTGTCAGACTTACTGACCTCGACCTGGCTTACAGTCTGCAAAACTTAATGCCTCTGCGTCTAAAAAACTGGCGATCGCCATCTCAATGATGGCTTCAACGGGATAATCAATTTCAGTAGCTCGAGCAATCAGGGCATCCTGAATCCAATCTGGTAAGCACCTTAAAATAATTTCCGCATCAGCAGACGAGATTTGCTCCGAAAGTTTCACTTGCATGGGCTAGGACTCCATAGGAATTTGAACATTATACGGTGGCTCAGTCGCTCTCAAAATGATCGCCTCTAGTTCTAATAGTAGCGCAGGGTTTTTCGAGTAAGGTATTGTCTGCACCGCAATTCGTACATCTTCACTTTTATATCGATCGAGCCAAGCCCACAAAAAAGCTTTGTGTCCACCTTTAAAACGACCTCGTAAACTTTTGGTCTTACCAATGTAAAGCAATCCCTGAGATCTATGCCTGACTGCGTAAATGCCAGGACGATCAGGAATATCGCTAAAATCACGGCTCAAGGGTTGGCATTGCTCAAAGGGAGTAAACGCAATTGTATCCAAGACACTTCTTGCGTGGTTCTGTATTTCAGAGTTGTTCGTTGGCACGGAAGGCAGACTGTGGATTATCGAACTCATCATGCCACAGAAAAAGGCGCATTACAGTTCGTTAATGCACCCTGCAAGAGTGACTAAGAACTCTTCGCTCCTTCTACGTAAGATCAGTTGTTAATCTTCAGTTCTCTCGTTTCTGGATTTCTTACGCAGTAGAATACTTTCAAAAGAATACCAAACAGCTATAACTGTCAGCAATAGGAATGCCCTTTGAGTATTGATATCCATCCTGAAGTTGTAAGCAATCAATATCAGCCCACCCACGACAAAGGCAAATCCAAGAAAAATGTCGCCTTTTTTGATATCTGTGGACATACTGTAGATATACTTCCAATAGCTATACCTGATGCCAAGAGCGTGAGACTGCACAGAATTATTAGAGGATTACCACCAATATTAATCATCGTCGCTTCACTGTTTCAAAAATAGAGAAAGCTGTAATTGACCATAAGAGAGATATGCCCAATTGAGTTGTAATATCCATGCGAAAATTGAAAGCCAAAATTATACATCCACTAAGTACAGAGAGTGTTCCCAAAAGACTATCTTGATAACGAGCAATATCAGGACGTATCCATGCAAGAAAGAGTAAATAAAATCCTTGGATACCGATGATAATGCCAATTAGGATCATGAGTGGATTACCGCCTATGTTTATCATTCAGTTGAATCCTCCTGGTGCTCCTACGATCATCATAAGAACTAGAAGCACACTTGCAATCAGTCCAGTTAATGATAGAAACCTTTTAATATGGATGTGGGTAAATGTAATTTCGTCAGCATCTGCTTTTACTAGTCCAGAGACTAAGAATGCTAGACCTAGCGCAAACAAGGCAACAGGTAGCTGTTGAATAAATGTAGCTAAACTCTGACTTGGTCTGAATTCACTAACTTTTGCTGATATCAATGCAAATATCCCCGCATCACAAAGAAAGGCAGCGGAAAATAGGAATAAGTATTGCCTTGTTGGGGTCCCAAGTTTCATATTTTGCAATGTGCAACTATTAAGCGTATAACAGCAAAACGCAGCGGCGGTAAATAACCTTGGCAACCCCACAAGCGGCTTTCGTCCATCAGCTGCCGTGATGTGTTGGGCGGCTGACAGCACCCCAAAATTTTTACTATCATGTCGGGTAAATTGCACGTTATAAAACCAAGCGACAACCTTTGATATAGCAAAACTTAATATTATGGTTGTTCAACCCGACTTGGGATTCCTCCTTCCACGGCTTTCGAACAACCGTTCGACCTTGGGAATTAAGGACAAGATTACCAAGGCTAAGAGAGTACTCAGGATAGCCGTCGCTTCCCGCCCCATGCCTGAGGCTACGCCGATTGCTGCCGTTAGCCATATGCTCGCCGCCGTGGTCATACCCTTAGTCTCCTCTTGCTGTCTTCCCATAATAATGGATCCGGCCCCAAGGAACCCCACCCCAGAGGCCAAGCCCTGCAACACACGAGTTAAATCTGCGACCGATGCTCCGGTTTGTTGAGGAATGAGGACGAAGAGCGCCGCCCCGAGAGAAACCAGCATGTGTGTTCGCAACCCTGCCGCCCGGCCCTTCAGCTCCCGATCGTACCCCAGTAGGCCACCAAGGGTCGCAGCAAGCAGGAAGCGTAAGATGATGCGGGTAATTTGAGCCCCATCGGCGATCTCGGAGAATTCCGATAGCACGGTATTCCATATCACTTGCCACACGCCCATAGTCGCTCCTTACTTTGTCTGTACTTCATTCGGTTCCTTCATGAGCCCGCCTAACGGAGCGCTTGAGCGGCAATCGATCGCCTCCTACTCAACACCTAAGAATCACAATATTGTCCGCTCCAATGATTGGTTATACACCGATCGCTTCACAATTATTTATCCTTGCGATCGCCGATCCACTGTCGGGACTTGAGCAGAAAACAGATTCGCCGTGCTTGCCTAATCTCAAACTGCTTAGCTTTGCGATCGCCGATCCACTGTCGGGACTTACAAACGCAGTCGATGCGTCTTGCTTGCTTATTTGCGGATCGCACTCAGACAATCTCAATGGACTCAATCGGCGATATCGGTACGTATAAAGAATCTATGCAAGCCGTGAGAGAGTGGAGAAAGCAAACTAAACCCTCTCACAACAAGGAGGATAGCATGAAAATTCTGGCAATAGATCTAGGCAAATACAACAGTGTAGCGTGCCTATTTACCCCAGGGAACCAACAGCCTG
>CALRKB020000003.1:0-170803 GCA_943367755.1 Rhizobium sp. Q54 | reverse complement strand
TTGTACGTGTAGTTGCGAAATCTCTCAAGGTTCTCCAAACTGGTCATGATGAAGCTGTTAAATTTGTATTCTTTTCAGCTTCCATCATCGAGCGGTTAGTCTGCAATGGCTGACCGCTTTTTACCTCTTTTTAGTCTAAACTCCAGTTAAAATCGGGATTATCCTCAATTAAGAGCGACAGTACGTTTTCCATACCCTTTTGCATTTTGATCGCCTTTTGCTGTGCGGTAAATTTAGCATTGGCGACAATCATATCGGGTTTAGTTGCCATAGCTTTTGCAATCAGTTCATCGCCAGAAAAAGCACAAGTTACCTTATACCCCTTTGACTTTAATACATCGGTTAAGGCGCTGACAGTTGATGCGCTCTCATCCGCAACCAGCACATTTCTCTCACATGTACTTTCTGCTAACAGAATATCAACATCGTGAATGAGTGTATCCATATTAATCGGCTTGGTAATATATCGATCGGCACCAAGTCGCAGGCTGGTTTCTTTACGATCCAGAACTGACACCATGATAATTGGGATATTAGCTGTGAGGGGATCGTTCTTCAGGATTGCAGCTAAGGTATAGCCATTTACTTCGGGCATGATTACGTCTAAGGTGATCAGATCGGGCTTGATTTCCTGCACTTGTGCGATCGCATCGGCAGCATCCTTAGCTTCTCTAATTGCATAGCCTTTAGCTTCTAATTCCTGCCGCAACAGTTTTCGGGTACTGGCGTCATCATCAACGACGAGGATAGTACGTAAATGGTCAACTGTTTCCGAATTACTGCTAGAGATAGGTTGCTTGAGCAGTCTGATCAAGGCATCCACATTCAGCGGTTTGGCTATAATTTCCGTAGTTGGGATGGATTCTAGCTGGCTTTCAGCTATTGACCTGGATAAAAGTCGATCTATGGTGCGATTAAGTAAATCGACATCAATTGGCTTGGTTAAATATGCCTCTACGCCGAGATTGGCAGCTCTCTCTCTCTCTTCGATACCCGAAAGAATGATTATTGGGATATTGGTAACCGACAGATCGCTTTTCAGGACTAAAGCAACATCAAAACCATTCATCTTGGGCATCATAATATCCAAAAGAATCAGGTCGGGGCGTAAGGTCTTGACCTGGGCGATCGCATCAGCACCATCTTTTGCCTCTCTAACTACATAGCCTCTGGGTTCAAGTTCTTGTTTGAGTAATCGCCGCACATGATCGTCATCGTCAGCGATCAGAATCGATTTTTGCGCTGGTTGAGATTCATGTAATTCCGAGATTTGAGCTTCATCGACAACGGGAGCAGCGATTTCCTGCGGGATGCGAACCGTCGGTGCTTCAGTTGACGGCTGGTCTGGAGATTCCTGCTGAACCTCCTGGATCGGTAATGTAAAGGCAAAAGTTGTACCCTTGCCAACTTCACTCTCAACCCAGATTTTGCCACCATGATATTCAACAATTTCTTTAGAGATTGGCAGCCCTAAACCTGTACCCTGTGGTTTATTGGTGAGTGTATCACCTACCTGTTTGAATTTATCGAATACTTTTGGCAGGTCTGCCTCTGAAATGCCAATGCCCTGATCGATAACGCTAATTGTTAATGCATCGCCTGTATTTCTAACTCTGCAAGTGACTGAGCCGCGATCTTGGAACTTGATAGCATTGGAGATCAGGTTAATTACAACTTGAATTAACCTGTCTCGATCGCCAATTGTGGGAGGAATGCCATCTTCAATATCTCTAATTGCCTGCAATCCTTTATTTTCAAATAGAGATGAAGTAGCAGACATGGCGCGATCGATAATCTCTGCGATCTCGATCGGTTCCATGTGCCAATCAGTTTTGCCTGCTTCCATTTTGGCAATATCAAGTACTTCATTGATCAGTTTTGTTAGTCTCGTTCCTTCTACGACAATGATTTCGATATTCTCTCCCACTTGCCGGATCGCTCTTAGTGCCTTCTTGTCTTCAGTTTGAATTAGTGGGAAAATTGTATCTTCTAGCTTTTTCTGGATTAGTTTAGCAAAGCCCAACACTGATGTTAGAGGTGTTCTGAGCTCATGGGAAACCGAAGAGACAAATTCTGTCTTCATGCGATCGACTTGTTTCTCGACCGTGATATCGCGAATCAGAACTACTGCGCCTAAGTAAATTTCACCATCTCTCTCAGGGCTTTTGGGAGTGTAAATTGAAGAGACAACTGCTTTACCCACACGCTCTTGGGTGAGATTGACGTCTACGCTCATTACCCGCTCGCGATCGCTTCTGCTAGCAGTTATGAGGTTTAATAGCTCACTACCTAAAATTTCCTGGGAATGTTTACCTTCCACCTCAGTTCTGGTCAGACTAAACATAGCCAGAAAAGCGGGATTGCATTGAGCAATGCAATCGCTCGGATCGATCGTGACTAAACCATCTACCATATTATCCAGGATTGCTTTCAACTGGCTGGTGCGCTGCTCGATCTTGTACTCTAAGGTGAGGTTATTTTCCTCTAGTTGACCTTTTGATAGTTTTAACTGACAGGTCATCTCATTGAAAGCCTCAGCTAAAATACCAATTTCATTATTTGTGTTTTTCGGGACTCTCACATCGAGATCGCCATCCGCAACTCGGACTGCAGCTTTAGTAATCGTGGTAATTGGCTGTGCAATCATGCGATCGGTCAGCATGACAGCTATACCTGCGGCTAGAAGCAGAAAGCCTACGATCACAAAGATTAAGTTGGTATTATTTTGTCTAATTTCACTTAGATAATTTGATTCGGGAATAACCGTACCAATTATCCAATTGAGCTTACCAAATGGAGTCAGCGAAACATAATACTTTTCGCCAGATATGGGCTCCTGATAGACAAACTGTTGATTGGAATCCAGCTTAGCCAATAACCGCATTCCCTGCTTCGAGTCAATGGCCTGACTAGCTAGCCTTAAGTAAGGGTTTTTAGTTTGTCCAAGGGGTTTTAACTGCGGACGATCCTTCCCTTGGACTTGAATAGGAGCATCTTCTTGAGGATCCATGGATGCAATCATCTCGCCCTTGCTATTGATGATGAAAATAGCCCCTTCTTTTCTTCTACTGTGCTGCTTTTGCAAGTATTGGGAAATATTTTTGAGCTCAAAACCCACACCTATGACACCGATCAGCTTGCCGTCCTTGTGTAAGGTGATATTGGCATCTAGACCAGGGGTATTGGTAGATCTATAAACATACTCAGTCCACACTGTCCGATCAGCGGACTCGATCGCATCTTGATACCAAGGGCGAAGTGGGGCATACCAGTTTGGCTCCTGAATTTTCTCCTTGCCAATCACTTTTAGCTGCTGACCATCGAGCCGATATATTGTCGTGTTCTTATCGGCAATGCGAGTTTGAGCATCCCACTGCCGGAAGTGCAATTTAAAGATGTCATCCTTACCTTTGCTAGCACCAACTCTTTGCGCCCCAGCATAATTACCATTAGGATAAGCAAACTGAACAAACGTATAATTACTATGGGTTTGCAAAATACTGAGCAGAAAGGGATCGCGCTGCTGTGGATCGTTTATATCGATTAGATCGCGCTTGATTGCTAAACCGATCATTTGTTGGGTGGATTGAACGTTATCGAAGAGTCGCTCCACCTCTTGCGAAGTATCCTGGGTAGTCTGCTCGTTAACCTGGGCAACGATATTACTAATGTTACGCTGAGATGTCAACAGCCACGGGATATAGACGATGGCTGCAGTCACACTAACAGTTAGTAAGACAACTCCAACTAATTCTGCCTTTAACCCACCAGCCTTTAGTTTTTTCCTTGCAGTTTGAGTTGACTTTTGCGGCATTTTACTTTTATCGGTGCAACGATCGCCATACAAACCCAGTATTCCCCTTCAACCACAAATATAAAACACTGTCGTAACTGCTTCAACAATATTTGCGCAGAAATCTGGCTAAACCCTATCCCTAGTCTGAAGATTGTGGCGATCAATTTTTATGTGCGCGATTTTATTAAAGTCTGCTATGCTCCAGCGAGAGAGCATGATTGGGGACTGTATGCAATATACTAGCTCAGATAAACAACTGGAGATCGTGCTTGGGGACTTTACTTAATGCTTGGAGGTTTACTTAATGCTAATTAGAATAAATTCAAAATTCTATGAAGCATCTGCACACCTAAAAAATCAGGCGAAAAAACTTTTTTTAGCCATGCTCGTTGTTTTGATTGCTTTTGTGGGATCGGTGTCAGCCACCTCAGCTCAGTCTAAAGCAAATACACCAAATGCTCTAGATCGAATGTATGTAGATCGAGGAGCATCTGGAACTATTCCCGAGGTCAGTACCAAAGCTGCTCTAGATCGAATGTTCGTAGATCGAGGAGCGTCTGGAACTATTCCCGAGGTCAGTACCAAAGCTGCTCTAGATCGAATGTATGTAGATCGAGGAGCATCTGGAACCATTCCTGAGGTCGGCACCAAAACTGCTCTAGATAAAATGTATGTAGATCGAGGAGCGGCCGCAACCTTCTCTTCATCAGAGCCATTTACACGGGCAACTGACGAAGCAGCAGTACCTGCTATTCCTGCTGATATTGAGAGAATATTAAAGCGGGGTGAACTGATTGTGGCAATGCTGGGGGTCGACAATCCCCCTTTTTTTGAATACTCCAAAGATGGTAAACTCTCTGGGCTAGATGCCGATCTTGGTAGATCGATCGCTGCGGAACTAGGTGTCAAAGTCAGATTCGATCGATCGCCTAAAACATTCAACGAAGCCGTAGAGTTAGTCCAACAGCAAAAAGCCGATTTGGCGATTTCCAAACTTAGCATCAGTCTGAAACGGGCCAAGCAAGTTAAGTTCTCGCAACCATATGTGACCATGCGTCAGGGGCTATTGGTTAATCGATTGCAACTCGCTAAACGCACTAGTGCTAGCCTCACCCCTGAAGAAGCGATTAAAAATCTGGATGGCAACGTTGGGGTAATTAAAGGTACGCAATATTCTTTATTTGCGAAGAGAAAGTTCCCCAAAGCAACCGTGGTTGAGTTCCCTAAATGGGATGATGCGATAGAGGCTGTGGGCAAAGGAGATATTCTGGCGGCGTTTCGGGATGAATTAGAAATTAAGAAAGTTGTACTCAAACAGCCTAACTTCGCTCTCCAAGTGCAAACGGTTGCATTCAGCGACACAACTGACCTACTTGCTGTGATCGGTCATTGGCAAAGCTTTCAACTGATTGATTTTGTCAATTATAACCTTAGTCTCAACAAGCTGAGTTATACGGCAGATCAATTAATTAAAAGATATGAAGGTTCATTTCGGAAGGAGGAATCGCATTGACTAAACTGAAACCGCAGACTTCGTCCTCTCTGCTAATTGGTTTATTACGCAACCCATGGACAATTTTGGGCAGTGCTTTATTAGCAATGTACATTGGGGTTTCTCAGCCTGATTTTGCGAAATCGCTGGCTCCTTTGGGTAATATCTATTTATCTCTCCTCAAAATGTGTGTTTTGCCCATACTCATTTCTGCCATCACTATGAGTATTGGGAAGTTAATGGTCTCAAATGATGCTGTACGTTACATCAAGAGAGTTATTAGCGTATTTCCCATTGGCATGTTAATTGTATCGCTAGTGGGTCTAGTAACTGCCCTGATTTTCGGGCCTGGCAGAAGCTTAAGTTCAGCCACTCTCCAAAAGTTAGGAGTTCTGATTAATAAAGAAGGGGTCGATTTAGTCCTATCGCTGAGCGGGCCTTCATCACCTCCTAAAGAACCCCCAGGGCTGCTCAGTTTCATCATCAGCATGATTCCTAGCAATATATTTGGTTCTCTCAGTGAAGGCGAAACCCTGAAAGTAGTTTTCTTCTCGATTGTGTTTGGCGCAACCCTTGGCATTGTGAATAGGAACGTAAGCAATCCATATCAAATTTTTAGTATGTTTGAAGCCATTTATAAATCTTTTAATAAGATGATTGGCTGGTTAACCTTACTCCTGCCTTTCGGTTTATTTAGTCTATTGGCTTCGCAAATTGCCAAAGCGGGACTAAATGTCATATTTGCCATGGTGAGTTTTTTGCTAGCTGGTCTGATTGCCTATCTGATTGTTTACATCATTAGTACGCTAGTAATTTGGAGTCAAGTTAAGCGTCCCTTGCCGTTTGTTTTTGCCACCTTACAGGATACTTCCATATTAGCGTTGGCTACCAGCAATGCTTTTGCTTGTCTACCTTCCACAATTTCTGCCATGAGTGATGGGTTTAAGTTTGAGCGACAGTCAATCAATGTGGTAGTACCGCTTGCCGTTACAGTTGGTAGATTTGGGCAGATCGTCTACTTTACGCTTGCTAGCGTATTTGTAGCTCAGCTTTACAAGTCAGAATTAGGCGTGGGCAGCTTATCGATTATAGTTGTTGGTTCTATCTTTGCGGGTATCGCTAGCTCTGGGGCTACGGGCATCGCTACACTTGCAACCATGAATGTGGTTTTACAACCTCTAGGCTTACCGTTAGAAGCAGTGCTTGTGCTCTTTTTTGCCATAGATCCGATTATGGATCCGTTCCGTACTTTATGCACACTGCATTCCGGTATTGCTGCTGCTACAGTAATTGCAGATATAGAACCACCCCAGCAAGTTGTCGAAGAAGATACCTATTTGGCTACTTCTTGAGCAGATCTTGAAATCTTGCATCCTGACGAATTTCCTCAAAGCCAGGATGATTCTTCGCTAGTTTGCGATATCGATTTGGATCGAATTGCATAGCTTGTTTAAAGTTGTGTAGGGCTAAGTCTGTGTTGCCCTGTACGGCATAGATACATGCTTTGCTGAACCAAGCTGCGGCATGGTCAGGATCGATTTCTGTTGCTTTTTCAAAAGCCGCGATCGCGCCATTAAAGTGTTCCAGATTTGCCATGGCGCAGCCGCGATTGTACCAGGCGGCGGCGAGAGTGGGTTCGATCGCTAATGCCCGATCCCAAGCCGCGATCGCTTCGTCATATTTATCCAAATTGCCTAGGGCTACACCTCGGTTATACCAAGCTTGATGCAGGTTAGGATTAATCGCTAGAGCTTTGTCATAACTGGCAACTGCCTCATCATATTCGCGCAGATCGCCGAGTGCCATGCCGCGATCGTTCCAGGCTTCGGCAAAATCGGGTTTCAGCATAATTGCCTGGTTAAAAGCAGCGATCGCCGCCTCGTACTGTCCAATTTTGCTAAGGCTAATCCCTTTTTGAAACAGTGCTTCGGGGCTGAGGTCATTTGCCTGACTCATATTTGTAACCAATCTATACTCTCCAGATTTTCAGTAGCGCTTCAATTCTAGATAGAAATGGGATAAAAATGCATCCCTCTGGGAATACACTTTCGCAATTTGCTAGACCTAATCATCTCTTTGGTACTTCAGTACAGTTGAAAATTAACAATTGGTAAAGATTTCCTTAAGACAAACCATCATTTTCTAATACCGCGATCGCAATCGGGATATGTTCGCACATATAAAGTCTTGAGTCGATTGAGCCGATTGCATATGGGTGTGTTGCTATATAAAAAGCATCGCAAAGGTCAATCAGCCCGATCTGCCCAGCCTATATTTTCCCAAGGAGGGATCTTATGAACCAAAAAGTCACCTCGGGTTCGCGAAACGTGGCGATCGTCGGACCTTACTTAAGCGGTAAAACCACACTTTTGGAGAGCTTGCTATCTGTAACTGGCACGATTTCCCGAAAGGGGCGTACCCAAGATCGCAATACCGTGGGCGATAGTGCTCCCGAAGCTCGCGATCGCTCCATGACTGTAGAAGTTAACTCTGCCTCACTGGCCTATGAAGGCGTTAACTTTACTTTTCTAGATTGTCCTGGCTCGGTGGAATTTGCCCAAGAGACCTACAATGCCCTGGTTGGAGTTGATGCAGCAATTGTAGTCTGCGAACCAGATAGCGATCGGGTGCTGACCCTAGCACCTCTGTTGAAGTTTTTAGATGATTGGGAGATCCCCCATCTCGTTTTTATTAACAAAATGGATCGCATGGATCGCCCTAATGCTTCTTTTATGGATGTATTGAATGCCCTTAAAACTGTCTCTTCACGCCCTCTAGTCCCCCATCAATACCCAATTAGTCAGGAAGGGCAAGTCAAAGGTTTTATCGATTTAGTGACTGAGCAGGCATATCACTATCACTCTGGCGCTCCCGCCGATCCCATTCCCTTTCCAGAGTCGCTAAAGCAACAAGAGCAAGCCGCACGGGCAGAAATGCTGGAAGCTCTAGCCGATTTTGACGACCACCTGCTTGAAGAATTATTAGAGGAAATCACACCTCCCGAAGAAGAAATTCTGCAAGATCTGAAGATGGAGTTGGGAGCCGATCTGATCGTACCTGTATTCATTGGCATCGCCGATCAAGACTATGGTGTGCGCCCATTACTAGCAGCTTTGTTGCGAGAAGCTCCGGAGCCCGAGATGGCTGCAGAACGTCGCGGCATTGACAAAAAACGCGAAACACCACTGGCTCAAGTGCTCAAGACCTATGCCAATCCCCAAGGAGGTCGGCTCTCATTGGTACGTATCTGGCGCGGCAGTCTGAATGATGGCGCCATCCTAAATGGTGTCCGTATTAGCGGTATGTATCGGTTGTTAGGCGCTCAAACCCAGCCAACACCTGAAGCGGTTGCGGGTGATATTGTCGCGCTCGGTCGCCTAGAAGGCATTAAAACTGGTGATACTATCAGCAGCGATCCTGAAACCAGTATCGAGCTACGCAAAGCGGAAAAGATCGCACCAGTATTTGCCCTCGCCATTACGCCTGTCAATCGCAATGATGAAGTGAAGCTCAGTGGGGCAATGAACAAGCTTTTGGAAGAAGATCCATCCCTAGATTGGGAGCAGCACGGCGATACCCGCGAAATTATTCTATGGGGTCAAGGGGAAATTCACCTCCAGGTGGCTCTAGATCGCTTGCGACGCAAGTACAACCTGAATATGACGACTCACTTACCGCAGGTACCTTACAAGGAAACCATTCGCAAATCCTCCACATCCCATGGTCGCTACAAACATCAATCTGGCGGTCACGGCCAATTTGGAGATGTATATCTCGACATTAAACCAATGCCGCGTGGAGAAGGTGTGAGCTTTCAGGAAACGATTGTGGGTGGTGTCGTGCCAAAGCAATACATCCCTGGCGTAGAAACAGGAGTGCGAGAATATTTAACGCATGGACCGCTAGGATTTCCGGTCGTCGATGTTTCTGTCACGCTGACAAATGGCTCCTATCATTCGGTGGATAGTTCGGAGCAAGCATTCAAACAGGCTGCACGGCTAGCTATGCAAGAGGGCATGAGTAAATGCGAACCAACCTTACTAGAACCGATCGCTCAGATTGAGATTTCTATTCCTAGTGACTATACCTCAAAGGCTTTGCGCCTAATTAGCGGTCGGCGCGGGCAGGTGTTGGGCTATGACGCCAAGCAAGATTGGCATGGCTGGGATCGGGTGTTAGCCTATCTACCGCAAGCTGAAATGCACGATTTAATCGTGGAGCTGCGATCGCTGACCATGGGAGTTGGATTTTTTCATTGGGAGTTCCATCATCTCCAGGAGGTACCTGATAAGCTGGCAGAGAAAGTTTTGATCGCTAATGGTTCCAGTAATGGAAATAGCAATGGAAACAGCAATGGTAAGAACCACAAGTAATACTCAACTTGTATCCAAGAACACCTTCCATCAAGGGAACCCCATGAGGAAGACAATGTTATTTTTGATACATTTTTTGTACAGTTAAGTTGCTATAAGATTACACGTAAGCTTTAGGTAATAAATCTAGACTCAAAATATCAACTGAACTTAGCTTCTAGGGTTCCAGTTTAGGTCTTTAAGATTTGAATGTTTGGTCCGAGAGAAGCAAGCCAAGCTTAGCGATTCTATTATTAAACTTGACTTACAGACCCTAGTTTATAGACGCTATTGGCTACACGGCGGGAAAAAAGCCCGGGAGAGAAACAAAACAGTTTTACTGTTGTTTCTTTTCCGGCTTTTTTGTTTCAGCTAAAGTCCAGATCCTAAATTCCTAATTCCTCAGGCTGAAGTTAGCTAAGCTGGGGTTCCCCCATGAATCAGGTACTACAACATGATGAAAATCAGAACGCTCCTTTCCTATTTCTCTCTCTTCTTGATTAGCCTAATCCTTGTAGTGAGCTGTAATAATCCTGCTAGCCAGGTTTCTACTAGTAGCTCGCCAACTACAGAGGCTCAAGCTGCATCTGTTCGTCTCGGGTTTAGTGCATGGCCTGGTTGGTTTCCTTGGCAAGTTGCGGAGGAACAGGGAATATTTAAGTCAAGCAATGCTCCAGTCAGCTTGAAGTGGTTTGATGGTTACTTGGAGTCGATCAGTACTCTCAATGCCGGACAAATTGATGCAAACAGTCAAACCTTGGGAGATACGGTGAGTTCCATATCAGGTGGGGCAGATCAGGTTATTGTCCTGGTAAACGACAACTCTACCGGTAATGATAAGGTAATCGTGCAAAGTGGGATCAATTCCGTTGCCGATCTCAAGGGCAAGAAGGTTGCTGCCGAAGAAGGTACCGTCGATCACTTTCTGTTACTCCAAGGTCTGAAGAAGGCGGGCTTATCAGCGCAGGATATTCAGTTTGTTCCCTTGGAAACTGGTAAGGCAGCCGCGGCCTTTGCCGCAGGACAGGTTGATGCTGTCGCCGTATTTGCTCCCTTTACGACTCAAGCATTAAAGCGGTCTGGGAGTAAGGAACTCTTTAGCTCCAAGGACTTCCCAGGCGCGATTTCAGATCACCTGGTGTTTACACACGCATTTGTCAACGAACACCCAAATTTAGTACAAGCCATGGTTAATTCCT
The DNA here is from genome assembly GCA_943367755.1 of Rhizobium sp. Q54. Taxonomy (GTDB): domain Bacteria; phylum Cyanobacteriota; class Cyanobacteriia; order Pseudanabaenales; family Pseudanabaenaceae; genus PCC-6802. The sequence continues at coordinate 159,964 of CALRKB020000003.1, read as the reverse complement.
GGTTTGCAACGTTGAGCTATATTAAAGCAAATCCAGCTAAAGCAACCGAAATCATGGCGAAGCGCGCTGGAGTGAGCGTTGATGAATACAAGGAATACGCCAATGGTACCAAGATATTCACGATTGAGGAAAACTTAAAAGCTTTTCAATCTGGTAGTAATATGGGCTCATTGCCATTTGCCGCAGAACAGATGAGTAAGTTTCTCAACGAAGTTGGTTTAGCTAAGACAAAGCCGGATCTTAGTAAGATCTTCGACGATCGCTTTGTGAAAGCTTATGCTGAAACGGTCAAAAAGGCTTAGATATAGGTCTTTTACCGTACTTAATCTAATGAATTATGAGTAACCGCAATGACCCTGAATCAAATCAATCGTTAATCGAACCTAAATCATTTCGCTCATCAGTTTTCTGGCGTTTGGCGGAAGAGATTCCTCAACCTTTAAGTACCACATTAATGGTAACTTCGATCGCTTTGCCATTGGTGTTGTGGTGGCTAGTAACTACATTCCTACAGGTAGATCCGAAGTTCTTGCCTTCACCGGGTAAGGTGATGGAGGCTTTTATCCGATTATGGAATTCTGGCGAACTTCTGAAAGATACAATAGCAAGTTTGTGGCGAGTGGGAGTTGGCTTCTTTTTAGCAGCCATCTTTTCCATTCTGGTTGGGGTGCTGATGGGTAGTTTTGCTAGTATCCGTGCTTTGCTAGAGCCACTTTTTGGCTTAGTGCGCTATATGCCTGCGGCGGCATTCATTCCGCTATTAATTCTATACCTGGGAATTGGCGAGGAACCCAAAATCGCTCTTATCTTTATTGGGGTCTTTTTCTTCAACTCATTGATGGTAATGGATACAGTTAAGTTTGTCTCCAAAGATTTACTGGAAGCAACTTATATGTTAGGAGGTAATCGTTGGCAAACTTTAGTGCAGGTGATTTTGCCACATATATTGCCAGGAATTATTGATGCCTGTCGAATTAATTTAGCTGCTGCCTGGCAGTTGGTGATCGTCTCCGAACTGATTGCTGCCACTGAAGGTTTAGGACGGAGAATCAGCGTCGCCGGTCGATTTCTCAAAACCGATGAGATTTTTGTGGGTCTAATTGTAATTGGAGTGATTGGACTGACATTTGATTTGCTATTCCAATACCTACTACAGGTATCTTGCCGATGGGCTAGTCAGAAACATTGAATTTACCTGCAAGAGGTCATGGAAGTGTGTCCGAATTTACAGCTTATGTCCGCTTATAAATGCTATAAGCTAATTGAATGAGATTCTGCACCAGGTTCAATAATCTAGCGCAAATGAATTTGCAGTTACACAAACAAAGTTTGTCTTCACAGACTAAAAAATAGTTTGAGGTTAACCTGCTTGCGGGGGGTCACTTGCGTGGATGCGGTTTTAACCGCCAATGTAGCTAATGTATATACCAAGATTCAAATAATGTTTTTACAAATTAAGAACTTGAATAAAAGCTTTAAAACAGCTCAAGGAACACTTGTTGTGCTTAAGGACATTAATATGTCAATTAAGCAAGGTGAGTTTATTTGTACTGTCGGTGCATCGGGTTCTGGTAAATCTACTCTATTACGGCAAATTGCTGGCCTCGACGTACCCACTAGTGGCGAAGTCAGAATCGAGGGTGAGCGTGTGACTGCGCCTGGCCCCGATCGCGGCATGGTTTTCCAGCACTACACACTATATCCCTGGATGAACGTTCTGCAGAATACTGAGTTTGGTCTGAAGTTGCAGGGGGTGCCAAAATCGCATCGTCTCGAACAAGCTAGATACTATCTAGATGTGGTGGGGCTCTCTAAATTTGCGAAGGCATTACCAAGGGAGCTATCTGGTGGGATGAAGCAGCGCGTAGCGATCGCCCGTGCCCTCGTCTCTGAACCTAAAGTATTATTGCTGGATGAACCTTTTGGAGCGCTGGATATTCACACTAAAGAGTCTATGCATGAGTTCTTACTCGATCTTTGGCGGCGCACGAATATCACCGTCTTCATGATTACCCATGATGTTGAGGAAGCAGTTTTTCTCTCTAATCGAATTTATGCTTTAGGTTCTTGTCCTGGCACAGTCCGTAAAGAAATGGCGATTAATCTTCCTACACGTACTCCCATGGTCAAACGCCATTCTATATTTCACGATTATCGAGATGAGTTGATGGACTTGCTCCGCAAACACGGACAGGAGGCTTTTGCCGCCGCAGCCTAAATTCCACCGGCAATTCTTACTGAGAGAACACCTTAAGCCTAGAATTGCTGGGCAGTCATGGTATCGAGATCGAATTCAAATCGATGTTCGTAATCTGTTTCACCATAGATATTAAAGCTAATTGTTGGTTCATCTCCGATCGCTTCGATGCTGTGAATGGCATCAGGCATAAAGGTGATGATTTCTCCCGCGCCGATCGTGCGATCGCTACGTTGAAGCAATGGTGGGAATACATGGGAAAACAAATGTACCCTCATGCTCAACAGTTGCTGATCACGGCTGACGGTGGGGGTAGTAACAGCAGTCGCTCTCGTCTCTGGAAGACCAAGTTGCAAAAATTCAGTGAGACAACAGGACTAGAGGTGAGTGTTTGTCACTTTCCTCCAGGTACAAGCAAAGTACTTTACTGGGTACAGATGAAATCACCTCGCCGCTTTTGCCAGGGTTCAGTTGCAAAATTGATCGCTTCTTTGCCTAACCATCGGAGAAGCATGGTGTTGAATTGTCCTTATGCTTGCTTTAATGTCGCAATTGGGTAGGATGTGAATAAAAGAGAAGCCAAATGGTGTGTGAGATCGCATGAGTACAATTGGACAAGTACTGAATGGACGTTATCAAATTCAGCAGCAGTTAGGGGAAGGCGCGGTCAGACGAACTTTTCTGGCACAGGATGCGCAAACTCAGAACTTGGTAGTCGTAAAGCTGCTTACCTTTAGTCATAGCTTTACCTGGGACGATCTCAAGTTGTTCGAGCGCGAGGCTGAAACTTTAAAGCATCTCTCTCACCCTGCGATACCAAGCTATCTAGATTATTTTGATGTGGATTCTCCCCTAGGCAAAGGGTTTGCTTTGGTGCAAAGCTATGTACAGGGAAAGTCATTACAGGAATTGCTGAAAGCGGGTAGGACTTTTAGCGAAGAGCAAACCATCCAAATCGCCAAAGACTTATTGGGGATTTTAGTTTATTTGCACAACCGTCAGCCACTCGTCATTCACCGCGATATTAAGCCTAGTAATATCCTGCTCGACCAGGACGATCGCGTCTATCTTGTCGATTTTGGCTCAGTGCAAAATCGCGTTGCCAAGCAAGGTAGCACCATTACGGTTGTGGGTACCTACGGCTATATGCCGCCCGAACAATTTGGCGGTCGCACCGTACCCGCCTCCGATCTTTATGCCCTGGGAGCCACTCTCATTTATCTGGTCACGGGGCAGCATCCATCCGATTTGCCGCAAAAAGAATCGCGAATTTCCTTCGAACAGTTGGTTAATCTTAGTCCGAAATTTAGCGATTGGCTCAAATGGATGACCGAACCAAATGTGGATCTGCGACTGGACTCGGCAAGTAAGGCGCTCCAGGCGCTAGAGAAGTGGCAGAAAAATAGAAATGTCTTACCATCAGCGAAATCTGCCATTGCAGCTCAGCCTGCTACTTTAGGTTTACCAAAGGAGAAACCCTTTGGAAGTAAAGTGCTATTGGTAAAGAATCGGGAAAAAATCGAAATTATCCTGCCAAGTGGGGGAGGTAATGCCTCTCTCATATTCCTAATTCCTTTTGCGATCGCGTGGAATTCCTTTTTAGTTAACTGGTATGGCATGGCGATCGCCTCCTGGAGTAGAGGTGGGTGGTTTATGGGACTATTTGCGATCGGCCATCTCGCCGTCGGGCTTAGCTTGATTGGAGGTATCCTGTTCACTCTATTTGGACGCGTAAAATTGCGGATTGATGCCAAGCAAGTTGCTCTTTGTTATGAAGTGCTTGGACTTGAATGGAATAAACCAAGTCCTAGTCCTAGGAAGCACATTGTCAAGTTAGAACTCACTAAGCGCTTCTCCCACAAAGATGCGGACGGCGATCGCGTCGAAACGAAACCTCAGATTAATATTTGGGCAGGAGTGAAAAAATACGAATTTGGCGGTGCTGGCATGCTGGTCGATCCTGAGTTGGATTGGCTGGCATGGGAATTGAGCGATTGGCTGGGGTTACCAATTGAGAGCAATTAGAGGCGCGTATGGGCGCAACTAAAATCGTGTTTCAAATTCCACTGAGGCACCATTATTACCTTTGAGGTCGGTGTTTGTACGGATTAGGGTATTGGGGTTGAGACGGTAGCGTAAGGTATAGTTCGTGAGCTGGCTGGGGTCGTTAAGTACACTGCGTACCGAGACAGAAAAGCTGCGGCTAATATCTATAGCAGCTTCCGCTGCTAATCCCAGCGTAGTTCCCCTCCCGCCGACTGGGGTTGTCGTAGTAGGACTGAGATTGAACTCTGAGAGGTTAAGGGCATCACCAATGGCATCCTGGAGGAAGGAGATCGCCGTGCCGCCTGCAAGGTTAGCCAGAGCTGCGGCTGGATCGCCACCGACCTGTTGGAGCAATCCTCCACCAATTAAAGCTAAAAGCTCTGTTTTCGTACGGGGTGGACTGCTGCGCAAGTCAATATCTTCAGGTCTGATGTTGAGGGCAAATCCCGTTAAGGTTGCCTGTACCTGCAAAGTGCGTTGCGCCCCAAAAATACTGACTGGCGTACTGGCTGGATTGGCAAAGGCATCAAGGGGGGTATTGGCCGCCGAGATCGGTGCCCGCGTAATTTCTGGAATGGAACCAAGCAACCGCACGTTCAATTTGGGATTTAGTCCTTGATCGGGAATAAATTCGGCGTAGTTTTCGTAGGCTCGATCCAGACGGAAACGAGCTGCGATCGCATTAACTTGCCCACGCACGATATTGATTTTTCCTGATGGCCGAATATCAGCTAAGGTGCCGTTTACTCGCACATCACCTTCTACTAAGAAATTGAGTAGAGGGGCGCGGGTAATCTGAACGTTATCTCTCAGTTTGACGATTAGTTGATTAAAGCCTATGTTATTGTTACTATCGCTATTCTCTTTCTTCGCCTCATTCGTATTTGCATTCACGTTAGCAATAGAAGCAATTGGCAGGTTATCGGAGCTACCCAAGGTAATGCGTCCATTAGACAGGGCAATTTCTCCACCAAGCACAGGTGCTAAAGCAGCACCACGTACCGCAATAAATCCATTGGCAGCGCCAGTATACAAGTCTTTTAATTCTAGTTTTAGGCGCTCAGCATATAGCGTCAGGGGATTGTTGAACTCTGGCTTATCTTCGGTAAATAGACTGGGATCGGAGATTGCTAAAATTCCCTTAGCAGTGAGCTTGCCATCGCTAAAGTTACCAGTCAGGTCAGATTGCAGGCGATCTAGATCGAAGTTGATATTGCCCTTCAAATCTGTGATATCACCTGGCATTCCCGCTACTTGAACCGATGCACCTTCAAGTACAACTTGTCCTTTTACCTGTGGTCGGCGGGTCGTACCAGTGATAGCTAACATGGCTTTACCCTTGCCATCTAACCAGCGCACAGGCTGATTGAGAATATTGATAAACGCCAAGCCTTCGTCTTTAACATCAATATCAAGCTTCAACATATTCCCCCCACTGACTAGAGCAAATGGGAGACGATAGGGAACATCGCCAGCGATATTTAATGGCTCCTTCCCACCAACGCGCACTAAACTCGTAAATTTGAACCGACCATTGTTATAGTCGAAGGTACCACCTACAGATTCGAGTGCCTGGCGATTGATCGTCGCATCTGCCAGGGTAAGCTCACCCACAGCTTTAGGGTTAAACAAATTACCGCCAATTGTTGCGGTACCGTTGGCATTTCCTGTGACATCGACGGGAATATTTGTGAATATGGGCAGCGATCGCAGTGATTCAATTGGGAAGTTTGATAGTTTGATCTTGCCACTCTGTCCCAGTAGTCCTAATTTTGCTTCGACAATTTGACCAAAGCTATTGCCTGAGCTAAATCGCAGCTTATCAAGTTTCAGCTCATTATTGCGGAATTGACCCTTACCACTAACATCGTCTACTGCCAGTTTGCCATATTCCCATTGTTTGCCCTTAAGATCAAAACTGACGCCAAAACCGCTACGTTGAGAGCTAGTAAAGCTAATTGTGCCATCAATCAGACCCTTGAATTCTGACAAAGGTGGCAAATTATTATTGTTATTGGCTGCAATAGTCTCCTGCTGATCGATGCGGGCATTTATCTGTGAGAAATATTCTAATTGTTTAGATAGTGGCGATGATTCTAATCCAATGGTTTTGAGTGGTTGAATATCAGCAGCTTTTGCATATTTAGGAGCCTGCAAGCCCTGCGCCAAGCTATTGAAATCGAACCATTGCAAGGCAGTGAATATATCCTGGATTTTGCCATTAATTGCTTTGACTTGGCCTCTTAACGGTGTCTCTGCTTGGGGAGCATACACCAGATTAAAGGTGTATTCCCCCTGTCCTAGCTCGTCGCTGGTGAGAAGTACCTTGCCATTTGTAATGTTGGCATTGCCATTAGCATAGTTAACTTTGGCGACCAGACGCTCTGCCTGCGCTCGACCATACCTCAAGTGGGAGATCGCCACATCACCCACAACACTGGGATTTTTGCCCAGACTGACTACAAGTTGGCTGGATAACTTACCATCAACGTTAGACTGTCCTGTCAAGCTTCCCAATAAGGCCATGGGAAAATTCTCAATCGCAACATCCAGGCTATCGCTGCGATTGCCAGAACGCTTGCCTGTGGCTGTAGCTTCTGCGAGCTTTACGTCAAAGGCAAGAGGTTGGAAGCGACGATCTAACCTGGCGGCGATGCGATCGCTATTACCCTGCAAGTCCAGATTTAAACCCTGCTTGAGGTCGAAGCTGAGTGGCCCTGCCAGTCTTGACTCAAATGCAATGCGATTAAACTTGAGATTGGCTAATTGCAGATTGCCTTCTACGCGCGGTGATGTCACAGCTCCGCTTACGTTACCGCTAAAGTTGGCCGTACCGGTAGGTAGATTGCTAGGGTTACCGTCGACAAAGCCAGCCGCTAGCTGATTAATGCGCACACCCTGCAAGTTAAGTTTGCCGGATACATGCAGCCGATCTAGTTCACCAGCTAGTTTGCCATCAAAATTTAGGGTGCCTGCGGTACTGGCAGATAGAGAAGGGACAAATGCACTAAGTTGACTGAGGCTGAGATTGCGCGATGTCAGATCGAGATCGATACCACGGACTGCCGTTGGCACCTTCTGCGCATTAACAGCTAAATCAACCCTACCTTTGGCTGTGAGGTAGTCACCCACCTGCAAGCTAGGTACAAACAAACTTTTGCCATCCCAGTTCAACCGCGTCTTGATCGCATCGGGAATGGCTGCTACGGCATTGGCAAAATTAAGGTCGGCTTGAGCAACAATTTTATCGATCTCAAAGCTACCCGATGGACTTTCTAGTTCTACTGTTCCAGATACTCGCCCTCTTTGATTTGGTGCCAGGGCGGCTAGCGGGATGTTATCGCTGGTCAGTTGGGCTTGCCATGGCCGATTACCTGTAAGGTCTAGAGTCCCGTTAACCGCCGCCGCACCAGCCGGAAATTGGACGGTGGTATTGCGCACGGTCAGCACGTTATTCGCAATCAGCAGTTCGCCAATCGCAGGATATGCTGCATTGGGAGCATCGAACTGTGTTAAAACCTGAATATTATCTAAGGAGCCATAAACCTGAACCGCTGCATTCACTGACCCGATCGCTGCGGGTAATTTTGCATCGTACAGTTTCGCTACCTTCTCGGCATCCACTCCCATTACATTAAAAGCAAATAGAGTAGAACCTGCTTTTTTCGCAGTTGGTAGGCGGAGTTGTCCCTCACCCTGAATCGCCGCATCGACATTATCAGAAATGGCTTTAATCCGACTAAATTCTAGGGTGGTGAAGTCCTTAGTCTTAATTTTGCCCTGAACCTGGCTCAAGGTAAGGCGATCTACCGTGACGGGTTTGGTAGAAACAAATGTGGCAGCCATGATCGGCTGTTTGCCCGTAATCTTGGCATTTAACTTGACTTCACCGGCGATCGCTACAGGAGGCTTAACGGCAAAAGTTTGGAGAGCTTTAGCAATGTCGGTTGGTTCTAAGGTGGCATCCAGGTTAAAGCCCTTTGTCTTGCTCACCGTGCCCCCGGTATGCAACACCAGAGACCCATAATTCCCAGAAACATTCTGTAATGTTGTAGTACCGCCATCAAATTGAATATTTCCGACAACCTTAGTAACTAGGTGCGGCAGGCTAGGTATTTTCAGACTGATATCCTTGACCTTAACCGTGCCCTGTAGTCCGATCGCCTCATCGGGACTTTTGGCCTGACGGATACCAATATTGAGATTACTATCAATTCGCCCCTGCACAGGCGTAAAAGGTAAGTTGCGAAGCAGCCCTTGCAAGGAGGAAGCCATCAGGTTTTGCGATCGCACCTGGATGTTCCCTGTACTACTTGATAGGTTCCAATCACTATCTAAATTGACATTGCCACCATCTTCACGCTGTCGCTCAATCGCCTGTGCTAGCTGTGCAGGTGTGGGTGGAGCATTTCCGACGGCCAGAAGCGGAATTACTACTTTGCCGCCACCGCTAGCTCGCACGCTTTGATTACTCGGATCGGTAATCCGCCAGTCGCTCTGTAACTGCAAGCGATCTAGGGAAATAAACTGACTGGTATTACTTGGTTGGATGGTTAGTCTACCATCTTCAATCTTGATCGTTTTAAGGTTGATGGGAGCGGATTCACTTGCCTGTCCCTCCGCAGATTTTGGTGTAGAGAAATATAAACCTGTAGTGGCATCCTGCTTGAGAAAAACTTGTGGCTTCTTTATTGTGACATCCAGATCTACTTTGGATGTTTGGAGATAGCGCAGGGCATCGACTTGGACATCAACTGCATCAACAACTAGGAAGTTCTGCTCTTTATCTGTTGCGGGTATTTCGGAATGACCAAACTGAACGCCATTTAAGCTAACTCTCTCTACCTTGCCAAGCTTTACTGGACGCTTCAGAGTTTTTTGCAACTCGGCCTCAACTAGGGGTGAAAGGCGCTCATTTAGGAAATGTCTACCGTACCAAAATCCACCCAGGCTAGCAGCAGTCAGGCCAAGAGTTACGCCTACACCAACTCGACCGAGGGTTTTGGCACGCGTGCTTGATGGCGTCGGCAATGGCGCTTGTTCCACAACTTTTCTCCTGCAACTCCCACACAGATGTCTACTCTTACAATCTCAGATTTGGCAACGCCATCTCACAATGGCGTATTCTCTTTGATTTGACTTTTGACTACAGTGTTAAAAGCAGGTCTTACACAACGTGAAAGAGAAAACCCAAATTTAGGGGGGGCATTGCCCTAATTGAGGACTTGGCCCTCAAACTTCCTTCTATTGGTTTTTGCAGATTTGACTGCGTAAGTCCTAATAAAACAAGAGTCAGGTCAATATTGTAACAAATAGTAATCTTTATCTACTGTAGCATCGTCAAGTCAGAAGAGCCATCTGAATTTTGGGAAACTGAGTAGTGTGGTATTACGACTGACTGATTGGCCACACGTACAATATGTTGCGCTTCAGGCGTATTGATTTGTTGTAGTGCTGCGATCGCGGCATTCCGCACGGAGCGATCGCACCGATCGCGATCCTTAAGCATGGCAGCTAGATGAAATACAGCATCATGGGAACCAATTTCACCTAAGGCTCTGGCTGCATCACAACGCACGTAGGGGAAAGCATCATTTTGAAGTACTTCTACTAGGACTGGCACTACCTCCTCAATACCCATCTGGCCTAGCGTCCGAGCTGCAACACTGCGGGTATTACTGGCAGGATTTTTGAGCATCGCCACGATCGCTGGTAAAGCTGGCATACCGATATTTTTAAGCGCCTGGGCGGCTTGAGCCTGCACGCCCAGATCCGTATCAGTTAGTCTTTCTGCTAAAGCTGTTGCCGCAAGTGGTGACTTGATCTGTGCCAATGCCTTGGTCGCCTCAAAGCGGATTGACCTGGAGGTATGGGTTAATGCTGTGGTTAGGGCTGGCACAGCTATGGGTGAACCGATTTGGCCGAGGGCATGGGCGGCATGTAGTTTGACTAAATCGTCGCAACGACTGAGTGCTTCTACTAAGGGAGAAGCCGCAGCTAGGCCATTTCTCCCCAGAGCCTTTGCTGCTGAGGCCTGAACTTGCACTGATTTGTGGTGCAGCATTTCGATCAGGATGCCGACTGCTTCAGGATTACCGATGTAGCTCAGGGCGCTAGCGGCATGCCAGCAGAGAGAACGAGACGGGTTGAGTGCTTCCGCTACTAAACTGGGGATGGCCTGGGGCGATCGCAGGTAGCCTAATGCAAGAGCCGCCTTTTTTGCTAAGTTTAGATCGTTGCCCTCTAAGCGCATCAGCAGATCGGGCACGACATTCTGGCGCGATCGCAGGAGTTTTTGTAATGCCTGGGCATAGCGGTCAGAACTAGTTGCCGCATCAAATTCAGCCAGAATAGATGCCGTCCCACCAATTTCGGGAGCAGATCTAACGCGATCTGGCTCATACATCAGTGGCACTTGATAGTCATCCGCGCTGGGCGACGTGAATTTGGCCGCAGTATTATTTTCCTCTGGATGTGGCTGATTCATCGAGATCAGTTGTTTAAGGTGCTGGCCATCAAAAAATGCTACTGACTAACATCTCACTAAACATTCTAAACTAGCTACAACCATTTCTAGTGCCTGACTATGAATCGAGAGCAAAGACGTAAAGCGGCGAAACAGCGAGCAGAAAGCCCCTCTTCCAGCAATTTACCGACCAATCTCCCGTCTGATGCTCTATCTGTGGCGCGATCGCTGCATAAAAGCGGACAGCTCCAGCAAGCACAGGTACTCTACGCCAAAATCCTGCAATCTGACCCCAATAATCCCCAACTATTAAATTATTTTGGTGTCCTCAAAGCCCAAATCGGCGATCGCAGCGGCGCTATAGCTTTGCTAGAAAAAGCAGTTAGTCTTGACCATAGCTTTGGCTACCTCAATAACCTGGGCAATGTCTATCGTGCTGCCAACCGTCTGGAAGATGCCGTTAGCTGTTACCAAAAAGCGCTGCAATTAAATCCTCAGTCAGCAGATTCTCATCTCAATTTGGGCATTGCCCTCACCGAACAAGGAGAGATAACAGGGGCAATTCAAGCATTTGAGTCAGCTCTATCCGCAAATCCCTATCACCCCCGCGCCCACATTACTCTAGGTGATTTATTGCAATCACAGGGCGAACTGGATCGCGCGATCGCCTCCTATCAAAAAGCGATCGCGCTTCAACCAGAATCCTTTGAGGCTTTAACATCTCTTGGTATGGCTTTCTATCGCAAGGGTTATCTCCAGGAATCGCAACGTACCTATGAGCATGCGCTCGCGATCGATCCTTTCTCCACTGCGGCTCTTTCTAATATTGCCGCCACTTTCTACGAACAGGGAAGGATCGATATGGCTACTGCTTGCTACCGTGAAGTGTTGAATATCCAACCTCACAGCCCAGATGCCCATATCAACTTAGGATTTCTCATCGGCCAGCAAGGTCAATACCAAGAAGCTGCCGCTCATTATCAACAAGCGTTGCAACTAGAGCCGCAGTCCAATCGGGCCATGATGGGTTTAGCCGAACTCCTGGCAGTTCAGGAGCAATGGCAAGAAGTTATTCCCTTGTACGAGCAAATTCTGCAAGCTAATGCCGATCTCCCTAATCGACAGATCGACTTACAAGAAGCGCGCGCCCATCTGGGGATTGCGCTCAGAGCAGTAGGAGATCTGCCCGGTGCGATCGCCCAATTCGAGGCAGTATTAGCAAATAATCCTAGGCACATCAAAGCTAATGCTCATCTAGGTTTAACCTATCAAGATTGGCATGACGATACATCGCAATTGGCCAAGTCATTTTTTGATTGGGAAAAACTAGTAAGTTGCGATCGCCTCTCTGTTCCCGCAGGATGGGCAGATTTATCGCAGTTTAATGCTCAGCTCTGCAACTATGTATACCAACACCCTACATTACTAGCCGATCGGCCTGGAAAACCAATTATTAGAGGCCAGCAGACCTACGAAATCTTCGCCGATAGCACCGAGGTTATGGACGCTCTCAAACAGAAGATCGATGCTTCTTTACGCGATTATTTCTCTCGCTGTGCCGATCATGCCTTCTTTCATGGGATAACCTCTAAATGGAATTTGAGTGGATGGGCAGTTGTGCTGTCTCCACAGGGATTCCAAACTCCACATATTCATCCAGAAAGTTTTTGCAGCGGCGTCTACTATATCCAGATACCCGATGCGATCGCTCAAACCAATACCTACGAAGGGTACCTTAGTTTTGACACCCTTTTCCCCCATAAGACCGAAGATGCCAAATTAGCAAAATATACAATTAAGCCAGAAGAAGGATTACTAGTTCTATTCCCTTCCTACTTCTGGCATTCCACTATTCCATTTACCGGCAATTCATGTGGGGATGCGTTCCGCCGCGATCGCATCTGTATCTCTTTCAATGTGATTCTCGATCCCTCTCGATAAACCTTCAGTCAGCGTGCTACCAATACTTCCACGCGTCAATGTGACAGAACTGATAAGGGCTAAGCACCGCTTCACCATAATTGGGAATCCAGACGCTCCAGTTGCCATCAGCATACTCGCACATAAGTAAAGCTTCGTCATGGCTATAGGGATCTGGCAACTCTAGCAGCTTTACCCATGTTGAAGCCACATATTGTTGTTGTGGTTGCTGGGGGGAAAGCAAAAACTTGCATTCTGGCTTATCAAACGTAGAATTCGGCGATAAAGCACCGTTCTTCATCATATTAATCACCTATAGCAACAAATAAAAAGTAGCTTCTAAAATACAGATTTTGAAAAGTTTCTGTAACAAAGACTACTTAATTGCCGCCTAAAATACAAGCTTTTGTCTCAGAACTTTACAAGTGTTTATGCCTCCTTTAGCTTCAGCACGTTCTTAGTCTGCAAATCGATCGACCTGTAACGTAAAGCCAGGTAGCACTTATTCACCTGAAAAAAGCTGAACATTCTCATTTACTCTTCCAAAAGCCGATCTACTAATCCTTTAGGCGGTATTACTTCTATACGCTTTTGAGCTAAGTCCACGACAGGGGCAATTTCAGCTACAAACGGGATTAATGCCACTCGATCCTCTTTTTTTACTTCTAACAAATCGTTGCCAGCCGGAATAATGTCTGTTACCTCACCCAAATACTTACCTGTTGGTTGATCGAATACGCTACAACCAATTAGATCGACGATCAGAAATTCATCCGGTGCTAGTGTCGGGCGATCACTTTTCTCTACCATTAGCAGACTATTACATAAAGCTTCTGCACCAGTGCGATCGTGCACTCCCTCTAGACGCACGATATAAACACTCGTTTTGCCAGGCAGGCAGCGACCAGAAAGTAGCTCGACAATTTTAGGTAGCTCTTTTTCCGATGCACTCAACCAACGTTTGCCTGGTTTTTCAAATCTTTCGGGAAAATCTGAATAGGAAAGTACCCGCACCTCTCCCTTAAGCCCCTGAGCAGCGACAACTTTCCCGATTACGATCCAATCATCCTGCATAGAGCTACCTAGAAGCCAACAATATAGACTTTATCTTGTTTTGACACTTAGCCTCTAATATCGAGAAAGAATTCCCATTTAAAACCAGCCTTTTGGTTCCTGCTTCGAAACTCGATTTGGGAAACTAAAGCAAAAAAGAAGATTGGGGAGAAGACGACTATTTGTTTGCAGTCTGTATCTGTTAAGCAATCGTTGCAGTAATGTAAAGAATCTACTACTACTCGGAATTTTTCAAAATGTTCTCAGATACTATTTAATGATAGTCTAAACGTGAGGAATTATGATGAAATATTTAGTCAATCCTTCTTTAACCGCATTAACAATTATTTCTAGCTGTATTGCTTTTGCGCCTCCCAATTTAGCAACAACTCTCAGTGATCGCAGTTTTAACTCAGATCGCACAATTCGCGCCATAAAAACCGATCGCTCCGCTCTAGCACAGATTAAAATCAGCCAGCTTTTAGACTTCGGCTTTGGTGACAAAATAACCTATGTTTCTAGTCGTGCGATTGCAGACAATAAAGTTGAAGTAATCTGGGAATATAAAGGTACGCGCTATACTTTCCAATCCACAGTTGATTCTTACTATATTCAAAATGAAGCCGAATCGCGTCAAGCACGCGGTAGCGAACGCGAAGCCCTCCGCACAGCCTACGATGAGTACAAGCGATCGGGCGGCTATCGTCCCGCAAACAGAAACGTCACTTATATTTCCAGTCGTCCCATTGCCGATAATACAGTTGAAGTCATTTGGGACTATAGGGGAAATCGCTATACTTTTCAATCGCAGTTAGACTCTTATTACATTCGTAGCAACGCTGAATCACGTCAAGCGCGCGATAGAGAACGCGAAGCCCTCCGCACAGCCTACGATGAGTACAAGCGATCGGGCGGCTATCGACCCACGACAGGTACGCCTGTGGGTGGTGGCATCACTTATATTTCCAGTCGAGCCATTGCAGACAATACAGTTGAAGTCATCCTGGAATACAAAGGAAATCAATATCCTCTGCAATCACAAGTAAACTCCTACTATATTCGCAATAGAGTCGAATCGCGACCAGCACGTGGGGGCGAACGGCAAGCACTCCGCCTTGCCTACGATGAATACAAGCGATCGGGCGGCTATCAACCTACGACGAGTACGCCGGTAAGCGGTGGCATTACATATATCTCCAGTCGCTCTACTGGTGATAATTCAGTAGAAGTAATTTGGGAGTATAAAGGAAATCGCTACACTTTCCAGTCGCAAGTGGATTCTTACTATATTCGCAATAATGCTGAGTCGCGTCAAGCACGCAGTGGCGAACGCGATGCCCTCCGCATTGCCTACGATCGCTACAAGCAGCAATCTACAAATAATCCCTCTAATTCGAACAATGGATTATTAAAAGCGCGATCGGCTTACAACACGATCCTGGTAGACAGAGAGGCGAATTTCGTGATTGGAGTCCCTAAAGGGAACTTGATTTATGTTAAGTGTAGCGATATCCAACGGATTGAAGGCGACAAACGAGTGTTTGCTATGGATGTAGCGGGTAACCAAGGCTACATCTTGACCAACGCAGTCAGTGGCGCAAGTTGCAACTGGTAAGGATGGACTTGTCAGATCTTACTTTTCTCTCTACTGCAATCTAAATAGAACGGAGCGATCTGGAGCAACAGCCTTCTAGATTTTCATTTATCCTATCAATTTTCTACTGGCTTTCTATTCTCTATTGCTTTTACTGCGAGAGTGGAAAGCCAGTTTCATGATAGGGATGCTACCTGTTATAATGGCTTTGTCGATAAATCATATTGTACGTAGCCATAACTGCGTCGCCACTAATTTTTAAAGGTGTCGATGCCAAGCTGGAATATATTGTCAGGATTATGGCTTGACTAGCTGAATTTCAAGAGCTAACACATACATAACAATGCGTCTAGTCCATCTTGCCGACCTACATTTGGGTTTTCGTGCTTATAGCCGTATGACCAGTCAGGGCATTAATCGGCGCGAAGCGGATGTGTTTAACGCATTTCGAGAAGCCTTAGAGCGCACCGTAGCCTTGCAGCCAGATGCGGTGCTGATCGCTGGCGATGTCTTCCATGTACCGCGTCCTGGCAATCTAGCAGTGGTGCAGACCCAGAGAGAATTAGTGAAATTTCGCCAAAGATGTAATGCCGAGATTGTGGTGATTGCGGGTAATCACGAATCGGTAAAGTCCTCAGATAATCGCTGTATCTTAGAGTTGCTGAGCCTGATTCCTGACATTAGTGTGGTGACACATAAGCCTGAAGCGATCGCGATTGGAGACAATCGCATAAAAGTGTTTTGCCTGCCCCATAATGCCTTAGGGGAATCTGATCGGGTACAAATTCGTCCCGATCTCGATTTCACTTATAACCTGCTAATGCTGCACGGTACGGTGGACAGCGATCGGATCAATGACTATGGTGGTTACGATATCCCAGCCGATCTGATGGAGATGCCTTGGGACTACGTTGCGTGCGGGCACTATCATAGCTATACGCACCTGGGGCGCAATGCTTACTATGCTGGCGCAATCGAGCGTACTAGTAACGACATTTGGAAAGAAGCTAATGAGAAAAAGGGATTTGTGGAGTTCAACTTGGAAACTCACACTGCTCAGTTTCACGCCCTAGATTCTCCGCGTCAGACCATTGATTTGCCTGTAATTGATGCGATGGGGAAGGAGGTAGAGACCATCAATCAACTTATTGCCGATCGCGCCCAACAGGTAGACGTGACTGACAAACTCGTCCGGCAGCGGGTAATTGGCTTGCCCAAATCCGTGCAGCGACAGCTTGACTACCAATTGATCCGTAGTTTGCAAACTAAAGCGACGCATTATCTATTTGACCCGCGATCGCCAGAAGCAACCACCAGGGAAAGTCAGAATAATGAAGAAGAATCGCGTCAGGGTAGTTTAATAGACCAGGCAAGGGAGTTCCTACAAAACCGTACCTTACCCGCTGGTATAGATCGAGATCGCTTTATTGCTAAAGGTCTGGAATATCTAGGAACCGATGATTCATAAACCATATCAGACAATCTATTGCAATCTCTCATGTGAGTTAATTGAGGAGCTTAGGAGACGGATCAAAACTTTGTGTCTAGAACTTCTGAAGCATCGCAAATACGTACTTTAGAACCCGATTCACGCAAAAAGCTGAACACTCTCACCTCAGCGATCGCCTGACTTATCCGCTCCTGATGCTTGGTCAATGTATCCGACATTTAAGCCTAAGCCTCAATTTTTGGCTTAACTTTACGACTAATTTGGGCTGATTGCGGTTAGTTATGTGCGATTTTGGTTGATAATTTTGTGATACTTACCCCCCCAAGACCTTGACTGGTCAAGCATTTGAGAGAAACTATTATCGAATGCGGAACCCGGGACTTGAACCCGGAAGTCTTTCAACACATGAACCTGAATCATGCGCGTCTACCAATTCCGCCAGTTCCGCATATTTGATTTGATTTACAGCTTGAGCTGCGATCTAATACTGTGCTCTATATAGGCATATCTGTCAATCATTAATATTAACTAAATTATTCGCATAACGGCTCACGAATAATAATAGGATCTCCAGTATCACCATAGGAATATCGATCTATGACACTTCGTTTAGGCGACACAGTACCAAATTTCACCCAAGAATCAACCCATGGCACGATCAACTTCCATGAATGGATCGGCGACTCGTGGGCAATCTTATTCTCGCACCCCAAAGATTTCACACCTGTCTGCACTACCGAACTAGGTGAAGTCGCACGGCTAAAGCCGGAATTTGATCGGCGCAATGTTAAGCCAATCGCGCTTAGCGTTGACGATGTCGAATCGCATAAAGGCTGGACAGGTGACATTGAGGAAACTCAACATGTCACACTCAACTACCCCATTCTGGCCGATCCAGATCGTAAGGTCTCCGACCTCTACGACATGATCCATCCCAATGCCCTGCAAACCCTGACCGTACGCTCTGTTTTTATTATCGACCCCAACAAAAAGCTGCGCTTGACTCTCACCTATCCTGCCAGTACGGGACGTAATTTTGACGAACTACTGCGCGTAATTGATTCATTGCAACTCACTGACAACTACAGCGTTGCCACCCCTGCCAACTGGAAAGATGGGGACGACTGCGTGATTGTACCTTCAATTACCGATCCCGAAGAACTAAAGCAAAAGTTCCCCAAAGGATTCAATCCGGTTAAGCCTTATCTGCGTATGACACCTCAACCTAACAAGTAGTTGCCACTAGGTCATACCAGGTTCAAAAAAGCTGCACCGCAGCTTTTTTGAACCACCGCGCTTAGCGCGGAACACAAATCTCGATCTGTCGCTTATTCAATGGGATCAGATCGTACAGCCAATTGCAATCAAAACCACCACGGATAAGATGATTAAAACCCATGCGGGGGCTACGCCCCTGCGACCTGTTTTTTGTGGTGGACTCAATCGAAAACTGCTGTTAAATTAATAGGAAAAGGGGGTAGAGATCGATCTCTACCCCCTTTTTATTGTTTCGACCCTCAAATTTTTAATTTAAAACTACCAACTGGCCTCTGTTTGATTCTGCTTTTCCCAAAATTCCAGGTCTAGCTCCTCTAAATAAACCAGGGCACTTTGAATCTGGTTATCAGCGCCAACTAGCTCTAGATTAAACCAACCATCTTGTTTAGCATTTTCTCCCATCAGGGCAGCGGTAATATTAACCGTTAAGCCATGATCCGATACCAGATTGGAAACTATAGGTTCCTGGTGATAACTGTGCGGCACACGAAGCGTAATGTGATGTTTAGCTGGCCTTGCGATGACATTATTTTGATTATTAACTTGAGGATTGTGTGTGTGAGCGGACATGTTCATATTTCAGTCTCCTAGACGTTGCTTTCTTTGTATTGACACCTACCCAAAACAAGTCAAATAGGCGTCAAAATAGGTGTGCTCTCTAGAACCACTACTAGGGTAACCAATGAAAGTTAAAAGTGCAGCGATCTCAGTCACAGTAATTGCGTTCTAGTTGGTAGTACTGGTGAAGCCGATGCCTTTTATGATTGGCTTCGGGAGCAAAATTCGGCACCGAATAAAATTTTTTGATCGCTAAAATAAATGACAACCTACGATCTCATCTACGACATAGTGCGCCAGATTCCTCAAGGTAAGGTAGCAACTTACGGTTTGGTCGCAGATTTGTCTAACCTGGCAGGCAAAGCCAGATTAGTAGGCTATGCGCTTTACCAAATTGATATCCCAACATCAGATGTGCCCTGGCACCGCGTTATTAATGCTAAGGGGCAAATATCGTATTCACCCTTGAGACGTGGTGCTGATTACTTACAGCGATCGCTACTTGAGCAGGAAGGCATCCTGTTTAACCCTGAAGGCAAGATCGATCTGCGGCAATATTTGTGGAAACCTCAAAATTCTGCCCCTAATCGGTTTTAGGATGTTTCAGTTCGTTCATAATATCCAGGCTGCGGGAAGTCCCCAGGCGCGTGGCTCCCGCTTCAATCAGTGCGATCGCCTGCTCCAGGGTGCGAATCCCGCCTGAAGCTTTAATCCCTACTTGACCGCGACTAATAGATTTTAATAATTTAATTTGCTCGACGGTAGCTCCACCCGACCACCCTGTACTAGTTTTGAGAAACGCGACGCCCGCATCCATGCAAATTTCTGCTGCAAGGTTCTGCTCGTCGTTTGTCAGCAAGTTCATTTCTAAAATAGCTTTGACTGGTTTGCCCGTGGCTTCGCAAATCTGAGCCATTTCGCGGTGTAGGGCATCAGTGTCACCCGCTTTGACATAACCCAAGTTAATCACTACATCTAGCTCCGTAGCACCATTTTCTACGGCTTCCTGAGCTTCATACAGTTTTGTTGTCGAGGTGCTAGCTCCACTTGGGAACCCAATTACCGTACAGACCTGTGGGGTCTTTTTGTAGAGTCGTTCTGCGGCACGACGCACATAGCAAGGATAGAAGCACACACTAGCAAACCCGTAACGTTCTGCTTCGTCGCAAGCCCCATCGATGCGATCGCTCGTTGCAGTTGGATCGAGAATGGTATGGTCGATGTAGGGTGCAGGGTCAATTTCCTGGTAGGACATGATTTCTATGTAATAGCTAATTGCTATGCTTACTTCACCAAGCCGGATCGCAAGGCTCTCACTGCTGCTTGGGTGCGATCGTCGGCGCATAGCTTGTTCAGAATATTGCGGACATGGGTTTTGACCGTGCCAACGGTGATATATAGCCGTTCTGCAATTTCGGCATTACTAAAGCCGTTGACAATTTCGGCCAATACTTCCAGCTCTCTTTCGGTGAGGGGAGTGGCTTCTAGAATTTGCTTGTATTCTGGCTCTGATGCTTCAATCTCTACTGTGGCCACAGAGTCAGGTTTGCGCACCTGATTGAGCACAATTCTGGCGATCGCTGGATCGACCCAGGCACTACCTTCGGCTGTGAGGTTTAAGGCTTGCAGTAGGTTATCAGAGCTAATGTCCTTAATGCAGTAGGAATCAGCCCCAGCGGCAAAAGCAGCCAGTACGGCTTCTTGGTTATCAGTGAGTGTCAAAATCAGTACTTTGGGTGTGGCACCGGAAGCGAAGGTCAAGGCTTTGATCTGCCGGGTTACCTCAACCCCATCAATATCAGGCAACCCCAAGTCTACAATTACTACGTCTGGTTCTTGTGTTTCTGTCAGAGCAATTCCCGTTGCTCCGGTTGCGGCTTCTCCCACCAGAGTAATATTGCTGCCTGCTTGTTGTAAGGTCATTTTCATACCTACACGAGTTAGGTCATGGTCTTCGATTAGCACAACGCGGATTGGACTCATAGCAAAAACTGCGGAGAAATTTTTATAGCGAGGCGATCGCGGAGAAAATGCTTAAGAATAAATACTCTCCCCACATAAAACAGGATCGCATACAAAGGGACGAGTAGATCGAAAAAGGTGTCATTTAGCGATCTATTCTGGAGGTGTCCGTTTTGATGGCACTATTCGGCTGAACTGCATATGGACTTTTTCTCGAAACTGACAACGGCAATCGCTCGCAATCAGAGCTTATTGTGCGTGGGGTTAGAACCCAATCCTGAAGTCATGCCACCCCAATTTGGCGTACAGGGAGACACCAAGGCGATCGCGGGAATGTGGGATTGGATGCAGTTCATCATCGAGCAAACCGCTGATGCTGTCTGTGCATATAAACCAACCCTGGGCTTTTATCTGGCACTTGGTAGTGCGGGGATTGAATTATTAGAGAAAACCTTAGCAGCTATACCAACCGATATTCCGATTATTCTCGATGCTAAGCATGGCGATCTTAATAGCAGCTCCATGCTGGCAAAAACTGCATTCGAGCATTGGCATGCTGACGCGATCTCAGTTACCCCCTATGCAGGCCAGGATCTAGCCGCCCGCTTTCTGATGTACCCAGATAAAGCCATATTTGTGCAGTGCCATACTGCCAATGCCATGGCTAAGTCGATTCAGTCGTATCCCAACTCTCAGGCACCGTTGTATTTAGAGGTGGTGAAGCAATGCCAGAGTTGGGGTAGTGCCGAGCAACTAGGCTTAGAGGTAGGTGCATCTGATACTGATGCGCTTACCCGCATTCGCGACCAAGCCCCAGAGCGCTTAATTTTGGTGCGTAGTGTTTGGGCGAGCAACAACTTGGACGGCATTCTAGCAGCGGGCTTAGACCATAATGGCGAGGGCCTGATCGTGCCTGTCGACCAGGATATTCTGCACAGCGAACAACCAGGTAAAATCTTGCGATCACTCTCCGACCAAATCAATCAATCTAGAGCACAGTTAGCCGATCAACGTCCTAGCTGTAATCTCTGGATACCGGACGTATGCTTGCTGGATCGACACCCGCAAATGGACTTAATCCTGCAACTCTATGACATTGGTTGCATTATGTTTGGTAGTTATGTGCAGGCATCTGGGGCAGTTTTCCCCTATTACATAGACCTGCGCAAAATCATTTCCAATCCGCAAATATTTAGCAAAGTTGTACTTGCCTACGCTGATATTTTGCAGAATTTGACCTTCGATCGCATTGCTGGAATTCCCTATGGCTCGCTCCCAACCGCTACAGGGTTAGCGCTGCATCTAAATCGTCCCTTAATCTTTCCGCGCAAAGAAGTAAAGGCGCATGGGGCGCGACGCTTGATTGAGGGTAATTTTCAGGCAGGGGAAACGATCGCAGTCGTTGATGACATTTTGATTACTGGCAAAAGCGTGGTGGAAGGGGCAGAAAAGCTAAAAAGCTGCGGTCTCAAAGTTCAGGATATTATAGTGCTCATTGACCACGGAGCTGGAGATAAGCTGGCGCAGCAAGGTTATCAAGGTCATGCAGTATTTACAATTGCCGAAATTACGACGACGCTATATAAAGCAGGACGGATTGATGACCAGCAATTTGCCGCCTTCGCGCAAACCGAATAAGAATGAATTATTCATTATGTACTCTTTGCTTCTAGGGGTGAAAGCAGTAGGATGTTAACCTAAATCACCTCACCTGCATATCCTGAATATAATGTTAGGTGTTAAAGTTGTCCGTTAAATCATTGCTACACTCAACAGATGTATAAAAAAGCCCTTCTTTTTCTGCTTGCCACTTCTGTAACCGCAGTTGCTTCTGTTGGTAGATCGGTGGCCTTCGCTGCTATGTCAGAACCAACTCCACCTGAATTGGTGAATGCAATTAACAACCTTGATTCTGCTGCCAGCAAAAAAGATATCAATGCTGTGATGCAGTTTTATACTCCTAACTTTGCGCATAGCGATGGTCTAACCAAACAAAAACTGCGTGACTCCTTAGAAGGGCTGTGGAAGCGCTATAACAATATCAAATACAGTACTGAGGTGACAAAGTGGGATCGTAAAGGCAACACCTATACGGTTGAAACGGTAACTCGCGTCCAAGGTACTAAACCTGGCAACGAGGGAGAGTATAAATTAGATGCCCAACTAGTTTCCGCTCAGGTTTATCAAACCAATGGTGGCAACCTCCAGATGTCACGTCAGGATATTTTGTCTGAAAAGAGTTCGATCACCTCAGGTGAAAAGCCTCCTAAAGTTGAGTTGCGTCTACCAGATAAAATTGGTGTAGGCAGGCAATATGCTCTAGATGCAGTCATTCCCGAACCACTTGGCACAAACTTGCTGTTAGGTTCGATCGTCGAAGAGGAAGTCTCACCCGCAAATTACCTCAAGGACACAACCATTGAACTGGAGCCACTGCGAGCTGGTGGTGTGTTTAAAATCGGTCAGGCTCCTTATACAACTGGCGATCGCTGGGTATCTGTAGTTCTAGTTCAGGAAACGGGTATTACGATTTCCAGCCAGAGAATGCGTGTCAGTAAAGATACTGTTGGCAACCAATACAAGTCGTCGCCAGAGTCGGCAACCACTCCTAGCCGTGTGCGAACAGATCCTAACTCTTCACAAACGCTTTAGCTTTAGAGAATTTCATCTGGAGGATTGGCTTCGCCACGCAAGCTAACGCACAAGTAAAGCGTAGCCCTAGTTTTGCTATGCTTAGGGGTGTATTTGTCCGGTTTGACTTAAAAATCCCCCAATAACAATAAGGAGCACAACATTATTATGGCCTTACTTGATGATATTTTAGGTATGGTTGGCGGCAAAAGTGGAGCTGAAAGCATCCTTGGTGCGATCTCACACCTGGTGGACGAGAATGGTGGCTTGAACGGCCTGCTGAAGAAATTCCAAGATAGCGGCATGTCTGAAGCTGTAGGTTCATGGGTTGGCCTAGGTGAAAACCAAAAGATCGATGCCAGCAATATCATGCAAGTTCTGGGCAGTGATAAAATTCAGCAGCTCGCTAAACAGTTTGGCTTAGACCAAAACAAGTTTGCCGCACAAATTGCCGGAATGCTACCACAGGTAATCGATCAACTCACGCCTGATGGCAAAGTGCCTGGAGATAATAACGCGATCGGCCAAGCATTTGAAGTACTAAAATCTAGTCTTTTTAAATAAAGAGATTTGCAGTCAATAGGATTCCAATAGGGGCAGGTTTTGCGATCGATCTACGGCTATAAGGCTATAACCATTGGATTTGCACTAAACCTGCTCCTACCACAGCGAGATCGCTCAATCAGTAGCTTTCTGTGCTGCTTTAAGATCGCCACCCAAAAACATCGGGATAAACTTCTCCACAAAGGCAACTGGATCGCGTTGCCAGGCTTTTTGCACGAGTTCAATGCGTGTCTTTTGCAGTTCTGGAGCGATCAAGGTTTGAGCTAAATGCTCCATAAAATATTGAGGTCGCTGCCAAACTGGTAGAGTGTCAACTACCTTCATGAGATTGTCAACACGCCGTAACTCAGCACCTGCCAGCACATCCATGCCAGATTCATAGGCGGCCTGCTCGATCGCCGCATATTTGCGTTTTGCCGTTTCTACCTTTGCCCGATGCGTGGGACTCTGCTGTGCAATTTCAGCTAGTTTGCGATTTCCCCAACGCACATGCCCAGCCTCTTCCGGCATAATACGTTCAATTGTTTCGCGGATTTTGATATTTTCGGCAGTTTGTTCGGCGGCCTTGAGGGCTTTGATATGAGCCGAGAAATATTCACACCCTCGCTTTTCCGTGACGTTGATTGCAGCTAAAGCATTGATAATCGTGTCATCCCTACTGACGGCATCATTGTAGTCTAGTAAGCGCTCAAACTCATCAATGTAGGAAGTTCCCGGTGGAGTACCAATATCCTCACCCAAGTCATCAAGCAGATCGGTTAGCCAATAAGCATGACGAGCTTCATCGGATACATGATGGGAAAGTTCTCTAACTAACTGTTTGGGCTGGCCATTCAGCCGCTCGATCAGATCGGTGAGATCTTTGCAACTGCGTTGTTCGTTAAAGCGGTAGCGATTCAGCGTTACCATATGAACTTCGCGTTGTTTCACAACTTGGTTGAGAATATCCTGCGCGCCGAGTTGATTGCGAAATTTACGGGGGTAAGCAACTGTCATAGTGAATTCTTAAGTTTTGTAAATGCCTTTATTGTAGTTTAGCTGCTAAATGTTAGTAGATCTCAAGAAATCAGGCTGTATAAGGTATGCTGGTTTTTTTTAGAACTATCGGTAATATCGTTCTGAGATTAGGATGCACACTACGGCGCAGGCGTTAAAATGTTTTCAGCTTTGTTGTGACCTTACCAGCAAATATTGCTCTATCGATCTAGTGACTGTAGACAATCGCACTGGGAACGTGGTTATTTTGGCGAAAGAAACAATTAACATTGAAATTGAGCCTAATGGAGAATGGAGGTTTGTATGAGTGCTAAACCAGACTTCGCTACCATGAGTAAATTTGAACTTCGAGCCTATGTTTTAGAGCATCGAGATGATGAGGAAGTACTACATGCTTATCTCGACAGGCTCCACGCTGAGAATCCACACTCACGGATATATCAGCCTGATGATAATGTAGCTGAAGCAGTTGCAGAGTATATGAAAAATAAAACCCCTAGGGAAGCCTAAATCTGCTATTCACTGCGGCTAGTAACCGTAAGACTATCTACGAGCATCGAAGGTAGATAAATAGAGCCTTGCCACTCATTGTCCCCGCTTAGATGTATTAGATTTTGCAAGGCGGTGTAAGCATTACCAGCTACCATGGTGTCCTTAACCCGTCCAACAATCTCGCCATTTTTAACGCGATAGCCCAGATCGATATTGACGGAGAAATCACCGGAGATGCCAGGCCCACCACCCAGGATTTGATCGACGACAATTCCATCAGACATTAGAGCGATCGCCTCTGCTAAGCTCCCCTCACCAGCATTAACAACTAGATTAAACAGGCTAGGGCTGGGATAACTACCCAATCCCCCCCGAAAACCATTACCTCTAGCTTTGATATTCAATTCCTTCGCAGTGCGGCGATCACCATAAAACCCCTTTAGCACACCGCGATCGATCCAGGTTACTTTCTCAGTGGGTGTGCCCTCATCATCAAAAGGCAAGCTATAGGCACCAAAATCTGGTTGTTGTGATAGGGTAAACTGCTCCGAAATTACCTGACGATCAAGCTTATCGATCCAAGGACTAGACTTTTGCTGTACCTGGCGACCATTCATCGCCGTAGCGACAACACCCCATAAAGTGTCAGCAGCTTTAGGTGTGAATAGGACAGGTACTTTGCCATTCGGAGCTGGAGCGTTGTCCTTAGCCCAATGCAAGCGCTGTAAAATCTGGGCAACGATCGACGCGGTTTGTAAGCAATCGCGTTCCGATTCTCCATACCAGACATTTAAGAAATCGTCGCCTCTAATCCACTCCGCACTAACGTAGCCGTCGAGGGTGCTATCGGTGTAGCCGCAATCTAAGCCGAGGGAATTTACCAGGCGCATGGTTTCCTGGGTGCAATCCCATTGCGATTCGCACAGTACATCAGGATAAGCAGTCTGGATTGCGGCGATCGCCGACTCACCCCAGGTCATCAACTGCTCGACCCCGATCGCTTTACCATAGCTTTTAGGATAAGAGCTAACTGTCGTGGCAATTAAGTTAATCTCTTCAGGATCGTTAAGCTTGCTCAGAGCTAGTGCCCGATCTACCAGTAATTGCGGCGACACAGCACCGTAGGCGATCGCCAATCCAGGTCGGCCATTTTTCCATAGCCGTAGTGCCAATCCTTCCGATTCCGTACTTTCTAATTGTTTCAGACGATTCGCTTCAAAATAGACAGGATGAGAGATAGAACTGGCGAGATAAACTTCCGCTGCACTGGCGCCGCTTTGGGTAGCTAGTTCCAGCAGTTGCTCAGGTAAATTATTGGCAATTGAGACGATTGACATGGGGTAAAGATACGGGATTATTGGCAAGCTAACTGCATTCATAACTTAGTAGCCAGGTTTCAGCTAAAATCTGATGGCTGACTAATGCAAGCTAACTGCTCTTTTTGACTATACCTAACTGACTATACCTAACTATTGATACGTGGATATATTGCGATCGCTGACTATCGGGCTTCATTTAGAGCAACCAATCACCTGGCTGCATCGGCTTGACCCTCGCATAAAACTATTCTGGCTGTTAAGTTTTTTGCTATCTCCAACATTGGCAAACCCCGTTTGGCGGATTGCAATGGCAATCTCTCTAGTGGCGCTAACCATACTAGCAGGTATTCCTGCCCGGGTATGGAAGCAACAGATGGGGCTGTTAATATTACTGGCGACCATGACTTTTTTAATCGCGACATTTTCGCCAGATGGCCTCAATGTCAGTCACCAACCGCGCCGTCCCGTGGGTGAAATTACTACTAACCCAGCTAAAACTTTCAGGCAATCTCAAGCTCAACCTTTAGCGCAACCGACAAACTATCGATATATCCTCTTCAAGGCTGGCAATATTCAAATATCGCAGCACTCGCTCAATCTAGGGACGCGCATTAGCACGCTGATTTTTACCTACCTATACGCACCTACGCTGTACCTCTTGGTGACTGCGCCCGAAGAAATTACTGCCGCGATTACAAGCGTGACGATGCCATTAAAGTGGCTGAAGGTACCAATTGTCGAGATTACCCTTACCCTCACTTTGGCATTACGGTTTTTACCACTGGTACTAGAAGAGGTACAGAACTTAGTCCGAGCAATTCGCACCCGCGCCATTAACTGGAAGCGACTAGGGCTAAAAAGAGCCACCCAAATTTGGTTAATCTTGGCGGAAAGGTTGATTAGTAATTTATTTACTAGAGCTGAGCAATCAGCTAGTGCGATGCAGGTCAGAGGCTTTACCACTCCCAATCAGCATCAGGTACGCTGGAACCCCCTTAAACTAATAGGCTGGGATTGGTTAGTTGGCCTCTTGTTATGTGCCTTTTGGGTCTTGAGGATTTGGGTGGGAGGAGAATGGTAGTTAAATAGTCAATTTACCCAAAGATAGAAATTATAAAGATCCTTTGAGAAACAGTGATGTCTTCAGAGGTAGTATGTGTTTGGTACGTGTTGCTCTGTGTTAGGCAAAGTTTGGTAAATGGTAAATATGGTTAGAGAAACATAGTTCAGTAAAACTACCCACACCTCTCACAGCCTGGATAACCTTTCGAGTCACGATCTTTGAACTTAATTTTATGATCGATATTCCTTTCACCCTAGATCAGTTACGTATTCTAAAGGCGATCGCTGCGGAGGGTAGTTTTAAGCGCGCGGCAGATAGTCTTTACGTCTCGCAGCCGGCAGTTAGCTTGCAAGTCCAGCATTTAGAGCGCCAGTTAGACGTACCCTTATTCGATCGCGGTGGAAGGCGGGCCCAACTCACAGAGGCTGGGCGATTGTTATTGTCCTACGGCGATCGCATTCTGAGCCTATGCCAGGAAACCTGCCGTGCCATTGACGATCTGCAAAATTTAAATGGTGGCACGCTGATTATTGGAGCTAGCCAGACTACAGGTACATACCTGATGCCGCGCATGATTGGTCTGTTTAGGAAAAAATATCCAGAAGTATCTGTCCAACTTCACGTTCACTCTACCCGCCGCACAGCCTGGAGCGTAGCTAACGGCCAGATTGACTTAGCAATTATTGGTGGAGAAGTGCCAACGGAACTAAAGGAAGACTTAGAAATCGTTCCCTATGCGGAAGATGAGTTGGCATTAGTGCTGCCCATGTTGCATCCCTTGGCTCAGGTTGGCATCTTGCAGAAGGAAGAGCTATACAAGCTCCAGTTCATCACCCTGGACTCTCAATCGACTATTCGTAAGGTAATCGATCAGGTTCTATCTAAAAGCGGTATCGATCCCCGCCAGCTCAGTATTGAAATGGAACTAAACTCAATTGAGGCCATCAAAAATGCGGTACAAGCAGGCTTAGGCGCAGCATTCTTATCTGTGACGGCCATAGAAAAAGAGTTGCAAATGGGGGTGATTCATCGCGTTGCCATTGAAGGAGTAGAAATCAAGCGCACGCTGTCTCAGATCCGCAATCCGAATCGCTATCGTTCCAAGGCAACAGAGGCGTTTTGCAACGAAATATTACCGCAATTCACCGATCAGCTGGTTGCCGTTCCTGCTTCTTAAGGCTAATTTGCGAACATCCCTTTAAGGAGATTTCTAGTTGCTCTGATTAGTTTAGGGCAGGCACAGAGGCACTGCCCCTTATCTACAGAATTTGATTTACTGCCTAACGTCGCACCAGTTTCTTGTTGAGCTTACGCAAGCGCACAGACTGAGGCGTTACTTCGACCAGTTCATCGGGGCCGATGTATTCCAAGGCACGCTCCAAGTTCATGTCCACAGGAGCTGTCAACTGTACCAACTCTTCGCCACCAGAGGCGCGATGGTTGGTGAGCTGCTTGGTCTTGCAGACATTTAGCTCTAGATCTTGAGGGCGATTATTCTCACCTAAAATCATGCCCTTGTAAACGCGGGTGCCAGGGGTGATGAAAAATGTACCCCGATCTTCGACGTTTTTCATGGCGTAGAGTGTTGCTTCTCCTTCTTCAAAAGAGATCAAAACACCATTGCGCCTTGCTTCCACTTCGCCAGCTAGGGGGCGGTAGTCTAAAAAGCTGTGGTTCATAATGCCATCACCACGGGTAAGGCGCATAAATTCACCTCTAAAGCCCACTAGACCGCGTGCGGGAATCACAAACTCTAGTTGGGTGCGACCATTTGTCCCTACCTGCATATCTTGCATCTCGGCCCGACGCTGACCCAAGCGCTCGATACAACCACCCACACCATCTTCAGGTACATCCAGTACCAGACATTCGTAGGGTTCACAGGGCTGACCGTTGACTTCACGATAAATCACCTTTGGTTGTGTGACCTGAAACTCATAGCCCTCACGGCGCATGGTTTCGATCAAAATACCCAGGTGCAACTCACCACGACCAGAGACAGACAGCTTATCGGGGGAGTCAGTATCCTCGACGCGCAAGGCGACGTTAGTTTCCAGTTCTCGCATCAGGCGATCGCGCACTTGACGAGAAGTAACGAATTTGCCCTCCTGGCCAGCAAAAGGTGAGTCGTTCACGCAGAAAGTCATTTGGAGGGTAGGCTCATCTACCTTAATTAAAGGTAGAGCCTGCGGATCGTTGGGATCGGTGATGGTTTCACCAATATTTGCATCGGCAAAGCCTGCGACAGCAACGATATTACCAGCGGAGGCTTCCTCTAGTTCAATGCGCTTAAGGCCATCAAAGCCAAATAGTTTAGAAATTCTAGCTTTAACGATCGCACCACTTTCCGTAATCAGAGCTGCTTGTTGGTTAGCCTTAATTACACCGTTGTGAATTTTACCGATTACGATGCGACCAAGATAGTCGGAATAGTCCAGGGTAGTTACCTGTAACTGCAATGGTTTGGTGGGATCGCCGATCGGAGGTGGTACGTGGCGCAAAATCGCCTCAAATAGGGGCACCATGTCTTTGCTTTCGTCCTTCAAGTCATTTTTGGCAAAGCCAGCTAGACCGGAAGCGAATAGATAGGTGAAATCGCACTGATCTTCATCAGCGCCTAATTCCAAGAAAAGATCTAATACCTTATCGATCGCTTTGTAGGGTTCCGCTGAGTCGCGATCGATCTTATTAACCAGTACGATGGGACGCAAACCTTTTTCCAGTGCTTTTTTGAGCACAAATCTGGTTTGGGGCATGGGGCCTTCATTGGCATCAACAATGAGCAGACAGCCCTCAACCATACCCAATACGCGCTCTACCTCACCACCAAAGTCGGCGTGACCAGGGGTATCAACAATGTTGATCAGCGTATCTTTGTAATGAACAGCGGTATTTTTCGCCAGAATGGTAATGCCGCGTTCGCGCTCTAATTCATTAGAGTCCATCACGCATTCGATGAGAACTTCACCTTGACGAAAGGCACCAGCCTGCTGTAACAAAGCGTCTACAAGAGTGGTCTTACCGTGATCGACGTGAGCGATGATGGCAACATTGCGAATAGGAAGAGACATA
The DNA here is from genome assembly GCA_943367755.1 of Rhizobium sp. Q54. Taxonomy (GTDB): domain Bacteria; phylum Cyanobacteriota; class Cyanobacteriia; order Pseudanabaenales; family Pseudanabaenaceae; genus PCC-6802. The sequence continues at coordinate 129,303 of CALRKB020000003.1, read as the reverse complement.
GAAATATGCCGATTGTTTAAATTTTTGGTATTTCTTTACCATTATGCGCCATCTTGATAATTCTTAAAAATAATAGCGATTAAATTTTCACCAGTCGTGATAGCAAAAAGTATGACTAATCGGATTTTAGTTGGGGTTTCGGGTGGAATTGCGGCTTACAAAGTTTGCGAAGTGGTTTCGACGCTGGCCAAGCAATCCATAAAAGAAGTAAGAGTAATCCTGACGCGATCGGCAGCCGAGTTCGTTACCCCCTTAACTTTTGCTACCCTGTCTCGCCACACTGCCTATACCGATTCTGAATTTTGGCAACCCACCCACGGTAGACCATTACACATTGAGTTAGGCGAATGGGCGGATTTATTTCTCCTTGCGCCCGTCACGGCGAATACCTTAGCCAAACTGGCCTATGGTATGGCAGACAACTTGCTCACGAACACGGTTTTGGCATCCAGCTGTCCGATTTTACTCGCCCCTGCCATGAATACCACCATGTGGGAACAGGCAACCGTGCAGCAAAATTGGCGCAATCTGCAAGAACATAAACGCTATTTTGCGATCGCCCCTGGTAGCGGCATCCTCGCCTGCGATGCCGTGGGAGCTGGACGCATGGCCGAACCAGCCGAAATTTTAAGCTGTATAGATTCATTACTGTGGACGCGGGGCAAGCGCGATCTTGTTGGTAAGCGCGTGCTGGTCAGTGCCGGAGGTACGAGGGAATATCTCGACCCAGTGCGGTTTATTGGCAATCCTGCTACGGGCAAACAGGGGATTGCGATCGCCAATGCCGCCCGCGATCGCGGCGCAGATGTCATGTTAGTACTTGGTAACGCCGCAATTCCAGCAAATGCGAACTTTCAAGTTGTGAGTGTGGAATCTTCTGCCCAAATGCATCAGGCGATGCTGCGTGAGTTCGAGCGCGCCGATATCACGATTATGTCTGCTGCAGTGGGTGATGTGCGTCCAGCTCATTACAGCAATCAAAAAACGCCCAAAGCCCAGTTGCCAGAGTCATTACCGCTTGCCCCTATCCCCGACATCCTCGCAGATTTGAGCGATCACAAGCGTCCCGATCAATTACTAGTAGGCTTCGCCGCCCAAACTGGTACTGAAGCAGAAATAGTAGCGATCGCCCAGCAAAAGCTCAAGCGTAAAGGTATCGATGCGATCGCCGTCAATCAAGTAGGTAGAGAGCAAACTGGCTTTGGCTCGGATACAAATCAGGCAACATTCATAGCTATGAACAGCAAGCAAGAGACTACGCCGCTTTGTTCTAAGCAAGAATTAGCCCACCGCCTGCTAGATTTCCTAATTCGCCTAAAAGCTAATAGCTGATAGCGATAAACGGAACATTTCGTAATGCTGCCCTGTCACTCTATCTATAAAGCTATGATGTACATGGTTTTTGTGACAACATTTCCATTTACTCAAAGTTTTCTCTATGGGCATCAGCATGACTGGCAATGAAAAAGGCGAGAAAGTCTATGAAGGTAAGGCAAAGATTCTCTATCGCACCAATGACCCTAACGTGCTGCTGACGTACTACAAAGACGATGCCACTGCCTTTAATGCCCAAAAGAAAGGGCAAATCGAGCGCAAAGGTGAAATGAACTGCGCGATCGCCACCTACCTATTCCAATACCTGGAGTCTAAAGGCGTTCCCACTCATTTTATTGCCCAGATCGCGCCCGATCGAATGCAGGTAATCGCAGTCAAGATTCTGCCCTTAGAGGTAGTAGTACGCAATGTCGCGGCTGGCAGCCTGTGTAAGCGCACTGGTTTAGAGCTTGGGACGGAGTTGAAATCTCCTCTAGTCGAGTTCTACTACAAAAACGATGACCTCGGCGACCCGTTATTCACTAACGATCACATCGAACTACTTGCCCTGGCTACCCCAACTCAAGTACAACAGCTCAAGCAAATGGCGTTGTTAGTGAACGAGCATCTGCGTAGTTTCTTCGATCGGTGCAGCTTAATTCTGGTTGATTTCAAATTGGAATTTGGTATTAACGCTGAAGGTAAACTACTACTCAGCGATGAAATCAGTCCTGATACCTGCCGTCTATGGGATAGAGAGATCGCTGATCCCAAGGCGCGTATTCTGGACAAAGACAGATTCCGTCAGGATCTCGGTAATGTCTCCTCGGCTTACCAAGAGGTAATGACGCGAATTCAGACTGTAGTTTCGCAAAATCTACGCGATCGGTGATACTGATAGAATTGAAAACTAAAAGTTAAGTTAGTATAAATTGCGCTAGCTTTCCTACAAATTTCGGCTCTCTTAACATTTGGGTGTGTGGTGTAATTAATATGCGTTTAACAAAGCTTGCTCTGATTACTTTAGTCTCTTCCAGCTCTCTGCTAGTGAAGCCTGCATGGTCAGAGATTATGGCTCCCCCACTAAAAACAACGCCAGAAGTAGCTCAATCTAACCCCATCCAGATCCGAGCTCATGAACCGTCTGTTGATGCCGGAATTATCCCAATCGAGTCAGCCCCAAGCCAATCTCCAGAGCAAATCAAGTTTCCTGCACAAGCTGTGCAAACTGCACAGATTAGTACCGAAACATCACTTAACCTTGAAACTAAATCTGTTGCTAAGATCCAGCAATTCCAACCATTACCAGAATCGACTGAGTTGGTTGCTGTAGTAAAAACAAAAGCTCAGACAGCAGAGGTTCAACCTATTAAAACGACCCCTAAACAGCTTAAAGTTGCTCAAACTAAGAGCAAGCAGAAGGCTCGCGTCAAGATAGCCAAGGTAACCTCAAAAACAAACCTAAAAACGACTCCAAAAGCAGCTTCCAAAAAATCACCAAGCACGCTAAAAACGGCTCAAGCAACCCCTGCCAAACCTACTGATTCACCTGTACCCGAGAAGCCATCAACTGCCCCCGCCGACAGTACAACCCCCACGGCCCCCAATACCCTTGACATTACACCTACACCCGCAACGCCTCCAGAACCACCAACTACTCCTTCAGAAGCGCAGGTATTAGTGGGTGAGGTGCTGATCACCACATCAGGTGGGCAACCAATCCCTGCTGAGATCGAGAAACAGGCATACGATGCGATCGCCACTAAGCCAGGACGGACTACTAGCCGTACTCAACTACAGTCTGATATTAATGCCATTTACTCGACTGGCTACTTTGGCAATGTTAAAGGCGATTTGCAGGACACTGACATTGGCGTTAAGGTAACGTTTGTCGTAGAAGTTAATCCCGTGCTTAAATCAGTGCAAACTGAAGGCGCAACTGTGCTAGAGGCAGGCACCATCGATAAGATATTTGGCGCTCAGTATGGCAAAGTCACCAACCTCCGCGATCTGCAAACCGGTGTCAAGGAATTAGAAAAATACTATCAAGACAAGGGCTACGTCCTGGCTCAAGTTGCTGATGTTAAACCCCAGCCAGATGGAACCGTAACCATCATCGTGGCAGAAGGTGTGGTTGAAGACATCAAAGTTGGTTTTTTGAATGAAGAAGGTAAGGATAAGAATGCAGATGGTACGCCTGTGCGCGGTAATACACGGGACTTTATCGTTACGCGCGAACTGAGCCTTAAGCCTGGCAATGTCTTCAACCGTAATACCGTTCAGTCAGACCTGCAACGCGTATTTGGCTTAGGGATATTTGACGATGTGAATGTGGGTTTGAACCCCGGCACAGACCCTAAAAAAGTTGTTGTGACGGTTAACGTTAAAGAACGTAGTACTGGTTCGATCGCAGTTGGTGCGGGTATTAGCTCCGCCACGGGTCTCTTCGGTACGGTTAGTTTTCAACAGGCAAACTTGGGCGGAAACAACCAAAAACTGGGCTTAGATGTGCAGGTGGGGGAACGGGATCTGCTATTCGATCTCAACTTTACCGATCCTTGGCTAGCGGGCGATCCGTACCGTACTTCGTTCACCGCTAACATATTTAACCGCCGCCTGTTTAGCTATATCTTTGATAATCCCCCCGGTGCCCCAGCAGATATTGGCGTTGGCCCTGATAAAACCGATACACCGCGCGAAAACCGCCTCGGTTTAGGATTTACCTTCTCACGCCCTTTGGGGAATAATACTACTGCCTCACTAGGCTTCCGCTATGAGCGCGTCACAATTACCGATTCGGGCAATACAATTACACCCTTTGATGGCAGGGGCAACCAGCTTACGATTAACCCCAGCGGTCAAGACGATTTATTCCTGTTGCAGTTTGCTGCTGCCCAAGACTTGCGTGATGACCCAATTAAAACCACGAAGGGCTCAGTATTGCGCCTGGTTACAGAACAAGCATTACCGTTTGGTAGCGGCTCCATCTTCTTCAATCGTCTGCGCGCCAGCTATAGCTTCTACATCCCCGTGAAGTTTACCAGCTTTAACGAAGGTCCACAAACTTTAGCCTTCAACCTTCAAGCTGGGACAATCCTCGGGACAATGCCACCCTACGAAGCATTCCGCATTGGTGGTAGTAACTCGGTACGTGGTTGGGATGAGGGTAGAATTGGTAGCGGTCGCAGCTATGCCCTCGTATCGGCAGAATATCGCTTCCCTGTGTTTTCAATTGTTAATGGCGTTCTGTTTGCTGACTATGGTACAGACCTTGGTACTGGTGCATCGGTACCGGGTAATCCAGCCGGAGTCCGCAATAAGCCTGGTAACGGTGGCGGCTACGGTGTTGGCGTGCGTATCCAGTCGCCACTGGGGGCGATTCGTATTGACTACGGCTTTGCGACAAATGGCGGTACGCAGTTTAGCTTTGGCCTAGGCGAGAAATTTTAAATAGAGATCGGTGGTTGTTTACATATGGTAAGTCAACAGACGATCGCTAACTCCTTTTCCTTGAGTGGAGTAGGCTTGCACAGCGGTGCTCAGGCAAACGTGACCGTAAGCCCTGCAGAACCTAATGCCGGTCGCTTTTTCGTCTATAAAGGGAATATCATCCCAGCCAGTCTTGAAACCGTGGGTGAGACAATGCTATCCACTCAGCTCAAAGCAGGTGGGGCATCAGTTCGTACGGTGGAGCATTTATTGGCAGCTCTGTGGGGCATGGAGATTGATAATGCCCAGATTGATATTGATAGCGCGGAAATTCCAATCCTGGATGGCTCTGCTCGCCCCTGGGTGGAAGCGATCGCCTCTGTCGGCTGTGAAGTTCAGCCAGAACCCCGCCATATTTTCGCTCTAGGCGAAGTGGTTTCAGTCCAGCAAGGCGATGCTTTTGCGATCGCGATGCCGTCAGATGTACTGCGTTTCACCTATGGGATTGAATTTCCTACTAAGGCGATCGGCACCCAATGGTTTAGCTGGATGCCGAGCATGGGCAATTTTGCCAGCGAAGTCGCACCTGCCCGTACTTTTACCATGGCGCATCAAGTAGAACAATTAAAAGCCATGGGTTTAATCAAAGGCGGTAGCCTTGATAATGCGATCGTTTGCAACGATCGAGACTGGTTGAATCCGCCACTCAGATTTAATGATGAGCCATGTCGCCATAAGCTTTTAGACTTAATAGGGGATATTAGCTTACTGGGATGGCTTCCCAAAGCTCATATTGTGGCGTTTAAAGCTAGCCATGCATTGCACGCCCAGTTTGCCCAGGCACTTTTATCAACAGAGGGCGATCGATCTGACCATTCGTAAGCTTAAATTATTGATTGATACTTAAAAATCGATCGTTCAAAATTGCTGAATCATAACTGAAGTCAGAAAGCTAATATCTAAATAGCTGAATTACTGAGTAATTAAATAATTATGATAAAACTTGTCTCTAAATAAATCAGAAAACAATGCCTACTTTGACTGAAATTCCACCCGAAACTCCGCCTGCTACCAAGATCATGATTGAGGAGATTCAAAAGCTCCTGCCGCACCGCTATCCCTTTCTCCTCGTCGATCGCATAATTGATTTCGTGCCTGGGCGTTCTGCTACAGGCATTAAAAATGTCACGATCAACGAGCAGTTTTTTCAAGGGCATTTCCCAGGTCGCCCAATTATGCCAGGTGTGTTGATCGTAGAGGCAATGGCACAAGTAGGTGGGGTGATTTTGACACAGATGTCAGACGCAAAAGATCAACTATCATTGTTTGCGGGAATTGACAAAGTCAGGTTTCGTCGTCCTGTAGTACCAGGCGATCAGTTAATTATGACTGTAGAAGTGTTGGCAACGCGCAAGCGCTTTGGCAAAATGCAAGCACGAGCTGAAGTAGATGGACAACTAGTCTGTGAGGGAGAACTGATGTTTTCTCTGGTCGATATTTAGTTATTAGTCATTGATTAGTGGTCATCGCAACTGGCAACTGACAACTAGTAACTGGCAACTGACAACTAGCAACTAGCAACTAACAACTAGCAACTAGCAACTAACAACTAACAACTAATCATGCCTGTATCCCATGTACCTCTAGCTCAACTGATTCATCCTACAGCCATAATTCACCCTGGTGCGGAGTTGCATCCTACTGTACAGGTTGGACCATATTCTGTAATTGGTGAACGGGTTAAAATTGACGCCCATACGGTAGTTGGTGCGCATGTCGTCATCGATGGTTGGACTGAAATAGGCGCACGCAACCGTATTTTCCCTGGTGCGATCATTGGGCTAGAGCCTCAGGATTTGAAATATGATGGCGCGATCAGTCTCGTTAAAATTGGTGACGATAACCAGATTCGCGAATATGTCACAATTAATCGCGCCACTAGTACTGATGAGATGACTAGCATTGGTAACTCTAACCTGTTAATGGCTTACGTACACGTCGCCCACAACTGCATAATTGGCGATCATGTTGTAATCACCAACTCAGTTGCCCTAGCTGGACATATCGTGATTGAGTCAAGAGCCAGAATTGGTGGCATGGTAGGCATTCATCAATTTGTGCATGTAGGGCAGTGGGCAATGATCGGTGGTATGAGCCGCATTGAACGCGATGTTCCTCCCTATATGGTTGTGGAAGGTAATCCTTCTAGGGTACGCACTATTCACCGCATTGGCCTAGAAAGAGCAGGGCTAGAACCTGAGACCGTACAGTTAATTAAGCAAGCGTATCGAATTTTGTATCGGCAGAATTTTACTTTGCCTGAAGCTGTTGAAAAGCTAGCCTCGCTGCCTGAAAACTCCCATGTATTGCACTTGCAGAAATTTTTGCGAGCATCCCTATCAGACGATCAACGACGCGGTCCAATTCCAGGGCGCAACTAAGTATAAATTTGTGTTGGTATATTTACCTTCAGAAATAGGGCATAGATTCTGTGCTATACCTGAATCTAATTTAAAGCGGTTCTAGTGGGGAACATCTGCTAGAAGTAAAGGGGAAAGATTGGTGCAAGTCCAACGCTGTCCCGCAACTGTAATTTCGGTAGTAATGGTTAACTGAAAAAGCCAGGATGCCCGCCGTTTTGACTCTACAATAATGTAACTCTGCGAGGCACAGATGTTTCACCACGTATATGTACATTTAGCGATGCACATACCGGACGGTTTTTTAAGTCCGCCGGTTAGCATAGTGAGCTGGATTTTAGCAATTGGCTTAATCGCACTATCTCTCAGTCGGGTACAGTCTGAATATCAGGATCGGGCAGTACCTTTGATGGGTGTTTGTGCGGCTTTTATTTTTGCGGCTCAGATGATCAATTTCCCCATTCCCAATGGAACTTCTGGTCACCTGCTCGGTGGCACACTGGCGGGAGTTTTGTTGGGCCCTTGGGCAGGCTCCTTAGCTATGACCGTAGTCTTTATCGTGCAAGCTGTCATGTTCCAAGATGGTGGATTGATGGCATTGGGAGCTAACGTTGTCAATATGGGACTGGTTGGCACATTTGGCGGTTACTGGCTCTATCGTTCTGTGCGATCGCTACTTGGGAGCAATTCCTGGCGCAGCATGAATATTGCGGCGATCGTTGCTGCTTGGACCAGTGTGGTAGTGGCATCTACTTTGTGTGCATTGCAATTAGCTTTATCGGGTACAGTTCCTCTAACCATCGCCTTAGTTGCAATGGTGTCATGGCATGTATTTATTGGTATAGGTGAAGCACTAATTACCTCGGTGGCACTGAGCTTTATATGGCGCACTCGTCCTGACTTGCTCTACGATCCACCTCTATCTGCCAAACCCAGAAGCATTGATTAAATCTTTGGTAAAGAATGACTGATTATGAGCCAGAAATTTCCCTCAGCTAGTACCCGTGTTTTTGTGTTAGCAGGTTTAGGAGTATCATTGCTGGTTGCCATGTTTCTCTCACCTTTTGCTAGTAAAAATCCTGACGGTCTCGATCGCGTAGCCCAAGATCTGAAGTTTGAAGCGAAAGCGGCAGCAGAGCCAACAGCCCAAAAATTACCTTTTTATCAAATGTTTGATGAGTATGCGCTTAGAGGCATCCAGGATGAGAAGGTAGCCACAGCATTGGCTGGCTTGGCAGGTACATTAGTCACGTTTGGATTAGCGTGGGGTGTAGGCAAACTAACGGCGCGACAAATGATTAAAGATCTGGAACGCTCAGATCGCAGCGATTCTAACGATCCAATAAATCGTTCCCAAAAATAGTTTAGAGGCAGGAGATTCCATGCTGCTGCTGCATATTGGCACATTTGATTTTGGATCTGAAGATAATGCAGGTAGTAGCGATCGCTCCAATACTTTTTGGCATGATTTAGCACCACAGACGCGCTTGCTATGCGTTGTGCTATCTGTATTTGCAATTACGCTCACCCCAAATGGTCAATGGTTAACCTGGTTAGTTTATGGTGTAGCGCTGTTAATTATTCTATTTCTCAGTCAAGTAAATTGGCGGATTCTGGCGAAGCGGATGGTGGTGGAGTCAGCATTTATCAGTGCCATCTTGTTGGGAACTCTTTTCCGTGATGGTGGCGATGTCTTGTGGTCGTGGGGATGGCTGCAAATTACCACAAACGGCCTCACTATTCTAGGTAGCGTTGCGCTTAAGGCTTTGCTCTCACTACTGATCCTAAATATCCTCACCCTCAGCACCTCCCTGCCGCTACTGTTATATGCGCTCTCTAGTTTGGGATTTCCTGCCTTACTGGTGGCGATTTTAGCGGCAATGTGTCGCTACATGGGTGTGCTAGTTGATGAATTCCATTCCATGCGCCGTGCGGCGGCAGCGCGTAACTTCTATGCGGGTAACTGGTGGCAGGGTTCTCAAAATGCGGCATGGCAACGCCAGACGATTGGTAACATGATCGGTGTGATGTTTATTCGTACATTTGAGCGAGGCGATCGCATCCATCAGGCTATGTTGTCTCGTGGCTATCAGGGCATCCCACCGTTACTCGAACCACCGCAGGTCGATAAAAGAGATATTTGGGCGGTAACTGTGACTGTGGTAGTAGCGCTTTTAGGTCAGGTAATATACTTGGTGCGTTCGTAGCGCTCTAGTGGCAATGAAAAGCTTGGTAGCCATAATCTCTGACAGTAGTCTAGTTTGCTGAAAACCATCGCTGTAACCTTATTTCTTTTCTCTAGATTAATCTTTCTCTATTTTCTTTTGCGTAAGTTCTGTTGATATCACAACGTTTTCAAACCCAAATCAGGGATGGACTGTGTAGGAGCATACGAAGTGGTGCTTTCATTAGATATCGCTCCTCGTTCTGGTATGGGAAATGCAGGTAAAAGATCGGACTCTAGTAGCTCACCCGTTGCTAAACCACAGGCACGGGTTACCTGTGACATAGAAGCAGCAAGGTGTAACGCACCTAAACGCGCGATCGCCCCATCAATCGTCGTCGTAAATACCACATCCATACCCGCCTCTAGGGCAATATAGGCTGCTTGCCTGGCTGTGAGAATTCCACCCATTGCCATTGGTTTGATAATTGCGATGTCGGCGGCTTGGTGGGCGATCGCTTGTCGCAAAGCATTGATATTAGTAATTGCCTCATCAGCGGCGATCGCTATTCCCACACTTCGCCTTACCATTGCCATGCCTGCGAGATCGCTGGCTACCACTGGTTGCTCCACGTACTCAATATCTAGAGACTCAAATTGCTCGATCTGAGCGATCGCTTCTTCTACTGACCAGGCTTGATTGGCATCGAGGCGAATTTGGATTTGCTGACCAATTGCCGCACGCACCGCAGCTACTCTTTGCCAATCACAATCGGCACCATCAGTACCAACTTTTACCTTAATACAGGTATAGCCCTGTTGTACTAATGCCTTTGCCCGTACGGCGGCGATCTCTGGCGATCCGCCACCAATTAGGGCATTGACAGTGATGATATTGCGGCTGTAAGGATTCAGAACCTGGGCTAAAGATTTGTTTTGGGCAACCGCCCACAAATTACATAGGGCTAGCTCCATGCCATGCTTTGCTGCTGGGACATGGCTAAAATTAGCTAATAGCAGGGCAATATCTTCTAAGCTTGATAACTCTTTACCAACCAATTCAACTTGCAGAGTATTAAGTACTACTTGAGTCTCTGCCAAAGATTCCATGCCAAAGCCAGCTAGAGGTGCGGCCTCTCCCAACCCCACTCTATTTTCGGTATCGACCACACGGATGACAATACCAGCGCGATCGCTCAGCAGACAAAGTGCTGTCTTTAAAGGTTGGGTTAAATGTAATTTATATGGTTCTAGGCAGATCCGCTTGATTTGGACAGTCATAGATCGATCGACGATCTGGTCATGTTTTTTGCCCCTTTGCCGCTGTGTAATCAGATTTCTAGCTTAACTGGGCGATCGCCTCCGCAACAATACTCGTAGCCTCATCAATCTCAGCAGCAGTTACCACCAGAGGCGGCACAAACCTGACCACCTTGGGTCCAGCAGGGACTAAAAGTAGACCACGATCTATACAAGCCTGCACGATATCGCGGGATGTGAGTACATCTGCTTCAGCAATCACCAGACCCTGAATCAGTCCCCAACCTCGTACATTCACAAACTTGTGGGGATAATTCTGCGCGATCGCCAACAAACCCTCCCGTAATTGCTGTCCACGCTCCCTAGCATTCGCGATCAGATTATCTTTCTCTAAAGTGTGGCAAACAGTCAATGCCATCTGACAGGCGAAGGGATTGCCGCCAAAAGTACTGGCATGATCGCCTGCTACAAAGACATCGCAACTACTTTTACATAGCATGGCACCAATGGGAATACCGCCGCCTAAACCCTTGGCAGATGTAAAGATATCAGGCTGAATACCAAGATTTTCATAGCCCCAGAGCTGACCACTGCGACCCATACCAACCTGGACTTCATCAAGGATCAGCAAAGCTTTCTGCTCGTCGCAGATCTCACGCACGCGCTGGAAATAAGCGCGATCGCCTGGACAGACACCCCCCTCACCTTGCAAAGCCTCTAACATAATTGCACAGAGTCTGCCTTCATACTTAGCCACTGTTGCTTCCAATGCGGCTATGTCGTTGTAGGGAACATAGTCAAATCCTGGCACCAAGGGATCGAAGTTTTTTTGGTATTTGGGCTGACCTGTTGCTGTGATTGTGGCGAGCGTTCTGCCATGAAAGCTGGCATTGGCCGTGAGAATGACAGGTGCGTCGATACCTAACTTGGTGTGGGCATATTTTCTTGCCAGCTTGATTGCCCCTTCATTAGCTTCGGCACCAGAGTTACAGAAAAACGCCTTATCCGCGCAGGAGTTTTGCACTAGCCATTTTGCTAACTCACCCTGGGGTGCGACATAGAACAAGTTAGAAACGTGGTGCAGCTTTTGCATCTGCTCGGTTGCGGCTTGCACCATGGCGGGATGGGCATGGCCTAGCGTACAGGTGGCAATACCAGCGACAAAATCTAAATATTCCTTGCCATTACTGTCCCACACTCGACAACCACTACCACGCTCCAAAGAAATCGGAAATCTGGCATAGGTAGCCATGACATATTTATCGAAGTCAGACATGCCTGTTTGGGTTTCTTCTTCTTTAGCGAGAGTGGTTGGAGTCATATGGTTGTACGCAAATTAAGTTAGTAAAATTTGATTCATCATAAATTATGCACTATTCATAATTTGCGATCCGCTAAGCAGATAACCAGAATGTGTCCAAAGTGCCTACAAATCTCTTTGAACTACAACTGGGTTAAGACTATCGAGATCGCCAAAAAACAGGTTTATTAATTCCTTGATGGGTTAGCTTCGACACTCATAAGGCTGCCATTACATATCTGAAACTGGGCTTGTGCATTTGGGCTGAGGCTAGAACGGACATATTGGCTTAAATTTCTTCCCCGAGAATCCCGATACCTGGATTTAACGTTGATTACAGTTCCATTGGTAGTGTTAGTGGTGACATACCTTGTGCATCCAGGACTACCTCCTTGAATCGGTGATGTGGGTAAAGAGAATATTGGCAATGACTGAGCCATCAGAACAACCAGACTAGCAATTTTAAACATAAATACCTAACATACGTCAGTTGAAGAGTACCCAAATGTCTGGATAATATTCGGGGAAAGTTAAGCGAGTAGTTGCGATCGCTTCGATCCTCATCACTTCATTTTAAATATTTCTCACCTCTAAATGTGGGGTATATCTAACTATCTTTAGAAACAAAGTCTAGGCAGTTAAAGTCAACTTAGATCGATCGTTAAACAAGCACAGCAAGCAAGCAATATCGTAAAGGCGTAGAATTATAGTTAAGAGGTAGCAACTTAAGCTGTCGCATGGTTACATCTTTAGGTAGGGCATCTTAAGTGAGGAGAAATTATGAGAATACCTGTACTGGACAAAAAGGTTTGGCTGGGCTTGATTGTTGTCGCTGCGATCGGTGGTGGTGGCGTGGCGGCATTGCTCTACAACAACAAAGTAACACCCGAACCACCTGTAATTACACAGACGACGACCAAACCATCACCAGTCAGCGATGAACTACAGGTGACGATCTATTGGATTGAGGCCAGAGAAAAACGTTTTGTGGCTGTACCAACGGCTGTGAAGACGGCTAATAGCGAAGTGGCGTTAAGAACTGCTCTCTCTACGATGATTGCCGAACCGGTAAGGCGGCCTGGGTTGTATAGCGCCATTCCTCCCAAGACTAAAGTACTGGATTTTACGATTAAAGATAAGAATATCCAATTGAATCTGTCTAAAGAGTTTACCTCCGGTGGTGGCAGTGCCAGCATGATCGGTCGAGTAGTTCAGGTTCTATACACATCCACTAGCCTCGATCCCGATGCCAAGCTTTTCCTTTCCATAGAAGGCAAGCCGCTCAACTATCTAGGTGGAGAAGGGTTAGAGATCCAACAACCACTGACACGTAAAGACTTTGCCTTAGAATTTTAAATAGGTATGAATCCTTAATAAAAACTTGCGCTGCATTGGGGATCGCGAAAGGTCGGGTTAAGGTAGTGAAGATCCCAAGAAACGACTTAACCCGCGCTTATGGCAAACGATAAACAAAGCTTTGGTTTAATTGGCCTCGCTGTCATGGGAGAAAACTTGGCTCTGAATATTGAGCGCAATGGCTTTCCCATTACGGTCTATAACCGCAGCCGTGACAAGACTGACAAATTTATGGCAACTCGTGCCGCTGGAAAAAATGTTAAACCCGCGTACACGATCGCCGAACTGGTGGAATCATTAGAGCGTCCACGCAAAGTCATGATCATGGTAAAGGCTGGCGCGCCTGTAGATGCTGTGATCGATGAACTGAAACCGCTCTTAGAGCCTGGGGATATCATCATCGATGGGGGGAATTCGCACTTCCCTGATACAGACCGCCGCACCATCGATCTAGAGAAAGCCCAATTTCAATTTATTGGCATGGGTGTCAGTGGTGGTGAGGAAGGCGCATTAAATGGCCCTAGCCTTATGCCTGGAGGACAAAGATCCGCCTATGCTGCGATTGAGTCAATTGTGACTAAAATTGCCGCCCAAGTTGATGATGGTCCTTGTGTTACCTACATTGGCCCTGGTAGCGCCGGACACTACGTCAAAATGGTGCATAACGGCATTGAATACGGTGATATGCAGTTGATTGCCGAGGCTTACGATCTACTCAAAACAGGTGTAGGTATGGGGGCATCGGAACTGCATGAGACATTTACGGCTTGGAATAAGACTGAGTTAGAGTCGTTTTTAATTGAAATTACGGCTGACATCTTTACCAAAATGGACGATCGCACCGGCGAGCCACTGGTAGACAAAATCCTGGATGCAGCGGGACAAAAGGGTACTGGCAAATGGACGGTAGAAACTGCTTTCGATCTAGGTGTGGCAATCCCCACCATGATTTCAGCCGTGACTGCTCGAGTGATGTCTTCCTATAAAAAGGAGCGTGTTGCCGCCTCAAAAGTACTCATCAGTACAACTACAGGTAAGTATGAAGGCGATCGCGCCGAGTTTATCAATGCTGTGCGCGATGCGCTCTACTGCTCCAAGATTTGCTCCTATGCTCAGGGCATGGCGCTTTTGGGCAAAGCATCGACAGAGTACAAATACGAACTCGATCTAGCTGAAGTAGCTCGCATTTGGAAGGGTGGCTGCATTATCCGGGCTGTGTTCCTCGATAAGATTAAGCAAGCATTCAAGCGCAATCCTGAATTACCTAATCTTCTGGTAGACAGCGATTTCACCCAAACTATCCTCAGCAAGGAAAATTCCTGGCGTCTAGTAGTGCAGTCTGCGGCTAAGCTTGGTATCCCCATCCCTGCTTTCAGTGCTTCGCTGGACTATTTCGATAGTTATCGCCGCGATCGCCTGCCCCAAAACCTAACACAAGCACAGCGCGATTACTTTGGCGCTCATACTTACAAACGCATCGATGATGAAAGTGGAGAAGACTTCCACACCGAGTGGTTTTAGGAAGTTTAGCTAGGTGATTTAACTAGTAGGGCGCGGCCAGAGGCATCCGCTTCGGAATCGCGACTTTTTTGATTTCACCTCCTCAATATTGAGCAGTGTGGTAGCCATGCCCCACTGCTTTTTTATATGAGAGAGAATCTCATTGACGTCTCTGCGATCGCTCATGAACTTTCCCTTATATCATGTTGGGGAAATTACACCTAATAAAACCATGCGATAAGCAGGGCTTACGCACACGTTTCTTTACAATAGAGGAAAGCAAAGGTTGACAAGCATTTGCCCAGCATAGGATATGTCTAAGACATTAACCAGACAGAGTTACTCCTATGTCAGATTCACCCGTTGCCGTGCTAGCAGAATATTTCAAAAACGTCGTCCGCTCAACTCAAGGCCGTTATACGTACCGATATCGCCGATTGAGTCCGTTGAGATTATCTGAGTGCGATTGGCTACGCCACGCAAGCTAACGCAAGCTAACGCAAAGCTAAGCAGTTCGAGATTAGGCAAGCATAGAGAATCTGTTTTCTGCTCAAGTCCCGACAGTGGATCGGTGATCGCGAAAGTGTTAATCGAAACTGGGATGGATGAAATATTAGCGCAACAACGCGCCGAAGATGTAGCGATCGCGATTCAGGGGTCGCTAATTCTAGCGCAGGGATTAGAAGATCCATCTCCCTTTCAGCGTGTAATCAAGCAACTACCGGAGGAAATCTGCCGAGATGCTTCGTAGGGGTTTGCTTTTATCACCCTTAATTTTTACTCACATAATTCTAAGCATTAAAAACAGTACTCTTGTATGGCAGGCAAACTCGTAATATTCATTCTTAATCTGGGCGATTTTGATTTGCGAGGGTACTGCCATTATTCTATTTGTCGCTAACTTTGAGCCACGGTGCGATCTCTCTGGCAAGGATCAGCGAGCAACCTGTCCACATGGAAGTAGATTCTCATGAACACTTCCGAAAGTTTGATATTAACCTGGCAATAATTGAGCGTGCATTTTTTAGGTAGTGACCCTTGAAACACCTGTATCTCCTTTAATATCTCAGATTGCCGGGTTAATAGTAATCCCTAAGAATTGGCAGAGGTCAAAATTTGCCCTATCGATCCGTTGTGTCAATCTGCATTTTTCCGTATAACACCCTTTATGAGGATGTTACCCAGAAAGTTTCCGTATAGTACACCAATTAGTTGTGTTACCCAGAAAGTTTCCGTATAATCATCCTGTATTGGGTAGTTATACGGAAATTTTCCGTATAATACATAGTTGGGCAGACCAGAGGCGGACGCGCCATAATTCTAGTGTATAAATTGAATGCATTCATGAAGGACCAGAATGATCAAGGCTTCCTCCACAGATATTTCTTGGAAAACTCCTCCAAGAGACTTCACAAATGGATTCATTATTTCGATATTTATGAAAGACACTTCTCCAGGTTCCGCAATGCATCCCCAGTTATGCTTGAGATCGGCGTCTTTGGGGGCGGCTCGCTGGAGATGTGGAGAGAGTATTTCGGAGGTGGAGCACGCATTGTTGGGGTTGACATAAATCCTGAATGCAAGAAGCATGAGCAAGATTCAATCGAGGTCTTTATCGGCAGCCAGGACGATCCAGCAATTATCCAGCAAATTCTTAGGAAGTACCCAAGAATAGACATTGTCCTTGACGATGGAAGCCACATTAATGACCATATGATTTCCTCTTTTGAGCTACTTTATGAACGCATTCACCCTAAAGGTGTCTACATGGTCGAAGATACACATACATGTTACTGGGACGAGTATGGAGGTGGTCTGCGGAGGACCGGAAGTTTTATTGAATATGCAAAAAATAAGATCGACGAAATAAACGCAGTCCATTCTCGCAACGCTCTACCCGTATCACCGTTTACTCGTACCACAGATTGCATCGCCGTCTACGATAGTGTTGTCGTATTTGAGAAGCGTCCACAAGGTGCTAGGCAGGCACCGGTTACAGAGCCACTATGAACATAGCCAATAAGTGCTGGTTCATTCCATTGTTGCCCAACATTGCCATGCACCTGAGCCGCCACCTTCAGGTCTGTGAATCTCATCAAGTCGACCTGCGGCCAGGTGATGGCCAGCGTTAGGCATACATATTGAGGCAAGCGTGAAATATAAATTATTTCTTCAAGTTGTTCTGGGAGCAACAATATCAGTTCCTTATTTTTATGGTTCTCCTTCATCTGTCCAAGCACATAATTTATGTACTTCCTGGAAAGATTATGTAAATCCTTTGAAGCAATGTCAACATACCCATTTTGAGGGTGGAGACACCTATCCTAATGTGGGATACTTTGACAATGGGGTGACAGTATTCTATTCAAATGGATCCTCATATTGCGGTTTTTTGAGTCGTAAGCATTTAGAGATTGCCCAAAGCGTATATAGGCGTCGGAGCCTAGGGCGGCGAAACCCAGCAAGCTTTGGCAGCAATAGGGGTGCTTGTCAACTGCCAAGTGGATATTTTGATAATGGAGCTACTGTCTTCTTCTCTGCAGGGGATGGCTCGTTCTGTGGGTTTCCAAGTTCTCCAGCACTTGCTTCGCACAAGCGATCTCGACCTCATCAGCCCAATTTTGGTCGTCTTGATGTAGACCCAAATAGGTTTATGACCAATATAGGTGTTTGCCAATAGAAAAAGAGCGGTCTAACATAGTCCTGAGAAGAATGGGCGATCGCATCGGTTAAAATGTAGGGGTAACGTTGAAACAAGGTCAGGTTTATGACAGTTCAGCAACTTCGCTACAGCAAAGAGGAATTTGCTCGACGTGGCAATGAGATTTATGAATCTCTGGTACGTCCCCAAGTCGAACAAGGCAATCATGGCAAAATTGTGGCGATCGATATCGAAACAGGGGCTTTTGAGCTTGCCAATGACACAATAACTGCTTCTAATCGATTACTGGAACGAAACCCTGACGCTCAAATTTGGCGTGTTCGGATTGGGCATAAAGGCGTTCACCGCTTTGGCTTAGGTCGTCTGCTTTAACTTTATGATGCAAGGAATTGTTGATCAAAACTGCGAGGCGACAATCCGGCTAGTCGTAGGCAATGCAGATTCACAGAGGCAAATGATTGATGCTGTCATTGATACAGGATTCACAGGCTTTTTGACCTTACCTCTGATAGTAATCAACAGCCTCAACCTACGGTTGTATAGCCGTGAAGAGGGAACATTAGGGGATGGAAGTACTTGTATCTTTGACGTGTACAGTGGTCTTGTTATTTGGGACGGTGAATATCGATATATTGATGTTAACGCAGCCGAAACAGATCCTTTGGTCGGTATGAGCTTGCTCTATGGCTATCGGATGCAGCTTGATGCGATCGAGGGTGGCAAGGTTACAATCCAAGCATTGAGCAGTTTAAGTTAATCGGTAGGGTAGAGTCTAATCGGGTAACCAGGGGATTTTCTCCCCCAGTCCCCACAGCACCCCACGTGCGGCTCCGCATGGGGCGCTTCCTCAGAAAGATTTAGATACTTAGGCTCAAAAGAACCGATATCCAAGGCTGGTTGTGCAATTAAGCGCCGACAAAATAGCTCCCCCGGTCGGGTTCATCGCCAAGTCGAGCTTTGCAACTCCTCCCTGCTTTCAAAGGTTCAGCCCTTCACCGTGTCTCACCCATTGCGATGAGCGTTTGGCTACTATGACCTCTGCTGACTTCTGCTCAATCATGAGTAACGTTGCCGCGACTCACGCTGTCTCAGTTTCTTTAGGGTTCTGTGGCTACCTAGCCGTTTCCAGCTAGACCTCATTCAGACTCCCATAGACGCTCAAACCGCCATTTGAGCAGATCTCCCCAGATAAGAACGTGAACTGTCCCTGCACAACTGCGTCATTTACTGTGTTCCCTGAACCAAAAGGCTTTGTGATGTGGTGCTCACTCGCCACAGGAATGTCAGCCTTCTATGACGTTTCTGTTCGTCAGCTCGCAGGTTTGCCGCTGGCTTCCTTCAGACCCTTCCTCGCGGAAACGCCCTTGCCTTAAGCTAGTCGTTGTCGTCACTCGGCTCCTATGGCTTTCGAGCATTTGGACGTTGGTTCTCCGACAGGGGACTTTCACCCCATTAGTTCACGCCCATGCTGGGCGTACACCAGCGCTTGCACAGGACGGTCGGCAATGCTGATACTGAGTCATACATTATCTGCCGCCTGTGACGCGCAAGCCGTTATACGTAACGATATCGCCGATTGAGTCCGTTGAGATTGTCTGAGTGCGATCGCAAATAAGCAATCCAAACGAATCAGCTACGTTTGCAAGTCCCGAAAATGGATCGGCGATCGCACAGATAAGCAGTTCGAGATTGGGTAAGCATAGTGAATCTTTTTCTGTTTAAGTTCGGACAGTGGATCGGCGATTGGCTGCGCCACGCAAGCTAACACAAGAGATAAATAATTGTGAAGCGATCGCGAAAGTGTTAATCGAAACTGGAATGGATGCAATATTAGCGCAACAACGCGCCGAAGATGCAGCGATCTCGATTCAGGGGTCGCTAATTCTAGCGCAGGGATTAGACGATCCATCTCCCTTTCAACGTGTAATCCAGCAACTACCGCAAGCAATCTGCCGAGATGCTTTGTAGTATTCTGTCCTGGTACGATATCATTCACCTGCTAGCCAATTTTCATAATAGTTGCAATTCATCAACTTCTGTTTGACAGAATCGATGCCCTCAGGTAACACTGTCCCCAATTCTCCAACTCCGTATATGTCATTTAGGACGCCATAGTAGTCTTTCCCGCTATATTCAGAAATCACTTGAGCTAAATTGCGATCAGACATGTGCTCATACAGAATTCTCAGCAGCGGAAAATACATCTGATTGTCAATGCCATGAGGGAAAGCACACTGGATTAATTGATAAGTACTTGCTAAATGTGCTGGAATTGTTTTCTGCATAGTTCAGCTGCCTCTCAACGAAAAGGGAAGATGAATAAAAACATTAAAATCAACCCCATGAAGTCTCTTAACTGTTGGCGAAAATGAGAGCAATTGCGGTATTGGTATCCAGATTAACCTGGATAATTCATGAAGAGATCGGGAAAAAGAGAAAAGAGAGCTTAAAACGATTTAGGATAAAGCTCTCCAGAACTTTTAGCACCTCAATTTTGCCATGACAGAGTGTAATTTGGAACTACCCTATGATTTTTATGCGCGTCGCCCACTAGTTGTTCGATTTTCAGGCCTAGAATTAAGCTCAGATGCAGGAATATTGCTTGCCCGCCAAGCGGAAGAACAAGTGCAAGTCTGTCGGGGGTTAGCAGAGTGTATACAGGAATGGCGCGACCCGAACAAAATCACACATAGCCTGAATCAGTTGGTCAGCCAACGAGTGTATCAATTGGTGGGAGGGTATGAAGATGCCAATGATAGTAACGTGTTGCGGCACGACCCCATTTACAAAATAGCTTGTGAACGACTGCCAATTGCCGAGCAAGATTTACTGGCAAGCCAACCGACGATAACTCGACTGGAAAACCATGTCAGCAAACAGGAAGTGGCAGCGATGCGAAGCCGAGTCGTGGATGGATTTATCAAGGGTTACAAGACTGCACCTGAAGAGATGGTGTTGGATATTGACGGCTGGGATGACCCGACGCATGGCAATCAACAATTGAGCTGTTTCCACGGATACTATGGCCCCTCACATGTACTTTCCCGTCCTGATTAATGAGGCCCTCACAGGGTATCCCTTGGTTTTACAGTTAAGAGCGGGCAATAGTCATTCGGGTAAAGGCGTTGCCGGCATTTTACGTTGGCTATTTTGGCGACTGAAACGAGCTTGGCCAGAGGTGAGACTGATTCTTCGAGCAGATGCTGGATTCTCCTTGCCAGAAATTATTCAGGTTTGCGAACGTTCTAAGGTTGGCTATGCCTTTGGCTTTTCGCGCAATGCCGTACTCAATCGCAAGATTGCGGATTTGCTCGAACGCGCACGATTAAACTACATCCAAACCCAGCAGAAAGCTCGACTGTTTGACGATGTGTATTATGCGGCTGGAACTTGGGATGCACCTAGACGATTGGTGATGAAGGCAGAATGGCTGCCGAAAGGAGCTAATCCTCGGTTTGTCGTGACCAATCTTGACCTGCCGCCACAAGAAGTATACGACAACTTCTACGTTCAACGCGGCAGCGATAGTGAACATCGCATTAAAGAACTCAAACTCGGTATCAAAGCAGACCGTCTCAGTTGCAGTACCTTTATTGCCAATCAGTTCCGCTTGCTGCTCTCTCAGGCTGCTTACATTCTGATGATTGCCATTCGCCAAGCTGCGGCTGGAACTCAACTGGCAAAGGCTCAGGTTGAGCGCCTCCGCTTGCTGCTGATTAAAGGAGCCGCCAAGGTGACGGTCTCAGCCCGTCGCGTTCTGGTGGAGTTGGCTGCGTTCTGTCCTTTTGCTGATGCACTGCGTCAGATTACCCAACACTTATCCAAGTCCCAATCCCTCAAATTTGAGTAGGTCTTACCTTTCATAGGATTCTTGTGTCTATTTCTCGGTAATTTAGGCATCTTTAGCCTTTTCGAGGCACTTTATCGCTATTTCAGGCTTTCTTCCTCTTTACAACTATCGCTATTTCCCAGAATTAGGCAAAATTTGCTTCTCCTCATACACCTCATGAATAATGCAGGTTAATCACTTTCTATTCAAGATTGGTCAATCTAATTAAACGCATTACTTCTACTCAGCAGGCGATTCCTTATCGGATGCTTTCCGTCGCGTAATTTGCCAGGTAAAGATGCCACTCACCAGCGAAAGTCCACTTAATACTAAAATTACGATCTTTAATCCCAAATAGGATTCTGCAATTCCCGCAACAGCTAAGGGTAAGCTGAGCGCGATATTGATCGCGTTATTTTGCAAGCCAAATACTTTGCCGCGTACTTCTTCGGGCGTTTCTTCCTGAATCACCGTTTGCATGGGGATAACGCAGAGTCCCGCAAACAGACCGATACCCGCGATCGCCCCCAGGGCAGGAAAAAATCGCGCATTAAAAAAAGCTAGCCCTGCGAGAAAAACAGCCATACCGATCGAACCTACTAACGCAAATCGCTGGCGGCTCATGTAATGCCCAAATCTACCCACGATCGCCGCGCCAATTGCCATACCGACGCTGGCATCTGCCAACAGGAAGCCAAATTGCTCAGATTTAATTTCGGGGATGACTTCAGCCAGGCGCACTGCTAAAACCGTTAAGGCAGCGATCGCCGAAAAAGTGCAAACTAACTGGAGCAATGCGGCTTTAGCAGCACGGTTCTGCCCTAGGTACTGTAGCCCTTCTTGCAAGTCATTCCAGATATGGATATCTTGCTTGCTAAATGATTCTGGAGTCTCACCGGTTTTGAGCAAGAGCAAGATGAAGCCAGCGATTAAATAGCTACCGCCTACGACCACCTCTTGACCAATTTTACCGATCAAATGATTAGCCAATGCTAATAGCGGCTCACCCATAGCAAAGCCTAAAATTAGCGCTGCCATGATTGTAGTTGTATAGATCGAATTGGCCGCCAGCAGCTTTGGTCGTTCCACTACTAAGGTAATGGCGGATTGCTCTGCTGGGGTAAAAAACTGCGTAAATGTGGATACAAGAAAAGTAACGGCCAAAAGTCCCCAAAAACTTACAGAAGATCCCCACAAAGGCGCAAAGTCCTTAGTCAGCCATAGTAATGGTGGGATGGATAGGACTAAGATGCCCCGCAACAGGTTAGAAGCTACTAGGACGAACTTCTTTGACCAGCGATCCACATAAACTCCAGCGATCGAGCCAAACAGGATTGCCGGAATTGTGAATGCTACCATCACCGCTGATACCCAACCGCTAATCGGCTCGCCCTCGTGTTGAAACTTGACGGAGATAATCGCAATTACTAAAACCAGAAAGACCTTATCAGCAATCTGGGAAAAAATCTGGCCGCTCCACAACGATAGAAAATTAGGATTAGTTAATACCGATTTGGATGTTTCCTCCGGTAGCTCTGGGGGCAGCGGACTGGGGGTAACTGTGGGCGGGTCAAACAGATGAGTCATAGGGTAAAGCAGCTATCAATCAGGGCAGCGGATTGGATTGGCCTATCAAAATGATACTGGGCATAGGCACGTAATAAACGCTCAACCGTTAGCCAAGCACTAACATGAACGTTAACAATATCATCGGAAAGATCGACTTGAGTTAGCTCTTGTAAAGCCTTCAGGTCTAAAGCCGTTAGGTAATGACTGATTTTGGCATTGCTGATATCGAATTTAGTCTTAAGGTCAACGATGCCACCACCAGCAATACTAAAGCCGACTTGCCATTTAGCATTATCTGACATCAGTGCCACTGGTTGTTGGCTAAAACAACAATTGTGTACCTGTGGCGCTACACCAGCGATCGCCAGGAGATGATAGATCCCGTGATTCAAGCAGGCGAGTATTGGCCTTAACTCATTGACTTGTTGTAGGCGCATCAGGTGTTCGGTCAGCAGGAGGAACAACTCTGCTTGGGGATGAGCCGTCAGGGCTTGAAACAGAGCTAATTCCGCGAGGTATTGCGCAGCAGTGAGCTTTGCCAGGTTTTGTCCCAGTCCCACAAATGATTGCACAGTTTCGGCCTGAGTAATCCGATCAAGACTGCGTCCTACGGAAATCATCAGATCGTTAACCACGAATAGTCCCGATCTACCTGCCATGCTAGAGCGATGTTTCCGCGCTCCGGCGGCGATCGCTTTGATCAGTCCATGCTCTTTGGTTAGGATGGTCAGGAGGCGATCGTGCTCGCCCAGAGCCATGCTCTTGAGATTGATGCCAGTAACTCGATAAGTATGCGCCATAGACTTCCTATTTTAAGGCGCAATTCGACTACCACTAACACTACAGAAAGTAGGGATACTACGACTATTTAGCGACTATTTAGATTGCGTGGTGCGCTCGACCAGGCTGAGCCACGATCGTTGATTCGCAATCATGTCACTGGCTGCCTGGACATTTAAAGGTGGGGCGAAAAGATATCCTTGGGCAAACTCACAGCCTAGATCTCTGAGCGTGGCAAATTGTTCCAACGTCTCTACCCCTTCGGCAACAATATCCATGCCTAGGGTATGGGCCAAGGTGGCAATTGTGCGGACAATCTCAAAGTTCTCATCCTTGAGGTGCATTTGACTGACAAAGGCGCGATCGATTTTCAAGGTATCAACGGGCAAGCGATGTAAATAGCTCAGGGATGAATAGCCTTGACCAAAGTCATCGATACTCAACTGGATCTTGCGAGCTTGAATGTCTAAAAGTAGGTTGTTGGTTGCTTCGCCATACTCCATCAGCATACTTTCGGTAATTTCTATACGTAGGGAGCTACCATTCAGACCAGTGGCGGCAAGAATTCGATCGATCTTACTAAGCAGATCAGGCGACCCTATTTCTTTACTGGCCAGATTTACAGCAATTTTTAAGGACTTGAATGAAGGGTATTGCTTTTGCCAGGTATGTAGTTGATGGCATGCTTCGTGCATAACCCATTCTCCGATCGCCACGATCAGCCCCGTATCTTCAGCCACAGGAATAAATTGGATTGGCGACACTAACCCACGCTCTGGGTGTTGCCAGCGGATCAGTGCTTCAAAACCCACCAATTCACCAGTCTGCAAAGAGATAATGGGCTGGTAGTAAACTAAGAACTCTTTTTGCTCGATCGCGTGGCGCAAATCGTTCTCTATCTGCAAGCGATGGCGCATCTCCGCATGCATGCCTGGGTTAAAGATCTCATGGCACGATCCTTTCTCCTTGGCGCGATACATGGCGATATCAGCATCGCGCAGTAGTTCTGAACTGCTCATATATTCTACAGAACTAATAGCAATACCAATACTGACGCTGGTAAAAACTGTGAACCCTTCCACTACAAGGGGAGCTTTCAAGGCTTCCTGGATGCGCTCTGCAACTTTTGATGGCTCGGAAATGTCGTGAATATCATCAAGTAAAATTGTAAACTCATCCCCACCCAGCCGTGCGATCGTATCACTCATGCGCACGGAGTCCTGCAGTAATTGGGAAATCGCAATTAACAATTGATCTCCGACCAGATGACCGAGACTGTCATTAATTAGTTTAAAGCGATCGAAATCTAGAAACAGAAGCGCAAATGTGTAATTTGGGTTCCGTTTTGCCTTCTTCAGCAACATCTCGGCACGATCCACAAATAAAACGCGGTTTGGCAACCCAGTTAACGAATCGTGCAAGGCGTTATAGACAAGTAGTTCCTCCGCAATCTGGCGTTCGGTAATTTCTCTTTGCAATTCCTGGTTGGCCGCTTCTAGCTCGGTTGTGCGCAGTTGAACGCGTTGTTCGAGTGCCTCATTTAATTGGTGAATCTCGGCTTTAGCAGCTTGCAGCGCGATGTGATTTTTAACCCGTGCTAAAACTTCCTCTGCCTGAAAGGGCTTTGTGATGTAGTCCACCCCACCTACCTCGAAGGCTCTTACCTTATCAATCACTTCATCAAGGGCGCTCAAGAAAATTACGGGTATTTCGCAGGTGAGTGGATTCGCCTTGAGTTTTATACACACATCAAACCCATTGATGTCAGGCATTTTGACATCTAATAAGATTAAATCTGGCGGTTCACTTTGGGCTCCGACTAAAGCCATGTAACCATTTTTGGCGCAGCGGACATCATAGCCCCCCTCAGTCAGTGCCTTTGATAGCAACAGCAGGTTAGTTGGGGTATCATCAACGATTAAGATCGTCTTTTGCTGACGATCGAGCTGATAGCTATTCATCATATAGTGATTGATAACTGCGCGAGATTCATGAGTTGCTCAAAATCAAAGCTACTGACTTTTTCCTCAATGGCTCTGGCTAGGAGAGAATGTTCTGGGGGGATTTGGGCAATTAATTGCAAGATCAGTCTAGCATTCAACTTCGTCGCTGCCTGATACAAGTCTGACCTCCACTGATTGGGCATTACGGTCAAGCTGGTAGCATTTAGCAGATCCATAGCAGTTGCGGTTTCTGTGGCATCCTCCTCCAAATATTTGCTGGGCGCGTAGATATAACGTAAGCCAAGATGTTTAGCCATCTTTTCAAAAATGGCTGATTCGTGAAACGGTTTAGGCACAAAGTCATTGCATCCCGTTGATAAGACAGCCGCACGCTCCTCTTCAAAAGCACTAGCAGTAAGGGCAATAATTACCGTAGCCTGACCTTTGGGTTGCGCTTTGATTTGTCTGGCGGCTTCGTAGCCATCCATAACTGGCATCCGCATATCCATCCAGATTAAATGTGGCGACCAGCTTTTCCACATGGTAATTGCGGCTTGGCCGTGTTCGGCTTCTTTAACCTCAAACCCAATGGGAGTAAGTAGTTTAACTAATAGTTGCCGATTCTCGTATTTGTCATCAACAATCAGGATGCGATACTGGGGCAGATCGGGTGCTAATCCCACTACTCGGCGATTTGACACTTGAGCCTGTGGGATTGATGCTGTGGCAGCAGATGCTTGAATATCAAACTTGAATAAGGTTCCCTGTCCTACAACGCTCATAACGTGGATGTCTCCTCCCATCATTTGGACGAACTTGCGACTAATGGCTAGCCCCAGCCCCGTACCTCCTGGCAAAATCCTCCCCGATGCGGTTTGCACAAAAGCATCGAATAACGTTTCGATTTCTTCTGGCGCAATGCCAATGCCGGTATCTTCTATTTCAAAGCATAACGTGTAGACTCCGCTGCGATCGCTCAGCCAAACGGGGGTGGGGGAGTTATGCCTTTCTTCCTGTTCTAGTCTTACGCGTAAAGTAACTTTACCCGTTTGGGTAAACTTGATTGCATTGCCTAAAATATTTATGAGGATTTGGCGCAGTTTACCTTCATCGGTATTTGTATACCTGGGCAGATCTTGAGCGATCTCAAATATTAGATCTAATCCCTGAGATTTTGCTCTCAGCGAAAACATCTTCTCCACATTTTCCAGCAGCGATCGCAGATCGAAATTGTTGGTATTTAGTACTAGACGTCCGGCTTCGATTCTGGACATTTCTAGCACGTCATCAATCAACGCTAGTAAGTGGTCGCCACTATGGCTAATAATGTCTAAGCTTTCTTGATGTTCGGGATCTAGTAAGGCATCGTGCTGCATGATCTGCGTAAACCCCAGAATGGCATTGAGCGGCGTCCTCAATTCGTGGCTCATATTAGCGAGAAATTCGCTTTTAGCTTTATTCGCCGCATCTGCTGCCTCCTTAGCTTTAGTTAAATCGCGCGTACGCTCCTCTATACGCTGTTCTAGTTCATCTTTTGACTTTTGCAGGGTGAGCGTGACTTCATCCTTGAGTCTTAAGGCTTCTTGTTGCTCCCGCATCACCTCTGTTTGTGCTTCTACCCTTTCTTGCTTGAGGATATTAATCCGATCGGCCAAGGCCAGCGATAGCAGGAAAATCATCATTACCATACCGAGGCGGAGGCTTCCTTGGGTAAAAGTATTTGTGGGCAAAATCGTAAACAGTGCTAAGCAATAAATCAAAATACCGATGAGAAGGACTGGCCAGGCTAGGAGATAGTAGCGAGCAGGACGATATCCTCGCTGCCAAGCCCTCAGGCCAACTGTCACGCCTACAACACTACTAATCACCATCAACCCGACCGCTAACTTTGCGACTAATTGATAACTACCCACAAACGCTGCCAGAATTACTATGAGCCAGGTTAAACTGAGAATTAGTATCGGTTTGCGAAATTTTGGTGCATAAATTGGGATCTGCAAAAACTGATGCATAAAGCTGAGGGCAGCGATCGCCGCGATCGCCGCAAGCACGATAATTGCAACATTATTCCACCAAACCAGATTCGGCCAAAGATACTGTGCGGCTAAACCATCGGTTGTGAAAAATTGCAGTCCTGCTGCCACCACAAACATGACGTAATACAAGTAACTGCGATCGCGCAAAACCAAATACAGGAGAAAGTTATAGCCACTCATAACGAATAGAATGCCGTAGAAGCAGCCGTAGAAAAATTGTTCGCGCGCGCGGGCTTGGGAAAATGCCTCTAACGTCCAAAGAGTCAGGTGTAAAGGCAGGGTACTGGTAGTCTGGAAGCGAAGATAAATCGTTGATGCGGTTTGATTTGCGAGGGGAAGTTTAAATACAAAATTGTGATCGTCAACTTCTCGATCAGAGAAGGGATATGAGTCCCCAGTATGTTTTACCGTAAATTGCCGATCGGAATTCAGGCTTGACTTATCTTTGCCTTGAGATTCTGTGTCTTGAGGGAGGAAAAGGTCAATCTCATCGATCAAGGGATACTCAATTTCTAATCGCCATTCAGTTCGCAATTTAGTGTTGGTACTGATTGGATTATGCAACTGCAAGCGCACCCAGTAGACAGAGGTCGCAAACCCAAAACTAGGTCGTTCAACTTGACTCCGCACAAATTCCTGGCTGAGTGGCGCACTGGCGACATCTTGAATCGTCCATTGTTTTTGCCTATCTTCTAAGATGTCTAGATATAAGCCTAATGGATATTTATCTTTGGCATCGGAGAGGATGACCAGGTTTGATGATGGAACTACCTCAGTTGGTACTGTCTGAACTGGGGCTGCTTGGGATATGAGTGGAAAAGCACTTGCAAAGTTGGGTATTGTTACTAGCTGAGTTAACCCGAAGATTAACCCAGCCAGAATCGTTAATGCCAAGACTTGTAGTTTCTGTCTCACGCATTTGTTTAGGGTTAAAATGAACCAGACAGGGCATTGACACAGCGATCGCAAAGATGGGGATGTTCTGACGACTCACCAATGTGGGTGGAATAGTTCCAACAGCGGGGACACTTCTCACCATCGGCATTCACCACGGCAATACTTAGGTCTTCCAAGTTTGCGGTATAGGTCAGATCGCCAGGAATAGATGCCACTAGTTCGGATTGAGAAGCAATAAATAGATATTGCAAGTCGCTGCCGAGTGAAGTCAATCTTTCGCGCAGAGCAGAATCAGTCACATGCAGAAGTACTTTGGCATCTAATGAGGAACCAATCGCTTTAGCATTACGTGCTGCTTCCATAACCTTATTTACTTCGGCGCGCACTTCGCGCAGGCTCTGCCATTTTTCTGCTAGCTCTGGATGATGCCATTGCTCTAACGGTTCCAGCCAACCTGATTGGAATACGGATTTAGATGAGACAGCATAGGGCATGTGTTGCCAAATATCCTCTGCGGTGTGGCAAAGTACGGGGGCGATCGCCTTCGCCAATACTTCTAAGCAGAGAGACAGTATGGTTTGGCAACTGCGTCGTCTGGGAGAATCAGCCGCACTGATGTAGAGACGATCTTTGCCAATATCCAAATAGAAATTAGATAAATCTACTGTGCAGAAATTCTGTACAGTTTGAAAAAAGCGAAAGAATTGGAAGTTGTTAAAAGCATCGGTGATTTCCAGGCAGACTTCACGCAGGCGGTGCAGCAAGTAGCGATCCAGCTCAGGTAATTGCTCGTAGGTTACCGCATCTCTGGATGGTTCGAAATCATAGAGGTTGCTGAGTAAGAATCGGGCAGTATTGCGAATTTTACGCGATACATCTCCCATCTGATTCAGGATGGTTTTACCAATTGGCACATCCGCACTGTAGTCAACGCTAGATACCCACAGGCGCAACACATCTGCACCGTAGGGTGGTTCTTGCTTTTGATCTTTACCGCCATCAATCACCACCATCGGATCGATACCGTTACCCAAGGATTTACTCATCTTGCGACCGTGCTCGTCAACCGTGAAGCCATGGGTAAGTACGGTTTTGTAGGGAGCGCAACCATTAGCCGCCACACTTGTAAGTAGAGATGATTGGAACCAGCCACGATGTTGATCGGAACCTTCTAAGTACAAATCGGCGGGATAGGTTAACGCATCTCGTTGCTTGAGCACCGCCGCCCATGAGGAACCAGAGTCGAACCAGACATCCATCGTATCCGTACCTTTACGGTAGGTTCTACCGTTATTACGATACTGGGGTGGCAGCAACTCTTCCACGCTCAACTCCCACCAGATATCAGAACCATGTTGGCGGATCAGTTCCTGGATATGGGCAATCGTCTCAGCATTGAGTAATACTTCTCCATTCTCCGTATCGTAAAACACGGGGATCGGTACGCCCCAATTACGCTGGCGCGAAATACACCAGTCGGAGCGTTCCTGTACCATGGAGGTAATGCGATTCTCTCCGATCGCCGGAATCCATTTGACGGAGGCGATCGCCTGCAATGCGGCTTCGCGGAATCCTTCTACTGAGGCAAACCACTGTTCTGTCGCTCTGACGATCGTTGGTTTTTTGGTGCGCCAATCGTAGGGATATTTGTGCAGGTATGGCTCTTCTTTGATTAGTACACCCCGCTCGGCAAGGGCATCAACTACGGCAGCGTTACCTTCTTTGAGGACATTTAATCCTGCAAATTGTCCTGCTTCTGCCGTGAACATACCGCGATCATCAACGGGAGCTAGTATGTCCAGTCCGTACTTTTTGCCGATCGCATAGTCATCCTGTCCGTGTCCTGGGGCGGTGTGTACCAGACCTGTACCTGATTCGGCTGTGACATGTAAGCCTAGTAGGATCGGGCTTTGGCGATCGAATAGGGGATGCTGAGCGATCGTATGTTCCAGTACTTCACCAGGGAAAGTAGCCTTCACAACTAATTCCTGCTCAAATATCGCTGCCAGGTTAGAGATCAAATCAGTGGCAACGATGTAATATTTTTCACCTGCGGCCACAATGCTATAGCTGAGGGAGGGATTAGCGCTAATCGCCAAGTTAGCAGGGATTGTCCAGGGTGTCGTTGTCCAGATCAGGGCATAGAGATTCTTGCCTGAGAGATCGCGTGTCAATTCGCCCAGAGCTACCTGCAATTTTTCACTCAACTGCGTGACGGGAAAAGCCACGTAGATACTGCGGGAAGTATGCCCTTCTGGGTATTCCAGTTCGGCCTCGGCCAATGCTGTTTGTGAACTGGGCGACCAATATACAGGCTTCAGACCGCGATAGATATAGCCTTTGAGCGCCATTTGCCCAAATACAGATATTTGAGCTGCTTCGTACTCTGGCTTTAGTGTGTAGTAAGCGTCATCATAGTCACCCCAAACTCCCCAGCGCTTAAACCCGGCAGACTGTTCGGCGATCGCGCCCAAGGCAAAATCCCTAGCTCGATGCCGTAATTCCAGCGGAGTCAAGTTTTTACGTTCCTCCGGCTTCATATTTTGGATTACTTTGAGTTCGATCGGCAAGCCGTGGCAGTCCCAACCCAAGACGTAGCAGACTTTGCGGCCACGCATGATCTGGTAGCGATTGATGATGTCTTTGAGGATTTTATTTAAGGCATGCCCCATGTGCAGGCTGCCATTGGCATAGGGAGGGCCATCGTGCAAAATAAACTTCTCGCCCTGATTATTGGCAGCTAAGTCCTCATAAATGTCTTGTTCTGCCCAAAATTGTTGAATTTGCGGCTCTCTCTCTTTGGCATTAGCCCGCATGGAAAATTCAGTCTGAGGCAGGTTAACCGTGTCTTTGTATTCGGGCGTTTCTGAGGTCTTAGAAGTCATGTTCAGTATCTAGGGCGGCCATTGTTATTATCGTGCAGGTTTTGCAGTCGATCTGGGCAAGCATCAAGTTCTGCGTTCGCAAATCTACAATATGCACGACTATATTGTTGAGTCTATCCTATGACCAGTGGGCATTGCCAATAACAGTTGCTAATTGAATATGACCAAAATTAAGATAGAACAACATAGTCACTCTAGGTTTCATTGTCTTTGGCGGCACCTGTAGGGGTAGCGCCTCCGTGTCTACCCCTAGATATCGGGCAACCATGGGGGGATTGCCCCTACGACAATTACGTGGTCTATTGAATTATTTAGAATTATTGGGTTGATACATATGGATTACTTTTGGTACAAAACCTTTCATATTATTGGTGTTGTCGTCTGGTTTGCAGGGCTATTTTACCTAGTGCGCCTGTTTATTTACCACGTTGAAGCCAACCAAGAGCCAGAACCAGCGCAATCAATTCTGAAAAAGCAGTATCAGATTATGGAAAAGCGCCTCTATGACATCATCACCACACCCGGCATGGTAGTGACTGTTGTCATGGCGATTGGCTTGCTCATAACTGAACCGGAAGTGCTGCATGATGTTTGGATGCAAGTCAAACTTGGTTTAGTCGGTGTGCTGATTGCCTACCATTTTTACTGTGGGCGCTTGCTGAAACAACTGGCGGCGGGGGAATGCAAGTGGGGCGGCCAGCAACTACGGGTACTGAACGAAGGCCCTACAGTTCTTCTGGTCGCCATTGTGTTGCTGGTCGTGTTTAAAAATAGCCTGCCTTGGGATATTACTACGGTTGGGATTTTAGGCGCGATCGTCGCAATGGGGGCTGCGATTCAACTCTATGCCAAAAAACGCAGGCAGGATCGGGAGAAGCTAGCGCTAGAAGTGTCCCCAGAAAAAGCGTCGTAGTCACGCTAAAAGTCAGCGACTAAAGCGAAGAAGGCTGAAATAAAGTGTTGAGATAGACCTTAGCGGCACTGCGATAACTGCGGGATGACGCTGTGGTATCGCAGGTGCCGTTTTGCAAGAGGAATAAGGATAGAGCTGCGGCGAAAACCCTGTCTTGATCCCAATCGGGGTGGGTCTCAAGATAGCCTTTCAAAGTTTCGTGTAACTCTTCAGGAATTTCCGCCAATATACTGACTGTTGCTTCCATAGTTTTTCCTCAATCCCATGTAGATGGGAGTTGTATTTATGACGTAGTGGGCTACCATTGTTGACTAACTATTAGGGCTTGTCAACGCGATCGGCGATCGCGTTTGCATGAATTCTATAGGTAGTTGACAACTAATCATCGGTATTTTGGCTGAGTTCTCGTTACATAACTTTAAGTATCAGCCTGATACCGCAATTTCCCCAAGCTTCAGATCGCAAATCTCGCTAAGCTCTCGCCTTAGAGGCTCGCATCCTTTTAGCCAGATCGACTACCTGTGGAAAACTCCCAAAAACCTGTGGAGAACTTGGCAATATCTGGGGAAACTGCTGTGGAGAACTTAGTGTTTAACTTAACAAAATAAACTTGGTAACGATTTTCAAAAGTCATGAAACCTTAACTTTTGTTAAAAGCATAAAAAATAGCAAAGAGTTCAACCCCTTGCTAATTCTACCGATCAGTGCATTGAGTAGCGATCGGCTAACCTTGTTGCAAGACTTGAATAGCTGCTTTAGTTCCAGCACCTGGCATCGCAGCCTCATACCCCAGTATCTGTACCGTTGCCTCTAGTGCTCCAATGGCGGTAAGGATATCGCGATCGCTGACAAAACCAAGATGTCCGATGCGGAAAGCCTTGCCAGAGAGGTGATCCTGACCGCCAGCCATGACAATATCAAACTGCTTTTTAATTGTGGCGCGGATCTTTTCGGCATCTAAGCCTTCCGGTGGTATGACTGCCGTGATCGAGGCGCTAGCAGCCTGGTCATCTGCAAATAACCCCAGCCCCATGGCCTTGACTGCGGCGCGGGTGGCATTGCGGTGGCGCAGGTGACGGGCAAAGATATTGGCTAAGCCTTCGGTTTGCATCATGCGCAGGGTTACCTGCAAAGCCATCACCATGTTGACCGAGGTGGTGAATGGTGTAGAATTTTTGGCGGCATCCTTGCGTGCTTTGCCCAAATCTAGGTAATAACGGGGTAGGTTAGCAGTTTTATATGCTTCCCACGCCTTGGGGCCGACGGCGACAAAGCCTAATCCTGGGGGTATCATATAGCCCTTTTGCGAACCAGAAGCCACGACATCCAGCGCCCACTCATCGATGGGAACATTCATTGCCCCCAAGCTCGTCACAGCATCTACAATAATCAATGCTTGGCCATGGGCTTTGACATGACGGTTGATTGTTTCTAGATCGTTCGCTACACCCGTAGACGTTTCGCTGTGAGTAATAATTACGGCTTTGATCTCTTTATTGGTATCAGCCTCTAGTTTGGTTTTGAACGCATCAGGATCTAGTGGTTTACCCCACTCAGCCTTGATTCTCTCAGCATTGATGCCGTAGGCGTCACAGACATCGCCCCATCGTTCGCCAAACTTCCCGTTATCTCCTACTAAGACGCGATCGCCCTTGCTTAAGAAATTAATGATGCCAGCTTCCATAGCACCAGTACCGCTAGCAGTCAAAATCAACACATCATTTTGGGTTTGGTGCAGCCATTTCAATTTCTCGGTCACATCTGCCATGACCTTACTAAAATCCCCACTGCGGTGGCCAATCGGCGCTTTTGCCAGAGCCAACAGTGCCTGCTCAGGCACAGGTGTTGGGCCTGGAATCATCAACATGAGTTTGTCTTCCATAATCGCAGTATGTTTGCTTAATGTTTGCTTATTTGCTTAATTCGCGTCTATGTATTTTAAGGGGTATTTACCCCAAACAGTGCTGTACTATATCGCTAGCGTCAGGCTCGATCAAAACTAAACCCATATGGTAAACAGATATTTAGCTTGTATAGCTACTACAGCAGTGGTGATTAGTGGTTTTGGCAACCTAGCCACCCCGGTTGGAGCCCAAACTCCTAAGGCTCCCACGACTGTTCCAACTACACCGCCAAAGAAAGCAGAAACGGCGGAACAATTACTCGATCGCGGTAATGCCTACGTCAGACTAGGAAATCTGGAAGGGGCGATCGCCGCATTTCGTGCTGCTGTGAAAAAAAAGCCCACCCTAACCGCTGCGCATTACAATCTTGGCTTGGCGCTAGCACAGTCGGGGCAAGTGCAGGCAGCAGTTTACTCATTTCAGCGGGCGACACGGCTCGACCCCAAATTTGCGTTAGCCTATAGCAACCTAGGGGCAGCCATGCTGCAAAGCGGCAAAACCGATGAAGCCATTACCTACCTCAAAAGAGCCGTAGCCCTAGATCGCAATTTGGCCGTAGGTTACTACAACCTTGGACTAGCGCTTAGGCAAAAAGGCGATGTTAATGGTGCGATCGCCCAATTACGACAAGCGAAAAAGCTCTACCCCAACTCACCCGAAACCAACTACAACTTGGGTATTCTATTGCAGCAAAAAGGCGATACAGCTGGGGCAATCGTCCAATATCGCGAGGCGCTTAAGGTTAATCCCAAGTATGCCGAAGCTCACTACAATCTCGGTGCCGCTTTGCTAGTACAGGGCAAACCCGAAGAAGCGATCGCCGAATTGCGCGAAGCCCTCAAAATCAACAAAGAGTATGCTAACGCCATGTACGCTTTGGGGGCATCACAGGCAAGACTGGGCAAAAAGCAAGAAGCAATTGAAACGTTTGTGCAAGCACAGGCCCTATTTAACAAGCAGAAAAATCCCCAATGGGCTAAGAACTGCGAACAACAGATTCAAAAGCTGCGCGCAGCGAAGTGAGTTGGATATGTAAAGTGTTTGTGGGGTGTAGAATAGGATTTTCGCCTCATGCTACAGGGTCAAACTATATCTCTAGAAATTTCCGATCTGGCCGACAGTGGTGATGGTGTCGGTCGCTACCAGGATTTTGTTGTATTTGTGCCGAATACTGTCCCTGGCGATCGCATCGAA
The DNA here is from genome assembly GCA_943367755.1 of Rhizobium sp. Q54. Lineage (GTDB taxonomy): Bacteria > Cyanobacteriota > Cyanobacteriia > Pseudanabaenales > Pseudanabaenaceae > PCC-6802. The sequence goes on along the minus strand of CALRKB020000003.1, from coordinate 93,948 downwards.
GCCAAACTAATTCATGTCAAAGCCAATCTTGCCTATGCTACTGTCGCGCAAATCACTGAGCCCTCTAGCAATCGCATCCGGCCTAGCTGCATTGTGGCGGATAAATGTGGCGGGTGCCAGTGGCAAGCGGTTAGCTATGACAGACAATTAGCCGCCAAGCAAAATCATGCCATCCAGGCGCTACACCGCATTGGGGGATTTACTCTCGAAGAAATTGCGGCGGTAATGTCACCAATTATGGGTGCGGAGGCAGTGCTGGGCTATCGCAATAAAGCTACCTATCCCTTAGCTAACGATTCGGGCAAGGTCAAAGCTGGCTATTACCAAAAGGGCAGTCATAAAATTGTTAATCTCAACCAATGCCCAGTTCAGGATAACCGCCTCGATCCGCTCCTGGCAGGTATCAAACAAGATATCCAAAGGCAAGGTTGGCAGATCTACGATGAGCAATACCATAGGGGGCTTTTGCGCCATCTCAGTCTCAGGATTGGTCGACATACAGGTGAAATATTACTGACGCTGATTAGCAAAGAATGGGATGTCCCAGAATTATCTGATCGGGCAACTAAATGGTTAGAGCAATATCCTCAACTGGTAGGCGTACTGCTCAATCACAACCCGCAGCGTACTAACGCGATCTTTGGTAACGAAACGCGCTGCCTCGCAGGCCGTGACTATCTAGAAGAAATATTTGCAGGTGTGCGGTTTCAGCTTCGGGCAGATACATTTTTCCAGGTCTATACCGAGCAGGCGGAGGCGATGCTGGGCTTAATTCAAAAACAACTCAATCTTCAGGGCACAGAAATTCTGTTAGATGCCTATGCTGGGGTGGGGGCGCTAACGCTCCCACTGGCTCGACAAGTCAAAGCGGCGATCGCGCTAGAAATTCAGCCCCAAGCCACTGCTCAAGCAGAAATCAATGCCCAGCTTAACCAAATTACTAATGTCGAGTTTCACACAGGCAAAGTCGAGCAACTGCTAACTCAGCTTGAGTTAACGACCGATCGGCAACCCGATGTCGTTTTACTCGATCCGCCCCGCAAAGGTTGTCACAGCGATGCGATCGCCTATCTGCGTAACCATCACCCTAACCGTCTCGTTTACGTAAGCTGTAACCCCGCTACCCTGGCCCGCGATTTAAAGTTATTGTGTGGAGATCGGACTTATGCCCTCACACACCTACAGATGCTAGATTTCTTCCCGCAGACAGCCCATGTAGAATCTGTAGCTTTTCTTACCGCAAATTGAGTCGGCAAAGATGAAATGTAGCGCTAAGTACAAATTGATTTCCTCATGTTTGATGTGATTTAAGTCGTTACGATTACGGATTAGTGTCTCAATCCAAAAGAGGAAAATTCTATAGTGCTAGTGTCTAAGCTAAAGAACAAACGTAAAAAGAGTCAGACGGTGAATTGGTCATACTGTCTACCTCTGGCTGTCGTAATCTGCGTATTTTGGGTGTATGCTGCGATCGCCCAAAATGCTCCTGCTCCTACACCACCACCGCTTACCCCCGAGGCGGTAAAAGAGGAACTGAATGTGGCGCTCGATGCCATGTGGGTAGTAATTGCTGCCTTCCTGGTTTTCTTTATGAACGCGGGCTTTGCTTTGGTAGAGACAGGCTTTTGTCGCCGCAAAAATGCTGTCAATATTTTATCCAAAAACCTGATCGTCTTTGCGATCGCCACAATTGCTTACTGGGCGATCGGGTTTGCTTTAATGTTTGGTGACAATGGCGGCAATAACTTCATCGGTCTAGCCGGGTTCTTTTTAGGTGGAGAGGATAATAGCCCCGCCACTGGTGAAGCCTATAAAGGCATTTTTTCTTCTCTAAGCTGGACTACAGTACCCTTAGAAGCAAAGTTCTTATTCCAACTTGTGTTTGCTGGTACAGCCGCCACAATTATTTCTGGTGCTGTTGCAGAAAGGATCAAGTTTCTTGCTTTTTTAATTTTTAGTTTCTTACTGGTCGGAATTGCCTACGCAGTTACAGGTCACTGGATCTGGGGTGCTGGCTGGGCTGCGGATATGGGTTTCTATGATTTTGCCGGCTCAACCGTCGTACACTCCGTTGGTGGTTGGGGTGCGCTTGTAGGTGCTGCAATCTTGGGACCTAGATTAGGTCGTTACAGTGCTGAAGGTAGAGTCAATGCTATACCGGGTCACAATATGGGATTGGCAACGCTGGGTTGTCTGATCCTGTGGTTGGGTTGGTTTGGTTTCAACCCTGGCTCGACTATGGATGCTAACGGCAAACTAATTGCGCATATCGCCCTGACTACGAACATGGGTGCTGCTACGGGTGGAATTGCAGCGACAGTTGTGGCCTGGCTCTACCTGGGTAAACCGGACTTATCCATGATTATTAACGGAATCCTAGCTGGTCTAGTTAGCGTTACCGCTTCCTGCGCGTTTATCAGTGTTGCTAGTGCTGGAATTATTGGCATTGTGGCTGGTGTTGTCGTCGTCTTTGCTGTCGGTTTCTTCGATCGCATCAGGATTGATGACCCCGTAGGTGCGACCTCAGTCCACCTAGTTTGCGGTGTTTGGGGCACATTAGCAGTAGGGCTGTTTAGCCAAGCAGATAAGTTTGGTGCCGCTCCTTTCCCCAAGCCTGGGTTGTTTTTTAACGGTGGGTTCGAGCAGTTGTGGTATCAATTTGTTGGTGCCGCAGCGGTGGGTGGTTTTACCGTGGTGTTTAGCTTTATTGCCTGGTATGCGATCGCTGCCGTGACAGGTGGCATTAGAGTATCTCGTGAAGAGGAACTCAAAGGTCTGGATATCAGCGAACATGGCATGGAAGCTTACAGCGGGTTTGCCAAAGAAACGTTAGATATGGAAATTTGATAGCACGTAACAAGATGTAATTATTCAGAGTACGAGGAGAGGCAAAGATTTGAAAACCTCTCCTTTCTTTTTTAGGTTATTCGCTGGCGCTAAAAATCTAATGACTTTCTTAAGGCATTTTTTCCGCTAAGATTAAATTTATATATAAGCTATATTCTTTTTACTTCTATTAGGAGAACCTCTATTCATGCTCACGCTCAAAATAGTTGTTTACGTCACCGTCATCTTCTTTGTCAGTCTATTTGTATTTGGGTTTCTCAACAGCGACCCTTCCCGCAACCCTGGCAGCAAGGATTTAGAGTAGCTAAGTATTGCTGGCCTCTTAGCTTTACGAGCTGGGCTTGGGTAGACTCTCGCGTCTCCGCCAACATCAAATCTAAGCTAAAATTGTTAACCTTGAAGGGCAGCAGCTAATGTCTGCCCTATTTGTTTGTGTATAATTTCCGGCGGCTCATCCCGCTTTTACGGACTCGCTAGGGAATTTTGTCATGATTGCTTCTAATACCACTAACAAACGTCCTCAGGTTGATAGCGACTGGCGCTTGCTACTGAGGCTATATCCCTACGCCAAGCGCAGTGCCAAAGAATTAATTATTTCGCTAGTTTTACTAGTACCGCTATCGATCGCCAACGCCGTACAGCCACTCCTAGTGCAACAAGCACTGGATGGGCCAATTAAAGCCAACGACTTATTGGGGCTGCGTTGGATCTGTATGCTCTTGCTGGTGGCGATCGTGGTACGCATGTCGCTCCAGGCTTGGCAGGGCTACCTCGTGCAAAAGGTAGGGCAAAAAATTACGGCTGACATTCGCGACAACTTATTTCACCATGTCACATCGCTGTCCATCAGCTTTTTTGATCGCACGCCAGTGGGCAAGCTAATTACACGCCTGACTAGTGATGTGGAAGCTTTAGGTGACGTATTTGCCACAGGGGCAGTAGGCATTATCAGCGATATTGCTTCGATCGTGGCAATTGCTGTCTCTATGTTTTTATTGCGCTGGGACTTAGCTCTCTTGCTCTTGGCAATGGTTGTTCCCGTCACAGCTTTGATCGTCTTCTTCCAAAAAGAATTTCGCAAAGCCAACTACAAATCTCGCGAACGCTTGTCCGAGCTTAACTCGATCTTGCAGGAAAATATTATTGGCGCGAGCATCGTGCAGCTATTTCGGCGCGAGCGCTATAACTCACAACAACACTTACAGGTCAATAAACAATACATTGACGAAGTTAATAATACGATCTGGTATGACTCGGCTGTATCTGCGACGCTGGAGTGGGTTGCCCTAGTAGCGATCGCTGGCGTTTTATGGCTGGGAGGCGGCCAGGTGATCCAAAAGAGTTTAACCTTTGGTGAATTAACAGCTTTTATTCTCTTTTCGCAACGTTTATTCGATCCGCTGCGGCAACTCGCCGAAAAGTTCACGGTAATTCAGTCAGGCTTTACGGCGATCGAGCGTATTACTAATATTCTGAACGAACCAATTGAGATTCGCGATCCAGAAGTGCCTCAGTCTTTGCCTGCCCACGGTGCAGGTGAAATTTGCTTTGAAGATGTTTGGTTTGGCTACAAGCCATCAGAGTACGTACTCAAGCAGATTAGTTTTACGATTAAACCCGGAGAGAAGGTAGCTTTAGTCGGACCAACGGGTGCGGGGAAGAGTTCGGTGATCCGTCTGCTCTCACGCCTTTACGAACCAACTAAAGGACGCATTCTAATTGATGGTGTGGATATCCGTGACATTACTCAAACAGAACTGCGTCAACGCATTGGTGTGATCCTACAAGATGTGTTTCTCTTTTCTGGTGATGTTAAAGAGAATATTAGTCTTGGTGAAGATTACAGCCTGGAAGAAGTGATCGCCGCCGCCAAACTCATGAACGTCCATGAGTTCATCCAAGATTTGCCCAATGGCTATCACACGGAAATCCGAGAACGGGGCACTAATCTCTCCGGTGGGCAAAAGCAATTACTGGCATTTGCCAGAGCGGCTGTACGCGATCCACGCATTTTGATCTTAGATGAAGCAACTTCTTCTATGGATGTCAACACAGAATATCTTGTGCAGCAGTCACTAGAACGCTTATTGGAAGGGCGTACCGCCATCATTATTGCCCATAGACTCTCCACCATCCGCAATGTCGATCGCATTTTAGTCCTGAAACAGGGTGAAGTAGTAGAATCCGGCTCCCACGAGCAATTAGTTGACCATGATGGGCTGTATGCTAGTTTGTACAAACTGGAAATGATCTCTCAGTCTTAAGGAAGTCTTCCCGTACCCAGAATGTTCTCGCTATCAATTAATTAAGTAGAAATGTTTGCAAAAAAAACTTTAGTCACCACATCAACCGGCGAACCGTATCAACCTGCCAGAATTTACTATCAAGTCTTCAATCGCAAAACTGTAATTGGGGCGCTAAACAAACTGCGATGTATTTCTTACGATCGCAAACACAATCTCTGGGAATGGGGTTATGAGTTTGAATCGCAAAAGCTGCGGTTTGAGAAATCGTATCACAACATCCCTAAAGAAAGACGACCCATCTTGATCGGGCGCTTCCACTTTAAGAGCGACGATCGTCTTGTCCTAGATGTACGTTCCCTCGATCGCATTACCAAAGCGCTAGAGTTTTTTGATAAGCGCATCAATCGACGGGCAGCGATCGCTACCCATATTGCTATTGTCAATAAACTATTTGCGCTTGAAGAGCTGCCAAATCGAGAATTATACTCCGATCACGACATCTTATTTGAGCGTGAAGAGGTCAAACTTCGCGCCCAGCAAGAGGCAGAAGAGCTCCAAAAGATTCAAGCTAAGTTAGCTAACGTAGAAGATGAAGAGACAAAAATGTCCGTCTTAAATGAGTATCTGGAGAAGGTTGCACATGAGGAATTACCGGAGATCGAAGAGCTACCCGTTCACTATGATGATGAGCAGGAAGGATTTTTGCAACTAGCGATGACTCTAGCATTCAGATGTCGCGTTGCAAAGGAACATTGGGATGGCAATAAGAAATTTAAGCTGATCGATGCGATCGAGAGCTTTGTTGACTTCACCGCCGAAGATGAATCGTGACTTGCTGCTAACTTTCAATTGCCTTATTCGCAATTTCCTTGCCATCGGTTTGGAGGTATTCCAAAAAGGTACGTGCGACCACTGACAACTGTCTTCCAGCTAAGTGAATTACATACCAATGACTTTTAATCGGAAACTCCTGTACATCTAAGATCGTGAGTTTTCCCATCGCACCCTCTAGGGCAAGGGTGTGCCGCGATAGTACAGATATCCCTAAACCACCTGCAACTGCCTGCTTAATCGCCTCATTACTAGCTAGCTCCAGTTTGATCTTGAGGGAAATTTTGTGCTCATCAAACAAACTGTAAACAGCTCGGCGCGTACCCGATCCAGTTTCTCTCATGATGAATGGTTCATTAGCTATTCGTTCTAAGGGAATATCCCGTTCCTTTGCTAAAGGATGGTCGCGAGATGCTATAACTACCATGGGATTTTCTAAAAATGGATAAACGCTGATATCCATATGCTGCGGTAGTTGGCTAAGAATATAGAGATCGTCATTGTTATCGCTGAGCCGCTCGAGCAGGCGATCGTGGTTTGCAACTTTTAAAGCAACATCAATGCCAGGATAATTCTGACAAAATGGCCCTAATAGTCTTGGCACTACATATTTGGCAGTTGTGACCACAGCAAGAGAAAGGCTCCCCTGTTTTAGTCCCTTCATATCTGCTATGGTCATCTCAAACTGAGAGAGTCTGGCAAATATCTCCTGGCAAGTGGTAAAAAGTGACTTTCCGGCATTGGTCAAGTAGAGTTTTTTGCCAACTTGCTCAAATAGTGGTAAGCCCACGATTTTAGTCAACTGCTTAATCTGCATAGAAACAGTTGGCTGGGTTAAAAATAGCTCCTCGGCAGCACGTGTAAAGCTACCGAGCCTGGCTGCTACTTCAAATACCTTGAGTTGGTGAAGTGTTGCGTTCTTCAATCTGGTTTATTTTTTAGGGCGATCACAGTATAGACTAAAATCTATGAAGATTATACATAATATTGACTTTTCTTTATGCAAGTTTAAGCATACTATCTTTATATTGTCTTAAGCATATTAGCTAACACAAGGAACAAGCAAACAGAGCTCAGATCTAGTCAGGTCTGAGCTTCTCTCTAGAAGTTTCAAGTTGAAAGTTACATATGCTCAATACAGTTTGCTTAATACCCCATATTGCCAAACCATGCCTGCAATGTATGCGATTGATTGAGGGGGTTAAGCAAGTGCTAGTAGATAACCTGGTCTGTCTTGTCTGGTGGCAAGGTTACTAGCACCCATCGCGGTTTCCATCTCAGTCTGCACAGGGCAGACACATAGGTCTGCCCGTACAGCTAAAAGTGAGCCACGCGATCGATGTAATTAACAATTGTAAACTTTGATTGAAAGCTTTTTGGGAGTCTTTCCGAGTTTTACTGCGCACATTTAACAAAACTTCTATGACAAAACAGTTTCCCTCTAACTATTCTAGACGTAAGTTCTTGCTCACGGCTGGAGCCACAGCGGCAAGTTCTATTCTGCTCAAAGGATGCTTAGGTAATCCACCACCCGAAGCTGGTTTGGGTAGTGTCGCAAATACTGCTTCCCAGCCTGCTGCTAATTCTGGCGTGCAATCGGGACAGGAACCAGAAACTACTAAAGCCAAGCTCGGCTATCTTCCCATTGTTGAAGCAGCTCCCTTGATTGTTGCTTTTGAGAAAGGCTTTTTCAAAAAGTACGGCATGACAGAAGTAGCAGTCTCGAAGCAAGCCAACTGGGGAGCAGCGCGGGATAACGTCGTCATCGGTTCGGCGGCAGGTGGTATCGATGGCGGACAGTGGCAGATGCCGATGCCTTATCAGATTACGGCAGGAACGATTACTACCAATAATCAGAAGATACCTATGTATGTTCTGCTCCAGTTGAATACGCAGGGTAATGGCATTGCGATCGCGAACAAGCACAAAGGTAAAGGTCTTGCACTCAAGATTGACAACAAAACTAAGGCGTTGTTTGACGATTTAAAATCTAGTGGCACTAAGTTTAAAGTTGCGTATACATTTCCTCAGGCAAATCAGGAATTTTGGATTCGTTACTGGCTAGCTGCGAATGGTATTAATCCCGACACCGATGTGGAGCTAATTACCGTACCCGCAGCCCAAACAGTTGCCAATATGAAAACGGGCACAATGGATGCTTTCAGTACTGGTGACCCCTGGCCCAACCGCATTATTTCTGACAAGATTGGTTTTGTGTCAGCCCTAACCGCTGAGATGTGGAAAGGCCATCCTGAGGAATATCTGGCGATGAGATCTGATTGGGTCGATAAAAATCCCAAAGCAACTAAGGCGATCTTAAAAGCCGTTATGGAAGCCCAGCAGTGGTGCGATAACTTTGACAATCGCAAGGAACTCGCCCAAATTCTCTCCAGCGCGAATTATTTCAACGTTCCAGAAAATGTGCTGTTAGATCCGCTCCTCGGCAAGTATGACATGGGTGATGGTCGCACCATTGACGACAAATCTATGGCAACCCTGTACTGGAAAGATAGCAAAGGTAGTGTCTCCTATCCTTACAAGAGTCACGATCTCTGGTTCTTGACTGAGAGCGTGCGCTGGGGTTTCTTACCCAAAGATACGCTAGCGAATGCCAAGACGCTGATCGATAAGGTGAATCGCGAGGATTTATGGCGAGAAGCGGCAAAGGAAGTAGGAATCTCATCCGCTGATATCCCTACCAGCACATCGCGTGGCATTGAAGAATTTTTCGATGGTATCAAGTTCGATCCCGAAAAACCGCAAGCATACCTTGACAGCCTCAAGTTTAAGAAGTCATAGGTTAGAATGATGCGATCGATGATCAAATCGATTGTCAAATCGGCCAGTAATATTCCCTAAGAGTAAGCGATCGCTAGAGACTAAGAGATTTTAGGAATGTTTGCAAAGAACACCCACATTATTTGAGAGGAGATTTAGAGAATGACGATAGCCACAGCAAACAATAAGAAAAGTGCCAAACTACCAGTGCAGTCTTTCTGGGACAAGCAATGGCAAAACATTTGGCCACCAATTATGGGAATATTAGGTTTCCTCCTTATATGGCAAGTACTGTCCGGTTTGGGTTTATTGAAGTTGCCATCACCAACTGATATTGTAATGAACCCCAAAACTCGTGCCTATCTTTTATATCCTTTCTTTGATTTTGGGGGATTAAATAAAGGTTTGTTCTGGCAGACTTTTGCGAGCTTTCAACGGGTAGCTGCGGGCTATTGCATTGCCGCAGTTGTGGGAATTGGTACGGGAATTCTGGTTGGTACCAACCCCCTAATTGGTAAAGCACTCGATCCGTTATTTCAATTTCTGCGAACTGTACCGCCCCTAGCATGGGTACCGATCGCCCTCGCCGCACTACAACAAAATGAACCTGCTGCACTATTCGTAATTTTCATTACCGCTGTCTGGCCGATTCTAATTAACACCGCTGTAGGAGTCCAGCAAATCCCTCAAGATTATCGCAACGTAGCGCGGGTTTTACAGATATCTCCCAAAAAATACTTCTTCAAGATTCTCATCCCATCGGCTCTTCCATATATCTTCACTGGCCTCCGCATCTCCATCGGTTTGGCCTGGTTGGCAATTATCGCAGCAGAAATCATCATGTCGGGGATCGTGGGTATCGGCTTCTTCATCTGGAATGCTTACACCAATGGCAACGTGGGAGAAGTGATCATTGCACTTGTATACATCGGTGCTGTGGGCTTGTTGCTCGATAAGTTCATGGCGTGGTTGCAGAACCGCATCCTTCCTGAAGAGCAGAGATAGTGGTAGGGGCAGGTTTTGTAATTTATCCATGCGGAAAACGATTAATTTTGGGCCAAACCTGCCCCCTACAGAGATTATATTCACTGGAAATTTTTAACTGCTGACAACCGATAAATGAAGAAGAGGAAGAAGTATAAATGAGCATTTATGTAGCTGTCGATCGCATTGATAAGGTTTTTCCATTAGCTGGTGGCGACGAATATATTGCACTAACAGGTATTGACCTGCAAATTAAGAAAGGAGAATTTATTTCCTTAATTGGTCACTCTGGCTGCGGCAAATCAACACTGCTAAATATGATTGCAGGACTGGATTTGCCTACGGAAGGCCAGGTATCCCTAGAGGATCAAATTATTAGAAAACCAGGCCCAGATAAGATGGTGGTCTTCCAAAATTATTCTCTATTGCCCTGGTTGACCGTGCGAGAAAATATCGCTCTGGCTGTAGATGAGGTCATGCCCAATCTCTCGAAATCAGAACGCAATGAGATTATTCAGCACAACATCGAGATGGTCGGTCTTGCCCATGCCGTGGATAAACCGCCCAGCCAGCTATCGGGTGGGATGAAGCAACGGGTAGCGATCGCCCGCGCTCTGGCAGTACGTCCAAAGTTATTATTACTTGATGAGCCATTTGGAGCGTTAGATGCGTTGACGAGAGGTAATTTGCAAGAGAAGCTTATGCAGATCTGCGATGAAACTCATGCCACTGCTGTAATGGTGACTCACGACGTCGATGAAGCCGTTCTGTTGTCAGACAGAATCGTAATGCTCACCAACGGCCCTGGTTCCAAGATCGGCCAAATTTTAGATGTCGATATTCCTCGTCCCCGCAAGCGCATGGAAGTGGTAAACCATCCCAGCTACTACAGTCTGCGATCGGAAATTATTTACTTTCTCAACCAACAGAAACGCATCAAGAAGCTTAGAGCTAAAAAGGTAGCGGTTGTACCCCGCCACGGATTGGAAAAAGTTAATTTAGATATTGGCTTTGTCCCCCTTACGGCTTGTGCTCCCCTCGCTGTTGCCAAAGAAAAAGGTTTATTCGCCAAACATGGATTAGATGAAGTGACCCTGGTGCGAGAAACCAGTTGGCGCGGCATTGTTGATGGCATCAGTGGAGGTTACTTAGATGCGGCCCAAATGCCATCAGGATTACCTCTATGGCTAACTTTGGGAGGCAATGATAATCGTAGCGTACCTGTGGTCAGTGCCTTAAATATGACCCGTAATGGCAATGCCATTACGCTTTGCAAGCGGTTCTATGACCAAGGTATCTACACCTTGTCAGATTTCAAGCAAATGCTACGCAGCTCGCCCGAACAACAACATCGCATGGGTGTCGTCCATCCTTCTTCCATGCATAATCTACTGTTGCGTTACTGGTTAGCCGCAGGTGGCATCGATCCCGATCGCGATGTTAATCTCAAGCTAATTCCTCCTGCCCAGATGGTAGTGGACTTAAAAGCAGGTACGATTGATGGATTCTGTGTGGGTGAGCCTTGGAATCTGCGCGCCGCTGTCGAAGGAGTAGGTTTTACGGTTGCTACCGACCTGGAAATTTGGCAGGGACATCCTGGTAAAGTCTTGGGAGTAAGAGAGGATTGGGCAAATGCCTATCCAAACACTCATATAGCTCTGGTGAAAGCGCTATTGGAAGCGTGCATGTATTGTGCTGATGTCAACAACGAACCAGAAATCCGTCAGATTTTATCGCAACGCGAATATGTCAGTACGAACATTAACTATATCTATCTTGGCGACCCCAATAGTTCCGCCTGCAGCCTGGATCACCCCATGCGCGAGTACGCTCACCATCTCTTTTATGGTGCGGGTGTGAATCGCCCCAGTCGTACCGAGCTACTTTGGCATATGACCCAAATGGCACGGTGGGGCGATACGCCATTCCCAAGAAACTGGGTAGAAGTGATCGAGAAAGTCTGTCGTGTCGGTACATTCAGTACTGCGGCTAGAGAATTGGGATTATCGGAAATTTCCTATAGTAAAGGACCGATTCAGCTATTTGATGGTATCCCTTTCAATGCTGACGATCCGATCGCCTATCTCAATAATCTGGAGATCAAGCGAGATTTCACCATGGCAGAAATTATCATGGATTCTCGTTCTCTTGCGATCGCATAGCTCTTTGGGTAAGGACGGGTTTGGCCAATAACTTTGGCTGGAATTGCAAAATTTGACAACAAAACCCGCCCCTGTCAAATCTCAAAACATACTACTTTTGTAAGGGCGGTTTTAGCCGATAACCTTGGCTGGAATTGCAAAATTTGACAACAAAACCCGCCCCTACCAAATCTTAAAATCCACAAATTTAAACTTTGAAAAATGTCTAATCCCACTCTTGCTTTCACCGATCGAACCCAGCAATCTGCTCGCGATATTTCTCATCATGAAGCTTTTTTGTCGATTGAGAATGTTTCCAAGGTTTACCCGACACCCACAGGCTCCTATGTGGTGCTAGAAGGAGTTAACCTAACTGTTGCGGAAGGAGAGTTTATCTGTGTCATCGGACACTCTGGTTGCGGTAAATCTACACTCCTAAATATGGTTTCAGGCTTTGCTAAACCAACAGATGGTGAAGTGCGGCTGCATGGTAAGCGCATCACCCAACCAGGTCCCGATCGCATGGTGGTATTCCAAAACTATGCGCTCTTGCCCTGGCTGACAGTATATGAGAACGTTTACCTGGCGGTTGATGAGGTGTTCCCCACCAAGCCCAATCCAGAGAAAATAGATATCGTGAGGCACCACCTGGCAATGGTGGGGCTTTCGGAAGCGGCTGACAAAAAACCACCCCAAATTTCTGGTGGGATGAAACAACGGGTTTCGATCGCGCGGGCTTTATGCATTCGACCTGAAGTGCTGATTCTCGATGAACCATTTGGCGCTCTAGATGCGATCACAAAAGAAGAACTGCAAGAAGAGTTGCTGAATATCTGGAGTGAAAATCGTTGTACGGTGCTGATGATCACCCACGATATTGATGAAGCGCTATTCCTTGCCGATCGCCTGGTGATGATGTCCAATGGCCCTGCGGCAAATATTGGCGAAATTATGCAAATCCCCTTTGCCCGTCCCCGCGATCGCGCCCAAATTATGGAAGATCCGCAATACTACGAACTGCGCAACTATGCTTTAGACTTCCTCTATAATCGGTTTGCCCACGACGAGGACGAAAAAAGTTAATTATGCCCAGTCCGTATCTACCTCATCAAAATCGCCATTTTCACTTGTATACGGATTACTTTGGACTTTACAGGCAGCCATACCTATGTGTCTGCCCTGTCCGTGCTGATATGTAAACCGTAATATGTGGTTCTTAAAAAAACTTTCAAGACAAATTACAACTGCAACAGAAGACGATAAATTTTTATCTTTTATCGGGCGGATCGAAAATCTTGTCTCTAAGGTGCTGGCGATCGCCATGGTGCTGGTAACCCTGGTTGCAGTGATTGACCTATGCATATTTCTGGTTCAAGAACTCTTACGGGAACCCTCAGGCTTTTTCTCGACTTCTTTAATTACGCTTTTCGGTCTATTTTTAAATGTCTTGATCGCCCTAGAAATTCTGGAAAACATCACAGCCTACCTGCGCAAGCATGTCATCCAGCTAGAACTGGTAATTGTGACTTCCTTGACCGCCGTTGCCCGTAAGATCATCATTTTTGACAGCAAAGCCGCAAATGCAGATATTGCAGGTTTGGCACTGGCCGTCCTTTGTCTGGCGATTGGTTATTGGATTGTCCGGCGTGTAAATACTGACGGTAGCGATCGCGATCATTAATTTCTTAAACTGTGACTATATTTAGTAGATATTTCAGGGCGTTCTAAACATCACGAAAATGTTAAGATCGGTCAAGAAATTTCACATATACATCATCATTTAGGATTAGTTGTTATGACAGCATCTTTGACTAACTTTATCTGGAGCCTGGTTTGGGGCGCAGCAATTGTTTTGATTCCTGCAACTGCGGCATTAATTTGGATCAGTCAAAAGGACAAGGTCACTCGTCGCGGTTAACCCCAATCTGTCTGATTACATGCGGCTGGGTGTGTACCAAACAGTTTATCTGCGGTTAAGATAAACTTGGAAATGTGGGGTTCTAGCTGTATATATGCGTTAGATGCAAGACTTAGGAGAAATAAAGCATCATGATTAATATAGGCGGTAATCCGCTGATGATTATCCTGGCAATAGTTGCTGCACTTGGAGGTGTAGGACTTTATTTTGTGCGTAGCTTCCGGCCAGAGTTAGCCAGAGATCACGATATCTTTTTCTCTGCAATTGCTTTGGTTTACGGCATTATTCTGCTAGCTTTCAACTTCCGCATGGACATTACCACCCAGCTAGCCCATGTGCTAATTGTTGGGTTTGGGGGCTGGTTTGCGATCGAAACTCTGGTGTTACGTCAAGCGCTATCTACCCAAGCCAGACGCACAACACAGCCTATGGGTTCAATGATGGATGAAGAACCAATCAGACCAGATTATCGAGTCGAACTCGATCCAAGCAGAGAAATTTCACCTCGCCGTGTGCGCGATACCCGTCGCATGCGTGGGACGGGAAACAGTCCACCTCGACCAACAGAACTAAGAGGTGATACAGACCAGGAGAGACCATACCGTCGCTCTAGACGTGAATCTGATTCTGGAGTCGACTCTGTAATCGATATAGACGATGATGATATCCGGCCAGTGCCGCCAAGGCAGCGTCGTCCTAAACCAAGTAGTAATCCTAGCAATAGCTATGACAACTCCGGTTGGCACGAAAATGGTCGCGATCAGAACTCTAATGGGCGCGACGATCGCCGCAGTTCAGAAAGTACTGATCGGCCATCACCCAAGCGGCGACGCCCTACATCCCGCCCCGACATTGACGTAGTACCTGATGTCAATGTTAGGGATCAAGGCGAACGGGAAGACTACTAAGATTATTAGAGCCATCCCAAACTATGCTTTCTTTGGTTTAAGGGCTAGAATTTATCAATATTTGGGCAAAATAAATCTTTAGTACTGACTTGTACTTTAAGTAGTTGCCCTCAAGCTTTTTTTAAGGCTTAAAAATTAACAGTGATCATCGTGAGCTATTGCGTTAATCCGAATTGTCCTCGACCTGAGAACTCTGACCAAGTCAGCATTTGTGCTGCTTGTGGGTATAAACTCAGATTACGCGATCGCTACAAAGCTAGTCGTCCACTTGGTAAGGGTGGTTTCGGAGCGACTTTCTTAGCTGCAGATGAAGGTCTACCCGGGCATCCAACCTGCGTAATCAAGCAGTTACGTCCTAACTCTCAATCGCCCAGCATCTTGAAGATGTCACGGGAGCTATTTGAGCGTGAGGCATTTACATTAGGTAAAATTGGCAATCATCCACAAATTCCTCGCTTGCTAGATTATTTTGAGGAAGAAACAAACTTTTATCTCGTCCAAGAATATGTGGAAGGTGAAACGCTAAAGCAAGAGTTTGAGCGGCGCGGCACCTTTAACGAGATCGATATTCGCAAAGTTTTAATGGAAATTTTGCCTGCTGTCGGATTTATCCACGAGAATGGTGTTATCCATCGAGATATTAAGCCTGCGAATGTAATTCGGCGTAAGCAAGATGGACAGTTAGTCTTAATCGACTTTGGTGCTGTGTCTACTCAGGTGAATAAGACTAGCGTGGATCGGGAACCAGGTGAAGACCCCAGCGGGTTGCTGACTAACTTTGCGATCGGTACGCCAGGCTTTGCGCCACCAGAACAAATGGCTATGAGGCCGGTATTCTCCAGCGATCTCTATGCTGTAGCCATGAGCTGCTTGTATTTGCTAACTGGGCGATCACCAAAAGACTTCGGCCACGATCCTTACACAGGTCAAATTAATTGGCGATCGCAAATTCAAGTTAGTGCCCATCTCACAGCGCTGTTTGATCGGATGTTGCAGCCTTCCGTCACACATCGGTTTAGGACAGCAGCAGAAGTCGTGCAGGCCTTGGCAGATCGTGGGCCTTCAGGCTCTGGTGCAGCCAGTTCTCCAGATGTGTCGCCACCATCGCCCATCGCATCCTCAATTTCGGTTGCACCCGCATCAAGCAATCGATCTTCTCAGCCCAACTCCCGCATTCAAGCTGCACGCAATTGGTCTGGGACACAAGCTGGCGAGTCTCAGATTAGTTTGGCTTCCACTCAAGGCTATACAAGGTTTAGTAAGGATCTTAAGGGTGGGCGCAAGGTAATTGTCGAGTATGGGCATGGCAAGCGCAACTTCGCTAGCCTGGATTTAACAAAAGCATCGCTCGCCAGTGCTACGTTAGCGGGCGTGGTTATGAGTCGCTCTAAGTTGGTTGAGACTGATTTCTGTCAAGCTAACCTTGTCGGTGCCAGTTTTCAGGGCGCAATTATGACGCAGGCAAAGCTGAATGGGGCTAATCTTTCACAAGCTAAGATGCAGCGGGCAATATTAACCAAAGCCGATCTAGGTGGTGCCTGTCTAGCTCAAGCGGATCTTCGAGAGGCAACGTTGCAATTTGCCTATATGAGTAAATCCGATCTCAGTGGGGCTAATCTTAGCGGAGCTAATCTGAAGGGTGCCTATCTCAGTCAAGCGAATTTGCGGGGAGCGAATCTTTGTGGTGCCGATCTCAAAGGTGCGAAGGTAACAGATGAGCAGTTGGCGACCGCTAAAACTAACTGGAGTACGATTCGCCCTGATGGCAGCAAGCGATTATTTTAGCTAGGTTTAGACAGATATTATTTCCCCCATTGCTGGAGAACCGCCTGAATCTGGTCTTTAGAGATGGGTTTGCTGACATAGTCATCCATACCTGCCGCTATACATTTATCTCTATCTTCTTTCATCGCATTTGCGGTCATGGCAATAATTACGGTATGACTGCGATCGCCCTGACGGCGTCGAATTTCTTGAGTCGTAGCATAGCCATCCAGTAAAGGCATTTGACAATCCATCAAAATCAGATCGTAGGGCGTTTCCTCTAATTGTTGCAGCACTTCCTGGCCGTTAGCCGCCACCTTAACGCTATAACCAAGTTTTTCCAAGAGCTTCACTGCTACTTTCTGGTTAGTTGGATTATCTTCGGCAAGCAGAATCTGGGATGTTGATTTTGTGGAGGGCACTTTGGGCGCAGTCATTTCCTGCGGCAATGGTGAGTCTGCTCTGCTAATTCCCAAGGCTTTCTCGATCGCTTCTAATAATCGCGACGATCGCACTGGCTTGAATACATACTCTGCAAAGGTACCCATTGCTTTACGAGTAATATCCATCTGATTAATCGTTGTGAGCAAAATGAGCGGCAATTCCGCAAATTCAGCGATGGATTTAATTTGCTGCCCCAAGACAATGCCATCTAGCTCTGGCATTTCTAGATCGATCGCAACTACATCATAGAAACGTTGATCGGCTAAATTGCTTTGTAACGCTGCGATCGCTTCAGTACAACTCGCAACCGCATCAACTTGCATCTGCCAGCTAGTAGCCAATTGCCGAATCGCACACCGACTATTAGCATTATCATCTACAACGAGTAAGCGCTTACCAGCCAGGGATTTAAGGTGCTGGGGTGGCGGCAGGTCGCGTGGCCGCTCAAATGGGATCGCAAACCAGAAGATTGAACCTCGCCCAGCGTTACTTTCTATACCGATTTCACCTTGCATGAGTCCAACAATCTGCTTGCAAATTGCCAAGCCCAAGCCCGTACCGCCATACTGGCGTGTGGTGGAAGCATCTACTTGCGAAAATGGCATAAACAGTTTCTTTTGCTGTTCCGGGGAAATGCCTATGCCTGTATCGATTACGGAAAAAAGAATAGTATCGGCATTTTTGCTGCGCGATGTGACTTCCAGGCGCAACGTTACCTCGCCTCTAGAGGTAAATTTGATCGCATTTCCCATCAGATTCGTAATTACCTGGCGAATGCGATTGCGATCGCCTAACACCCGATCTGGCACATTCCGCTCGATCAGATTGACAATCTCTAGCCCTTTGATTTGAGCTTGGGGAGCGAGCAGATCAGTTACCTCTTCGGCACAGTTGCGCAGATCGAATTCCAGGCTTTCTAACTGCATCTCACCTGCTTCAAGCTTTGATAGATCTAAAATCTCATTGATCAGGTTGAGTAGAGCATCTCCGCTGAGGCGGATACTTTCCACAAAGTCCCGCTGTTCGCCACTGAGAGATGTATCCAGCAGCAATTCTGTCATGCCCAGCACGGCATTCATGGGTGTGCGAATTTCGTGACTCATATTCGCTAAAAACAGGCTTTTGGACTGGGAGGCTGACTCCGCGATCGCCCGTGCCACCTTTAATTTGTCTTCTGCCTGTTTGAGTTCGGTGATATCACGCCCAATGTAGATAAAGTCGTGCAGATCGCCTGAACTGATCGCAGAACAAGAAAAAGCGATCGTGGTCTGTGCTTTGCTTGTCTGAGTGATGCAGTTAACCTCAGCATTTAGGAGCAGATCGGTTTGCCCAAGCATATAAGCATGCTGTACGCGCTCCCACAGTTCTTGGGATGGAATTACTGATGAGATATGTTGGCCGATCAGTTCTGCTTCGCTATAGCCGAATAGATCTTGGGTAGCATGATTAACCGTTTTGATCGTGCCATCAGCACTGGTGACTATTAGTGCATCGGCCATAAAAGTGACGATCTTGTCTAAGTAGTCGTGGGTGGAATTGAGCGCACTCAACAGCAGACTGGCTTCATTGCCGCGTTGAACCAGATTTTGCTCCAGTTCCATTCTCTCGGTGACATCTTCAAATAAGATCAGTAAGCGATCCTGGTTTCGTTCAGGATCCTCATCTGACATGATATTGACATCAAAATAGAGAAGCTTGGAGCGATGGGCTTTGACTTCCCTAGTTATACCTTTTAACTCAAATGAGTTGCGATACCCCTGCAAAATATTGTCAAGCACTTCTTCCAACCCAATTAGCTCTGGGAAGCCCAATCGCACATCATTTCCCTCTACCACATCATCGATATTCTCAGCAAACCGATCCACACCAATAGATAGCTCCTGGATATTCAGGTTGCGATCCAGGAGCAGATACTCCATGTGACGCGGTGCCAGTAACTTGCGTAGTAAGGTTCTCATCGCTTGGTTAATGCTCTAGGATTGCTATACCACCATCTTGGAGGCCAGTTGCTGGAAAATCAAGTCTACTGCTTCTCCTGTCTTGGCTGAGGTTTGATATATTCCGATCGCTAAGGGCAGATCGACAAAATTATGCAGTTTCGCGAGCCTGGTCATTTGCTCTGCCCCAACTAAATCAGCTTTATTTAGCGCCAAAATCATCCAGGCTTTGGGGTTAATTTTGGTGCAGAGTTCCATATGCTCTCTTGCGTTTTCTACAGTTTCCTGGCGAGTTAGATCTGCAACAACGATCGCGCCCGATGCCCCCTGGAGATGCATAGGCGCGATTGCTTTAAATTTGGTTTGACCTTCTAAATCCCAAATTACCAGTTGGACGCTGGTATCCGTTTCTGTCTGCCCTCCTGAGAGATCGACAAGTTTACGCGATATTTTGACCCCAACCGTAGAAAGATACTGGTCGCTGAAAGAGCGATCGACAAAGCGGCGAATCAGGCTAGTTTTCCCCACCCCAAAGTCACCAATGAGGCAGATTTTTTTGGATATGGTGGACATGCACTACTTACGAATTGGTTAAACCCTTACTTAGGCTTAATTATCTCAAATTCTACACGCCTGCCAGTCCATTCCGGCTCACCTTCACTAATACTTAACTCGGCACGGCTTGCTGCTTGCAAACGTTGAGGTTCTACACCTTGAGCGACTAAAGCGGCTTTCACAGCTTGGGTGCGCTCTAAAGCTAAGCGAAGGTTAGTCTCTGTCTCACCAGTGCGATCGCTACCACCAATAATTTTGAGGTGATATTTTGGGTGCGATCTGATGAATTCCTTCACTTGCTTCAGCTTCTGGGCTTCTTTTGCGGTAATCTGAGCTGATTCAGAAGGGAAGAAAATCCTTGTCTTAATTATTGGCGGTGTAGTGTCAATCGTGACGATCGCGGAATCCACACCTGGGATTTGGGACAAGCTCTGGGAGATCCTCTGGGCATCAATACTGCTAGGAGCGCTGCCTGTAACGGTTACCTTCCCGTTAGCGAAATTTGCCCTAATTTTAATGCCATCTAACTGATTGAATGTAGCGATCGCCCGCTCAATTTCCGAGGCTGTTTGAGTGGGATCGGGAGGTATGCGTACGGCAATGATTTGATTGTCTATGGGCAGATCGCTGGGCAAATTGCTGAGAGAGGTTTTGGCAACCTGCTCGGCTAAATAACGTAAGTATTGATTGGGAACGCGTCCATGTAAAGTAACGCGATCCTGATGCGCTTCTACCTCAAGACGATAGATTGATAGCTCTGGTGCAGCCAAAAGCGCTGCCGCAGCATTGGCGGCAATACGACGTTCGATACTCTGGCGAAATTGCCAGATGCCCCATGGCACTATGACCAGCCCCAAAAAGATTGCCGCTAAAATTACCAAGCCTTTGGGTTTAGTAGTTTTCTGCTGAATGTGGCTTTCTACCAGCTCTCCAGTAATTTGGGGTACCTGATCGGGGATGGTCTCAGGATCGCCATCAAACTGCTCGATCGGCTGATGATATTCCTGCACGAGTTTGCCGAGTGTGTCGCGCACTTTCCGAATAAATTGTTGGGGCGGCTCACCTTCTACGACGATCGCCAGGTAGCAAAACCCTGCCACTTCCAACAGAATCTTGAAACTGCCGTAGTCAATTTCGTCTAGCTCTGAAGCTGTACCTCCTGTAGCTATGCAGTCATTGGCAAAGCTGCGAATTGCCGTGAGCATACCTGCAATCATTTCTGACTCTAGCTCTTGTGCGCCTGTGGGCTGTGCTTCCGCAATAATCAGGCCAGAACCTTTATGAATTAAGAAAACCGCTTGGACTTTAAAACCGATTGCCTCTTTGAAAATTAGCTCCGCTTCTGATACACCTTGTAATTTCGCCCGTACCTTGCGCGATACCCCTTCAACGCTGAGGGTATTCTCGACGCGCTCGTTAATGTTACGAATGGCTTCGGCAATATATTTGGAGATTGTGCTGCCGATAATCGGATAAAGCGCATCTACCATCACGTCGGCATTGTCCCTCACCTGATCTCTAATGGCGCTACCAAGTTCGGGGGCGATCGCGCTGGCAAAATCTCCTGGCGCCGCGATCGCCTGCTGTCTAATCGCATCAGGTAATACGGGGGCTAATGCTTTACTCATTGGCGCTTTATCAGCTTGCACATTGCGATCGACGATCCGATCTACGATCGGGGCGATCGCCTGGGCAAGATCCTCTCCGGCTAATCCCACCTCTCGGCTAATCAGCTCGTTGAGTATAGGTAAAAGCAGATCGATTAACTTTTGGGGATCGCCAATCAGATGCTCAATTTTGGTCACCTTTTGCAGCAAAAGCGCGATTTCAGGCGGAAATCTATGCTGTTGTTCCGCGAGATGTGCTAGTTCTGCCTCGATACTTTCGATTTGAGCGCGTAGGGTTATTACCAAATCGAGATCGGCACGCGATTCCTGTATCTGTCTTTGAACGACTTCTAACTGTTGAGCTAAATCGGCAAGATTGCGTCTCAGATTTGCTAACTCGGTTGGTAAATTGGTTTGCTGCCTGGCCAGGTTAGCCAGTTCCGTCTGCACATCCTGTATTTCTGACTTATCCCCAAACTGGTTTTGGAGATCGGCTAGCTTTTGATCGAGGTTGGCGAGTTCAGTTGGGTCATTAACCTGATGCTCTAGACTAACTATTTTCCGATCTAAATCTGCTAGTTGGCGTTTTAGGTTGGCCAACTCAGTTGGTAAATTGACCTGCTGCTTTGCCAGGCTTGCCAATTCGGCCTGCACGCTGTGCATTTCAGACTTGTCGCCAAACTGATTTTGAAGATCGGCTAGCTTTCGATCAAGGTGATCAAGTTCAGTTGGATCGTTAACCTGATGCTCCAGGTGAACTACTTTTTGCTCTAGTTGCTCTAAAGATTGGCGTAGAGTCGCGACCTCAGGCTGCACCAGGATATTTTGTAGTAGTGCCAGTGCTTCGCTCGAATCAGCGCTACTTTCTTGCGGCGTATCTGAGTGATGGGATTGCGCTGCCGGATGATTTGGCGTTGTAGGACTATGTTGACTTGGTTCTGGTTCTAATGGCTGTGGCGGATCTGGCTGTGGCGGAGGCAAGGAGCCAAACAACAAATCCTGAATATAGGAGATAGAATCAGTGATCGCATCTAAATCCTCAATTTCTTCCACCTTGTTGTCAATCTGGTCTTCATCTAGATGACGATCTAGATCTTTAACCTGGTTCTCGATATTGATATCGATCCCAGCTTCATCAGCTAGTTGCTTGAGGTAATCAGGCAAATTCGCAGTTTTAGGGGACTGCAATTCAATAGAGTCAACATCCGCTTGCATGGGCGTTACATTAATCGTGGTTTGCCGACAATCTTGCAACTCAGCCAGCAAATTTAGTAGGGCATCTAACTGTTTGCGATCGCCCCTATACTCAGCGCTATTCCTTGGCATAGATCCATTGCCTGAATTATTTGACATTGAATCAAAGGGATAGTAAATAACACCCTACAGCCTGGTCTTGGCAGGAGTTCTCTGCCGCTGCACCTCATAGTCAGCGGTTTCCAGCAAAGAGCTACCCGTCATTTCTTCCGGCTTTGGTATTTGTAGAATATCCAGAATCGTGGGTGCAATATCGGAAAGGCGACCATGGTCACGCAGCCTGACATTGCCACCATATCCGTGAATTTTCAATCCCTCACCCTCAACCAAAATAAATGGTACTGGGTTGGTAGTATGAGCTGTCCAGGGATTGCGATCTTCATCCCACATGTATTCGGCATTGCCGTGATCGGCAGTAATTAGTAACGTACCGCCAGCCTTAGTCACGCTTTCGATCAGGTCACCCAGACAGCGATCCACATGTTCAACTCCAGCAACCGTCGCCTCAAAATTGCCAGTATGGCCGACCATATCTGGATTAGCGTAGTTCATCACGATTAGCGAGTAAACGCGCTTATTCACGGCTGCAATTACCGCATCAGTGACTTGGCGCGCTGACATGTCTGGCTCATCGTCATAGGTAGGTACCATGGGGCTATTGACTAAGACTCGCTCATCACCAGGGTTGGGCTCCTCCTGTCCGCCATCAAAGAAATAGGTGACATGGGCATATTTCTCAGTTTCCGCTGCTCGGAATTGCTGCAAGCCATGACTGGAAATCACTTTGCCGAGCATGTGATCTAAGTTTTGCGGCGGGAAAGCCACATTCACTGGCAAGCTGGCATCGTACTGTGTAAATGTGGCGACATGCAGTGGTGTAATCTGCCGAGAACGGGCAAAACCCTTGAAATCTTTGGTCAGCAAAGCCTGCGTAATTTCGCGCGAGCGATCAGGGCGGAAGTTAAAGCAGATGATGCCATCACCCGGTTCTATGGCACCCTTAGCAATTCTGACTGGCAAAATAAACTCGTCAGTAATGTCTTGGGCGTAAGTGTCCAGCAAAACTTCCGTGGCTGGTATGTCCGCTGTAATGGTATCGTTTGTCATTACCTCATAGGCTTTTTGCACCCGATCCCAACGGCGATCGCGATCCATAGCGTAGTAGCGTCCGCTAATTGTGACGATACGCCCTACCCTGACTAGATCGAGATAATTTTGCAATCTCCTGATATGGCCAATCCCTGAAGTAGGAGGTGTATCGCGTCCATCTGTAATTACATGGACGCAGACATCTTTGACTCCCTGAGTTTTGGCGAGATCTAATAAGGCCAACAGATGATCCATATGCGAATGCACACCGCCATCAGAGCACAAGCCCATCAGATGCAGTTTACCGCCATTAGCTTTTACAGACTCACAAATGCCCACTAAGGCGGGATTAGTATAAAGACTACGATCCTCAACCGCATCGGATATTCTGACTAATTCCTGAGGTACAACCCGACCAGCACCAATATTTAAGTGCCCCACCTCAGAGTTACCCATCTGACCTTTGGGTAACCCCACATCTTTACCAGAGGCTTGGATTAGAGTTTTTGGATAAGCATGCCACAGACTGTCCATCACGGGAGTATTAGCAGCAGCAATGGCATTTCCGTCCGTCTCTTCCCGATATCCCCAGCCGTCTAATATGACCAGAACAAGTGGAGAAACAGACTCCATCACCATAGAGATATTTCCTTACTCAATTTGTTATTAAAGCACCCGAACGCCATCATACCATTGGAGCAAATTGCAAACAATCCTAGAGTTTCTAGTGTTTCTGTACTCAAAGCTGCGCTCCTGGAATTTGTTTGAACTGATAATGTTGGTATTTCCTGTCGACAACAGTACAGAATTAAATTGGGATCGCTAGCCTCACATATATTACTATTCTAGGCCGTACGAGATTGCATAGGTTGCAACTAGTATCCGCCAAGCTCAGCTATATTTTTGGTGTAGTTTAAGTCCAGCCAATAATTGCCATGAGTACTTTTCGAGTCGGAGTCGCAGGGCCTGTAGGATCTGGTAAAACCGCATTGGTGGATGCTTTATGCAAGTCTTTACGCCAGCACTATAACATTGCTGTAGTCACTAATGATATATACACTCAAGAGGATGCTCAGTTCCTAGTGCGTAGTGAAGCCTTAAGCTGCGATCGCATTGTTGGTGTGGAAACGGGTGGTTGTCCGCATACGGCGATCCGCGAAGATGCCTCGATGAATTTAGCTGCGATCGAGCAACTAGAAGCTAAATTTGCCAACCTGGATTTTGTGTTTGTGGAAAGCGGGGGCGATAATCTTGCGGCCACATTCAGTCCCGAACTGGTCGATGCCACAATTTATGTAATTGATGTCGCGGCGGGCGACAAAATTCCGCGTAAGGGTGGGCCAGGAATTACCAAATCGGACCTGCTCGTAATTAACAAAATCGATCTTGCGCCCTATGTCGGTGCCAGTTTAGAGGTAATGGAGCGCGATACCAAAAAAATGCGCGGTGATAAACCATTCGTCATGACTAACCTGAAAACCCAAGCAGGTCTGGAACAGGTGATCGATTTTGTCACCTCTCAGGTTAGCTAGACAGAAAAATTGAATGCCCGTCGCCCAGTCAAGGCAATTGCAGAAAGAATTGATTATGGATTTTCAAAGAGCGTTGGAAATAGTAGCTACCTTCGAAATAGACCCTTTTCTCACGGATGATGAGTTGTACAACCCTTTAAGGTTTCGCATTGAAATTGTCTGGGATCGTGAAGCGAATCTGTTCTTTCCGAAAGTCTATCGATGGGAAATCTTTAGAGTACAACCAACATTCCCTCAGCAAGAGGACAAATTAGTTTGTGATTTGGCAGATCATGAAATCTTAGTTAAAGATAATGGGATTGATTGTGATGGAATAGTTGGACATTCAGTACAAGATTAAATATCACCATATATTGCAAGAAAATATCCGGTGATATACAGACGCAAATTCTCCAACGTAGATGACTACTATTACCCCCCAGAACTCCTCGCCCAAGCTCAGGCAATCGCACAAAATCCTGACGATTTGCAGAAATTCTTGATTCGTGCGATCGAGCAGGAAATTCAACGACATCAAATTACCTCGAATAGCTTCCAGGGCGACTTTTGCTTTGAATTGGGGATTGTACTGCTTGCGTTTATTACTCATGAACTACTCCTATCATTATTTCGAGTGGTTCAGAGCTTAACCCCCTGTCCAGTTTTTGGGGCCCACCTTACTCAACTGCAATTCAATGAACTCTTGCAAGAAGTTGGTTAATAAACAGGCGATCGCTCTCCAATTGCGATCGCCTTTATTCAGGTCTATAAAAAAGTACTAGAATGAAAGATTGTATCAATGCTTACTGTGGAATTGTCCGCGATTTCTCCTAAACTCAAACCCATCTAGTAAACCTATGAAAGATTGGCTGCATCCTGCCCAACGCTTGAAAGACCTTCCACCCTATGTATTTGCTCGTTTAGATGAGTTAAAGCTCAAAAATAAAGAAGAGAAGGGGTTAGAGTTAATTGACCTGGGGATGGGAAATCCTGATGGGGCAACGCCAGCACCAATAGTTGAGAGCGCATCTCAGGCATTACAAGATTCCCGCAACCATGGCTATCCTCCCTTCGAGGGGACACCCAGTTTCCGTTCCGCCATTACGGATTGGTATCATAGCCGCTACAACGTCAAGCTCGATCCCAATAGCGAGGCATTACCCCTAATTGGCTCAAAAGAGGGGCTAACCCACCTAGCGCTCGCTTTCCTTAATCCAGGCGATCTGGTATTAGTGCCTAGCCCTTCCTATCCCGCGCACTTTCGCGGGCCTTTAATTGCGGGTGCTGAAGTTTATGAAGTTATCCTCAAGCCAGAAAACAACTGGCTGCTAGACCTAAAGAGTATCCCCGATGCGGTGGCAAAGCGCGCCAAAGTTCTCTTTTTTAACTACCCTAATAACCCCACAGCAGCAGTTGCACCTAGGAAATTTTTTGAGGAAGTGGTGGCCTTTGCGCGTAAATATGAGATCTTACTTGTGCACGATATGGCCTATGCTGAGCTTGCCTTTGATGGCTATCGGCCTACCAGCCTGCTAGAGATTCCAGGGGGCAAGGATGTTGGTGTTGAGTTTCACACTTTATCCAAAACTTATAACATGGCAGGATGGCGTGTGGGTTTTGTGGTGGGTAATAGTCATGTAATTCAGTGGTTGAGGACACTCAAAACTAATATCGATTACGGTATTTTTTCCGCGATTCAAGTCGCAGCGGAAACGGCCTTGCGACTACCAGATAGCTACTTAGAAACTGTGCGCAACCGCTATAGCGATCGCCGTGATTTCCTGATCGAAGGTTTAGGTAAGTTGGGATGGAATATTCCTAAAACCTCTGCCACGATGTACCTGTGGGTTCCTTGTCCAAGCGGCATGGGATCTACCGACTTTGCCCTTAAGGTATTACAGAATACAAGTGTAGTGATGACTCCAGGTAGTGCCTTTGGTTCAGGTGGTGAGGGGTATGTGCGGATTAGCTTAATTGCCGATCGCGATATTCTCGGTGAGGCGCTCAAACGCCTGGAAGCAGCAAATATTAGATTTAAGTAAAGGGGTAGTGGCTTCAGCACTATCCATATAAAACATCGGTTAGTACGACAAGAGCCAATTTGGTACACTTGTTGAGTATTAACACCAATTGTTTTTAGCAAAAATTAAACTTTGATAGAGCGATATACTTTACCGGAAATGGGTCGGCTGTGGACAGAGCGCCACAAGTATCAAACCTGGCTAGATGTTGAGGTGGCAGTTTGTGAAGCTCAAGCGGAGCTAGGCTATATCCCCTCCGAGGCGGTTGACGAAATTAAGACAAAGGCGAAGTTCGATCCCGAAAGGATTGCCGAAATTGAGGCAGAGGTTCGCCATGACATTATTGCCTTTCTGACAAATGTTAACGAGCATGTCGGAGATGCGGGGCGCTACATTCATTTGGGCTTAACTAGCTCTGATGTTTTAGATACGGCTTTGGCACTGCAAATGGTGCATAGTTTAAACCTGATCCTGGAACAAGTAGAGGTACTAATTCAAGCCATCCGCTACCAGGCACAGCAGCATCGCTACACGATTATGGCAGGACGCACGCATGGCATCCACGCCGAGCCAATTACGTTTGGTTTTAAGCTCGCTGGTTGGCTAGCTGAAGTCTTGCGCCACCGCGATCGCCTGGTTAATCTTGGTAAAAGTATTGCCGTTGGTAAAATCTCTGGTGCAGTCGGCACCTATGCCAATGTCGATCCGCGTATAGAGGCGATCGCCTGTCAAAAACTTGGACTTAAACCTGACTGTGCATCGACGCAGGTAATTTCCCGCGATCGCCATGCTGAGTTCCTGCAAGCGCTAGCGCTGCTAACTGCATCGATCGAACGCTTTGCCGTTGAGATCCGCAACCTCCAGCGTACTGATGTCCTGGAAGTAGAGGAATTCTTTGCCCCGGGTCAAAAGGGTTCGTCAGCGATGCCCCACAAGCGCAACCCCATTCGCTCCGAGCGCCTAACGGGGATGGCGAGGGTAGTGAGGGGCTATGCCATCACCGCCCTGGAAAACGTCGCCCTCTGGCACGAACGTGATATTTCCCACAGTGCCGCAGAGAGAGTAATTCTGCCCGATGCCTGTATTCTCACTCACTTCATGCTGTCGGAAACTACCGATCTGGTCAAACACCTATTGGTACATGCCCACAATATGGAACGCAACCTCAACTGCTACGGCGGTGTTGTGTTTAGTCAGCAAGTACTGTTAGCTTTGGTTGGTAAGGGCTTGAGTCGTGAAGATAGCTATGCGATCGTGCAGCGTTGCGCTCATCAAGCTTGGAACAAACCCGAAGGTAATTTTCGCACCCTGATTAGCGAGGATGCAGCAGTAAGGCAATCTCTGTCTACCGAAGAACTGCAAGCGTGTTTCGATCCGCAGAAACATATGAAAAACCTGGATCAGATCTATCAACGTCTTGGCATATGACCTGTCCCGTTCCCGAAGAACAAAGACCATTGAATGAGTACGTTGCCCTGAAGGAGTCATATTTCTTTCGCTGGGCAACGCTCGATCTCTGGTCGTATCTAAGGACACTGGTACTGGTTTGGCTGGGTTGGTGGATAGTTACAGGTCCCATTGCAGCGGTTAGTTTTTCGCCTGGGCGACATCTGGGGCATTTCCTATTTTTAGCTAGTATTGGTTCTACCTTAGGACTGGGATTGCCCTTACTACGTCTGTTTTTGGGTTGGGTATACATTAAAGATCGGCTCAAAAGCCCTACGGTTCTCTATGAGGAGAGTGGTTGGTATGACGGACAACTTTGGCAGAAACCCGAAACCGATCTAGCAAAAGAGCAATTACTCGTTACCTATGAAGTACAGCCAATTCTGAATAAGATCCGCAATACCGTAATCATTTTAGTTTGCTTTCTGGGCTTGCAACTTGTGACGTGGCAATTTCTTCCTTGAGATATCTACTGAGATATTGTTGTATTTTCAAGCAATGTTAAGTGTTAACACTTTTGCGATACGAGATAATTGGGAACATGAAATATCGCATTGCACTGCTAATCAGTATCATTTTTATTGTCCCAGCACGCTAGTCCAAAACTACCCACTTTAGTGGGAGGCTTTACAATACTGTTCGGTTAAGCCAGGGAGTTGGTAAATTAGCTATTGTCGCGCTAATCTGCTTGCCAAGCTTATGCAACTAAAAGAGTTTACCTTGACCTCTGCCGAGATTGAACCAGGAGAGGTATTCCAAGCGCTCGAAACAGTTATTCCTGCCGCAACGATTAACCAAGCTATTGAGTCAAGTCAAAGTCAGGCAGAACGCAACCGCCGCTTACCAACCCATTTGGTCGTTGCGCTGGTGATTGCCATGAGTTTGTGGTCTCAAGATTCCATTGTTGACGTACTCAAAAATCTCGTAGATGGCTGGAGTAACCAATGGATTCGTCTAGGTCAGCGTTGGCGGATTCCGCGCAAATCATCGATAAGCGAAGCACGTCAGCGAGTTGGGTCGCAGGTAATGAGTCGGTTGTTTGCCTTAGTTGCGCGTCCACTCGCTACACCGGGCACACCTGGAGCCTTTTTAAACGGATTGCGCTTGATGGCTGTGGATGGCACAGTTTTTGATGTCCCCGATACTGAAGCAAATGCTCGGGTTTGGGGATATCCTGGCTCTCGTCCAGGCACCCAAGCAGCCTTTCCCAAAGCTCGACTCGTGTTGTTGGTTGAGGCAGGAACGCATTTGCTGACTGATGCCCTTATATGTCCCTATCGCATGGGAGAACGAGCACGGGCGCTCAAACTGTTGCGCTCAGTGACGGAAGGGATGCTGTTGATGTGGGATCGAGGGCTGCATTCATACAAAATGGTCAGAACTACCCTAGCCCAAGGGTGTAACATTCTGGGTCGAGTGCCTGCCAACGTCAAATTTGAGGCGGTACAACCATTAGTCGATGGGTCTTATCTGAGTTGGATTGCTCCAGATGGCAAGTCTAAGAAAAAGGGTGGTCAACGGATTCAAGTGCGGGTGATTGAGTACACCATTGAGGGAGATGACCAGCAACAGGTCTACCGATTGATTACTGATTTGCTTGATATAGCGATGTTTCCAGCTTTATTATTAGCCCAAGAATATCACCGACGCTGGGAAGTAGAAAATACCTTAGACGAACTCAAAACTCATCTCAACGGTCGCAAAACTCCAATTCGTTCTAAGCATCCCCGCTCAGTAGTCCAGGAAATCTATGGATGGTTATTGGCGCATTGGGCGGTGCGCTGTTTGATGTTCCAAGCCGCTGAGCATGCTGAGATTTCTCCGTTGCATCTTGGGTTTACTGGTACCCTCAGAGTGCTTCGCCGAGCTGTTGACAAGTTTCAAGACGCTCAACCACAGCAAATCCCCCTTTTTTGAGTTGGCTAATCGAGGAGATTGTAAACCAGAAGATCCCCCCACGGCAAGGCAGAAGTAATCCCCGCGTAGTTAAAAAGCCAAGGTCGAAGTTCCCAGCCAGGAAGCGACTACACAGAGGCACCGGCACCAACTTAGAGAAACTGACCTTTACCATTCCCAGCACTGCCTAACGCTTATCCGAACAGTATTGACCCCAATTGGACTAATCAAGGTAATAAATGCAATCAGCAGTAGTTTTTTGCGCCTAAACATGGGGTTTGCCAGAAATTTTGCCAGTCGCATTCTGCTTTTCAGTACTACTGACAATTAGCGATCGCTTTTATTTACTTTAGAGGTGCTGTGACAGACCTGTTGACGCTCGATGAAGCCCCCCCTGTAGTCCCCCTTGCCAAGGGATTGCGCGATAGCTGGGGATACTAGCAACAGATATGAGACATTGCCACTTTAGAGTTAGAATACCCAGCCAGTCATGTTTTTTTAACACTTGTGGGTAAATTACTTATGCATTTTAGAGAATAAGTTGGCTTGGCTTGTCAATGCTATATCCTTGTGCGTAATTCACCCCAAGATCTCTGATTTTTGCCAGAATAGCTTCACTAGCCACAAATTCAGCAATGGTTTGGATTCCCATTTCCTGAGCAATGCTATTGATCGATCCTACAATCGCTTCGGCTACGGAATTGTGCACAACATCTTTCACAAAAGAGCCATCAATCTTGAGATAATCGACTGGCAGATTTTGAAGATAAGTGAATGAGGACATCCCACTGCCAAAATCATCAAGCGCAAATTGGCATCCCATACGCTTAAATTCTTTCATCAGTTGTGTGGCCTTATCTAAATTTGAGATTGCTACGGTTTCTGTAATCTCAAAACAAATTATCTGCGGTGGAATCCCGTGTGTGGCAAATTGGTCGCGCAAAAATTCGATAAACCCGGTTTCATTAATACTTGCACCGGAAAGATTGACAGCGTAATGGGGCAAGTTCTCAGCCTGAGTGTTTAGGGCATCTGTATTGATTTGCTGAAAGTGATTCTCTAACATGGTAAAGAGCGTACTAATTACCCAGCGATCGATTGCTGGCATTAGCTTGTAACGTTCGGCAGTAGGGATAAATGCCATCGGTGATACTACCTTGCCATTTTCATCAATCATGCGCAGCAGAATCTCGTAGTGCTTTTGGGCATTGTTTGTATGGACAATATCTTTGCTTGGGTGGCCGTTATTCAGAGAAACAATGCTTTGGGAGTAAAGGCGAAAGCGATCTTCTGTTAATGCTAGATTAATATGTGATAGCCATTGTCTTTGCTGGCGGTGTTCAAATAGCTCGCTATCGTCAGATTCGTAAACACGAATGTTGTTCCAGCCTGATTCCTTTGCAGCATAGCAAGCAGCATCGACAGCCTCCATAATGCTGTCCACATTCTGGTTGTTAGCAGTAATAGTCACTAATCCAATACTGACTCCTACTCGAAATACTTTATCCTCCCAGACAAATCCAAAATCCTGGATGCTCTTACTGAGATCCTCAATAATGCTTCGGCCTTTTTCCATGGGACATTCGTAGAGGATAATCCCAAATTCATCGCCACCTAAGCGTGCAAGTGTGTCTATCTTGCGCAATTTTGCTTGCATTAAGTTGGCAATCTGACACAATAGTTCGTCCCCAGCTACATGTCCACAGGTATCATTAACGACCTTAAAACGATCTAGATCCAGGAAGCCGAGAATATGCTGCTTATCCTGGGTTTTGGCGATCGCTAATGCTTGTTTGAGGCAGCGCTCAAACTCTCGTCGGTTGACCAAATTAGTCAGAGCATCGTGGCTCGCCTCCCACGACAGCAGATTTTCCATCAGGTGATCGCTCGTGACATCGCGAAATACCAAAACCGTGCCAACTATGTCTCCTTCTCTGGTGAAGATGGGAGCCGCAGAATCATCAATTGCAAATTCCCGGCCATCACGATGGATCAAGACTGTATGACTGGATAATTCCGTAATCTGACCTTCGCGCAGAACTGTTTCCACTGGATTAATTGCGGGTTCGCGAGTCTGCTCGTCAACGATCTGAAAGACTTCGATCAGCGGTCGACCTCTAACTTCATCTATGTGCCAACCGGTTAGCTGCTCTGCGATCGGGTTGAGTTTATCCACTTCACCCTTAGCATTAGTGGTAATCACAGCATCTCCAATCGAATGCAACGTAATCTCAGCTAATTCCTTAGATTGAAAAAGATCTTGCTGGCTGTGCTCGAGTCGATCGAGATATTGGTCTAATTTTTTCAGTAGAGAGAGAATTACGCTTCCGAATACCGTGCCAAATAACAAGCCCACTACCAACAGCGAAATCAGCAGATATAAAAGATTTGCTTGTGCTTGCTTGCAAATCTCCCTAGGGATATCCACTCGCAGAATCAGTGCAGGTTTACCATAGACATCATTAATTACGGTATATCCAGCGATCGCATCCTCACTTAGGGGTTGGATCGCAATAGACGACTGATTAGGTTGTTGATCGATGAGATTGGAACGGATAGCCGCAAAATCCGCAGGTAACTGCGGGTCATCGAAGCGCTCGAACGTTAGAGATAGATGAGTGATCTCTGCTAAACGCTTGATGGCATGATCGTCAAGGTAACGCGCAACAATCAAGGTGCCCCGACTGGGGCTTTTAATTTCTCTGGGTAGAATTGGTTGCGATACAATTACGAGAGGATTTTCAGGTGACGTTAATATACCAAGGGGTTTAGCCTGTTTACCCAGATCGGTACTTTGTATTGCTGGAATGGAAGAGACTTGCTTTCGCAAACTTGTAGGAATAGGCATTTCTTTTCTCTGCACTAAGTCAAAGCCTCTCCCATATACTATTTCCCCTGAGGAATTGACGAATATGATGAAATTGATCCGCATTCCTATAAACGACTGATCCACAATATTTGACTTGATAAAACTGGGATTGCGATTTTCCATAAAAACAAACGCGTCATCCCAGTTGCTCCAATCTGCTGCTTTCCCTTGTAGATTGTCGAACTCGGCAGCAAGGGTGTCTCGCACGCGCTCTACATTCTTCCGCATATCCCGCTGTTCTAGCTGGCCGAAACTACCCAGGGTAATATGCAATGCAATACCGTATAGCAAACTAATTGGGCAGATCAGTGTGATAAAGATAATCAACAGAATTTGCTTGCGGAATGTCATGAAATCTGCCTACGGTTTGCAGTAACCGAAGTATATAAGTGTTAAGTGAGAGTATACCCATAAATTTCTACAAATTTATATTCTCAAAAAACACAGCCCAACCTATTTTGACAGGTCGGGCTGATGACAGAAGTTTGTGAATTTAATTAGGCTTATCCTTCTTTGTTAATGAAAGGCAGAATAGCGATCGTACGAGCTTGCTTAATAGCTACTGTTAGCTGTCTTTGCTGTTTAGCTGTCAAACCTGTAATGCGACGGGGCAGAATTTTGCCGCGCTCAGTAATAAACTTGCGCAGTAGATCGACATCCTTATAGTCAATCGGATCGGTTGGTTTGATTGGCGAGAGTCGCTTGCGATAAAAAGTCATGGCAATAAACTAATTTGTTTAATTTCTATTTGATTTCTTTGTGAACTGTGTGATCGTTGCAGTGCCGACAGAACTTCTTCAACTCTAGTCTAGCTGTGGTGTTACGACGATTTTTGGTAGTCGTGTAGCGGGAAACACCGGGCGATCGCTTATCGATATTAGTGCGACACTCGGTGCATTCCAAAGTAATAATGATGCGAACGCCTTTAGCCATTAGTTTTATTTGAAAGCACGGTCTAACATTATGACATGAGTGGTTGATTTTAGGAAGCGTCAAAAACGTGGCTTGCGTGATTTTTTCTTTTTACTCGGCCTCTGTGGGCTTTGTGGGGGCTCATATGAAAGATCGGAACGAGACCCATAATAGTCATCATCGCTGCTTTTATATCTCCCCCTGTAGCGATCGCTTTCCTGATCCGGCTCTGCCGAGAAATCATCACCATAATTATCCTGCTGATATGGACGACGCGGACGGCTAGGGTTTTGCTGGAAGGGTTGGGTAGATCCTCGCTTGGATCGATTTTGGGGGTTGCTTCGAGAGCTAGGATCCTGGTAGGGATCTACGTCATAGTCATCACCATAATCTTCGCGACTGCGACCCCGCCCGCGATCGCCATAATCGTCATCGTCATCAAATTCGTCGTCGTAGCCTTGTGCATATCCCTGCCCGTAACCTTGACCGTAGCCTTGACTATAACTGCGATTAGGGCGATCGCCAGATCTACCACTTTGGTATGCCTTGCTGGCACTGCGACTGGCTTGACCGAGCAGTTTGGTAATCTTTTGATCTAGTTGTAATCCCTTCCTGCTGACAATCACAATCGTGCCACCGAGCTTGTCGTGCACGGTTTGCATTTTTTCTGAATCCGCCAGCGCAATTACGCCATCAATCACAATTGGAATCAAAGCAAATAGGCTGATTGTATTAGTTAGGCCACCTGAGTTAAATCCAGCCAGTACTAATGCCATGCACAAATAGATTGCCGCTTCGCGCTTAGCGAGCTCAAACACACCTGCGGATTTGCCATACATCATATCCACAACTCTGATGCTCAGCAGCCAGCGCCCTAGGCTCTGCCCCTGATTCTTACCCGCGATAAAAACACGATTGAGCATCCAGGCCAAGCCGAAGATTACTAAGCCCAAACCAGAATTACTCAGACCTAAGAGCGCCTCAATCAATTGCCCAAGAAATGCACAGGCAATAAAGTCCACAAGCAACGCAGCATTACGCTGTGATAGGCGCGCTAGGACAAGGCGAGAATATGCGGGTTCATAGTCCATCATAGGTGGGGTACTGGAGACTTATGGGTTGAGGTCTTTAGTTTTTGGAGTTATTACAATGATTTAAGAACTGCTAGCATGACTGGCTAAGCATCAATATCCCTGATTGTACAACCATTATCTCTATGCCCAAAAAGCAAAAGTTCCCATATCTCGTTGGCTCAAAATGGACGGCTTTACAGGAAACCTTTGGCTGGCGTCATTTTGTCGTCACAAATCGCAAGAACGAAGAAACCTTAGTTTTTGCGGAACTCAAAGCTACCTGCGACGAATCGGTGAGATTTTGGTTAAATGCTAAAGCTTTAAAGGACAGAGCGCTGTGGATGCCAGGCTGGAAAGCCCTGGATGAACAAATGCCCCTTACTCCTGATGATGATTAGTGTTCTGTCAAGAATTTTTGAAGGGTTAAACCCTTCAAAAAACAACCCATCATAATTTCTAAAAATTGACATGTCGTTAGCTGTGTGTAGCCGTGTCGGAGATCGCTCTGGCACGCTGGAGTAGCTGAGCCAGACGGAACCCCAAAGCGCCTAAAATAATTAGCTGAATGGCAATTCCTCCTAAGAAAGTTGTGTCTCCCTTATTAAGAATTGGGAACCCAAGTATAATCCACAACAACGGTACGCGATCAGGTGTTAGCGTCAGCAGGCTGAGAAAAATCGGTGGTAAAATCATCATGCAAGCAACTGTACCTACGGCCCAGACTCCCGGACGTTGCGTTTTCATAAACATCACAAGCTGAACCAAAGTAGCATAAAGCATCATCGTAGAAGCAAATACAGCTAATGCGAGGATAGACTGGAACTTATAGTTGTTAAAAATTAGCCATGTCTTGTCGCTGTCTGGCCACAGCATTACCCATGGGACTAGTAACGCATTGGCGATCGCGAGATTCACAGCGATCGCTACAGGAGCAGGACTTTTCTCTGCCCAGATTAAATCTTGCACAATTGCGCCTGGACGCAAACCGTAACGCACCCAGTCTAGAAGTGCTTGGCGGTGAGGCATAATTGTAGCCATCAACATGAGAAAGCAAAAGAAATTAAAAGCATACAATGTAAAGAACTTGACAAGGGTGATGCCGGGATCGTTTATGGTAGGTGAGTGCAAGCAAAAGCCAAGCATAAATACTTCTAGAAATGCGATGAAGCAATAGCTTTGTTTCTTACTGAGAACCGTAGTACCAGGACGATTAAAACGCCGACTGAGTACTTGCCAAATCCCATAGGTGGCGATCACCAGATTTCCTAAGGTAAAAATGTGAGCGTTGATGGGATTGCGTGCCAACTGAAAATAGAACCACTGAAAATTACTAATGGATTCATTAGCTGACATGATACCGAAACCGCTCCATGTTGTATTCAGGTTCCATCCCATGTAGAGGGATGTAAAGATGAGAGTGAGAAACGAGAACACGATGGGGCCGCTAGATATGCGCCCTGCAACGATCAGGCGATCGCCGCCTAAAAGGGCCTGTAGCAAAGCCGCACTGAATAGAAATATGCCTGTAGCAAGCAGAATTAAGTAATAGCTAAAGACAAAGCCTAATGGCACGCCCCCACCAATTGCTGAAACTAGGTGTAATGGCACAATCAGGGCAACGCTAATATATGCAAGAATCGGCACGCCCAACATCTTGCCAAGCATAATACTGAAGCTAGAGCGCGGGCTGAGGCGAATAAAGTTAAGTGTGCCGCGCCTTTCCTCCTGGATCAGATCGGCAATCAGTGTATAGACTCCTGCACTGAAGAAAATGTAGGGCAAAATCCAGGATATGGCTCGGAACTGATCTTGCCACCAGATCGACCAGTTAATTGTGCAAGGATTTACGGCACCAAGGCAATAGCGGGAAAACCTACTGCCATCCCTGGGTAATGCTTGTAAAAAAGACATTACCAACAGGAGTTGAAAGATCGCCGCACCACCAACCGCAACTGCAATACTGCGGGGTTTTAGTCGTCCTTTCAATTCACGCAATAACTGTGGATTCCAGTCGCCAACTCGATCTAATAATTCAAAGAACATAGATAATTTTAAGAGGGAAAAGGGAAAAGGGAAAAGGGAAGAGGGAAGAGGGAAGAAATATGATTCAGTAACTTCTATTTATTCAGCCCTAACTCAAGATGTCTGTTGGTGACCAAGTTTGAGGAAAATCGTCTCCAGACTTTCCTGGGTGCGTTGAAATTCTATAATGGGAATACCTGCTTCAATCAGCGATCGCAGTAAAGCAGCACAGTCATCTAATCCACCTGTAAAATCAATACGGACGCTGTTTGTCCCATTTAGTATCTCGCAATTGGCAACAAATGGCTGCGATCGCAATGCCACCTCTAGAACTGAGGCATCACCCAACGATGAAATAATGATTTGCTGACTGCTCTGTCGCTCATACAAGTCCTGTAGGCGTGAACTCTCGACCATGCGCCCACGCTCCATAATGCCAATGGAGGAACACATTTCTTCGAGGTCACTGAGGATATGCGAGGAAATGAGAATGGTCATTCCCTTGGCCTGCAAGCCTTTAACAATATTACGAACCTCAACGCGTGCGATTGGGTCTAGCCCCGATACTGGTTCATCTAGGAGTAATAATGTGGGTGAGTGGATAATTGTCCGTGCCAAACTCAACCGCTGTTTCATCCCTCGCGATAAAGTGGCGATCACGCTATCGCGTTTGTTTCCTAGACTTACTAAGGCGATCGCTTCATGCAAGCACTGGCGGCGATGCGATCCTTTGAGGTGATATAGCCGTGCGAAGTAATCGAGATAGTCCCAGACCGTGAGGTCATCGTAGAGGGGGAAGTCGTCTGGCAAAAAACCTAATTGGCGTTTGAGATGTGAGTTAGCCTCTCCTCTCAAGAAGCGCTCACCACCAATATAGATTTCGCCATTTGTGGGCTCCTCTGCCGCAGCTAACATGCGAATCAGAGTGGTCTTGCCCGCACCATTGGGCCCAATCAGTCCATAGACCTCACCACTAGCAATTTCTAAATTAACGTTATTAACGGCGGTTTGACGTTCAAATTGCTTGGTAAGTCCACGCGTTTGAACTGCAAATTCCTCTGCCATAAATTATTTGGAGTAAGTTTCGCCTAATCGTCATCATTTTACAGGCTAAAGCTTGTACCAGATCTGTTCGATTTGATCCGCGATCGCCTCTCCTTGGGCATAATTATCAGCTAAGACGGTGACGTGGCCAAGCTTACGTCCTGGTTTAGCGGTGAGTTTGCCATACCAGTGCGTGTACGTTCGGGGTAACTGAGCGATGCGCTGACGTTTCTCGCTGTAGTCGGAGGTGGCGGTTTCGTAACCCAGCAAATTCACCATAACTGCGATCGCACAGGTCATGTGTGTGTCGCCTAGAGGCATGCCACTAACCGCACGTAACAGTTGTGCGAATTGCGATGTTTGGCAGGCTTCGATTGTGTAATGACCAGAATTGTGGGTGCGTGGTGCAATTTCATTCACGCTCACCTCACCATCATCAGCAAGAAAAAGCTCAATGCCAAATACACCCACCGCATCCAAACTATTGACGATAGTTTTGGCGATCGCTTCTACCCTATCTGCAACTTCTGGTGTAATGCGAGCAGGCGCGATCGTGCGACGGCAAACCTGTTCCACCTGCTGCGTCTCCACAACTGGATAGATTGCATATTCACCAGACTCGGAACGCGCTGCGATCGCCGCGATCTCGGTCGTAAAATTCACATAGGATTCCAGCAGGGCGGGGGCTTTGCCCATTGTTGTCCAGGCAGTGATTAATTCGGCTTCGGAGTTGACCACGCAAGTGCCTTTGCCATCATAGCCATGTCGCCGCACCTTGAGGACTGAGGGATAACCTAATATCCCAGCAGCTTGTATGAGTTCTTGTTCATCGTTCACTACCAGGAAATTGGGAACGGGTATGTGAAGCTGTTTGAGATGTTGTCTTTGATAATATTTATCTACTAATATTTCTAGTGTCTCTAGCCTTGGCAGGAATTTAACCCCTTCACTCTCTAACTCCGAGAGTCGATCTAGATCCACAAATTCATTCTCAAATGTAATTGCTTCGCTTACTGCCGCGAGTTCACGAGTAGCTGGGAAATCATCGATTCCACCGATTACAAGTCGATCTGTAACTAAAGCCGCAGGTTCCTGAGCATTTGCCGCTTGAACGGTTAAATCTATTCCCAGTTGCTGCGCGGCGATCGCCATCATCCAGGCCAGTTGTCCACCACCAATTACGCCAATTTTGTTTAGTATTTTGCGATCGCCCATATCTCAGAATTTGCCTCAATGCCAACAGTTATTATAGTGACTTAAACAGCGATCGTTCATGTACTCGTATCTTACTTACCGCAACGGTCAGAAGGCTGTAAATAATCTGGCGGATCAATTATGGGTCAAGTCAGTTTCCCAACTTACAGATTTTAACAGGGAATAGCTTGGCGCGATCGCTCCGTAAATCTTGGCGCTGTTTGTCGCAAAGGCGCAAAAGTAAAGCAGAATAATAACGTATTGCCTGACCAAATGCTATGCAAACGACAGATCGCACGATCAAAATTGCCGTAGTGGGAGACATCCATAACCAATGGGAAACTGAAGATAACCTTGCTTTAGAGCAGTTAAATGTCGACTTAGTCCTGTTTGTCGGTGATTTTGGCAATGAAGCTGTAGATGTCGTCCGTGCTGTGTCTATGCTCGATCTACCAAAGGCGGTAATCTTAGGCAACCATGATGCTTGGTATAGCGCCTCTGAATGGGGTAGACGCAAGAGTCCTTACAGTCACGATCGCGAAGATCGCGTCCAGCAGCAACTCGATCTGCTAGGGCATACCCACATTGGCTACAGTTATCTTGATTTTCCGGCTCTGAATTTATCGGTTGTGGGAGGGCGTCCATTCAGTTGGGGATCTTCGGAATGGAAAAATGCTCAGTTTTATCGAGATCGCTATGGCATAGAGAGTTTTACCGAATCTACAGAACGTATTGCCAAAGCGGCTGCCAGTACATCTAGCGACACGATTATTTTCTTGGGGCATAACGGCCCCCTGGGTCTAGGCGATCGCGCTATCGATCCCTGCGGCAAAGATTGGCATCCTGTAGGGGGAGACTATGGCGATCCAGATTTGGCGGAGGCGATCGCTAAAACTCAGCTTTTAGCCAAACAGGTTCCCCTTGTCACATTTGGACATATGCATCACCGCCTACACAACTCCATCGAATTACGTAAGCCAGTTTTTGTCAGCCCTACGGGTACAATCTATCTCAATGCGGCAAAGGTACCTCGCATTATCAAAGCCTCAGAGGGAAATCACCACAACTTCTCATTAGTATCCATGCAAGCAGGTATTGTTTCGCAGATATCGCTGATTTGGGTAGCGAGCGATCGCGGCATCGTATCGGAACAAATCCTCTACGAACGTGCGAATAGCTAAAGGCTTCAATCGCAGAAGTCATCATATTGGAGAATCTGGTTATAGTGGCACGGCAACCTGCTGCAGAAGGGTCATGGGGCCACAGTCTTTGAGGATCTGCATTTGCTGTCGATCTCGTACCAGCAGTGCACCAGCAAATCCCAATGCGTTGACAGAGATAGACTCAAAACTTTCGCGCGATCGCGCCACAAGTAACATCCATTCTCGCGTTGCTAGCAGATTATATGCACCAGATTGCCGATCTCTGCTGCATCTCTCATCATCTTGCAAATTGATTGCTTGCAGTAGCTTCCGGTAACACTTCAGCGTTGTCTCGGCAGCATGCAAAGGAGATTTCTCGCCAATATCATCGAGTCGGGCGAGAGCATGCACAAAAGGTAGTTGTGCGATCATGCCGATCGAGTCTTGAAATGTGGCTGATGGAATTAAAGAGGAGATCGGGATTTGGACTTCTGATGGGATAAAGGGCAGTGGAACGATCTGGAGGTGTTTGTGCTGCTGGCTAGCGCCAGCCGTCTTACCAGCATTGTAGAATACCAAACCATCAAATTCAGCCAGACAAGCCCACATCGCAGCAAAATCCTGCAAGGTGAGCCAGGTGTCCTGCGCCTCAAATGCCCGTGTCACAATCAGGGCATGGTGATCCACAACATTGAACTTGTTTAAGATACAGACATGTGTATTGGAAATATCTGCTACAAATAAGTCATTTTCGTAGGGTAGAAAGGGATTAAATGTGCGATCGCCAGAGGAAGTTTGTTCATCCAGTTTTTTTATGGCTTTATCCTTACGGATCAAGTTAGATAAGATCCTTACCAAAAAACGCACGCCATTCTGTTCAATAAACTCATGCTCTGTTGGTATTGAAAGCAAGGCACCGCACTCAAGCGCGCGATCGCTCCGTTCCACAATACTTTTCCACAATGTACCTGGCTTCAGCAACAGTTTCTCTGACTCCTATTGGTTTTCTAGTAGATATAACCAAAATTTTAGTGAGGATGCGCCACGTCACTTGCTACACCCTCACTTTATTTAGGACAATTATATCAAGAGAGAACCTGCTGCCTTCAGGGTTGATTTAGCTATTTACCCGATCGTTGCGAATGCAATTGCTCGAATTTGCTACGCTGCTCAGGAGTCAGAATCGCTAAGGTTTGTTCGCGAGATTCCTTGCGAATATCACGCATCTGTTGCTTCTGCGCATCAGTCAGATTAAGCGACTTCATAACTTCCTTGCGATCGCCTGATTGACGGGCTGCTTCAAGTTTGGCACGTTGCTCATCTGTCAAAACGCTTTGGATGCGTTTGCGCGAATTTTCGTGAATGGTCTTGAGCTGTTGCTTCTGCGTATCCGTTAAATTTAGCTCCTTCCATACATCTCCTCGCTGGTGTTTGCGCGTGACACCTGGCGAGTTGGGCGCAGGAGTTTGCGCAGATGTAAAGCTAGGAACAGCTACTCCCCCGACAATTAGAGAAATAGTGGCGATCGCTAAACCACTTTTGAGATTGTTAAACACTAAATATTCCCCTTGTGATTATGCTGGAAACTCTGTACGTTAGTTTAGACAGAAGAGCTTACCAAATGGTTCAATGCTGCGCGAAAAAATTTCCTTTTACTTAGAAGATATAGAAACACCTGTGGGGAGAGGAATTAACTTAACCATAGGTGTTCTGGTGTTGATCTCTTCCGGGATTTTTGTCGCCCAAACTTACCCCATCTCTGAGGCTGCTCGTACTAACCTCAACCTCCTTGACAACGGCATTCTATTGATCTTTGCAATTGAGTATATGTTGCGTTTTTGGTGTGCTGACAACAAGCGTCAGTACTTCTTTAGCCTCTATTCCATGATTGACTTAATTGCGATCGTGCCGTTTTTTGCGACTGCTTCCGACACCAGTTTTCTGCGGCTATTGCGCTGGTTTAGATTTCTCCGTCTCATTCGCTTGCTGGGTAACAAAACACTTTTAGGCCGTCTCAGTAATGAAGATAGTATTGTGTTTGTGCGAATTATCTTTACGCTACTCGCGATCGTGTTTATTTTCTCAGGACTGATCTATCAGGTCGAGCATCCAGTCAATCCCAATAGTTTTAAAACATTTCTCGATGCCTTTTATTTCTCTATTTTTACGATGACAACAGTCGGTTACGGTGATGTTACACCTGCTTCGGAATCAGGACGTCTCCTTACAGTATTGATGGTACTGACTGGGATCGCTCTAATTCCGGTGCAGCTAGGCGATTTGTTTAAGCGCCTGGTAAAAACAGCCAATCATGTAGACACGCCATGCTCTCAATGTGGTTTATCGATGCACGATCCTGATGCTAATTACTGCAAGAACTGCGGCACCGCATTAATCGTTGTCAACAAAACCGCAGGATAGGGCACCATTGGGAGAACCTTCTGCTTCCACTAAACAGGCAATGCCATCTTTAGCATTTAGCATAATGATGTGATTAGTGGTAGGAGCGGGGGCAATTCTGGTTGCAGTGTTGGCTGCAATGCGTAAATCTGATGTACCTGCTTGGAGGGTGCAAGCATTACCTAATTCCTCTGAACAAACTATTTCCGTTTTTTGCTGGTTATCTAGATTCATTACAGCGACGGTAGTTTCAGCCTTGGATGGAGTAGCAAAACTTACCATGGCAATCAGCAATAATGTAGCGAAACCTCTTAACTTCATATCCTTACTCCTCACGATGAACTACTAACCTGTAACGTTTGAATGTCATCACCTATGTAAACCATTCTGCGGTCTCATAGACGATCTTGGCTTCCTGCGACTAGCTCATGCTGGTGGGTGATTTGGTTTCCCATCTCATTTGGTTTGTCGCAGTTCGATTGAGAAATATCATCCGCTGAATACAGGGCAAAGTCAGTGATTTAGGTATACATGCACCTGCGATCGCGATCGCAGGTATGAGCAGCAGAATGAGTATCATGCTTTAGGGCATAATGCAGTAATACGCAGATCGTGAGTTTTCGGGTATTTATGAAATTAGGAATTGCGGTTGCTGTAATGGTGGTAGCTAGTACGAACTTTGTGGCGATCGCTCTAGCAGAAAATCCTATGCACGTGAGACGATTAATCACAACTAGAGAATGTCCTGGTTGCGATTTATACGAAGCTAACATCGGCCCCGTTAACCTTAGAGGTGCTAATTTGACCGGAGCCAATCTGTACCGTGCAAATCTAAGATTTTCCGATCTAAGAGACTCTACACTAAATGGCGCAAATTTATATAAGGCCGATCTTAGAGGTGCCGACCTATCGGGTGCCAATATCTACGGAACAGATTTAACAGAGGCAAATCTCTGTGGTGCGATTATGCCAGATGGCAATAAGTCTGCTCAGGGATGTCCAGAAAATGTACCTAAA
The DNA here is from genome assembly GCA_943367755.1 of Rhizobium sp. Q54. Taxonomy (GTDB): domain Bacteria; phylum Cyanobacteriota; class Cyanobacteriia; order Pseudanabaenales; family Pseudanabaenaceae; genus PCC-6802. Next base: position 50,098 of record CALRKB020000003.1, on the reverse strand, counting down.
CCCAATCCAAAACCCGAGGTAAAAACTAACCCGTAGCAGTTGCAGATCCCATCAAATATAACAAGCTCATCCGAATCGCAACACCATTAGTAACTTGCTTTTCGATCAGGCTGAGGCGCGGATCGTCCATCAAGTCAGAACTGATCTCAACGCCGCGATTGACAGGGCCTGGGTGAAGAACCTGGACGTTGGAGGCGCACTTGACCAGGCGATCGCGAGTAATACCAAACTGAGCATGATATTCGCGCAGGCTAGGAATCAGGAACTGGCTCATGCGTTCGGTTTGCAACCTCAATGTCATGACAAAGTCAGCATCTTCTAGAGCTGGTGTGAGGTTATGGTGAACCGTAACACCATACTCGGCAAACGCTGATGGCAGGAGGGTCGGTGGCCCAGCTAGATGCACGTTGGCACCATTAGTCACCAGGCTCCAGAGATTAGAGCGCGCTACCCTGGAGTGCAAAATATCCCCCACGATCGCCACCTTCTTGCCCTTAATGTCTTTAGCACTGGGCGCAATAGGATTGAGGTAAGAGCAGAGTGTAAACAGATCGAGGAGAGCTTGGGTAGGATGCTCGTGCTTGCCATCACCAGCATTGAGGACAGCAACACGCCCCCCGAGGCGATCCATATCAAGGGCAATTTGGTCTGGCACGCCAGCGGCCTGATGGCGGATAACCATAATGTCCGTACCCATTGCTAGAAAAGTACGGGCAGTATCCAGAATAGTTTCTCCCTTCGAGAGTGAGGAAGTGCCAGGTGCGAAGTTAAGCGTGTCAGCAGAGAGCCGCTTCGCCGCCAACTCAAAACTATTGCGGGTACGCGTCGAAGACTCAAAGAATAGATTTGCTACGACTTTGCCCTGGAGCGTAGGGACTTTCTTATTGCGGCGCGATAGTACCTCGGTAAAACTCAGCGCCGTTTGTAATACCAATTCGTAGTCAGAGACAGTAAAATCAGCCAGCGAAATTACATGTCTGCGTTGCCAGGTTTGCTCGCTCATCTTAATGCTGTTTGATGCTTGCCGCTAAACTAGAAGGCATCGTACCGATCGTACCGATCGGAGCAGGCGTCATCATATCATTGGGTAGGAAAGCCCGCGAGCTAACCAAAATTAACGTAAAGATAAATATGGCAAAGATGATTAAAGGCGCAATGTATTGACGAAAAAAGGACATGACTTTTATTAGGAAGCTTGGGTGGAAAGTTAGATGACAAAAAGTAAGCAACAAGACTAATCTAGCCTAAGCGATGCTTAATGGCTTGTCTCTATATACTGAGCCATATCTTCGATGTATTTATTCACATCATCCACTAATTGACTGAGTTGCGCTTCCGTAATCAAGCGAATCCGATCGTCTCTAAGCGTAATGTTTACCTTAGCGGTAAAAGGAGTAGCGTAGATATTAGGGTTGCAAAAAATTTCCAGAAACACCTCACCAGTATGCTGATACTCCATGTTGGGTTGGCGAACGGGTTTAGGTTTGCCCCCAGCAGCAGCAGGCGTGTTTTTGCTCGCCACCAGGCGTAAGCTTTCCATTAATTGATTAATTTGAACTTTGAGTTCGCGTGCCGCTTCGGTCGAAAATGCGATCGCAACGGAACCTCCTGCTAGGTTAACTGTAAATTTAGGTACTGGACGTGGCATAGGTGTGAACTTATATTAAATGCACTTGCTATTCTAGCTGGGTTTGCCTATCCTACATATAGGCACAAGAAAGGAACGCAGGTTTAAGGGCAGTGCCTCCTCCCTGAACCACTTACAGGCTAAACTAAGCTTGTCGTCTTTGTAGATGAATTATCTCGATCTCTTAGTTCAATATAGTTTCTCTATTCAGTTAATCTTAATCTCTTGATAGTTGGAGATTTCTCTAGGTTATTTATTCAGTTACCGTCAAAGTTAAGTCTACCGTTAATTTATCTTGTAGAGAGGTAGAAGTAGTGGCCAGAGCTTAACCTAGATAGGGCAAGTCAAGTGAATTGATGTATAAGTTGCCAGGGATTAGTGGATAAGAGTGAATTGTGTAGAAGTTAAGAACGGATAAACCGCTCAGGTTAATGAGAAATAAAGACAAGGAAGTCGATACACTGTAAGAGCAAGTACAAACCTCTAGTAAGTTAGTTAGTGATATATATTTCTGCGTGAGTCTGGTAGCCTTCTACCGGACTCACTGAGTTTTGGGGAGTTTTCGGGAACCTTATTAACTGCTTGAAGTATCTATTCTTGAACCTGCGTAGGCAGGTTTGGTTTGTATAGCTGCGGTTTTAACCGCCAAGCTAAAAAGATTTGTCAGTCAATCAGGTCAGCCATAGGCTTAGTAATTTTGCTTAAACAACTAAAGCCTTAATATTCTCTTGAAGATCTGGCTCTATTTTTTGCCAACTTCTGGCAGTATTAAATTCCATGTTAGTTTTAGTCTAAAAACTAACATTCGTAAATTTGATAAGGGAGGCACAATTGGTCAATTTTGTTACCGATCCAATGAATGTAAATGAGATTAGCAATGTTTCATATCTCGATCAGCCCCAAGAGTGGGATCTTTCAGATCTCTACAAAGGATTTGACGATCCTCAACTTGCTCAAGATTTGAAACAGCTTCAGGAAAAGGCTGCTATGCTTCGTGAGGATTATCGCGGTCAGGTCAGTCAATTATCTCCTACGGCGATCTGTCAATGCTTGCAAGAATTAGAAGCGATCGCTCAAACATCCGGCTATCTCTATTCTTACCCCTCCCTAATTTTTGCTGCCGATACTCGCAACACAGAGGCAAAGCAATATTTGGATAAGGTGTTGGAAGCTCTGACCGAGATTGAGAACCAATTGTTATTCTTCGATCTGGAATTGCAAAGTATTGACGAGGAAAAGTTTCAGGCATTACAAGCAGCACCAGAACTAGCCAATTATCGCCATTATCTCGATCGCATTGCCCAATTCCGCCCGCATAAGCTTTCCGAAGAAATCGAACAGACTCGCAATCAAGATAGTCTCACGGGTCGCCAAGCTTTTATCCAATTGCGATCGCTGCATATGGGAGCGCAGGAATTTGAACCGGTTCCTACTCCTGATGGTAAGAGTGCTAGCACAGAAGCGGAATTAGGTGCACTGCTTTATCATCCTAATGCAGATGTACGCCACCATGCTTATCTATCTGTGCGTCAGGCCTTAAAATCCCACAATTTGCTTTACGGCTTTATTCTCAATACCGTGAGCCAGGATCATCGCATCGAATGTCAGATGCGGGGATATACTTCAACATTGCAAAAGCAACTGCTGATTGATGAGGTGTCGGAGCCAGTGTTTCGCGCCATTATGGATGGTATGCAGCAGCGGGTTGAGTTATTCCAGCGCTACTACAAACTCAAAGCAAAGGCTCTCGGCCAGCCAATTCGCACCTGTGACCTTTACGCGCCTTGGTCTAATCACAATCCAGATAGTAAGAATAATGCCAAACCACTAGAAATTGACTATAAAACAGGTGTAGAGACTTTGCTAGCTGCTTTAGAACAGTTTGATATCAACTATGCCAGGCGGGCAGAAGAATTCTTTATTAACAACTGGGTAGATGCAAAAGTGCGCCCTGGCAAGCGCGGTGGTGCTTTTTGCTCCTACAGTCATGGTAAACACAGTTATCTATTGCTGTCGTATACCAACAACTATAATTCTCTATTTACGCTAGCGCATGAGATGGGTCATGGATTGCATTTTGCTGCCATTGGCGATCGCCAGTCCTATTTCAATAGCAATCCGCCGATGGTAAGTGCCGAGGTTGCTTCTACGTTCAATGAGTTGTTGCTGCTCGACTATTTATTGAAGTCATGGGCAGATGATGCTCACCTGGCTAAAGCTTTGATTACACAACAGCTAGAAGATCAGCTTAACTTGCTGTTTCGCCAAAGCACGATTAGCCGCCTGGAATTAGCAATTCACGAGCGATCGGCTCAAGGTAGCTTCGACCATACGTTTGTCAACCAAAAGTGGATGGAGCTTTATCAAGAAGTTTGCGGTGATGCAGTAGAAGTGCTGCCAGAACATCAGTATGACTGGGCGAGGGTAGGCCACATTTTCTTCAAGCCGTTCTATTGCTATCAATACACTGCCTCTAACATCGTCAGTCTGGCTTGCTATCAGAAGTATCGCGAAGTTGGCAAAGACTTTGTGCCTGGATATTTAGAGATGCTGGCGGTGGGAGGTAGTATGAATCAGGTAGAAGCGCTGCGGCGATATGTTGATGTTGACTTGGAAGATCCTGGTGCGATCGCTGGCGCTTTGAATTATGTAGAAGGTCTGCTAGATCGCCTGCAAGCTGCGCTCTAAAATCGACTCAAGTTCGGTAGCGGAGGTTTATAAATGGGAAATAATCGTTGGGTTTACTGCTAGAGAGAATTCTCGTGATTTTCTTGCCACGGCTACGCGATGCAATCCTTACCAATTGGTTCAAAAACTCTGGTCGGAACAGTGGCAAGGTAAAGAATGGTCTTCACGAATTAAGCCTCCTGACTAGTCTGTGTTGAACACCTTGTCGCACCTGAATAATTGCGCTTGCCTCAAATAGGAGCGAAAAGATATGATAGCAAGCGAATATAGCCGTTAAGACTCAAAGGAGATGTGTATGTCCGCATCAACAGTTGAAAGTTGGGATATTTTCATCTCGCACGCCTCCGAAGACAAGGCTGACTTTGTAGAACCTCTTGCTTCAGCCCTCTCTGCTTTTGGTGTAAATGTTTGGTACGACAAGTACGCACTGAAGTTGGGTGATAGCTTGAGCAGGAGCATCGACCTCGGACTGGCCAAGTCGAACTTTGGTCTCATCGTGATTTCTCCTTCGTTCATTGCAAAGAAGTGGCCTGAGTATGAGCTACGTGGGCTTAATGCGAGAGAGATCGCGGGCACGAAAGTCATATTGCCCGTCTGGCACAACGTGTCGAGAGACGATGTACTGAATTTCAGCCCTACACTAGCTGACAAACTAGCGGTTGACTCTTCAGGCAAAACACCTGTGCAGATCGCGATTCGTATCATCGAGGTGATCCGCCCAGATCTCTTTACTCAGATTCAACGGCGAATTGCGTATCACTTATCGCTTCAAGACGCTAAGGTAAACTCAATTGCTCTTTCAAAACTTTATCCATCACCCATTCAACATAATGAACTGCCGCCAGAGCTAGTAGGCAGAATTCGCTTAGTGCGTGCGTGCTTGCTTGGGGCGTACACACATTCAATGGATTTTTGGATGGATGGGTTCAAGCGAGATGCCCATCCATCCAACGAGATTGCATATTGGGAACACATCGCGGCCGTATATCGCGAGTACACATCAATGGTGCCCGTAATACTCACAACCAAACAGCACGAGCGACTTTTTCAGGTTATTCTCTCAATGAGCATCACATCAAAAGTGAGCGAAATAGAGCAGCTTGCCAAAGATCTTCCTGATGGTGCGCTCGAGATCCTTACTGAGCTATACGTTCGTCCTGAGCCAATCTACGACATCGAAGAGGTGTTTCCATTTTCTGATCAAGAAAACCATTCTGAGGTATTCCTAGAAAAGCTGAAGGAAATGGATAAAGAGCACTTCCCAGAGGATTTGCCTGAGAAACTTATACGCGAACTCATGGTAACAAAACCGATAGACGATCATCATGATACTTAAACTCTTCTATCGAATTGATATGCTACATGTCGAACTTTGCTCCGATTTGAGAAAAGCGATTCGTTTGAATATTAAGTCCGATTGATCTCCACACTTCGAGTCTTGGCAGGAAAAAGTTTGCAGAGATGATTTGGCTTGGAAGTTCGTTGGTTACAGGTATGAGTGATCGCATCCAGCAGCAGTTAAAATTGAGAAGCCGTATAAAATTGCGGTGGTTACTTCTAATGAACTACGATTGAACTGCTTCGACAGGCGATCGCCCAAATTGAAAAACTTTTATCCACTCGGCAAAATGCGATCGCACCTATTCAGTCTCGGTGAATGTTAGATTATAGAAGAAAAATAACTTTGAGAGATTTATGTCTGCTGCTGCGATCGCCACGATTATGAAGATGGTTGAGTCCCTGCCCGACGATTTGCAGGAACAAGTTGTAGAGCATATGCGGGACTACATTACTGATTTGCAAGATGAAATGCGCTGGGATGATTCATTCAAGCGGACACAGGATAGTTTAATCGCTGCAGCCCGAAAAGCTAAGCAAGAAATAGCAGCGGGGCGATCGATACCGATGGACTATGAACAATTATGAAGTCTGCTGCTCTACCTTCCTTTTGGTCGAAATATCGAGGATTAAGCAATTCGGTGAAGGCGGGAGCGCGAAAAGCGTATCGACTTTGGGCAGAGAATCCGTTTCATCCCTCGTTACATTTTAAATGTATAAACAGCGAGGAAGGAATTTGGTCTGTGCGGGTGACAAGAAGCCATCGCGTGCTTGGAGTCTTGGAAGGTGACACGGTAACGTGGTTTTGGATCGGCGACCATGATGAGTACGAACAATTCTACTCGTAAGTGTTAGCAGGAGAACAAATCTGTCGATACGGACTAGCAAGGGCAGATTTTCTCATTTTAATAAGTGCGATCGCCACACTTTGAGATTGAGCAGGCAAAAGTTTATAGGGAGACGGGTTGTTTGTAGGCAAGAGCGATCGCCCAAATTGAAAAACTTCTACCCGATCGGCAAAATGCGATCGCCCAGTTTACAATAGAAAAATAAAGGTAGCAGAGGGCAAGCCTATGCCAGTCCGACAACCCCGCTACAGCAAAGAAGAATTTGCTCGACGCGGTAATGAAATTTACGAAACTCAAGTGCGATCGAAAGTTGAGGAGGGTAATATCGGTAAAATTATAGCGATCGATATTGAAACAGGTGCCTGGGAAATGGATGCCAGTGAAATAGCTGCTTGCGATCGCCTTGAAGCAAGTCATCCAGACGCTCAAATCTGGATCGTTCGCGTTGGTTCGCGACATGTGCGTCGATTTGGTGGGCGTGCGAAGAAAGCTTCATGATTAATGGAATTGTCAATGCAGATTTTGAGCCAATAATTGCACTATCAGTTTGCAGCAGTAGCGGGCAAGCTTATACACAAGATGCCATTATAGACACAGGATTCAATGGTTGGCTTTCATTGTCTCCAGATTTTATTGCTGAATTAGGACTAACTTGGAAACGTCGAGGGCAAGCCATCCTTGGAGATGGCAGCGAATGTATCTTTAATGTGTACGAAGCAGTTGTAGTGTTGGACGGAATTTCTCTTTTGATTCCTATTGATGAAGCAGATTCAGAGCCACTCATTGGGATGTCATTGATGGAAGGATACCTACTAACAATTGAAGCGAGAGAGGGAGGCCGAGTAGAACTCAATAAATTAAAACCCGTTACGCTATAGATAACTCTCCGCCGATATGAGGAAAAGCGAGCATCTGAATATTACATCCAATCGAGCGATCGCTACACTTTGAGATTGAGCAGGCAAAAGTTTACAGAAATGATTAAGTTGTTTACAGGTAAGAGCGATCGCACAGCGTAACATAGTCAATAAGGTAGATGGGAGGCGATCGCGTAACCCTTTGAGCAAGCAGATAATATTTCCCTACGGTTTGTTGCCCTACAATGGATACTAAGCTTTGAAGTTGTGAAGTAGCCGATGAATACTACTGATAATTCCCCAATGGAAGATATGGAATCACTGGTTTTGGCATCAGTAACAGAGTTGCAAAACCAGCTTAATGAGTCACTCAAGCAACTATCGCCAGAGCGATTACGAGTGCTTGCCGATTTTGCAGCTTACCTGGCAAATGCCGAAAGCGAAGCTGCAACCCAGGAACTGTTGGCAATTCCCGGATTACTAGAGCGAGTTAAGCAGAATCAAGCAACCCCTACAACCCATTACAAAGCCTGGAGAACTATTCGCTCTGATGTATGAACTTCTGCTCCATCCAGATGCCCAAAAGGTCTATGCCAATGCTGACAAAACCCTAGCAAAGAAAATTGCCCGATGTTTGCAGCAGTGAGAGCAAGATCCCCGATCTCACCCCAACATTAAAGCCCTCAAGGGAGATTTTGCTGGATACTATCGCTACCTAATAGGCGACTACAGGGTAATCTATTCAGTAGAGGATAAACTGGTTCAGGTATTTGTTGTGGCGATCTCCCACCGTAGCGAGGCATATGAACCTTGAAGGATTGATGATTTTATGAAAATCAAAGCAGTTATTCATCCAGCAGAAGAAGGAGGTTTCTGGGCAGAGGTGCCTGCACTTCCTGGTTGCATTACTGAAGGAGATACATTAGAAGAAGTCACAGATAATTTGAAGGATGCTATTGAAGGATGGCTCGAAGTTGCTAACAGTCGCCAAATGGCTCAGTCAACCGATCGAATTGTCGAAATTGCTGTATGAAATCTATTTCTGGCAAACGACCGTGCAAGGTTGTAGAGCAAAAAGGTTGGATTTTGTAAAGAGTTACTGGCAGCCATCACATTTATGAAAAGCCAGGAGCAAATCAAATTCTGTCAATCCCAGTTCATCGCGATCGGGATTTAAAAATTGGCACCTTGAAAGCCTTAATGAAAATTGCTCAGTTGTCCGAAGGAGATTTAGGTTGATTTTGGACAAGTAAAAGTTTACAGAAATGATTAGGTTGTTTACAGGTAAGAGCGATCGCCCAAATTGAAAAACTTTTATCCACTCGGCAAAATGCGATCGCCTCTCGGTAAACTACACAACCAGAACTATCAATAATTGAGAGAAAATAGAGAAGTACACGACTTGGAAGGTTATTGTTAAAATCCTCTTCAGCAGGGATAATAGAGTCAAAACCGCATAAGCATTCCTTGCTCATTAACGTCCAGTTTTTATGAGTTTGCACAGCAGTGATCGCTAAGAGTCACGCCAACCATATGAGGAAGGTGACCTAAGAAACGGCCGCCTGTTGAGTCATATCGTCGTGATGTGTGGCAACGTAAGTCCTGCTATAGGCAGAATCTGGTCTAGTATGCTGCTATGGTTGTTTCTAGCTAAATTCACTTTCCAGCGGGTAATATTTATGTTGGCAAAACTTAAAAGTGTCCTCAATATCGCAATCTTCTTATTTTTAGTTAGTTTTATTGGGTTTGAGATCTGGACGTTAGTGGCACACTTCCTTAAAACTACTGCTTGAAATGCAATTATCGAGGCGCTATGCCTTCGAACTCATTCTCCGTTATGATTGTTCGCTACTATTATAGATATTTGAGAAACCAATGTCTGACAATCCAAGTAAAGATGAATTTCTTAACCCCATAGGTAGGTATGGTGGCGAGTTCACACCAGAAAATATGGCTTTCGATGCGAACCTACAAGAGTTTACCAACCGCGTTTCGATTATTTGTGCGCTCGAAAACGGCGGCAAGATTACCACTACCGAAGCCTATAAACAAATTAAAAAGCTATGGTCGGAGCTAAAAGCTTCTAAGCGCAACTTGCTCAATGGCTAAAAGTTGAGATGTAGACAGGGCAAGACCCATAGGTCTGCCTGTGCGGACGGGTAGAATCTAGCAAGGATATGCTATGACTTTGCCAGCAATAGACTTACCCAGGCAAGGAGTATTATGCGCTTGCGAAGCGATCGCTGCCGTAGTTACTTCCCAGCGTAAGTTGGGGTCAAATAATGTCGTTAACGCTAAATTGTCTATACCGAGACATCTGGCTGGGCCAATACTGAGCGATCGCCATAGTTCTGTCGCGCTCAGCAAACCAGGTACTACTAGTTCTTGCCAGAGTACAGGCAGTACAAACTCTAGGCCGATCGCCCCTGGGGGAGATACCTCAAAGGCAACGGTTTTCTCTTCGTAGGTGTATGGGGTATGGTCAACCGCGATCGCATCGATCATGCCAGATTTAACGGCGGCAATCAGTGCTGCGCGATCGGTGTCGCTACCTAGGGGGGGCTTGAGATGCAGGTTGGGATCGTAGCTATGTAAGTCACGATCTTCGAGCCAGAGGTGCATCCAGGGTACGCTAGCTGTAATCGGTAACCCTTGCGCTTTCGCTGCCGCAATCAGTTCGACACTGCGAGCCTTAGAAATGCGCATGAAGTGGGTGGGCGTGCCCGTCAGTGCTACCAGTTCGATTAATGCCGCTAGCGCTGCTGTTTCTGCGGCTGCCCAACTACCAGTCAGACCGTATTGCAACGACCATCTACCCTCGTGCATCACACCGCTACCAGCCAAGTTGGGATCGTAAGCCCACAGCATTAATGGCTTATCCATGGGTTTGACATATTCCATGACGCGTCGCACGAGCATCAGATTGGCTAGCGGCTTCGCATCTGTAAACCCAATTACGGACGGCGCTAGTTCGGCCAGATCGGCGATCTGATTTCCCGCACAATCCAGGGTTATTGCACCCCAAGGCATCAATTCTGGGGTGAGTGGCGATCTCGCTTGACTTCTCCAATTCCGCCAAAAATCTAAAGTCGTAATGCGATCGATCGCGGGCTTAGTATGGGGCAAAATACCAACTTTGCTAAACCCACCATGCTGCGCCGCTTTAGTTAAGGAGACTACGGACTCCCTCGTCTCAAAGCCTGGCTCGCCACTAGTACTATACAAATCCATCAAACCCGTACCCAGGATTAAGCCAGATCTGTCCAGCACCTGTACATCATTTGGTAGATCGCGATCGCCGACATCAACACGCACGCTGCCATCTGCGGCAATGAGCACATCTGCGATGTGATGGGACGCATCCTGCCGGGAATCGCTCTCGTGCGAAGATTCAGGTGCAGATGCATCCAGAATGCGCACCTGTCTAATTAGTACGGGCTGATGCGTTAAAACTAAAGTTTCCAATTCCAAGCCACCCGATACACCTAAACAAATCTAGCAGAGGTTGGCGATCGCAATGGATTTTGCCAGGATTTTTCAGTAGAGGCGAACGGACGCTCGCCCTTACTCCCCTAGCGAAACTCAGCAATGATGGCATCAAGGATCGCCTGCGCCCCTTTGCCTTTGAGTTGGTGCGCTAATTCCGTACCAATTTCCTCTGGCTGCGTCAAACTGCCCTTAACTTCGCCACGTACTAATGTTTGACCATCTAATGAGGCCACAATGCCCTTGAGCGTCAGTTGGTCAGCATCAATTACGGAATTAACGCCAATTGGCACCTGGCAACCGCCTTCTAACACTCGCAAGAAGGAACGCTCCGCCAGACAGCGTTGGGTGGTGGGATAGTGGGAAATCGGGGCAAATAATTCTAATATTTCATCGTCATCGGTGCGGCACTCAATCCCCAAAGCTCCCTGCCCCACAGCATGGAGGGAAATTTCTGGGTCGATTACCTGATGCACGCGATCGCCCATACCTAAACGCTGCAACCCAGCTACAGCGAGAATAATGGCATCATAGCCACCCTCATCGAGCTTTTGCAGTCGCGTATTCAGATTGCCACGAATATCTTTAAATGTGAGATGGGGGTAATAATGCCGCAACTGAGCCAAGCGGCGTAATGAAGATGTTCCGACCACAGCACCCGCAGGTAATGTTTCTAGCTGCTTGTCTTGGTACTTTTGATGCACAACTAGGGCATCGGCGGGATCTTCCCGTTCTGTAACCGCGCCCAACATTAAGCCTTCGGGCAAGTTGGTTGGTAAATCCTTCAGGCTATGCACTGCAAAGTCTACATCTTTGTTCAGCATGGCAACTTCCAGCTCTTTGGTGAATAGGCCCTTGTCGCCAATTTTGGCCAGGGCCACATCCAGGATGTTGTCACCCTGCGTACTCATGGTCTGCACTTCAAACGTGCGATCGCGATGTGCTTTCTGCAATTCCGCTTGCACCCAATGGGTTTGAACCAGGGCCAGTTGACTTTTGCGGGAGCCGATGCGGACAGTGCGAGTGGTAAGCATATGACAAATAAAGGTTTGAAATTTTGATTACTGAAGTTATTGAAGTGCTTTAAGGTAACGAATTCTGAGGAATCGCGTTTAACACTCAATCATAAATGGCTAGCCGATCGCATAATTGTTAAGTATTGCGACAAGTGTGAGGCGGCGGCAGTATGCATACCGAAGGTAATCGCCATCTAGCAGTCAATTAGCGACAAGCTTCTAGCAAGCGCGAGAAATAAAAGCGCGTACTGGTCATCTCGTGGCGTTGCACCAGGAAGCCTGCCCTCACCAAAAAATCTCTGATTTCCTTTTCGGGATGCAAATAAGCACGGGTAGCTTTACTTGGGCCTGGGAAAAATTCACCCACCTTTTTGAGCATCCCCAAATAGGGGGTATAGGGGGCAAAGCTGATAATTAAACGAGATTTTGCTAATGAACCTAGATGCGTAATCATTGCTTCTGCTTGCTCTAACGGGTAATGAATCAGCACATCCAGGCAAATTACTGTGTCATATTCCCCTGAAAGGCTAGCCAAATCGCTGACGATAAATTTTGGGTTGTCAGGATTGGTGGCGCGACGCGACGCTTCCTCGGTCATCTTGGCAGAAATATCACTGGCAAAGACTTGAGCGCCTGCCTCTGCTAGGGGTAAACTCAGGCTACCTACACCACACCCCGCATCGCAAATCGTGAGGCTAGAGAGATTGGCATCATGCTTGAGCCAGCCAATCACTTTATCCACGGTCTGCTGATGTCCGGCTCTTATATCCTTTTGCACGCGATTGACGTCGCCATTGCCATAGATGCGCTGCCAGCGATCGAACCCAACAGAGTTAAAGTAATCGCGAACAATTTGTTTATCGTTAGTTGTCATGCTTTCGAGACTTTGGAGAACACTTATTAAGTTTAAGTAATTAGAGAATTGCGTAGGAATGAAATACTACCCTACGCAGGATTATTCTAAGTTTAATCATTACTTAGGTCATTCAATTATTTTTCGCAGCTAACGGCGATCGGTGCGGTAGTAGAAACCATCGCAGCAACTAACTGACTCGGCGCAACCGTAAATGGGAGGTGATGAATGTCTGATTCTGGTAAGCAAGCGATCGCTGCTACAGTTTCTAATTCTCTGAGCGTCACATCGGCTAAACCCAAAGCTGCTAAGTTCTTGGGTAGACCAATTTCATCATAAAACTTGAGTAGCTGATGTCTGGCAGTAGCAGCTAATTGATTGCCTTGAAATTCTTCTAGACGTAATTGCACGAGAACCCCGTAGGCGACTTTCTCTCCGTGCAACGTGTGGTGGACTTGAGGCAGATGCGTCAGACCATTGTGGACAGCGTGCGCGGCAACGGTACGGCACTGAGCCCCACCAATCCCACCAATTACACCCGCCAGACAAACCGTGGCATCAACTACTTCGCGCCACACATCGCTACCAGGATTTTGCAGTGCCTCTAGCGACTTTTGCAGCAGAATATCGCGCAGAATTCTGGCTTCTTGCACAGCGGCAATTACCATGGTGCGATCGCTACTACCACTACTGATAGAAGCTTCGTACCACTTGGCGATCGCATCGCCAATACCAGCAACCAGAGTGCGTGGCGGCGCAGAAGTAATTAGTTCGTAGTCCACTAACATCAAGTTGGGACAACGACTGAGGGTGACATCATAGCTAAATGCCCCTTCGTCGCTGTAAACATTACTCAAAGCCGTCCATGCTGCACAGGTAGCCGCAGTTGTGGGAATCGTAATTACAGGTAAATCAGCTTGCTCGCCAATTAGTTTGGCCGCATCTAGGGCTTTACCACCACCCGCCCCAATAATCATCGTGGCTTGGTGTTTGGTTACCGCCTCGCGCAAAATAGATAGATTGGTATCCGTGCAATCAGCGATCGCGGGCGCATAATGAACGGCAATCTGATTCGGATCTAAGGCATGCTCCAGGTAGGGAGCAACTAACCCTTTGGCAGTCCGCCCCGCTACTACCAGAGCCTGGTTTCCCCAAGGTAGTAGGTATTTACCTAGTTGGGCAATAATCCCCTGGCCGCGTAAAAGTTGTGCAGGAGCGATCGCCAGCATCGGCAAGCTATCAACAGTATGTGTCACTCTCGTTTGATTAAGCAACGGTTACCCAGATATTATATCCCTGCTGAATAAATCACCTTACGCACTTTTTTGTAAAAGCTCTTAGCAATTTGGGGTTCTCTGCGTGATATTCAGTTAATTCAGCGAAATCATCTAGATCTTCGCGAAAAATTCCTTAGACCCCTTAGGCGTAGGTTTCATCGTCGCCTTGCCGGGTTCCCAACCGGCTGGACAGACTTCATCGGGGTTGGACTGAGTATATTGAATTGCTTTGAGCGTGCGGAGGGTTTCATCAACGCTGCGACCAAACGCAAGATTATTAATTGTGGCATGCTGAATAATGCCTGCTTTATCAATAATAAATAGACCGCGTAAAGCCACACCAGCATCTGGATCGAGCACATTGTAAGCGAGACTAATCGACTTTTTGAGGTCGGCAACAAGGGGATAGTTTAAATCACCGACTCCACCTGATTTGCGATCGGTTTGAATCCAGGCCAGGTGGGAAAATTCGCTATCGACGGACACACCCAGAACTTCGGTGCCTAGAGCATGAAACTCACTGTAGCGATCGCTGAATGCCGCAATTTCTGTAGGGCAAACAAAAGTGAAGTCCAGAGGATAGAAGAATAAAACAACGTACTTGCTACCCTTGTAGCTAGATAGCTTAACAGTCTTGAATTCTTGATCCACGACCGCTGTTGCTTCAAAATCTGGGGCGGGTTGGCCTACACGTAAGCATTCAGTCATAGCAAGGTTCCTTAGTTTGTATAAAGCTTGGTTGATTACATAATTCAACTTATTAAACAGTAGCATAAATTCGATCTTAGCCATAGTCATAACGACTCCGATTTAATGCCACGATCTCATAATCACGCAAATTGGTGCGAGCTATAGTATTTGAGATATACGACTTTACCGATTTTCGGAGCAGGCTGTTATGCTTGTTTGGGAAATAGGCATTATTTTAGCTGTACAAGTAATTTGAGACGAGGGTAAAACCATGGCACAAGTAAAAGAAGCAGTAGTAGTAAAAGTAGATCATTTAATGCCGGCTTCAGATGAAGGTGTACTGAATGGCAGTAGCATGTCGTCCTCAAGGCCATGGGGCTCTTTCACTGTCTTAGAAGAGGGGCGTGGTTATAAAATTAAGCGCATTGAAGTCAAGCCAGGTCACAGACTCAGCTTGCAAATGCACCATCATCGTAGTGAACACTGGATCGTCGTGTCTGGAACAGCCCTAGTCACCTGCGGGGAAACAGAAACTATGGTGAAGAGCAACCAGTCAACCTATGTTCCGCAATGCACGGCACACCGCTTAGAAAACCCAGGGCTAATTCCACTTGTGATTATTGAAGTGCAAAATGGTGAATATCTAGGTGAAGACGATATTGTCAGATTTCATGATGACTATTCCCGTGCTGATAGTAAATAGTAATTAGTACCGACTAGATCGGCATGTAATGATCGACATTTTTAAGTAATAATTTGTGAGGCAGCTATAGCATCACCTGCAACTGTAGTGTGAATCATTAGTCGTCGATCGTTGCATACCTAAGGAAATAGGGCAAAGGAAAAATACGTGAGCAAAGTTCCACCTTTTGATGTCACTCAGCAATTTCAGCAGATCGGTAACGATCTCAGTCGAGAAGTTACGGCTGTACTGGCATCAGGCCAATATATTGGCGGCCCCAATGTCGGGCAATTTGAGGTCGAATTTGCTGAGTATACAGGCTCTAAATATGGCATAGCTTGCAACTCTGGTACAGATGCTCTCTACTTAGGACTGAGAGCATTGGGAGTTGGCCAAGGGGATGAAGTAATTACTACCCCATTTACTTTCTTTGCCAGTGCCGAAGTAATTAGTATGGTAGGCGCTAAGCCCATATTTGTGGATATTGAAGCAGATAGCTTTAATATCGATCTTAACCACCTAGAGCAGGCAATTACCGATCGCACGCGTGCCATCTTGCCAGTACATTTATTTGGTCGTCCCATAGATATGAGTCGGCTAATGGCGATCGCTACTGCCCACAACCTCTATGTAATCGAAGATTGCGCTCAGGCAACTGGGGCAACATGGCAAGGGAAAAGGGTTGGTAGCATAGGCGATGTCGGTTGTTTTAGCTACTACCCCACCAAAAATCTGGGAGGCTGTGGCGATGGTGGCATGGTCACGACCAATAATTTGGCGATCGCCGAACAAATTCAAATTTTGCGCGAACACGGCAGTGCAAGGCGCTATTACCATTCGCACATTGGCATGAATTCCCGACTGGATGCCATTCAAGCGGCAATTTTGCGAGTAAAACTACCGCATCTTGATCGCTGGAATCATCTCAGAATCGCGATCGCTGATCGTTACGAGCAATTCCTCAAGCACGTTCCAGGTGTGATTACGCCACCGCAGTGTCCGGGTAGCGTTTGGAATCAGTACACAATCCGACTAATTGACCGCGATCGCGATGCGGTACAGGCCAGCCTCAGAGAACAGGGTGTGATTACAATTACTTACTATCCACTGCCACTACACCTCCAGGAAGTTTACAAGCATTTGAGTTACGCTCCGGGCAGTTTTCCTGTGGCTGAAACTGTTTGCACCCAAGTATTGTCTTTACCGATGTTCCCCGAACTGTCAGAATTACAGCAGGTAGCGGTTGTTGATGCACTCAAAAATGCTCTAAGTTGAGGTTAAGTATAGGTAAACACGCAAATGGCAACGGCAACTCTGTTAATCTCATGTCCCGATCGCAAAGGGTTAGTCGCTAAAATTGCCGACTGGCTGTTTTCCCACAATGGCAACATTCTGCACGCCGATCAGCATACGGATACGGCAGCAGGTTTGTTTTTGATGCGGGTGGAATGGGAGCTAGAAGGCTTTAATCTGCAACGGCAATTTGTTGGGGAAGCGTTTGACCCACTAGCAGAAGTGATAGATGCGAAATGGCAGGTGCATTTTTCTGACTCCGTAAGGCGCATTGCCATTTTTGTCACCAAGCAAGATCATTGCCTTTACGATCTGATTTTACGCCAACGCGCAGGCGAGTTACAGGCCACTATTCCTTTAGTAGTTGGGAATCATCCCGATCTTGAAGCGATCGCTCACAATTTTGGCATTAACTTTCACTACCTGCCAGTGACCGCAGAAACGAAACAGGCGCAAGAAGCACAGCAACTCGACTTAATCAAACAGTACAACATCGATCTGGTGGTTTTGGCTAAGTACATGCAAGTTCTGAGTCAGGACTTTCTATCCCAGTTTTCTAACGTGATTAATATTCACCATTCTTTCTTGCCTGCGTTTCCTGGCGCAAATCCCTATCAACGTGCTTTCAACCGTGGCGTTAAGATTATTGGTGCTACCGCCCACTATGTCAACGAAAATCTCGATGAAGGGCCAATCATCGAACAGGATGTGATTCGCATTTCCCATCGCGATGCGGTTTCCGATCTGATTCGCAAAGGCAAGGATCTAGAGAGAATTGTGCTCGCTCGTGCGGTGCGTCTGCACCTACAGAACCGCGTTCTGGTTTACGGTCAAGCGACCAGCTCGGATTTAGGTTTACGCACAGTAGTATTTGATTAGATAGATACGCTTGGAATTTGGATTGATGTCTATTGGGTGCGGAACCACTTATTGTATAGCTCTTGATAGACACCTTTCTCTTGCAAAGTCAGCAAGGCATTATTGATTGGCTTGCGTAGTGGACTGTTGGTTGCAAAGACAATGCCATAGTCCTCTTTTTGGAAAATCTCTCCTACAACTTGCACTCTGCCTTTGCCCTCGTGCGCAGCATAGTAAAGCAGTACGGGCGAGTCAAATACGATCGCATTTGCTTCCCCTTTCAGCAAACTATCATAGGCACTATCAATATTGGTAAATTCTAGCTTCTGAATATGGCGATCGCTTAAGAATTTGGCTGAAGTACTACCTTTAGTTGTGGCGACAATTTTACCTGGTAGATCGTTCGGGTCTTGGATTGTTCCATGCAGTTGCTGGACTGTGAGAGAAGTTGTAACCGTTGCGGTAAAGTAAGCCACAAATACAACGCTAGTAAACATCCAAATCACAGCTATGACCCTTCCCATCACTGCCTTGGGCATGGAGTCGGCTTGTGTTGCCAGAGTTGAGGCTGCCCACCAACAAGCTTCAAAAATACCTGGGAAGTAAGATGTGGAAATCCCCATCCCTTGCTCCAGTCCACGCTCAAAGAACCAAACAATATGCGCTGGGATCAGCACAATCAATACCATAATGCCAAACAGCTGTAGGAGAGCGGGAGAGAAAAATAATGCGAATAGGTTGGGAGTACTGCTGCCATTAGACTTGGCAAGCACCATGATTTGCAATCCCGATTCAAACATGGGATATGAGAAATCAAATTTTTCTTCTCGCTGAGAAGTAATGGAAATAGCGGCAATTCCCAGATCGGCTTTTCCCTCACCCACTCTACTCAGCAAGTCCGTAACATTAGAGTTCTTGGTTAGCTTGTACTGTACGCCTAGTTCATCAGCAATTTTCTGCCAGAGTTCGATGCTGAAACCAGTTAGTTGACCGTTCTCCTCAAACACAAATGGCGGCACCCCGACTCTAGTCCCCACAATCAAAGTTTTGGTTATCTTTGCTGTAGTCGATCGCGAAGGTGAATTGCTATTTGGTAGATTTGGTTGAGCAAGCACTGAAGGAGAAGCGATCGCTAATACTAGCAATCCTCCCACTAGAGACTGAGAAAAGGCTTGAATTGCTCTTAAAGGTTTAATCCCACTGCTACGATGGTTGGTACTACTATGTAATAGATTTGATCGATCTGCATTCGAAAAGTTCATAGATTATCGAAATTGCCCCAAAATTTTCCTAAATTTCAACCAAGTGAATTTGCTCAATCGGGCTTCATTTAGCTCTTTATTCGCAACTATAAATCATATTGGGGTAACAATAGACTAACTAAGTGTGACATTCTATTGCATTTGCTGGATCTGCCTGACGGCGGTGAGGGCGGAGTAACTCGTACCGGCTGTGCCTTCGCCTGGATGCGTACTGTCACCCACCAACCAAACATGCTTAATTGGCGTGCGGTTAGCAAATCCGAATGGGCCAAACGTCGATACGCGCATACCTACCCCGCCGACGAATCCCCGTTCCCGCCCTGTATAACGAGCAAATGTGCGTGGTGTGGCTGACTCAGCGTGGATGATATTGCCTTCGAGATCGAAATATTGGCTAAGTTGGGCGATCGCTCTGTCAGTATATTTTTGTTTGATGACCGCATAGTCTTCCCCTTCCCACCACTCTGCGGCATTGGTAAATTCAGAAGCAATTATTGTGGCTTGGCCAGCGGGGGCGCGCCCATCACCCTCCTGGCTCACCGAGACAAATAGCGATCGCGGCGAATCGTAGCTAGCCAGAAATTGGAGATGTGGTGGACAATCGGGTGGAATCGCGGCGCGATCAACGCCCAGGTAAACTACAAATGCACCTGATGCAGGCTTCAGTTTTTGCACGCGATCGCTATAACCTGATGGAGCTTTATCTCCTAGCAGTTGCACGAGGTTCTGTACCGTCACATTAGCCACCACGCGATCGGCACTTTCCCACCACGTTTCACCCGTACGTTGATTGCAGATCTTGACTTGTGGCGGATCTTTGGGCTCAATTGCCTCTACCGAATGCTGCATATATAATTTGCCGCTATCTCGTTCCAGTGCCTTGACTAAACAGTCAGATAGCACTTGCATACTGCCTTTGAGATGAAAAAGCCCCAAGGGCGACTGCGACACAGCTAAGCAAGTAGACGCATAAAGTAGCGCCGTTTCTTCGGCATTGACTTGCGAATAGAGTTTGAGCTGTAGATCGAGAAATGTGCGAAGGCGGCGATCGCTGTCTAGGCCAAAACCGCGCAGGGCATCCCCCACAGTAGAGAAGGTATATGGAATAGTTGATAAAGTATCGAGTCGCAAAGCCTTGAGGAATTGCCATCCATCCCACAGACTGCGCGGCGGCAGAATTGGATCGCGCGACTGAAACGCCCAACTAGGTTTAAATAAATCTGCCAGGAATTGCCAAAAGGGTTCGCTACCAGGAAACTGCCTTTGTCTCTCTAACCGCCACTTTTGCGGATCCCGCCATACACTAATCGGCTCTGTCTCCCCAGGCAAATAGACTGCGCAAGCAGGATCGCAGTATGTAGCTGGGGGAATTTCTATGCCTAATTCTGTAAAGATGCGATCGTGAATGCCACCCGGTTCTAAGCCTGCTACCTGTGTTGCTCCCACATCAAAGGTAAAACCCCGACGCTTAAATGTAGAGGCACAGCCACCAGGTAAAATAGCGCGATCGAATATGACTACCTCATAACCACGATGCGCTAGCAACGCTCCTGTGGTTAGCCCACCGATACCAGCACCAATGACAATTACACGCTGCTTTTTCGTCATAATTCTTAACATTATGACATAGGCAAAATAGATCGTGAGATGGGCTCCGCAATCAGATCGAAGCCCATCGCTGTCGGCCGATTAAATCCTAGGCAACATTCGCTAATATGGGAATAGAGCGGTACAACTCTAGATACTGCTTCGCAGAAGTATCCCAGCTAAAGTCACCGGCCATACCCCGCTGCTGCAACTTACGCCATGAATCTTTATAGCGGAAGCCTTCCCAAGCACGAATTAAGCATGTGTAAAGGTCAAGTGGTTCATAGCGATCGAAGCAGAAACCGTTGCCAGTATTAAGCATGGGTTCGAGATGCTGCACCGTATCAACTAAACCACCAGTGCGTCTGACAACTGGCACCGAGCCATACCTTAAAGCAATCATTTGACTAATACCGCAGGGCTCAAAGCGGCTGGGCATTAACAAGGCATCAGTGCCGCCATAGACCCTTTGTGACAGGGCAGAATTAAATAAAATCTGCGCAGACATACGACCAGGAAAACGAGAGGCGATCTGCCACATCTGAGTTTCGTAGTAACGCTCGCCCGTACCCAAGACCACAAACTGAGCATCGGTATAGGCCAGAAAACGATCCAAGACTTGAATTAATAGATCTAAGCCCTTCTGCTCAACTAGACGACCAACCATCCCTACCAAAAAGGCGGACTTATTCACTTGCAGTCCAATTTCTTCCTGGAGAGCAATTTTGTTGTACATGCGGTCTTCTAGTGTATCCGCCGTAAAGTTTTTGGTAAGGTACCTATCCTTAACTGGGTCTAACTTCTCAGTATCGATACCATTGAGAATCCCTGAAGGGTTGAGATAAGCTAGCATACCGTCTAAGCCCTCACCATAGGAAGGGGTGCAGATCTGCTGGGCGTAGGTGGGCGAAACCGTATTCACTCGATCTGCAAACTGGATGCCAGCGGCCATGGTGTTGTGGCAGTGCATGAACCAGGGTACCCATGTCATTTGCTCTAATCGCCAGCGCCACGGCCCTTGGTATGCCAGGTTATGAATTGTGTAGACTGTGGCGATATCAGGGGTCTCATGCATCCATACCGGAATCATGCCTGTATGCCAGTCGTGGCAATGGATGACATGGGGCTTCCAGAAATTCCAGGCCACCTCAGCACAGGCATTGGCAAATAGGGTAAATCTCCAATCCTCATCTTCTCCGTAGTAGATGCGTTCTGGAATAAATGAACCGTGACCTACAAGATACAGTGGTACATCAGTACCGGGTAGAACTGTTTGGAATAAATCGAACTCCTGAAACATAGCAGTGCCTTGCCATGCCAGTTGCGGAGTTTCGGTTAATTTATCTGGTATCGTGCCGTAATAAGGCATTATGATACGCACATCATGCCCCATTTTGCGGAGTATTTGGGGTAGAGCACCTACTACGTCTGCCATGCCGCCAACTTTCGCGATCGGTGCTGCTTCTGCTGCCGCAAATAATATTTTCATGCCTTAATGTCTTTGAGATCTCCTTTGTTATTTTGATACATAAGTGGTGCTACAAGATTACACAGTGCGTTTTTATACAATAAGTCTAAGCATTTTGGATTTTGACGCAGCTCGCGTGTAGCTACTCTATGCTTAATTCTTAATTGGAGCGATCGCATGACGATGCTATGAGAGTCACCTAGGCTGACTCAGATTCATCAATGCCTTCGTCATTAAAAACTGGTAATTCAAGGCAGTAACCTGCGCCATAAACTGTCTTAATGTATTTGGGATGACGCGGATCTGGTTCGAGCTTGGTACGCAAATGGCGAATGTGGACTCTAATGGTTTCAATATCGTCATCAGGCTCGTATCCCCATACTTCCTTGAGTATTTCACTTGGCGAAACCGTCTGACCATGCCGCTGTAGTAGGCAATGCAGTAACTCAAATTCCAAATGGGTGAGCTTGACTGTATTGTTAAACCAGATGGCTTCAAATCTCTCTGGCACTAAGGTTAGAGAGCCATAGTTCAAGATCTCGCTGTGTTTGGCCGCTTGAGGAATGCGATCGGTGCGTCGCAGTAGCGCGCGCACCCGTGCCAGCATTTCCTCTAACTCGAACGGTTTGGTGAGGTAGTCATCTGCACCAGCATTAAAGCCTTCTACTTTGTCCTGTGTTTGTCCCATGGCTGTGAGCATAAGCACTGGTATATCAGCAGTACGCTCATCCCGCCGTAAGCGTTGGCACACGGTATACCCATCTACACGGGGTAGCATCAGGTCCAGCACGATCATGTCTGGTATTAGTTGAATGGCAAGAGCTTGACCTTTTATACCATCTGCAGCTTGGGTGACTTGGTAGCCAGCCATTTCAAGGTTTACTGTGACCATTTCCGATATTAGGGGATCATCGTCGATGATGAGGATCCGAGGCATCATTCCTTAGTTTTCCAGTTAGGTAGTTCAGATCGAGCAGAGATTGCGGCAAAATTTAATAAATTCTTTTGCTTTCTTGATAGTGTATACCACTTACAAAGCATCATATCTTTACAATGCCTCAGCATGCAAATCAGGATCGAAGGCTTAAAGCTAACAATAGCAATCCTTTGTGACATTAGATGCTATGATTCATACCCTGCACAGCTCTGCAGATAAGCTTTTTCTATGCCTTAGAGCTGATGTTGCTTTACTTTCAATACAACTGCCTCAACATTCTCCTACAATATATGAAGATATGTAAAATTCTATATGATCGTTTTTTAATCCTATGCAGTCTACCCCCATGACCTCAGCATCCGAACTGTTCGCGTCGGTACAGGAAGATCTCCTTACTCTCACTGCCAATCTCAAGGATTTGGTTGGGGCAAGGCATCCTATTTTGTATGCTGCGGCTGAGCATTTGTTTGAGGGCAAAGGGAAAAGCTTGCGCCCTGCGATCGTGTTGTTGGTGTCTCGTGCCACGATGAGCGATCACGATATTACGCCGCGCCATCGCCGGTTGGCAGAAATCACGGAAATGATCCATACGGCGAGCCTAGTCCATGACGATGTGATCGACATGGCGGAGCTGCGACGCGGCATTCCGACAGTCAATAGCAGCTTTGGTAATCGCATTGCGGTTTTAGCAGGTGATTTTCTGTTTGCCCAGTCATCATGGTATTTGGCTAACCTAGACAACCTGGAAGTAGTAAAGCTGCTATCTAAGGTAATTACAGATTTTGCTGAGGGGGAAATTCGCCAGAGTCTGACAGCTTTTGATAGTAGCCTGACATTAGAAGACTATCTGGAAAAGAGTTTTTACAAGACGGCTTCATTAATTGCCGGCAGCTCTAAGGCGGCGGGTGTGCTCAGCGGTGTGACTAGCTTGCAGGCAGAGCAGCTATTTAATTTTGGCAAGCATTTTGGCATTGCCTTCCAGATCGTAGATGACATTTTGGATTTCACCAGTTCTACTGAAACCTTAGGCAAGCCCGCAGGTTCCGATCTCAAACAAGGCAATTTGACTGCACCCGTACTATTTGCTTTAGATGAATATCCCCACCTCAATGAGTTAATTAATCGCGAGTTTAGCGAACCTACTGATTTAACAGATGTCCTAACTTTAGTGCAGAAGAGTGCTGGCGTTCAGCGGTCTAGGGATCTAGCAAAGACCCATGCCAAGCTAGCTCTAAGTGCGATCGAGTGGCTACCGACTTCTGCCCATAAGCAGTCCTTATTAGATTTAACTGATTACATCCTTGAGCGGCTTTATTAAGGTTTCATTAAGGCTTTATTAGGGCTTTATTAACGGGGAAATCAATTAAACTTTGCCAAAGCGGCGATCGCGACTTTGATAAACACCTAATGCCTGGTGAAATGCATCGCGATTAAAATCAGGCCAGAATATGTCAGTAGCATAAATTTCTGTATATGCCATTTGCCATAGCAAGAAATTACTAAGGCGCATCTCTCCACTAGTGCGAATTAGCAGATCGGGATCGCCGACACTGGCGGTACAGAGGTGTTGCGCAAATAGAGTCTCTGTAATCTCTTCAGGCTGGAGTTCTCTGCTTGCAACCAATTGGCTTAGCTCTCGACATGCCTGCACAATCTCACAGCGTCCACCGTAATTGAGCGCTACTATGAGATGTAAAGCGCGATTGCTCTCAGTAATTGCCATTGCCCGGTCTATTTCTGTGCGAAGCGTTAACGGTAAAGGCGTTAAATCACCGATAAAAGTAATCCGAATTCTTTCTCTATGCATTTGCTCGACTTCCTGCCGCAGCATCCGCTCAAATAGCAACATGAGAAAACTCACTTCTTCGATGGGACGCTGCCAATTCTCGGTCGAAAAAGCATAGACGGTGAGGACAGAAATCCCCCAATCTTTGCAGCAGCGCACAATCTCTTTAAGGGTTTCTACCCCTTGTCGATGTCCTGCCATGCGCGGTAAACCGTGTTTTTTCGCCCATCTACCATTACCGTCCATGATCGCGGCGACGTGCTGGGGTAGGTATTGCAGTTCCAAATCTGGGGGTAAGGCTGTAAATAGTTTAGCTGTCATAAGTTTAGTTTTGTACTCCTACGGTTGGTATTGATGGGGCATCATTCTCACAAGACGATGGTGGATTTCCAAATAGTTCGTGTAAGTATGCTGATGTCAGACCACTGCGCCAGTGTAATAGTTGTTGCAGTACGCACGCAAATGTATAGGTCAATTCCAGTTTAGAAATGGGATGCCATGTTTTCCAATTAACCAAATCCATCACGCGCCCAAAGGTGTGGACTAGCTCTAGTGTCGGCGGTACGCATAGCGCAGCTAATCGCCCGTAACTTGTTTTATGTATCTGGCGATCTGTTTGTAAATCCGATGGCGATCGCCATTGCCTATACCGACTGAGAATCCCCTTAACCGAACTCTTAAACTGGTTGCGATCGGATGAGTGAAACGCCCATACCCCGAATCCAAAGAATTTAGTCATGTGGTTAATTTCGTCTAGCAAGATTTCCTCCAGCACCTGCTGTAAAGCACCGGTAGAATGTGCCATTAACCAGAGATAAAGACAGGTAGCCCCGTATTCAGTAGCGACACGATGCAGACCGTGACGGTACATATCGGTATGGGGATTTTGCGATGGTTGATAAGGCTTAACTTGAATTGATTTTACGATTAATTGCTCTCCTGTAAGGTGCTTGTAGATTTTGGCTAGAGCAGGACTGTGCCGACGCTCCTCTTTTTCCCACAATCCTGGTTCGATGATGCTGCCATCCTCAGCAAAATGCCCTCCTACAAAGCTGGCCATTGGTGCGTGAAATCGATTGAGATATTGCGAGCTTACCTGCGAATAGCCGCGAATTGGCGTCTCTACAGTCATAGCACCTATAAGGACTGCCAGAAAAACTTCTACTCTCAATCCCACAATTTGACTGGGATTGATGTCATGCCAATAAATTGCTTTCCAGGTGCGTGGTTGAGGATTGGCAAATTGTGCAGGTAGATCGGCAAGGCGATCGCTTAAATTTGCTAGGGAAAGATAGCGATCAATCAGGAGATCGATCCGCGATCGTGTCTGTAAACAATGCGGTTGCGGGTACACTCTACCTGCTAGATCTTCAACTAGATCGTCAGCATAATTACTAGTCAGCATGGTTTATATCCTGGTACATCAACAGATATGTGTATGGTTATATTCAAGAGATTAGAAGTTGTCCTCATCCTTGTCAGTCGGGTACGGTCGGCAACTTGCTATTTAACTAGTCGGAAAAAGTCGGTTTCTATCCCAGCTAAAATTAACTAAGCGAACGTGCGATCGGCGGTTATGTCAAAACTATGGAAGCAGCAGAGGTATTAGCATTTATAGATGCATTGGTATTCGATCGCACGGGCGATCGCCTCAACGATTTGCAAAGGGCGATCCTGCAACAGGTATGGGATAGACAGAAATACGGCGTTATTGCTGATACCTACGGTTATACGGAAGGTCATGTCAAAGATGTGGGGGCAGAATTATGGAAACTGCTGTCAGAGTTACTTGGGGAAAAGGTAGCGAAAGGTAACTTTCGATCGGCGATCGAGCGTCATTTAGACTCTACTAAGACATCAGTTCGCACAGAATTGGAACCAGAATACTCCTTGGATTTTGTCGGTCGCGATGGTGCGATCGCCCACCTGCAAGCATTAGAACAGCAAGGTGCCAGGGTGATTTCGATCCAAGCGCAGGGTGGTGTGGGTAAAACAACGCTGGCGCGCCGCTATCTGCAACGGTCATTTGGTGATTTCTTGGAATTTGCGATCGCGAGGGAAACGCAAAATATTACTTCCGTTGAAAGCCTTGTGGAAGAAAGACTATGGCAACTAAATGAGGAGCCAGGGAGGGAATTTGGCATTTCTCTCGATCGGCTCAAACGGAAACTTCAGACAACTCGGATTGGCATATTAATTGACAATCTCGAACCAGCCTTAGATGTGCAAGGAAAATTCATCCAGCCCCATCGCCGTTATGCAGAGCTACTCCAGATTTTAGCCGATCCCTCGCTCAAATCGCTCACCCTGATTACCAGTCGCGATCGCCTGTGCGAAGCCGCGATTAATGTGAGCCACTATCTCTTACCAGGTTTAGAGCTAAGCGCGTGGGAGTATTTCTTTAGCGATCGCGATATCACAATCGACTTGCCAATACTCAAGTTAATGCACAAAGCCTATGGCGGTAATGCCAAAGCCATGGAGATTATCAAGAGCGCGATCGCGCTAGATTTCGATGGCAAGATGGCAATGTATTGGCAAGAATATGGCGGCGATCCGCTCGTACATGTCGATCTTGCCGATCTAGTCACAACTCAGTTTGATCGCCTGCAACAACTCGATCCCGAAGCCTATTGCCTGCTTTGCCGCATGGGTTGCTATCGCTATCAGGAAGTGGCATCCATATCAACAGAGACACTTTTGCATTTACTCTGGGATGTGACGGCATCAAAGCGCCGTCGCGTGGTTGAATCTTTGCGCAATCGCTCGCTAGTCGAACACCAGGGCCATTACCACTGGCTGCATCCTGCCATTCGTGCCGAAGCGATCGCGCGTTTGCGTGCCGGCGAGGATCTCGAAATTGCCAATCGCCTTGCCGCTGAGTTTTGGGCAAATAGCATTCAAACGATCGCTAATGTTGATGATGCACTCATGGCATTTGAAGCCTATTATCACTATATTGAGATTTCCGACTATGAGAGTGCCGCGAATGTGATTCTGCAACGTCGTCCCACTAAACGATCTGGGGTGGAAAGATTAGGACGTTCTTTTTATCAACTAGGCTTGCTCCAACAAATGATGGATGCGATCGCACAAATTATCCCTAAAACCAGCTCTAACTATCATCTCAGCGGTCTTTACAGTATCCTGGGTGTGCTCAATCGTCTTTCTGGTCAGGTGCATAAGGCAATAGATTGCCACCAAAAATCGGGAGCGATTGCCGCACAGCAACTTAGTGAGATCGAAATTACTAATAGCTCTAATAGCCACAACCTTACTTTTCTCAATCTCAAAAATTGGGAGCAACATGCTCTATTAAATACTGGCATCTGCCAAATTGAATTATGGGAACTAGAGAAAGCTTTAGCAGTATTTGAAGAGCTGCTGACACACAAGCGTGATGAATTAATTGCTGAGAATTTAGAAGACTTGTATAACCCCTCTGTGGATGTGCTAGCAGCTTTTCTCTATTCGTGTTTGGGTGACACTGCAAAGGCTGTTGAATTGGTTGAGAGATTCGATCGCGCAATGCAACTACAGTCATTTTCGATCACTGGACATCGTTTACTGTTTCTCGGCCTTACCTATAAGAATCTCGGCGAAACTAGTAAATCGCAGAAAATGTTCCAACAAGCGATCGCCTATGCCAATGAGAATCACTATAATCAAGTTAGAGCTAATGCCCTGACTGGACTAGCAGAAATTTATCGAGGACAGCAGGATTTCGATCATGCGATCGCGCATCATCAAGAAGCGATCGAACTCTTGGGAAAAATTGGTGCGAAATGTGATTTGGCAGAGGCGCATTTCCAACTAGGCTTGACCTTGCGCATGTGCGATCGCGTTGTAGAGAGTAAATTGAATTGCGATCGCGCCATTCAACTTTTCGATCAGATGTCAGCTCCTAAGCAGATCGAGAAAGTGAAATTTTTTTATTAGTATCATTAGCTCCAAAATCCTTATTTTGCCCTCTTTAAAGCTTTGGGAATCTAATATGCAAAATTAATATTGACGACTACGTTCCTTGAAAGCGATCTAAGCCATGCTCAATGTTGACAAACATAGCTCTGTAATCATCTTCCAGGAGCAAATCCCTCACTTCTAAGGCGCGATCGCGATCGCAAATTAAAAGCACTGGTTCTGGCTTGGTAATTAGAACTACTACTTCGATCTCAGGTAGGTTAAATTGACAGATTTCTTTGGCATTAATCGCAAATCTGAGTCTTTGCTTATCTATGTAAATATGCTTAACCTGGCTAATCTGCGCCCCTCTAACGATCATCATGGCGGTGGCGATCGCAATTCCGACCAGATCGATCGCAGACAAACTAGGATGAAGGATATAGTTGATAATGCCACTAAAATCCAGATAGATAATCTCATTCTCACGATAGTAGGTAATCAAAGTATCGATCATTTCACCAAAGCGTGACATGAACCGTGTGAGAAGTAGAACAAACAGCAAAAAACCAGATTCATGAAAAACTTTGCCAAAAAACCTCCAGGAATGATTTGGAGTCCAATGGGAAAAAATATGCCAGCGTTGGGCGGTTTGGTTTAATCTAATTGCATTATTATTTTTGATGGACTTTCGGCTCAATCCCTTGTCATAATTGGATGTACTGCTCGCAGCGTACTCAGTGCGAGCGCCATAGCCAGTCTGTCCTTCACTATCTGTAAATAAAATGGGGATATCGAAGCAAGTAGCGAGTTCTTTGCCGTGATTGAGTGCATGACTCGCCCGCAACTCCTCATGCATTAATAGAGGTGTCTGATCTTTTAATGCGATCGCGACTTGCCATGCCTTTGCGATCGGCTCGTCAAATGCCCCACCATTAACCTGAATCGATTTAATTGCAATATGTCCAATATTGTTGCGATGAAATCTTTGCTGTCTGGTTTCACCATTGGGCGCTACCATTTTCCACAGCACCATATTATCCTTGCTGATGCTCAGAAATGTGGTAGTTCGCTTCTTACTTGCAAAATATTGCTGTTTTGCCAAGAACCGATCTAAACGCCAGATCATCGCAAATATTATAATCACCGCAGTTTGGTATTTCTCTAGGCGAAAAGTAATTACTGACAGTAGGCAGAAGATCGCAAACAGAATCAAATTAAAAATCTCATTGTCTACCTTCTCCCCTTGAATCAGTTCAGACCAGATCGTCCGATCGATATATCTTCTTACTGATTGCACCGATCGTTTCAGCAGAACGATCGGCAATAGAAAAGTAGTATAAAACTGCTTGCCCTGATTTGGGATTTGACCTTGGAAATTCATCTATTCTGATTTATTGATTAGATTGCATACGCCTGGGAATTGCCTTGTTATAGGTATCTTCGAGTTGTTCTAATGATAAATTTACGCCAGAGTCAGACCCTTCAATATTAATAACCAGGTTAGAGGTACTCTTGGTAACACTCCCGATCGCTTGCCACTGATTACCCAGATTGCCTAGATCGACTAATTGCGACCGTAAATATGCCTCCCACTGCGAGCGATGTGCTGGACTCACAGAAACCACAATCCGACTTGGCCCTTCGCCAAATAAGATATTGTGAGCATGTGCCTGCCCACTCAAACTAATTTGTGCGGCTAAGTTGCTAGTAATGCATGATTCCGCGATCGCCACGGCAATACCGCCTTCAGCACAATCGTGAGCCGATCTTACCCAACCCTGGGCAATTCCATAACGACAAGCTGCCTGTACCCGTCGCTCTAAATCAAAATCTACGCTTACGGGTCGGCCTGTGACTTGTCCCAAAACCACTGCCAAATATTCAGAGGCTGCGAGACTAGTGTGATCGCTACCCAATAGATAGATTAGATCGCCCTCCGCTTGCCATGCTTGACCGCAAACTTTAGTCACATCCGGCACGAGTCCAATCGTCCCAATCACCGGCGTAGGATAGATGGGTTGGGTATTGCCCTCAGCATCAATCGTTTCATTATAGAGAGAGACATTACCACCAGTAACGGGTGTGTTCATCTCCGCACAGGCTTCAGCGATACCGCGACAGGCTTCCGCTAGCTGCCAATAGCCCGTGTTATGCTCGGGACTACCAAAGTTGAGATTATCAGTGATCGCTAAAGGCTCAGCTCCCACGCAGGAGAGATTACGGGAAGACTCGACTACAGCTAATTTTGCGCCTTCATAGGGATCGAGATAGACATAACGAGCATTGCAATCTACGCTCGCAGCGACGCCTACAGTTGATAGATTCAAGGGAGATAGACTGACATCCCCAACCCCAAAATCTTGATTCCTGAGGCGAATTACGGAGGCATCGCCACTACCAGGTAACATCACCGTATTATTTTGTACTTGTTGATCGTACTGGCGATAGACCCATGCTTTAGAGGCGATCGCGGGACTATCTAATAATTGCAATAGGACGCGATTGGGTTCTGTCGTTAATTTGTCCGCAATCTCCGACTCCTGCCATGCCCATGCTTTGAGGGCATATTCAGGGATGTGATCGAATTGACGATGATAGATGGGTGTATTGTCTGCTAGAGCCGTGGCGGGAATTTCTGCCGCCACCTTACCATGCCAAAGAATGCGTACAATTGGCTCTGCCAGTACTTGACCCGCAACCACGGCATGTAGACCCCAGCGATGGAAGATATCGATTAATTCTTGTTCTCTGCCTTGATGCGCTACGAATAACATACGTTCCTGCGACTCCGACAGCAAGTATTCGTAAGGTGTCATGCCAGTTTCCCGCGCTGGGATTTTATCAAGATCTAACTCGATGCCAACGCCACCCTTAGCTGCCATTTCGGATGTGGAACAGGTCAATCCCGCTGCTCCCATGTCCTGCGCGGCAACTACCGCACCTGTTTTAAACGCTTCCAAACAGGCTTCAATCAGAGATTTTTCTAAGAACGGATCGCCCACCTGCACGGCAGGACGATCTTTTTGCGATTCGTCAGTTAGTTCGGCACTAGCGAAGCTCGCTCCTTTCATGCCATCACGACCTGTGGTAGAACCAACATAAATCACGGGATTACCCGTCCCCGATGCACCCGATTTCACAATTGTAGGAGTTTCGAGAATGCCGATCGCCATGGCATTGACTAAAGGATTGCGATTGTAAGCAGGATCGAAATAGACTTCGCCGCCAATCGTGGGCACGCCTACACAATTACCGTATCCGGCAATACCCGCGACGATGCCATGAACGCGACTGCGCACCCAAGGATCGCTAAGATCGCCGAAACGCAAGGAATTTAGCGTGGCGATCGGGCGCGCCCCCATCGTAAAAATATCGCGCAAAATACCGCCTACACCTGTGGCTGCGCCCTGAAATGGCTCCACCGCAGAGGGACGGTTATGGCTCTCAATTTTGAAGCAAATCGCGATATCGTCGCTAATTTTCACGACACCAGCATTTTCGCCTGGGCCGACCAGGATGCGATCGCCTGTCGTTGGAAATTGCTTGAGCAGGGGGCGAGAATTTTTATAGCAGCAATGCTCCGACCACATTACCCCAAACATACCTAGTTCGGCTTTGTTTGGTTCGCGACCGAGGCGATCGCAAATCATGGCATATTCATCTAAGGTCAAACCCTCAGATTTGATTTCTTCAGGCGAAAAGTTAGTAGCCGCTGGTTTTGTCATGGTCGAGGTTCGCAAGTTCAGTAAATATGGTAAGCCATACTTGCTACAATACCTTTCACGATTTGAATATTGTCTCTCCCCAGAATATCTGAGTCCTGACGAATTTGCTCTAGATCGCATCATGCCGCGATCGCTGGCGATTAATTCTCCCGTCTCCTCGCGCAACCAACAGGTGCATATCTTCAATCCTGCCTTCCAGGATAAGATCGATTGGGCTAGCGACCAGATGGAAATTCACATTCTCAAAGATGGTAGCTCTATTGTTACCGGCTTCCGGGGGCAAATGGATTTGGCTGAGTGAGTTAAAAGGGTTGGCGAACTCGGCTTTCAGCCAGTTCAGCATCGCGCAGACAATTTGATATTGTCGGAGTGCATTTTGCTCGGTAATTCTGACCGCGTAGTTAAACGTATGGGGAAATCGCACCAGAACGCTCAAGGCTATGTAGTTCAGCAGTCCCAGGACGGGGAGCATCCAGACGATTGATTTGCTTCCCCAGACGTTCGGTCGCCCGTCCAGACCGAAGTGAACTGGAATTATATCTGGCAAAACCGACCAGGCACGAACGGCGATCGCCAGCGTCGCCACCAATCCCGCGATCGCGATAACATCCAGCACCAATGCTTGGGTAGTCCTGGGGATGACGAGAACTGGTCGGTAGCGGCTCATGACGGCATGCTCTCAGAGGTAGATTTCAAGCTTAAATCTATCATCAATACTGTCATCTAACCTGGAAGCGCTACAAGCATATCGAAATGTTAATTTTTATCCTCAGCTTACAGTATTCGAGATAAAATTCTAGTATAAATACTGATTAGTTCTGGCTTTGAGTAGCGATCTCCGCTAAGTGGGACAGGCAGCGGAGGCGGCGTTAGGGTCGAGGGTAGGAAGTAGTAGCCTTGCCAGCGTAGTAGTAAGTTTGGCAAGGAAGGAGGGATTATCATGGCAGGAATTACTTGGCTTCACCTTTCAGATTGGCATAAGAGATTGGAAGAGCACTAAAAAGCTCGAATGAAATATCAAGGCTCGATTAATCCGAGAGAAAATTCATTTTTTTAAAGCTAAGGAGTCCTGGTAATTATGGTCTACATTCTTCATCTTTCCGATCTTCACTTCAGTGGTAAAGAAGGTGAGGATAGCCGTTGGTTCGGTCAACTTTCTGAGGATCTAACCAGTGAACTTCAGTGTCCTAATCTTGATTTAGTCATTGTTTCTGGTGATATTGCCAATCATGCCGATGAGGCTGAGTATGAGGCGGCTAAGCAGTTTCTCTATTTGCTTTGCCTCAGATTCAGTCTCCAACAATCAAAGGTTGTTATTGTCCCCGGCAACCATGACGTAAATTGGAACATAGGGGATAAGGCTTATCAAAAGGTAGGCAATGAAATCCGATGTGTTACAGAAAAACATCAACAGAGATTTAAGCCATTTGCTGACTTTTACCGAGGTGTTAGAAATGAGCCATATCTTTTGGATTATCAAGATCAGGGAATTTTGTATCATTTCCCTGAGCAAAAAATACTGATTTTAGGACTTAATTCAGCCTGGAAACTTGACCGATTCCAGACTCAAGATGCAGACATAAATTCTGATGCTCTTAATAATGCTCTGACAAGGGTTAGTAACAACTCAAATCTCTATCAGGACTGTCTCAAGTTTGCTGTCTGGCACCATCCCTTGAATAGTTCTGACGAAGACAGAATTAAGGATAGTGCCTTTATGGAGAGACTAGCTCAGGCTGGTTTTCAGGTCGTCCTCCACGGTCACGTCCACCAAACTCAAAATGAATTATACTGCTACGATCACAATGCAGGTGGGCGTAAGCTTGATATCATTTCTGCTGGGACGTTTGGTGCGCCTCCCAAAGAACTGCGGACTGGCTATCCCTGGCAATACAATCTGCTAGAACTCTCAGAGAACAAGCTAACTGTCAAAACTCGCCGCCGTGAAGAAATTAACGGAGCTTGGAAGCCCGATGCCCGCTGGCTGCGAGGAGCCGGACAAGAGCCTTCTTCCAGTTATGAAGTAGCTGTGTCTTATGCCCCTACACCTCAAGAACCACCGATAGAGACACCAATTCTACGCTCCCCTGAACCTCCACAGCCACCCCTTCCCCTAGACAGTCATTACTTGATGCTAGCTAAGGCTATTACTGAAGGAAAGGTTGTTCCTTTTTTAGGAGCAGATATCAACTTGTGCGGTCGTGGGATGGTGAGTGGAAAACGAGAAGGTTGGCGAACTGGCAGTCATCCTCATCGATATCCCCCTAGTATTAGCGAATTAGCTGATTATCTAGATAGCGTTACTGGTTATGCGTATACCTCCACTGTCGGCTGTGAGCTATGTGACATTCCGGCAACGAAACTGCCTGCAGGTTGCCCGTTGCGGACAAGAATTTTTGCTAAAATGCCACTCCAGCAGGTGTCTCAATATCTCTTCCTCTCTAAAGAGCATCAACAGACTGTCTATGCAGAGATGAATAGGCTATTTGAAGAGGAATATAGCCCTAATCCGTTGCACAAGTTCTTGGCTCAGCTTCCTGCTAAGATGCGTGCTAAGCGTAAGTCTCCTCCCTACCAACTAATTGTAACGGCTTGTTTCGATGGAACCCTTGAAAGGGCATTCAGAGAAGAAAAAGAGGAATTCGATTTAATATCTTTTATTGCGGATAAAAAAGGCGGCGAATTCAAGCATAAGGTGGTTTATCTAACCCATGAAGAAGATTTTGTAGAGATTAACAAGCCGAATGAGTATGGAAGCCAATTGTTAAAAGACCGCCCCGTTATTCTCAGGTTATACGGGGGGTTAGATCCAAAAAAATTCGTGATTAGAGAAGATCATTATATTGACTATTTAGGTGGTCGAGGCATAAATCAATATATCCCATTCAAGCTCCTAGACCAACTACAGAGTCAAGACAATCAGATGTGGTTCCTGGGATATAGTCCTAGCTACTGGAATTTACGTGTCATTTTCCATCGTATTTGGTCTGGACTGCCTGACAGTAGAGATAGGGAGGCTTGGTGGGCTATTCAAGAAAACCTTCCCCAAGTAGATCATGACTTCTGGAAAAATTACTACGATGCACTACCCATTAATGTCCCCTCTTTAGAGGATTACATTGCTGGGTTGAATCAGGCAATTGAAAGCCGACTTGCTCGAAGTTAAATCGGATTTAATCTGAAAAGATTAATTGATATGTTAAAGGAGTTGAATTATGGGCGTTCACTCTAAGTTGATATTAAAATCACCCTATAAGGGTCTGATACCTTACGCTGAAGAAGATGTCCTATTCTTTTTTGGGCGTGAAGACTGGGAAGAAATTATCACTGCTAACCTGAAAAATTCGCCGATGACGGTACTCTACGGTACTAGCGGAGTCGGTAAAACTTCTGTCCTTCGGGCTGGCGTTGCCCGTCGGCTGCGGCAGGAGGCAATGCAAGACTGTATGGAGTATGGTACGCCGAAGTTTGCAGTTGTTGTCTTTCCTTCTCTAGATGGTAGGCGGTCTTGGAGTAGTCCAGATCCACTAGCAAGTTTGAGAGAGCAAATTGAAATAGACCTTCAGAGTGTTTTAGGCAGGCAAGAGTTTGAGTCAAGATCCTCCGCGTCCAAGTTCGAGCAAGTTATAAAGGATTGGACGGAGCGCATTGGTGGGAAGTCCGCGAAGGGCAGGCTTTTGATTATCCTCGATCAGTTTGAGGAATATTTTTGGAATTTGACACAAGGAAAAGGTACAGGGATAGATTCCTTTGCTCAGGAGTTATCACAAGCTGTTAAAAATACCAGTCTCAATGCCAATTTTCTCATAGCTATTCGAGACGATTTGCTAGCTAAACTTGATTACTTTGACAAGTATATCCCCAACTGGTTTAATAACCATCTGGAAATCCCCCATCTTGATGAGAAAGCAGCCCGCAAAGCTATTGAGAAACCTATTGCCGAATATAACCGTCAGTTTATTATTCTTGAAAATTTGCTGAAATCGCGGTTGACAGTTCTCTATGGTGAGAGCAATGTACATAAGAGTACCCTCCTCAACTGTGGTATTGCTGATTCTCTGCGTCAAGCAGCAAAGGAAAATCTCAAGCAACAAGATGACAAGCCAGAGTTAGCTGTTGTCGTTTTTAATGACTGGCAAAAAAAAGATAAAGATTTGCTAACTACGCTTAAGCAGAAGATTAAAACAGACATCGAAAATTT
The DNA here is from genome assembly GCA_943367755.1 of Rhizobium sp. Q54. Taxonomy (GTDB): domain Bacteria; phylum Cyanobacteriota; class Cyanobacteriia; order Pseudanabaenales; family Pseudanabaenaceae; genus PCC-6802. The sequence goes on along the minus strand of CALRKB020000003.1, from coordinate 13,716 downwards.
AGGATTTATTGAGTCTCCGTCTCCAGATTTATCCTTGGTTGATACTTTACAAGAATGGACAAAACGAATCGGCACTCAAACTCAAGAAGGTGAACTATTTATTATCTTGGATCAGTTTGAGAAGTATTTCCTTTTATATTCAAAGCAAGAGGGAAAGCATAACTTTATTGAAAAGTTAGTTGATGCTATCAATAATCCAAGCCTGAAGGTTAACTTTCTCATTTCTATTAATGAGAACAAGCTCTCTGAACTTAACAGTTTTAAAGAAAGTATGCCTTGTGAGTATTATTTACATTTGTTTAAGGACGATCGAGGCATAGATCGCATTGAGGAAGTGAAGCCAGAAAATTTCAACCAAAGCAACCAGTCGCTTCAGAAAAAATTCAGTATTGAGCTAGATTTAGTTGACGAAGTTATGAAGGGCATTATAAAACAGGGTGTTACAAAACAAAAAAAAGAGCCGATTGAAACCTTCCTGCTACAACTGGTGATGGAACGTCTATGGAAAGAAGAGCGACAACGTTCGTCTTCCACCCTCCGAAGAACAACCTTTCTTGAGTTAGGTAAGGACTGGAGTACAATAGGCAGTAACTTAACTGAAGCAGAAAAGAGTGTCAATAGAATTCTTAAAGACTACCTGTATGATAAGCTAGAATCGCTTTTAGGCTCACAGAAAGACATTGCTGCAAGTATTTTTCATTATCTAGTTACCCCTAGTGGTTCTAAGCTTCCCCAAAGCATACCCGATTTGTTGGAGTTAACCAATGAATATCGGTTTTTGTTAAAACTTCCTCAACTCGAAAAAAGTCGAGTTGAGCAATTATGTCACGCTCTAGTTCCTCTACGAATATTGCGTCAGATTGGGGAAGATCGCTATGAAATTTTTCATGATGTACTGTGTAAGCCAATTCTTGATTGGGGAAACAGTTTTAGAGCGAAACAAGTTGAGGAACAAAGGCAAAGGGAAGGAGAAGAAAGGGAAAAAATTGAAAGCCAAATTCTCAGCGACTTAGGCGATGAAGTGAGGCATCTTATTGAGGAAAAGCAAAAAAAAGAAAGCCAGATTCGCGGACTTTTGCGCAATCGCATGGAATCTACTGTGGAGAAATTAGTTAGTTTAAGCTTATCCGAAAAGGGGCAAAAAGCCCTTCTCCTGGCACGCCAAGCCTATCTCTTCAACCAGAAATATGAGCTTAATAAGTTGAATGCAGTTGATAAGGCACTCCGTCAAGCGATAAACACTCCACACTTCCATCCTATTTTACAAGGTCATGATAAGCAGGTCTCATCGGTAGTATTTCACCCCGATTCTAAAATGCTTGCATCAGGCAGCTTCGACGGGATTGTTCAACTTTGGGATCTAACACAGAGCGACAAATCTATCCCGCTTTCATTTGGTCTCAAAACTCGTGAAAATGAGGGAGATGGAGGAGGGATACTGTCAATAGCCATTAGTCAAGATGGGGAAAAATTAGCTGTAGGGTGTGGAGATAACAAAGTGCGGGTCTTAGATCTGAACCAACCCCCTCCTACTCCCATCGTCTTAAATGGACACAAGCACGAAGTTTGGTCAGTGGCATTCAGTCGAGATGGGAAACTGTTAGCTTCAGGCGGTTGGGATAACAAAGTATATTTGTGGGATCTCGAAAATTCTGAGAACTCTCCCATCTATGGGAGAGTTCTCCCAGACCGAATTTGGTCAGTAGCATTCAGTCCTGATGGGCAAACTCTAGCTGCTGGTTGTCGTAATGGAACGGTGTGGCTGTGGAAATTGCTTCCTTCTAAAAAACTAAAGCTTCAGAAAGTTCTCGTTATCAATGAAGAACAGAAAAAGAACTTGCGTCATAACTTCGATCCAAATGTTGAAAATGACAGAAAACGCGAAATTTTTTCTATTGCCTTCAGCCCCGACAGAAAATTGCTAGTTGCTGGCAGTTGGGATGACAAGGCTCGGTTCTGGGATTTAAGTGAGCCAGATCAGACTTCTTCTATTCTCCTCCCTATTCAGGAGATAGAAGGACAAAATATGAAAAGGTTGATAGTCGCTTTTAGCCCCGATGGGAAGCGGTTAGCTTTAGGAAGTACCAATGGAACTGTCCAGTTATGGAAGCGAAAAGTAGATAGCTTTACTTTTGACGATAAAATTCGACTGACAGGGACAGGATCTGCTGACAAACAAAGAGGGATTAGTTCGCTTGCTTTCAGTCAGGATAATCAGTGGTTGGGCTCAGGCAGTTGGGATGGGACAGTTAAACTGTGGCATCTACAACCTGAACCTATAGTTCTTGATGAACATAAACATCATGTTGTCACACTGGCCTTTAGTCCAAGTGGTAAGATGTTGGCTTCTGGAAGCTTTGACGCTACCACACGGCTATGGGAGTGGAACAATCCAGAGAGGGAGTCAATCTTGCTGAAAGATATTAATAGGGGCAATATCAACTCGGTTACCTTCAGTCCAGATGGACAAATAGTGGCTTCAGGAAATCTTCAAGGAGAGATTCAGTTGTGGTATCCCTACGATCTTAATAAGGTTCCTCAACTTCTGAGCGATTGTGGGCAAGAAATTAGTTCAGTTGCGTTCCGTCCAACAGATGGTAAGATACTCGCTGCTGGCAGTCATGGTAGAAAGGTTTTGTTATGGGATCTAAGCAATCCAGATCGACCTAACCCCTTGCCATCTCTGGTAGGCCATAAGGATAGAGTTAAGGCAGTAGCGTTCAGTCCAGATGGCAAAATTCTTGCTTCAGGTGATAACCACCACATTGTAAGGTTATGGTGGAATCTAGGGCTATCCCCAGCTTCATTTATCGAACTACCTCAATTTAAAGGAAGAATCAGCTCGATCTCATTCAACCCGAAACCCTTTAAGGAACTTCAGATCTTAGCCATAGCTACTGATAAGGAGAAGATAGAGTTTTGGGATGTAAGTTCCCTTCAAGAAAATCGTGAAGCTCAGCCTAGCTTTTTAATCGAATATTACTTATTAAAAGAATTAAAAGGTACTTGTGTGGCATTTAGTCCCGATGGGCTATTCTTTGCTTCAGGAAGTTACGATGGAAATGTGCGTTTGTGGGATCTGCAACAACTGCAAGCAAACCCCATTGTCCTAGAAGGACATGCAAAGCCAGTTAGGACAGTTGCATTCAGTCCAGATGGAGAACGACTTGCTACTGGGAGTGATGATGGCATAATTCGGGTCTGGATTGCCAAGACTGAGATGATTGCTAATATGGTTTGCCAGAAAGTGCGACAAAACCTGACATTGCAAGAATGGAATGACGTCGTAGGTGAGAGTATTCCCTATGAATTTACCTGCCCTGCTTTACCACCAGATAAAGAAGTATTATCAGGCGATCAAGCCGATACACCAAGAGATGAATTTGACCCCGAACAATACAAAATAGATAAAACAATCGATCTGTCTGAAGAGGAAATTTTAGAACTGATCAGATCTTCTCAATCACCTCAGGCTTCCATCTGCATTGACGAAGAGCAGGGAGTTGTGTGGATTGATGGCGTTCAATTACAAAGACGAAGGAATCGCTTCTGAAGTGAGTAGTAAATTGTTGTTAACATCCAAAGTTACCAAACTAGCTTTTCATCAGCTCTTCCAATAAGATGATATTAATATAGAAAACGCCCTGATTAGTATGATTAGTAAAAGTTATGTCTCTCTTTTTTTAGCAGAACTTGTGAATTTTACAATCCAGCAAGAAGTCCAATGATTTAGAGGAATGTCCTATGTCTAGCCCATCATTTACTCCATCCTCACCCCTACCCCCCTCAAACTTCGAACTCGATCTGCTCAAAGACGAATATTTCTTCGTGCAAAAGACGATTGAGGACTACAACAAACAAATCTGGGGCATTAAAGCCTTGGGACTGACAGGCACAGGCGCAGCGATCGGCTTAATGCTCGAAAAACAAAATCCCCTAATTGCTCTGATCGGCTGTGCCATTCCCCTCCTGTTCTGGATTCTCGAAAGTCAGTGGAAGCACTTCCAACGCGGTTTCTATCCCCGCGCCGCCGAACTGGAATCGATCCTGACTCACCAGTTTCACCTTCGAGGACCTGCAATTTACGGCAAATGGAGTGCTTCTTTCCGTCGCTCCACTAAACCCCATTATGTCAGCTATCTCAGGGATGGCCTACTCAACCGCAGCGTCTGCGTCACCTACTTACTGGAAATCGCCTTTCTGCTGGGGCTGTATCTTTGGAGGCCGCCGTTGTCATAAGCGGTTGCAAAACGATCTCGTTTTATCTATAAATCCATTGGAGCTGCAAGTGGCTTTCCAATTTAGAGAGTAGATCCTGCAATTTTAGAGGTTTGTCGAGAAAATCAGTACACCCAGCTTGAAAACTTCGCTGGCGATCCAACGCAGAAGTGTGTGGAACCGGAACTTACTCTGCCCTGTTCTAGGGCCTGAGCCTTTGTGCGCTAACGTCATCCATGCACACAGTGACCTCACTTCTCTTGGACTACTCCCAACTATAGAATATTTTGAATAGCTAAGTTCTAATTTGTATTACCAGCCGTGTTCGGCTAGGAAATCAGCAGTTATTGCTTTTTCTTTAGGGTACCCGTTTGGTTGATGGGCTTCTTGTCGATCTAGACGCAAGAACTTTTCCACATACTTGCCCAATACATCCGATTCCAGATTTACTTTATTGCCAGGTTTGAGATGTGACAAGTTAGTATTTTGATAAGTGTGCGGAATTACGGCAACGCTAAAGTAAGTACCGTCATCGTTACAACTCGCTACGGTTAAACTAACGCCATTCACGGCAACGCTACCCTTAAATACGATATAGCGCCCAACCGAAGCCATCGCCTCAAAACTCATCTCCCAGGCACCGCCCTGCATTTTGCTTTCGCGCAGAGTTCCTATCCCATCAATGTGTCCCGTCACGAAATGACCGCCCAGGCGATCTCCTACTGCGAGGGCTAGTTCGAGATTTACAGGTGTGAGATTGCGATCGCCCAAATTGGAACGATCGAGCGTCTCTGGCGAGACATCAGCCACAAATCCTGATGTCTGAATTTTCGCTACGGTGAGGCACACTCCATTCACGGCGACGCTATCGCCCAGTACTAATTTATCTCTCAAGTCTGGGCAGCGAATCACGATGTGATGGCGATCGCAATGTTCGATTTGTCCTAGGGATTGGATTAAGCCTGTGAACATTTAGGGTATGGGGTCTGGGAATTAGTTTTTAGAAATTGCTTTTGTGAATGCTTGGACGGCATCGTATTGGTCTTCCATATTGGCATGAAGCACTAGTAAGGAGATGTCTAGGTCTGGTAGCAGTTCGCTTTGGGCGATTCCCTTCGGGATGCGTTCCGCCGCTTCGTATCCATCAGGTCTTAAATGATAGAGATAGAGTTGTCCCTTCCGCCAAAACCACACTTCGGGAACACCAATTCGCCTATATATCTCCAGCTTACTTACCCCACCACTGGTAACTACGACCTCAAGGATCAAACCGGGAATATTCTTTTTAGTCTCCAGATTATAAGAATCGTCAGGTTCTCCCTGAGCTTTTAATGCTTTGCTACCCAAAGTACGGCTACCACGAGCATAGAATCGCATATTTATAAAGTGGAGATATGCTTCTAGTAGTAAGTTGAGCGTGCGTTTAGAATCTTCATGTTCATCGGAAAGTGGAGACATAATATCTAGGATTCCGTCCAGATAGGTTAGGCGTAGCTCAGAAAAGTCAGCGAGAACAGCATCAATTGCTTCAAATTGCTCCCAACTTACGCCATACAGAGTTAGGCAGGTGCCTGGGATTGTTTCTAGAGTCGTTTTATCAAGTAGTTGCAGGGTCATAAACTTTCACCCAAACGTTAGGACTGCATAAGTCGCTATTTACAATTTGATACAATCAGCATAACTCAATCACTCATTTAGCCACTTAAGACCTTAAGCGGTCGGGTTACCGTTGTCAAAATTATGGCATTTTCCTCTGTCATTCGGGCGTTGGCGCGATCGCCTCTCACGAGCGAATTAGAAACCAAGCTGCAAAAATCGCGGTGCCTTGGCCTCAGTGGTATTTCCCGCTTGGGTAAAGGCATCGTTAGTTCGTGCATAGCGCAAAAGCAAAACCGTCCTTTGTTGGTAGTAACAGCCACAATCGAGGAGGCGGGACGCTGGGCGGTGCAGTTGGAGGCAATGGGCTGGAAAACCGTGTATTTCTACCCCACTTCTGACGCGCTTCCCTACGAAACCTACGCGCCCGAACCTGAGATTATTTGGGCGCAGATGCAGGTACTCTCAGATTTAGTGAGTGACACCTCAGACATCAGTCCCGAGGAAGCTATCCAGAACAATGGTAAATCTGGTACTAAACCCAATACCGAAAATCGTCTGGCGATCGTGGCAACCGATCGCGCCCTGCAACCGCACTTGCCAACCTTAGAACAATTTCAAGCCTATTGCCTGCAATTAAGCGTAGGTATGGAGCTAGGCTTAGAGGCTTTAGCCGATCGCTTAACGCATTTGGGCTACGAACGCACGTCCTTAGTTGAAACTGAAGGTCAATGGAGTCGACGCGGTGACATTGTGGATATTTTTCCCGTCTCCTGCGAGTTACCCGTGCGTCTGGACTGGTTTGGCGATGAAATCGAGAAAATTCGCGAATTTGACTCCGCGACGCAAAGGACTCTGGATGCGATCGCCACAATTACCCTTACACCTACAAGTTTTGCCGCCATATTTGGTGAGCCAGATCGACCAGATAATTCTGATGATGAAGAGCTAGATGACAAACCTGAAGAAAAGCAACAGCCAAGGGCGATCCATCCTGCCTCTAGTGCTTCTCTGTTGGACTTCCTCCCAGACAATTGCTTAGTCGCGATTGACGAACTAGAGCAGTGCCAAGCACATAGCGATCGCTGGTATGAAGCTGCATCGCAGGCGTTCGATCGCTTATCGAATACCAACTCTCTGCATCGCCCTTTCACCGCATGTCTTGCTGAAATAGAATCCAGGTTTGAGCGCCTCTACCTCACCGAATTAGCTGAGGATAAACTTAGCTATCAGCATTTGCCAAACCATCTAATCCCAATTAATCTTGCCAGCCGACCGATACCAGCGATACCGCATCAATTTGCAAATCTGTCGAAGACGCTGCGCGAATATCGCGACTCCCACTATCAAATCTCGATTGTATCGGCACAACCTTCTAGAGCTGTAGCACTGTTGCACGAGCACGACTGTCCTGCCCAGTTTGTGCCCAATGTGCGCGATTATCCCGCGATTGAAAAGCTCCACAATTCCCGCACCCCTGTTGCCTTGAAATACTCTGGCGTGGCAGAAATTCAGGGATTTGTCTTACCAACATTTCGGATCGTAATTGTCAGCGATCGCGAGTTTTTTGGGCAGCACGCGCTCGGTACACCTACCTATGTCCGCAAGCGGCGACGAGCTGCTTCTAAGCAGGTCGATCTCAACAAACTCTCGGCGGGAGATTATGTAGTCCACAAGCACCATGGCATTGGGCAGTTTCTGCGCCTGGAAAGACTGACCGTTAACAACGAAACGCGCGAATATTTAGTTGTTAAATACGAAGATGGTCTTCTGCGCGTCGCCGCCGATCAGATGGCATCGCTATCGCGCTATCGCAGCATGGCGGAAGGCAAACCGCAGCTCAATCGTATGACTGGCAAGGCATGGACGAATGCCACCAACAAAGCCCGCAAGGCGATCAAGAAAATTGCGATCGATCTGCTGGAGTTATATGCCAAGCGATCGCAGCAGGTAGGCTATGCCTTCCCCACGGATATGCACTGGCAGCAGGAGATGGAAGATTCTTTCCCCTACCAACCCACGCCCGATCAGCTCAAATCCACCCAGGATGTCAAGCAGGATATGGAAAGCGATCGCCCCATGGATCGCCTCGTCTGCGGCGATGTGGGATTCGGCAAAACTGAAGTTGCAATTCGCGCCATCTTTAAGGCCGTCACCAGTGACAAGCAAGCGGCTCTGCTCGCACCCACGACGATTTTGGCACAGCAGCACTATCACACGCTGCAAGAACGCTATGCTCCCTATCCGATCAAAATTGCGTTGCTCAATCGCTTTAGATCCGCCAGCGAACGCAAAGAAATTATTCAGAAACTAGCAACAGGCGAACTCGATCTGGTCGTGGGCACGCACCAGCTACTTTCCAAGGAAATTAAATTTAAAGATTTGGGCTTGCTCGTAGTTGACGAAGAACAGCGATTTGGCGTGGCACAAAAGGAAAAAATTAAATCGCTCAAAACCGAGGTAGACGTACTTACTCTAAGCGCTACCCCAATCCCGCGCACATTGTATATGACGCTATCGGGGGTGAGAGAGATGAGCTTGATTGCCACGCCACCACCATCGCGGCGGGCAATTAAAACCCATCTTTCGCGCTACAACGCAGATGCTGTCAGAGCCGCCATTCGTCAGGAGCTAGATCGTGGTGGGCAGGTATTTTACGTTGTGCCGCGTATTGAAGGTATTGAGGAAACATCGACGAAAATTCGCGAAATGATCCCCAGTGCGCGTCTGGCGATCGCCCACGGGCAAATGCCAGAGGCCGAACTAGAAACCACCATGCTCACCTTCAATAGTGGCGAAGCGGATGTGCTCGTCTGCACGACAATTATTGAATCTGGCCTGGATATCCCCCGCGTGAACACGATTATTATCGAAGATGCGCAAAAACTGGGCTTAGCACAACTCTATCAACTGCGCGGGCGGGTGGGTCGTGCGGGTATTCAGGCGCATGCCTGGCTGTTTTATCAGGCCAAGGGCGAACTCACCGAAACTGCTCGCCAACGCCTGCGTGCAATTCAGGAATTTACCCATCTCGGTTCTGGCTATCAGCTCGCCATGCGCGATATGGAAATTCGGGGTGTTGGCAACTTACTGGGTGCAGAACAGTCAGGTCAGATGGATACGATTGGCTTTGACCTGTATATGGAGATGTTGCAGGAGGCGATCGCCGAAATTCGCGGCTCTGCAATTCCAGAGGTAGACGATACACTGATCGAGATCCCGATTACGGCATTTATCCCCGCCGACTATATCAGCGACGCGGATCAAAAGATGAGTGCTTACCGCGCTGTCGCTGCCGTGAACTCGCGACGAGAACTAGGCCAGATTGTCGAGGAATGGTGCGATCGCTATGGCCCCGTCCCCACTGCTGCCCAAAGATTGATTAAAGTAATGGAGCTAAAACAGGTCGCTAAGAAAATTGGATTTTCGCGGATTAAACCCGATGGTAAACAACATGTAACCCTAGAGACTAAAATGGAGGAGCCAGCGTGGAAACTATTGCAACAAAAATTGCCAGTACATCTGCAACCTCGGTTTGTGTATCAGCAAAACAAAGTGACGGTGAGGGGTTTGGGAGTCTTAACACCAGATAAGCAGCTAGATAACTTAATCGAGTGGTTGGAAAAAATGCAGTTAGCTTTACCAGAGCTTAATCAGTCCACGCTAAAGTTGGAAATGCCGAACTAATCTAACATCCTTGATTTTCGGCACATTTCTCAAACTCTTTTGTCAATGGTATCCAAACTACTAAAATGTCTAGAGTATTTGAGTTTTAATCATCTTGCGATAGATATTGCTTATTTATCGGCCCATTATTTTGAATCCCACCATGATAGAAATCTCTACTGAGGAAGAGCGCCATCGAACACGAAAGCGCTTTGACCGTCAATTACGCGAATTAGAGCAAGAGGCTTTGCGTATGGGCGCTCTGGTAGAAAATTCCTGCTTGTTAGCGCACAAAGCTTTATTCGAACGCGATTTAGACGCAGCCATTAAAATTGATGCCCAAGATAAGCAGATCGATCAATTTTATCGTCAGATCGAACTAGACTGCTTCGATCTAATTGCTCTACAGGCACCTGTTTCCCGCGATTTACGACTTTTGAGTGCCCTAGTGCATATGGTCAGAGACTTAGAGCGGATTGGCGACTATGCGGAAAATTTAGGGGAAATTGCCGTCAAGCTTTTTCCGTATCCCGTCCCAATGCATATGGATCGACTGCAAGTGATGTCCAATCGTGCTCAAGCGATGCTAGCCCTGAGCTTAGGTGCAGTAGCCAACTTCGATGCCGAAGCGGGGAGAGATATTAAAGAAAAAGATGATGCTGTAGATTCGGACTATAAGGCTCTCTATAATTTGCTAGCGAAGCAGAATAGCACCAACACATCCTTAGAACCAATTATGCTGATGGTATTAGCCATACATCACCTGGAACGTATGGCAGACCATGCCACAAACATTGGTAAACGGGTAAGTTATATTGTCACGGGCGATCGATAGGTAATTCCCACGAAAAAATAGGTGCTGTAAAAAATTCATTGGCGTAGGGGCAGGTTTAGCTAGAAGCTTTTGCTTGTCACTTATAGCGCTTGTACAAAACCTGCCCCTACATAAAGCCCATCAATAAAAAATATACAGGTGGAATAATTTCACGAACAGCCATTGCGCTTGTAAAAGCGAGCAGGATAGAACTGATTAGGATCGACCTGCCGATCGCCACCATAGTCAGCACATTTCAAGATCTCATTTACCCGTTTGGATACTTTGCGAAATACCGTATAGTCAGGTTCGTCACCCTGTCCGTAACGGGCTTGTTTCTGGATTGGTGCTGGTGCTTTAAATAGCGTTTTCATAATCGCATCGCGCTCTGCTTGAGAGATCTGCGGAGAAATGTAGACCCCAGAAGGAGGGATCGGTATGTCTTCATTTCTGGGCTTGATAATACGAAATATAGCTTTCCGTTCTCCTGGAGGAATAGCCTCTGGCAGATCTTGCTTCCCATTCGATTCTTCAGAATTTGGATTAGATGAGTTGCGCCGTAAGACAGCATTAGAACTTCCTACTCCTACATCTGCTGCACCTGATTTAACCTTCTCATAAATATCTCTGGGTGAGTTATCATAACTAGCCTGCAAAGCTGTACCGTACAAGTGAAAAAGCGGCACGTAGAAAGACTGAGCGCTATCAAAGTTACCCAGCGCAATTTTGAGACTAGGATTGTCTACGATATCGTCAAACTTGGTAATGCGGCTATCCACTTTGACAAAAAAGACTGAGTCCCCTTCTTTGCGTTCGGGAGACATCCTGGCGGCATAGACATAGCCATTGTCTTGCGCCGCAACGGAAAGGTTAGGCAGACGCGTAAAAACAATGTCCCACTCTTTGTTCGCCATCTTTTGCTTGATTAGATCGATCGCTTTCTGTCCGCCCTTAATCGGAACTATTTCGAGTTCGTAGTTAACATCGCTGCCCAGCTCGGTTTTGAGGAATGCTAACAAAGAATTGTAGGCATCTTTATCTTTAGTCACATCTCTGAACGCGATCGCTCCTACGGTTAATTTCTTGTCCCCACCAGCATCAACTAACTTGGCAATTGTGGGATTAGGGTCGATCGAGGATTGATTCACAGGCAAGACACCACCTGGTCTCAGCCCAAATGCTGTGCCCACAGCTGCGATCGCGCAAATTCCTGCGGCGATCGCCACCACCCTGATGCCACTCCGCCCAGAAGAGGTCGAAGACTGTGAAGGTTGAAAAGATTGGCTAGAAGCAGCCGATTGGATTGGTTGTGGGATAGGTGATGGTGGTGAATTGTGGCCAGCCGAGGGCTGATTTGCCAACGGATGGGTAGGCACCGCCAAATTTGACTGGTTGTTCCCTTTAGCCGGAGGATTGGCTTTGGAGTTGTAATGTTTGGAGATCGCTTCCGATAGTTGGAGACCAAGCACTGTAGGATGTGACGAAAAATCTGGTTCGGGCTGTGCAGAATTCGCTGATATTCTGATATTTGAAGGTACGACATTGGGCGTTGCGTAGCTTTGCTCAATTTCAGGTGCAGTGACCGCAAGTACTAGACTTGGCGCAAATTGTCCTAAGTCTCGTAATACCTCAGTGGCAGACTGATACCGATCTCTAAAATGAGTTTTTACCATCTTAGTTAGAACCGCTGCCAACCCATTGCTAACTGAAACAGAATGCCGCCAGATCAGTTCTCCTGTTTGCTCGTCTTCCTGGAACTGGGTTGATAGCAGACCAGTGAGTGCCTGGATGCCAACAATACCCAGGGAATAAAGATCGCTATTCAGTTTGGGTCTACCTTGTCCTTGCTCGCCAGCCATATAGCCGAAGGTGCCAACTACATTTGTGGCGCTTACCAGTGGCGATCCTCCAGGCTGTATGCTCAGCCGCTTGACAGCACCAAAGTCAATCAACACCAACTTGCCATCTGCTTGGCGACGGATAATATTATCGGGCTTAATATCGCGATGAATTACTCCCTGACTATGGACAAAATTTAAGATTGACAGCACTTCTTGTAGCATCTCAATCACCTGAGGCTCGGTCCAACGAATCCCCAGTGCCATTTCCATTCTCAAAGGATGTCCTTCAATGTACTCGCGTACGAGATAAAATTCGCCTGCTTCCTCAAAATCATCAATTAGTTGCGGGATCTTGTCATGATCGCTCAACTGTCTTAGGGCATCAATCTCTCGCTTAAACAGAGTCCTGAACGTTAACAGGGTGTGGGGATCTGCCGTAGGAGGTCGTAAATGTTTGATCGCACACTTGGGTTGTCCAGGTAACCTCATATCTTCAGCGATATAGGTCAACCCCATACCACCTGAACCAAGAGCTTTTGTTAATCTATAACGTCCATTTAATATTTGTCCGATTTCAGCCATCACTTTTACCCTAAACCTTGCAATTGTATTGACCAGGACTTACGCAATGAAAAAGGAAACCCAGACTAAGCTAGGTTTGGGGCTGTGTCCTCAAACTCGCCTTTCTGTTTTTATAGGGCGCGATGCTTAAGTCCTATTGAACTAAATTTAAGGCTTAAAAATAGTTGAGATGGCGATCGAGCTTACTGGCGATCGATGATTCAAATCACTCTTTATTTTTCCTAATCGCTATTTAGCTTCTTTCTTACTCAGGAATGCTTGCAATTGCTCTCTGGCAGAGGTGCGATTGCCAAACACCATTATCTAAAAAAATTAGTATCCTAGAAGTAGAGAGAGTTCTCTGGAGGTAAAGCAATGAAAAAATTTGTTGCTACTGGCCTGGCTGCGATCGCTGCTGCTCTTACTCTAGGAGGCTGGCAACCCGCACAAGCACAAACCAGGTGTTGGCAGAGTGGGAATCATCTGCAATGCCAAAACGTGCAGCCTCGCCGCGACTATAACCGTTATAACCCAAGTCCACATAACTACAACTATAATTACCGCACTTACAGACCCTATAACAACTACAACTACAACTACAACAATTACCGCTCCTACAGCCCCTATAACAACTTTAGCTACAATTACCGCACTTACAGCCCCTATAACAACTACAGCTATGGCTACAACTCTGACCTAGCACGCGCTATAAACCAAATTTATCAACAAGAGTTAGGTCGGAATGCTGATGGAGAAGGGCTCAGTCACTATATCAATCAGTACTACAATGGTTGGAACCTGTGGCAAATCCGTCGGGATATTGGCAATAGCCAGGAAGCCTACAATCGTCGTGGTGGCTATTATTAAGTAGTGCTTAGAGCCTATCCGGAAAATACTAGGAGTTTACGACCGACAATTAAACAAGCCGCAATCTGGACAAATCCCAAATAAGACTGGGATGACTTTGCCCAACGAATCAATACCCCACGGAAGCGGTTAAACCAGGAATGTCCGACTTCG